>CAZFIV010000026.1:0-70089 GCA_964519665.1 uncultured Myxococcales bacterium
CCTTTCCGATCCAACGTCTGCGCGTCAGTACCCAAGGTAGGAGCCCGGTGCGTTAGCAGCGCTCGCCGGAATCTGTCCGGGGGGCGGGCCGAAAGGCCCGTCCCTACCGGAAACCAATTCTCAACGAGCACGAAGAACGGAATCCATCGGTCGGCGGTGTCGCGCAAAGCGTGTCGTTACGTCCATATCCCGTCGATCGATACGGCGCGTGGAGTTCCGCCGCCGCCGTGTACATGAGACTTGATCGCAATGTCGCCTCGGGCCCCCTCATTCGCCGTCTCGTTGTTCTTGATAGTGATTCGCAAACGAGTCTTGGGTATCTGGTGCAGTCCATGTTGACAGCGGCGTCCGGCGGCGAGAAAAGCAGCCCGGTCACGGAGAGGCGCAGGTCGCCATCTCTGAGAAAGAAAGAGGTCACGATGATTGCCAAGACCATCCAGATGCCCGAAGTCAGCCGTTGCGATGCATCGGTTTGCGCGTACAACACCCAAAACGGATGCCGTGCTCGAGCCATCACCATCGGCGACGGCAGCTTTCCAGGCTGTGATACTTTCCTCGGTATCTCTGCGGCTCATGTGAGCAGCGTTCAAATTGCGGGCGTGGGCGCTTGCAAGGTAGCCGGCTGCAAGCACAACGTTGACTTCGAGTGCCAAGCGGATGCAATCAATGTTGCGACCGTATCGGCACCGCCTGCCTGCCAGACCTTCGCGGCGGCTTGATCTTGCCCTCCCTCCGACAGCGGGCGCGCAACGAACGTCGCCGAAGATGACTCGACGACCTCTGCCCCTGCTTTCCTACTGGGATACCTGCGGTCGGGGGGCCACCGCGTCAGTCTTCATTCTTCGGGACGCGTGGCCATTCGAAGATGAGCGTGCGCCCCTCTTCAGCGTCGATCCAGTGCACGTGGTCCACCACTTCCTCGTTGGGATTCAATAAGGTCAGGCTGTCTTGCCTGTTTCCGAGTTGTAGGGCCTGGAAGAGGACCCGCTCCGTTCGGCCCGCTGGTAGCACCCCGGTCAGCCTCTCGATGCCGGAATTGTCGCGAATGGTCCAACCATCCAACCGGATGGGAGTGGCCGTCGTATTGAGAAGCGTGGCCGCTTCCTTGCCGCGTTCGGGCCCGCTGGCATTCGCCAGTACCCCGACAATGACGATATCTCCGGTCGCCGCCGGTTCCGGTAATTCTGGGATCGGCTCTGGCTCGGGAACTTCGATCGGGGGGCCATCCACGAAGACAAACTCTTCCGGATGATACTTTAACTGAATGAGAAGGCCGTCGGCCCGGAGGATGCCCGGGAGGTCCGTCTGGGTGTCATCGGCGATGATCCGTACCGCTTTATTGCGGTGGACGGGGTCGGATCGCAGCCAGCTCGCGAGCCCGTCGAACCCGCGATGAGACCGTAGATAATCATCTAGCCGGCGGTGCAGCGGAGGAAACAGAACCAGTTTGCTCAGGGTCGACACACTGGGGATTCGCGCGAATCTCTGCGGTGTCCCCACCGCACGGGCCCAAAGACCGGCCCCATCACCTCGTGCTCGTTGGGCCACCTGAGCTAGTCCGTCTCGCAACCGCGACGACAGCGTACTGTAGAACGTTGGATACACAAGGCCTTCTTCGATGAGCAGTTGGTTGACGCTCCCGCGGATGTCGTCGAGGTCTGGGTCGATCAACGCGCCGTCGGTGTGTGCGGGGTCCCCAGTGAACAGAAACGCGATCAGTCGACCATGTTTGTCGAGACTGTTCGCAAGAACGTATCCCCGCGCTTCGCCGGCCTTCGCCGAGTGAATCGTAAAGCCATCGGTTCCCGCATTGATCGAATCCTGAGCGAGCCCGAGAAGTTCGAAGACGCGGTCCCGAGCAGCGATGGCGCCTTTGGTCTCCTGCTCTTTTTCGAGCGCATCGACCGCTTCGAAACGTACGGCCGGCGGGTCTTTGGGGCCTGAGCCTCGACGAGGAAGGCGCTGGACGAGACCGGGATCGTCAGGCGCAAATCGGACCGTGTCACCATCGGGCTGGTACGGTCCTAAGCCCCGCTTCGCGATAATGAACTTACCCTGGATGACGTAATACATTGTTCCCCCTCGGCGGATGAGTCGGACAACACCGACGCCAGTAAACAACCTGAGGCAGGACCACGGCTATTCCTTTTCGGCGCCTTGGACTTCGAACAGAGTATTCTGGTCAGCCGTGTACCTCTACCGGGTGATGATTCGGCGGGTCGTCGATGTATGGGGTGGCCACCCGGACGTAGACCTCGAGGGGGTTCTGCGGGGTGTCGACGGGGCGGGGATGCAAAGACCGGCCAGGTCTTCTTCGACTTAGAACAGGCGGGAGTACTTGCCTAAATTGACGAAGGTCGTTTCACCCGACCAGTCGTCCACGCCGTCGTTGTCGGTGACCAGGAAGACCGATCCATCGGCGCCGACCGCGAGACCCTCGGGCTTGTCCGTGATCCAACCATTGCCCTCACGAAGGACGGGCAGGATGTCGAGGACCTCCTTGTCGGCCCGGTCGATGCGGCCGTCGGCGTCGCCGAGCAGGTCGACCTTCACCACCGTCTTCAGCTGTGCGAAGTCGCCGGTGCGGTTGTCACGTTCGATGAGCAGGAACTCACCGTTCGGCAGGCGCGTAATCTCCGATAGACCAACCCAAGAGGCGTTCGCGGGGACGGGTTCGAGCGCCCACGCCACACTGCTCCAGGTGCCGGTGGTCGGTTCGTAGATCCAGATTCGGGTATCGGTAGGTTCACCCATGTTGACGCCGGCGGGGTCGTCATCTTTGGCCTCGCAGTCTGCCGTCGTGTAGTCCCAGCCTCGCTGCTGAGCCACGAACACCTTGTAGCCGCCGTTTTCTGGGACGACGGCGAGGCCTTCGAAGCCGCCGCCAAGGCTGCCGCGGTTGGTCGAAGCGGCGCGACACGCCTCGATGTCCGCCGGCAGGCCGATCTCGGCGATGACGGCGCCGGTGGTGGCATTGACCTGGAGCAAGCGGTTGGCCCGCGAGCCCGAGCCGTTGCCCTCGCTGGCAATCCAGTAAGTGCCATCGGGTGCGATCGCGATGCCTTCAGGGTCGAAGTTGCCGGTCCCGCCATTGATGGTGAGCGCGTCGGTGATCACGGCCGGCGAATTCGACGCGTCGATCGTAAAGATACGGCTCTCGCTGTAGAAAGAATCCCACACGGCGAGCAGCTCGTCGCCGTCACCGGTCCCGACCATGCCGGACAGGGCCGACCACGGAATCGGTTTCCCGCTGGCGTCGTTCGCAGACAGGATTTGCGGGTAGACCACCTCGTCCGCGCTGCGCTCATAGATGGTCACGGTCGCGCGCACGCCGAACTCTGGGTCGTCGACCTCACACGAAACGACAAACAGGTTGCGCTCGGGGATCGCCAGCAGGCCTTCAGGCCCCAGGCAGGTGGGCAAGAACTGAACGAGCTTCTTCGGACGGCCGAGCAGGCCGAGTTCATACACCGCGACGAAGCTTCCGCGCTCCGAGGCTACGAAGAGAAGATTGTCACCTTTGTATTGGCCGAACTCCACCGCCTCGGGCTCGCTGCCTTTGTTTTCCGAGCGATCCTCCGGATAGTGGCCGTGGCGAACGGCGAGCTCTTCGTAGGAAGTACCGCTATCGAAACGAACGCGGCCCCCCACGCCGAAGACGGTGAAGCCTCGGCTGCCGCCGAGGAAATCGCCCTCGTTGGCGGTGGCAAACGCGTAGGGACCGACCCAAGCGACCGCGTCCGGCTCGCGCGGCACGTCGGTCAGCGTTTCGTTGAGGATGATGACGCCGTCTTCGGTCCCGTCGACGCCATCCAAGGTCACCGCGCCCGCGCCGAAGTCGTTGACAATTTTTCCGGTCTTGAGGTCCACGACCACCAGGTGATTGTTCTCCTGGAGGGTGACGACGGCCAGGTTGTCCTCGTTGACGTCGACGAACTCTGGCTCGGGGTCGCTTCCTCCCAGGGCCGCGAGGCCGGTCAACGCGACATCGCGGATCTTCCAACGCCGGGGTGGTCCCTTGAGGTCGACGATCTGCAGAAGGCCGGCCGGAAGCTGCGGCAGGCCGCCTTCGACGCCGTTCACGACGATGTCCTCGTCGCGCTCGTTTTCAATGACGACGGCGGCGTAGCGGCCGTCGGGGCTGACCTTCAGCGAGTCGGGCTGACCGGCGAGCGGAAGCGTCGCCACGATCTCCTGGCGGCGAATGTGTACGACGGCCAGAACGCCGCTGGGGTGGGTGAACGAATCGCTCGTATTGACGCCAACGAGCGCGAACCGGCCAGCGACCGACACGGAAGTGGGCTCGCCGGGAAGGCTGACGGTGCCCCGCGGCCGAGGCCGATCGGGCTTTCTGATGTCGATGAAGCCGAGCCGCTGCGTCTCGGCGTCGGTGTAGATCAGTGTCTTGCCGTTGCGGCTGACGTCGATGATCTCGGCGACCGTCTCTTCGGAACGGTCGACGTTGTTGGTGTAGACGGAGAAGCTGGCGATGCGCTCGAACGTTTTATCGGCACCACGAAAGCCCTCGGCGTAGGCGGTGCTCGCGATGGCGCCCGTACCGCAGAACGCCAAAGCGGAGATCGTGAAAGCGCGCGTTAGAATGTCCATGTCTATCCTCCCAGTTCAGAATTGATGGCTAGGGCCAAGGAGGCGAAAAACTACCCAAGCCGAGAAGGCTGTGAATGACGTTCTTGCAACATGACCGTATCGGGAGCCTGGGCAACGCGAAGGTTCCATTCAACGCGCCGAGTCAGGCCTGCTCGGCATGTTGTTACATGCTCTGGATAAGACGCTCTTGCGGCGCGATATCAGCTCTTGCGTCAACAGCCGGCGGAAGTCGTTTGGACTACGCCAAGAGAACGCTCGCGTCGCCTTCGGATGCGACGTTCGTCGCCAACCCAATATTGGCAGGTACGCCGTGACCTCGAAGGATGGCGTTGTAGAGATCGATGCAGTTCAAGGTGCGGTCGGTGAAGAAACCAGACACGAAGCGACCGGCGCCGCCGAGTACGGCGTGAAACGCGTTATCCTTGCTATGGTTCCAGCCGTATTCCGTGCCGATGACCACCGTCGTGTTATCGAGAACAGTGCGTCCATTCGCCTCAAGATACTGCTGGTCGTCCAGAGCCGATAGAAAGTAGGCCAGATTCGTCTGCGCGAAATGCTGATACAGACGCGCGTGGTTTCGTTGGTTGCCGTGAAAATAGGAGTCGTGCTGCGAGGTTCCGGGGAAGTTGGTCGATTCACCCAGAGCGGAGTAGGTGCCCTGTAGGTTGGTGTGCCCGCCCGCGGATTCGAACATGAGGTTGCCGTAGCGCACCCGATCGCAACGAAGGGCGAGGGCGAATAGGTCGGCGTGCAGGTGAAAGACTCGCTCGACGTCTTGCCACGCGAGCACAGGGGCGCCGTTGCCGGTGCCGTAAGTGAAGCGGTCGTAGTCGGCGATCGGGGGATCGTTGGGGCGACCCGCGACCGGGCACTCCGCGGGCGGCATCTCGCTCGGATCGATGACTTCGTCGGCGGGGGCCAGTTGTGTCTCGATCTCTCGGATCGAGGCCAAGTGCTGATCGATCTTCTGCTTCGACGCCACCCCGAGAGGGGAGCGAGCACCGGTCAGACTTTGGTACTCACCGAGAACGGTATCAAGAATGCTCCGCTTGATCCGGTTTTCTCGCCGGAGGGCTTCGGCGGCAGGGTCCGGGTCGTCAGAAGGCGGCATATAGGCGCCGAAGATTCGATCGAAAACTTCGGACGGTCGTTTGATAGGCGGCCTCGGAGTCCCGTCGGGGTTGTATACGCGCTGGGCCTGCGCGTCGCAGGCGCCCCGTCGCCACCACAAGCCACTGACCAACGTGGCGGCCGTGGGGTCCACCGCCCGCCGGACGATCTGGTCGATGGACGCTCCGCCAGCTATGTTGACATCCCGTTGGCGCTCACCCACGAACACCACGGTAGACGTGTTGCAGTGAGCACCGCCGGCCGAGCCCTGCCCCATGTTGGCGGAGAAAAACGCGGCCTTGCTCGCGAACGGTTGATAGGGCTCGAGGGGGCCGTTGAAGTCTGTTTGCCAGGTTGGGTCTAGCCCGAGACCGAAAAACGCGGTGATGAGGCGAGTGGGCGGATTGGTGCTTTGGGCATACGCTGCTCGGGGTCGCACCATCTCCTCTAGAAACGGCAAGGCGATCGCTACCGTGCCGGCGCCGCGCAAGAAGGTTCGTCGATCGATTCGGTTCCGGAACATGGTCATTCTCCTCGGGGTCCGGTCGTTCGGAAGACGGGATGAGCGACGGCGGCGAGGACCAACGCTTCGAGCCGCCCCCCGTTGCTAGCGGTTGCCTCGGTGATGGCGCGGACCGCGGCTTCTTGGTCGCCGCCCAGTCGCCGGCCCAAAAGGAACTCCAGTTGGCGACGGACCAGGCAGCGTCGGACCAGGACCGTTTCGCTAATGGTGGCCATGTACTGTTCGAAGTTATCGTAGGGCTGGTCAGCGCCGCCGGTGAGCACGCCGGGAACCCAGCCATCG
The DNA here is from genome assembly GCA_964519665.1 of uncultured Myxococcales bacterium. Classification (GTDB taxonomy): domain Bacteria; phylum Myxococcota; class Kuafuiibacteriia; order Kuafuiibacteriales; family Kuafuiibacteriaceae; genus JANQQN01. Next base: position 6,524 of record CAZFIV010000026.1, read on the forward strand.
ATCCGAATCGCATTGCCGAACTCGTCTTCGGTTCGATAGCGACCACGAAAGTCAAAATGCTCGAACCCGAACGCGAGCGGATCGAATTGACGATGGCAGCTGCCACACGCGTTCCGCTCCAAGCGAATGTCGGCGATCGCTCGCGTCGATGCATCGGCGGGTTGCTCGGCCACGAACGCTTCGATGGTCGCCTGGAGCGAGGGCGGCGGGTCCGGCGGCTCGCCACAGAACAGCTGCGCTTGAAGGAACAGGCCTCGGGCGACAATGGAGCCTCCATCCGCGTTCGTCATGCCGGCCACGACGCCCGGCTGGGCCAGCAGACCTCGTCGCCCCGGTCGTCCCGTCGTGTCGTACGCGCGAAGCCCTGAGCCCTGACTCGGTAGCTCCCAGCCTTCGGCCAAGGCGGGCGTCAACACGGCGGACGGCGCGGCGAAGATCGAGAAGAGGTCGCCATCGGCTTCGACGTAGTTCGTGTAGAACGCCTGTGCCGTCTCGATCAGCTCGGACCGCAGGCCGTCGTCGTCGGGCAGACTCTCGAGGCGCGCCCAATCGGCCAGAAAGCGGGACCGACCCCGGCGCATCTTGTCGACATCCGAGAGCATTCGAGTCGCCTGGGCGACCACGCCATCGACGGTATCGAGATCTCCCCGCCCCGCGGCCGCATAAAGCTCTGCATCCGGCGAAGAAGACCACAGCGCAAACGACAGCCGGGTGGCCATCGCGTACCCAGTCATCGATTGATCTTCGGTCGATTCAGGCTCGAGCAGGTACAAGAACGACGGTGATTGAAGGAGAGCCTGCGCCACCGCTCGCAGCGAGCGGTCAAAGCCATTCTCCGCCGCGATTTCGGTAAACAGGTCGGCATAGGTCGCCACTTCGCTGTTGGTTACGGGTCGTCTAAACAGAAGCGGTCCCGCCGATCGGATGAACGCTTCGGCGCACTGTCGTTCGAGTTCTCGGCAGGATGCATGAGCGTTCAAGAACGGGTCGAAGCTCGGGTCGGCGACGATCGTTTCCGCCAACTCCGCGTAGGCCAGGACATGGTCGGGTAGCGTCGTTTGGCCGCTCGCGGTCCTCACGAAGCCCGCCAACGGCCGATCGACCGGGATGACGCTTCTTTGGGCTTCCGTGAGGCGAACACCGAGCACGTCCTGAACCGTGTAAACATACTCGTCGCTGCTCATGCGGCGGACGAGGGGCTCTAGGGGGCGAAACGCAGGCGCTGGGATTTCCGCAGGCGGCGGGTCGGAGGGAGGCGTCTCACCCGGTTGATCGGAAACGACTCTCGTCGGCGAATCTTCGGATGAGGACGGTCCATCGACGCCCGACGAGCCAATGCGGCCTGTGCACGCCGCGGAGGACGCTGAGTAGAGTACCACCAGCGTGTAGAGCAACGGATGACGAGACACCACATCACCGTATCCCGCAAGGCGGGTGCCGAACGAAATGAAACGGTCAATCGCTCGACGTTGGGGGCCGTAGACCCCATCCAAGTCGTGGATTGGGGGGCCCAGTCGATGTCGAGGCTCCGCACCGTGAGGACGAGTTCGTGCGCCAGCGAGCCCGTCGTTCGCGGCGGTCCTTCAACGTGGTTGCGGCGGCGCGAGCAGGCTCGGAGGCCAGCGGCCGCGAAGATGTGGCGCATGAATGAGGCACCCAGCCCCCGTGCCGAGCCGCTGGAAGCCAAAGGGGTCGACGATGGGAGGAGCTCCCTTGCGTTCGGACGTGAGGGGTTCGATTCTGTCCGATGGCGTCTTTCGGTGTCGAAACCACATCGGGGACCGAACCTGCGCGCCAGGCACCGAGGTTCACGCTTTGACAACCCGTCCTGCTCGCCACCTCATGTCGTCGTTGCCTTCGACGGGCCTGGTCGCGCGCGGAGGCAAAGTACGAAGACGTTCGCCGACGGCGGGGGTGCAGGCGTGCCCGACGGTGACGTCTCGTCGGCTGCGGCAGGTGAGATCGCGGCGCGGGCGACCGCGGCGGCGACATCAAGGCCGTGGGGCCATCACGAGTGGCAATGGCGTGCGAACCCGTAGAAGATGGACCAGCCGCCTTGAAGGCCCGCTCACCCCGATCGCTCCGGGCGACGCATCAAGTCGCCGGCCCGGGCTGACCCGGGAGCCGGCTGGGCGATAACCCGCCTGGCGTACTTCGAGCACCAAGGAGCCGGCGGCGCGTGCGTCCCGGCACTGGCGGTTGGGCTGGCGAAGGCTCGAGCCGGTTGCTGAACGGTCTGCGGTTCCAACGCTGACCCGACGGGCTCTGGGCACTTTTTGAGGCCCCCTAGACCGGCTGCGTAGCCGAACGCGGAACAGTTGGCAGCCATCGATGGCGCTGGCTCCGAATGAACCACCACGACGAGTGTCTCACACGCGTCTTCGACGAGCTCAGTTCAGTTGTGACGGTGACGGGGGCCTGCTAAAGCACCCTCGCGAGCGAGCCACCATGGTCAGAATAGGAATTATCGGGCTCGGCAAGATGGGCATATCGCACTTTGCGATCATCAACGCGCATCCAGACGCCGAGCTCGTGGCGGTCACCGACACCAACATCTTCTTGAACAGCGGACTCAAGAAACACACCAAGGTCAGCATCCACAAAGACTACCGGCGCATGATCGACGAGTCGCAACTCGACGCGGTCGTGATCGCCACCCCGACGAAGACCCACTACGAATTCGCCAAGTATGCCCTCGAGAAGGATCTGCACGTCTTCCTCGAGAAGCCCTTCACCCTCACTCTCGACGAGGGGCGAGAGCTGGTACAGCTCGCGATCCGGAAGAAGCGGGTCAACCAAGTCGGCTTTCACAATCACTTTATCGGCACCTTCGCCGAAGCTCGCCGTTTGGTTGCCGCGGGGGCGCTCGGAGACCTCCACCACGTGAGCGGTGAGGCCTACGGTCAAGTCGTGACCCGGCCCAAGACCTCCACGTGGCGCTCCAAGAAATCAGAAGGTGGCGGCTGCCTCCAGGACTATGCATCTCACGTCGTGGACCTCATGAACTGGATGGTCGGTCCACCTCGGGCGGTAAGAGGGGCATACCTGAGCTCGATTTTTTCCGAAGGGGTTGATGATGCGGTCTACGCAACATTCGAGTACAAAGGCGGCCTTTCTGGGCAGCTCACGACGAACTGGTCGGACACGACTTATCGTAAGATGACCACGATTCTTACTCTTTACGGGAACAAAGGAAAGGTCGTCGTCGACCGCCAGGAGCTACGCTTTCACGCCAACGCCGACCCGGGCCTCGAGGGTTACGAGCAGGGTTGGAACATCAAGTACATCACCGACCTGCAGCCTCCCGTGCAATACTACCTCCGCGGAGAAGAATACTCGAGTCAGCTCGACGCGTTCATTGCCAACGTTCGCGAGAACCGCTTGGACGGAGACAATTCGTTCGCCAGCGCCTACGCCACCGACGAGGTGCTTGGGATGATCAAAAAGGCCGACGAAACTAGGGCCACTGCAGGAGCCACCTGATGGAACGTCTTCTCTTCGGCGACAATCAATTCTTCGGCGTGAACCATATGTCGGAGGAAAAGGCGCGCGCCCAGGCGATGAAGTTCCGGGATACCGCATCGATCATGCGGGTTCTGGGTACCGCCTACGATGAAGGTATCAAAACCTTCATGTGCACGACCCACGATCGCATTGGTGAAGTTGTCGATATCGTAAAGGCCGAACCAGAGCGTTATCCAGACTTCACCTTCTATCCCGGCATGCCCTACGCTCACAAATACGCCAACGCGGTCGGGGAGCTCGGAATCATCGGCACGCTCAAGAAGTTCGCGCCGGGAGGCATCTTAGAGACGGTTTATCGGGGCGCCATGGCCGGGGTGACGCAAGATCTCTACGCCCTCATGAGGCTGCTCGTCGACGCCGAAATGAAGCGATTTCGTGGCGCCAGGACCCCGGTCGTGTTCCTCCAGAACGTCGTCACCGACCTCCTTCTCGGATTCGACATGCGCGACATGTTTCCGGCCTTCGCCGACCACGTCAAAAACAAGTACGACGCCGAGGTTGGGTTCTTCAGCATGAACATGCCGCGGCTGGTCGACGTGCTCATCGATGTGGGGATTGAGAATCCGATCGTGTGCTCGAACATCAACAAGATCGGTTTTCGGATGTGTGGCGGCGTCGACGCCTATGTGGAGTGCCTCCGCAACAAACAGTTCCGTCCGGTCGCGATGTCGGTCTTTGCTTCGGGCGCCATCCACCCCGAGGATGCTATCAAGTGGGTGTGTGAGCTCCCGAAGCTTGAGTCGATCGTCTTCGGAGCCTCGTCCGCCCAGAATATTCGCAACACCCGAGATCTGGTCGATAAGTACTGGCGCTTTGGAGGTGAATGAGATGGCTGAAAAGATACCGATCCTCAACATGGAGGTGGACAACCTCACCATGCAAGAGTTGGTAGAGAGCTTTCATGAGGGCGCTCTGCTGACGCTCCACGTAGACATGATCGCGAAGCTGCAGAGCGACCGCGAATTCTACGAACTCACGAAAGAGTTTGATGTTGTTACCTGCGATAGCCAGATCCTCGTCTTCGCAGCTCGCGCGATGGGCTACCCGATCAAAGAGCGGGTGTCGGGCTCCGACTTCTTTCCGCGCTTTTACATGCATCACAAAGACAATCCGGAGATGACGATCTTCATCTGCGGGGGCGGAGAAGGTATCGCGGCCGAGGCCCAGCGGCGAATCAACGCGAAAGTAGGTCGCGAGATGGTCGTCGGCGTCGACAGCCCACCCTTTGACTTCGACAAACGTCCGGAGGTCGTGGCGGAAATGGTCGAGAAGATCAATGCTTCGGGGGCCCGGGCTTTGGTCGTCGGACTCGCGGCCGGGCGTCAGGAGAAGTTCCTGATTCATCACCGGCACGAGATGCCAAATGTCAAGCTCCTCCTGCCGCTCGGCGGCACTATCGACTACGAAGCAGGGGCGGTGATGCGTCCGGCACCCTGGATTACCGACGTCGGCCTCGAGTGGTTTGTACGTCTGATTCGCGAGCCGCAGCGGCGCTGGCACCGGTACCTCGTACACCAGCCACCGGTTTTGTACTGGCTCAGCCAACAAGCGCTCGGGACCTACCGGAACCCCTTCGGCGAGCCCCCCCCGTCTCAAGCCTGACGCCTCCAATTCGAAGCCAAGCCTTCTGGCAGAGCCACGTCGCTCGGGTCCGCACGTCTTCACCTACGGCCCTGAAGCATCGGGGTTGGCGCTGGTCTCCGGACCGACAGCATTGATGTCCTGCGGGGCGTGTGGTCTTCGTTCTCGACGATATTCAATGGATTGAATGATGGCGAACCGGACCGGCACTCGCGCCGGGATTGTCGAACACGTTCGCGAGTCGCCAGGAGCTCCAACGGTCAGGTGCGAAGCCTCGAATACGCCGTTTCTCGGGACGGATGGATGGTCTTTGACCGCCTTTTGGTTCTATCCCGTTGCTTTGAGCTCCAGGTCGCGGGAGTCGGGGCGGGATACGATATTTGCCATGGCGTCGTAACCTAATCTTCGTTCTTATTTCTTTGCCTCGAAATCCGGGCCTTCGTAAGTTCCCGGCCGTCCGAGTCCTGCGTGCACTAAGGTAGTATGAGGTGCGTTGGGGAGACTCGGTTCTAATTAAGGAGGCGATTCGTATGCCAAGAAAAACCGTTGATGCTCGACGCGTTCTGACATGGGCTGGAACAGCGTTGGTAGTGTGGGGACTGACATCGACCGCAAGTGCGGAGGGCGAGGCGCCCGAAACCCCACCCGTTCGAAAGTTTGTTGAAGGGGTCGAATTCCTCGGCTCTACGGAGCTGCCCAGCGGCACTGTTTTCGACGGTACGGTCGTCGGGGGCCTTTCTGGGATCGTGTTTGACCCTGCTACGGGCCACTTCCTGGCCGTCTCTGACGATCGGGGCGCCGGGACCGACGGTACGCCTCGCTTTTACAAGCTTGCCATCGATCTCCGCGACGGGGCTCTCGAAGACGGTGACGTGATGATCCGAAGCGTCACGGCGTTGACGCTGCCTGATGGTTCGACGCTCGACGCCATCAATCCCGATCCCGAAGGTATCGCGATCGATGCTTCCGGCGATCTGTACATCTCGTCGGAGCGTAACCTCGACGGCCGTTTCCCTCAGATCTTCAAGGTTGACGCACGGGGCCAGGTATTCGGTGAGCTGCCGGTCGACGCCAAGTTCAACGGAACGAGCGACGCCTTTGGGGTGCGCAACAACCTAGGATTCGAGAGCCTGACGCTCACTCCGGACCAGACCACCCTGTATACGGCGACCGAGAGCGCGCTCTTTCAAGATGGCTCGGCGTCCTCGGTGCTGACCGGCGCCGCAGCTCGAATCATCAAGTACGACGTGGCCACCGGAGCGCCGGTGGCCGAGTATATGTATGAAGTGGACGCGATCGCGGCGGCCCCGATTCCGCCCGATGCCTTCGCCGACAGTGGGCTCGTCGAGCTCCTGGCTCTCGACAATCAGGGTACGCTCCTCGCGCTGGAACGTTCGTTCTCGGTGGGCGCGCCCGACCGTGGCTACACTGGGAAGCTCTACCTTGCTCGCACCCAAGGCGCCACCAACGTCATCGGAGAAGATTCGGTTCCGACTGCGGTGGAAGACGATGAGCTCGAGATCAATGTCGATGAGCTCGTGCAGAAAGACCTGATCGCCGACCTCGGCGACTTCGGCATCGTGGTCGATAACATCGAGGGCCTGGCCTTCGGCCCAACTCTTGCCGATGGGCGCCCGACCGTGATCATTGCCTCCGACGACAACTTCAGCGCCTTCGGACCTCAGGCGACGCAGTTCATCGCCGTCGCCCTCGATATACGTGCGGTTCCCACCATTCCCGCCACCGAAGAGACGCCCGACGAGATTCGGTACGATGGCCCCACCGACCTGACCGAAGGGTCCGACCCCGACGACCCGGCGATCTGGCTCCATCCTCGCCGTCCCGCTCGAAGCAAGGTCTTCACTGCGATGAAGAATGGAGGCCTGCGAGTGTATGACCTGAATGGCCACGAAGTTCAGCGAATCGAGCCAGAAGGCATTCGCTACAACAACGTCGATGTTCTCTACGACGTTCAACTCGGCTCGCGACGAGTCGATCTCGCGGTGGCTTCGGACCGAGCCAACGACACCCTCGCGATCTTCCGCATCCGGAACAATGGCAAGCTCCGCAACATCACCGCCGACAATGTTCCCGCGACCATCTTCGGCGTCGACGACGGCGAGCAGACCGCTTACGGCCTTGCAGCATACACCTCGCGGCGCGATGGCGAGCACTACGTGTTCGTGACCCAAGGCGACGGCGCCAAGATTGCGCAGCTACGGCTGATCCCGGGACGCCGTCGCGTGAGCTTTGAAAAGGTACGCGAGCTCGATCTGCCCGTGGCAGACGGGGACGACGCGGAAGACTATCAGTCCGAGGGCATCGCCATCGACCGCGAGACCGGCATCGGGTACGTGACGGTCGAAGAAGAGCTCGGGCTGTTGGCCTTCGACGCGGAGGCTGACGGCGCCAACGACTTCCAAGTCGTGGCGGATATCGACAGCGACTTCTTCGAGCCCGACCTGGAAGGCGTCTCGATCTACTATGGCAAAGACGGCCAGGGTCTGCTCATCGTTTCGTCGCAGGGTGACAGCACCTACTCGGTCTTCGATCGGGCGACGCGCGCGTACTTGGGCTCCTTCGGCATTCGCAGCAAGGTCGACATCGACGGGGTGGAAGAGTCGGATGGACTCGATATCTTCTCCGGGGCCCTGCCCGGTTACCAATATGGTCTCATCGTTACGCAAGACGGTTCGAACGAGCTCGAGGTCGTCTTCGGTGATCCGGAAGACGGCGAGATCCAGAACTTCAACGTCAACTTTAAGTACCTAGACCTGGGTAAGGTGCTCGGCCTATTCGATGTCGAACCCAACCCCTGCTTCGATCCTCGGTCGACTCAGCGTGGCCTGCGGCGTCTCAAGTGTCGCCACCGCTAGAAGCTGCTGCGGTGCGTCGTTCAATCCGTTAGGTTAGGTTAGGCTAGACGCAGCCTAACTTGCGGACCGGTTCGACCGGCCCCATGTCTGACTCACCATCCTGCTATCGCTTGCTGCCTTGTTCCCTCGTCGCTAGCCGAAGTCCGAGCAGCGGTCCAAGGGCAGCGAGGACAAACGGCATGTTCGGGCTGAAGCCGAGGTTGCCGCCTATCCACTGGAGCAGGTTTAGGGTCACTACGAAGTAGCCGATGCATCCTCCGCCCCATAGGACGGCGTTGGTCATCATCCACCACAACCAGCGGCCGGTTGTGTGTCCGTCACCTTCCGCCGGTCCCAAGGTAGGCGATGGTGAGGCTTCCCGGCCTTCATGCTGGGCCGCGAGCCATCGCTTTTCGCTGTTGGCCAAGTAGCGCTGGAGCAAGAAGACGCCGAGAGCCGCGGTCAGCCCCATCGCGCCACCAATGACCGCCCCCAGGATCATGGAGCTCATGTCCGCACAGTAGCACCGGACCACCATCCGAACTAGCGAGCCGAACCGCCAGACCCAAGGCCGCCCGCCGGCGCTCGATGGGCCGGCCTGGCGGGCGGCCCTCGGCCGAGCTCACGGGGGCGGTGAGCGATCGCGGAGCCTGGTTGACTGCTCGCGGAGGGTATCGGAATGGCAGCCGGAGTGTTTCTAAGGAAGTGTAGGCCCGCCGACCGACATCTTCGGTCGTCGCTCCCCTTCGAGTGCCGAATTTATTGTCACGGAAGCCGCGCAGATTCAGTCGTCGCGTGATATACTGATCAGTACGGCTTTGCTCAAAGCGGAGCCGCGGAGGCATGAGATGGTCAATATCCCTACGGCCCGCGACGCGATGTCGGCATATCTAATCGTCCTACGGCCCGACGAAGACATCTTCGAGGCGATCGATGTCCTCGTCGACAAACGAGTCTCGGGCGCCCCAGTGCTCGACGACAAGGGTGAACTCGTTGGAATCCTGACTGAGAAAGATTGCCTGCGAATCCTGTCGAATTCGGCCTACGGCGAGCTTGCGGGCGGCACGGTCGGGGACTACATGTCGCCGGTCAAGGTCACCCTCAGCACGGAGATGGGTATCTTCGGGGTCGTCGATGCCTTCTTGCAGACCAACTTTCCGATTCTACCGGTTCTCCACCATGGTAAGCTGGTGGGCCGGGTCAGCCGGCTCGACCTCCTGCAACAAATTAGATCATTCGAGCGCAGAGTCGAGCAGGAGCGCGCCCAGGAGGAGCGGGAACGCTACGAACTGGAGCATCCGTCTTCCATTGAACGGATGCAGCGGATCGCGAGCAGCCATACCCCCAAGCAGCTCGCGGAGGTCATGAAGAACCGATACAACTAACGACTGGCGCATGGACCGTCGGACAACGACTACCGGCCGCAGCTGCACCCGAAGTGGGAGTGCCCGATGCCGACCGAGCTCCCCCACCACTTACCGATGCCCAGCGCGTTGGGGCCGGTGCCGAATGCCTGGGTGCCGATGTCATCGATGTCGTTCCCTATTTGGTCCATGGTCGATGCGTCGTAGAGGCGTCCGTTTTGCATCACGAAGTGGACGGAATCCGTGTTTCGGATGTTCTCGAGGGGGTTCTTTTCAAGGACCACGAGGTCGGCCAGCTTACCGACCTCGATGGACCCGATGTCCGCCTCCATGCCCAGGGTGCGGGCCGGGAAGATCGTTGCGGTTCGTAAGATCTCCATCGGTTTCATGCCGCCCTGTGCGTACATCCACATTTCCCAGTGCTCGGCGAGGCCCGGCATCTGGCCGTGGGCACCGGTGTTGACCAGATGCCCGCGGTCGACCAACGTCTTCAGCTGCTGCGCGACCCGGATGTGGTTGTAGTCTCCTTCGGGTGCTTTCACCCGGCGGCGGGCGCGGGGCGCGAGCACGTATTGAGGGACATAAGTGGTCAGGCGCGGGTGCAGCCAGACGTCGTGGTGTTGGTACCAGTAGTTCTCACCCATTATGCCACCGTACGCGACGACCAACGTCGGCGTTAGCGCAAGCTCGCTTTCCGACCAAAACTGCAGAACGTCGTCGTAGATGGTTTCGACCGGCAGGTTGTGCTCGATCGTGGTGTGGCCATCGGCGAGCATGGTCAGGTTGTGCATGAAGGTGGCTCCGCCTTCGGGCACGACTTGCATCTCGAGCTGTCGGGCGGCTTCGATGACCTGCTGACGTTGGTCGCGGCGCGGTTGATTGTACGATTTCACGCTGAATCCGCCGACGCTCTTGATGCGACGGAGGTGGAACATCGCGTCGTCGAGGCTCTCGATGCTCGCCTTGTAGTCGGCCCCGGCCGCGCCGTAGAGAATCCGGCCGGTCGAAAAGATGCGGGGCGCCCGAATCATCCCCGCCCGCTGCAGCTCGCTTGCCGAGAAGACAAGCTCGGTGTCGTTCGACGGATCGTGGATCGTCGTCACCCCGAAAGCCAAGTTGGCAAACTGCCCCCAGTTGTGTTGCGGGACGATTCCCGCCGTACCGAAGGGCCCGTGGGCGTGCGCGTCGATGAGGCCAGGGATGATCGTCTTTCCCTCGACGTCGACGCTCAGCACCGACGCCGGCACGTCGACCGACCCTGTGGCGCCGACGGCCACGATCCGGTTGCCTTCGACCACCACAGTACCGTCCTCGATCACTTCGTCGCCATTCATCGTCACGATGCGGGCACCGGTGAGCGCGATACCGCCACGAGGGACGTCGGCGACGGTCGAAAAGCCGATCGGCGTGCCCCTTACGGGTGGTTCTGGCAACTTGTCTGGCGCGCCTTCCAAGAACGCGAAGGCATCGGTCAGGGGTCGTTCGAAAAGGTTGGGCCCGAGGGCCCAGTGCAACGAGGTCGCGGTACCGGACCACGACAGATAGTCCCCGGCGTGATGGGTGACCTTGGCCACCGGTATGCTCTCGGCCTTCGGACCCACGGCGACCGTTCGTCCGCTCTCGATGAACGGGGCGACGTACACGTTGAAGCCGTCGCGAAACGCTAGCCAGCGGTCATCGGGGGCGACCAGGTACCGTTGCGCGCTCTTGCTGGTGAACAGATCGCGGGTCGTGCGCTTCTTCAGGTCGAGCGACACCAGCACTCGCGTGTCACTGGTTTCGTCGCCGGACGCGCGCATGAAGAACAAACGGTCGGAGCGGGCTCCAAAGTGTGGGTGAGCGCCGTCCTTGAGCAGACGTTCCTGCGCGCCGCCTCGACTCGAGATTCGATAGATGCCGGGTTCGTCGCTGTAGCGCGGGTCGCGCAGAAAGCCGCCGCCAACCCGCCGAAACACCACCGTTTGCCCGTCTGGACTGAAGGCGGGTTCCACGTAGTGGGCAGGTCGATTCGAGATGATGCGCGGCCGGCCGCCACGCGCCGAGATGACCCGAAGGTCACCGAGGGTGCGGTCGCTCCAGGTCGCGTAGACGATCCATTTCCCGTCGCGGCTAAACGACGGGTGGTGTTCGAACCGATCTTCGCCGCGGGTCAGCCTACGAGGGCTTCCGTTCGGAAGGTCCTTCACCCACAGATGGCCGAGCGCAATGTAGGCGACGCGGTCCCCGGTCGGCGAGACGGTGACCGATCGCAGCATCTTGACTTGAATCTGGTCGGGCGCCACCGCCTGCGGCGGTCGAACGACCGTCGCCACCTGCTTGTCGGCTTTGACGCGGAACGGGATCTCGGTGACTTGGCCGTTGGCGACGTCCACGCGTTTGATATGCCCGTCGTCCCAGAACACGATCGACTTCGCGTCAGGGGTCCAAGCCATCCCCGGATACACTCCGTGCAGCGCCCAGATCTCTTGGTTGTCTCGTTCGAGGCCTCCGTAGAGGGGGCGCTCAGCGCCGGACCGCAGGTCTTTGATGAACAGTGTGGTGACGTACTCGACGCGCCGCGTGAAGGCCAACCAGCGGCCATCCGGTGAGGGCGTAGGTCGGGCGGCGCCTCCCGGGCCGCCAGCGATGGTGACGATCTCGCCGGTTTCGCGGTCGAGGCGTTCGATGACATAGATCTGCCCGGACGAGTCTTTGTTGTAGTCGAAGAACCGCCCGGGCGAGGCGTCCCGGTCGTAGTACAGGTAGCGCCCATCAGGGCTGAAGACTGGGTCGTTGACGTCTTTCTGCTCAGTGGCGCGCTTGGTCATCTGGACGCCACCGCCGCCCGAAACATGGTAGAGCCACATTTCGCCGGCCCCGAGGGACCGTTTACCAGTGAAGTGTTTCTTGCCCACCAGGTAGGCGCCACTAGGTTCCCAGTTCGGGTTGTTCACGAGGCGGAATGACTCTTTGGTGACTTGGCGCGGCTCGGAGCCGTCGCCGTTCATCACCCACAGGTTATCACCGCCCCCCGCGTCGCTCGTGAAGGCGATCTTCGTTCCGTCGGGGCTGAACCGGGGCTGCATGTGCCAGGCGTGTCCCTGACGGATGGCGGTCGCCTCGCCGCCCGCGATGGGCAAGGTGTAGATATCGCCGAGCAGGTCGAAGACGACCGTTTTCCCATCCGGCGACACGTCGAGTCCAATCCAGGTCCCTTCGTCGGTGTCGATGGTGACCTTCTTGAAGCCCCAGTCGCCAGGTGGTGTTTCAACCTCCCATTCGTGCTTCTTGGCGACCTCCTCGGGTGGAGCGGTCGCCGGCCCGGAGGCGGGGTCGCCTTTCCCCTCCGAGCCCGAAGTCCTCGCTGCCGCGCCGGGTGTCGTCCGGGCGGTCGATCCTTGCGCTCCAGAGCCCTGAGAGCCCACACAGCCGAGCAACGCAAGGGTTGCGACCCATGGGCCGCGTACGGAGATATGCCGAGACATCAAACGCTCTTCTCAGATCTTCTGAGCGGAAGCAACGAACGGAGTCGGGGCCGAGTCGACTGCCACGTGATCACTCCCCATGAGATAAAGTGGTGCCATGACAAAAGGGATGGTGACGATCGAGGTGCAGGCCCCGCCCGAGCCGGTCTTCGACCTCGTTCACGACTACTCGCGGCGGCTCGAATGGGATTCGATGTTAAGTGAAGCACGGCTCATGGGCGGTGCCACCGCGGCCGGGGTCGGGGTTCGGTCGCTCTGTGTTGGCACCTGGCGCAGCGCCTTCTTGCCGATGGAGACCGAGTACGTGAGCTTTCGACGCGGCCACGTCGCGGCGGTGAGGCTTACCAACCGGCCTCCGTTCTTCGAGCGATTTGCGGCGACGATTCGGCACAAGCAAATCGATGCGCAGCGCTCACAGGTGACGTACCTCTATAATTTCAAGACACGGCCCACCGCGCTCGCCTGGCTCTTGACACCCATCATATCGTGGCTGATGGCCCGGGAAGTCCGTAGCCGCCTCGAGTCTTTGCGACACCATTTTGCTGGTTTGCCTTCGGCCACCGGCCGCCGATGAATCCACGAGAAGACGGCTAGAAGGTCGGTGTTTTCGGCGTTCGCATGGTGTTGCCTGACGACGGCGTGTCGATAGAAAACGTCCGAAGCCATTCGTAGCCCTTCATGGCCTGCTCGAGGACGTCCCTGAACTCCGCAGAAATCTCGGGAAGATCTCCGGGTGGCTCACCGAAGCCCGTTGAACGCCAGACGGCGTCGTACCAATGCGACGCTCGGGTCTTCTTCTATTCGAGATCGACTCGAATCAATCGCCCCGACTGAGCAATGATCCACGCCGTCGTGCCCCCGTCCCACTCTAGCTCCCCGTCCAACGCGTATGATTTTGGGCGGTCGGGGTCGGAGACTTTCCAACGGTGAAGTGTCTGCCAATCGCTGCCATTAGGTGGGGTTGCGGTGGGCGCAGCACTCAGGACTTTGTCGCCTCCGGTCATCGTCCACAAGGCCATGACCCACTGGCCGTCGTCGCTGATCTGCGCGTCGGTTACGCCCACCAAATCCGCAGGGGGGGCGATCGGCATCGCTGCCCGCGTTTTGGCGTCAAATCGATACCAGGGCGGCGCGTTCTTGTCCGCCGTGGAATGCGCGACATCGTCGTCTTCACTGAGGCTGAACCGGTATCCTGCCGAAACGTCAAGAACCCGCTGCATTCCACCCGCGGTCTCAATGAACGTCTTCGACATGTCTAGGGGATTCAATAGAATGACACCGGACCGACTTCGACCCGCACTTGTCCATTGGTCGAACAGGGGACGGTCGCGGGAAGCCTTCAGGGTCTGCTCAGAGGACTCGAGGGGAACGGCAAACGGGTCGAGCGTGATACTGACCGCGTCCTTGCCTTTTCCTTTGAGCGCCCATATCCGGCGGCCGTCGCGGGTCCAGACCGGCGCCACGTGGTACTCTCCAGGGGCGAATTCGACGACCGTACTCCGCTTGAAGTCCAGCACGGCATCGAGGCGAGTCAAAAAGGCCCCGCTCGCACTTTGGACCTTTTGCTTACCCTGGACGATGACGCCTTCTTCATCGGGTCGCCAACCGACCGGCTGAGCGCCGTGCAGTTCGAAGACTGAGCTCTTGAGACACTGGAGAGCGTCGCCGTCGCGGTGCAGGCACCATTCCGTCGAGACGACCTGTTCGTCATCGGTAAGGGGCGCAGAGTCGGCCGGAAGTCTCCGCAACAGCCGGCTTCGCCCGCTCGGGCTGATGCTGCCGTTCGAATCGAGAGCAAGTGGGAGGTCGACAACCGTCACCTTCGCTTGCTTGGGGGCGACCGAGGTCGCTGATACATCGGCGAAGCCACGGTTTCGCGCGCGGCAACCCCAAGGCGCCAGCAGCAGCGCAAGCGCGGTGAGAGCGACCACTCGGTGCGACATCGTGAGCAACGGTGGGTCAAATGGAACCATGACGGCAACGAGTAGACCCACCGATCAACCATCACATCAAGAGGTTATCATGAGGGGACGTAATGGAGCCGTGGCAGCAGCTCTCTGTCCTCTAGCACAGGCAGCAGCGCTCATCGTTGTGGGCTGCCGGGACCGTCGAGGTGTCATCCGTCAGTGTCCGTTCGAGCGGATTCCATTTTTTTCGGCCCCGTCGAATCCCACGGATCGACGCAAGGGGACGCAGGCTCTCCTCAGGGGAATACCGGTCGGAGCTCGCTGGCCATCAAGCTACAAATTGGACGTCACCGTGACTTTGACGAACCGATATCCGGACCGAATGGTCTCTCGAAACTGTCGCGCGAGCCAGTCGAACTCGGAGCGTTGGGCACCCTCGGTCTCCCCCACGCCAATGGCGTGGATATCTGTGGCACCCATTCTTTTCAAGCGAGCTACGACGCCTCGAGCCCGCCGGATGGCCAACCGTTTGTTGTGGGAAGTGGACCCCTCTGCTGAGGCGTAGCCCAAAACCTCGAAGTGATATTCGGGACTGCAGTAGCGCGCGAGGGCGTCCAACGGCCTTAGGTCGGTTTGATGCTTGTTCTGTCGATATTTGACGACGACCTCCTTCTCCGGCTCCGGCGGCGATGCGACTTCGGGCTGTTCGAGCGGGCGGAGGTTCTTCCCTGTGGCTTCGCGGTCGACGGTGGCGTCGGCAACGGTGAAGTCGCTGGGCACTCGACGGGTACGGGTAGCGGCCTCGTGGTGGTGTCCCATATAAATTTTGCGTTCCCAGGTCGGGCGGTCGTCGGGCCCCGGTGCATCGACCAGCCGTGCTTGGAAAGCCGTTAGGACCTCGGTCTGCATCCTTTGGATTGAGCTCATCATCGTGATCTGGACCGACCGCTCCATGCCCTCGCCGGACTCCGCAATGGTCCGGACGTGGCTTCTCACCTGGGCAAAGCGTAGCCGGAGCTGGCGCACGGCCTGTTCGCGGCTCGGGAAGACCGTCCCCACCTGTACTGATGCAAAACCCACGATGTAGCGGCAGATGAGTTGGCGGTCATCGATGCTGAACTGGAAGTCCAGCAACGGTAGCCCGATGCTGGATACGGTGCGGTTTAGGTACACAGCCGCCTGGTTTCTGTGAAACTTCGCTTGGGCCCCGTCAGGTCCCACACGGGTTTGAACGCTGGTTTGATCTGGTCTCGAAGCCAGCGCGTCCATCATGGGACCTTGGACTTCGCCGTCAGGTTCGTATGTCAGCACGATGCCGCTCGGTGCGGCGAAGCGGGGCGTGAAATTGACGCCGGTCAGAAGGGCGTGACTGCCCGAGACCGCCTCGGCCTCGAGTTGTGGGCGGGATCCAACCGGACGTGAACGCAGTGCGGCGTACTGGGCCCTATGTACTGCTTCGTGGGCCAAGACCGGTCGTGCCTGGTAACGCCGCATCGTATCAGCCAGCACCGTGGTTCGACCTGCTCTGGTCCACGCGGGCGGACGCGAGGTCGCAGCCGAAGAGGGGTCGATCGTGACCTCCTCATCCAGAAAGGACAAGCCATAGGAGGGAGGCCGCAAACGGGCCGCGCCCGAGCCCGATGCTCGAGCCTCCGGGAGTGACGTCAGGCGCTTCGGGTTTGATGCTGGGGATCGGTCGTGAGATGGTATTGGTCTGCTATCCTGCTTCTTCATCGGCCCTTCTCCTATGTAGAGCTCCGTACCACGCAGACCATTTGTCGTTTATTGAGTACTTTCAATAGCGCCGATGCATCTATCGCTCTGGGAGGATGCCACTCTTCGTATTCGAGAACTCCCGCTCTCCGCATCCGCGGGGTCGCAGTAGAAACCAATCCCGTCGCCACGCAGTTGCGCGTAGTTGCCTCGTACGGCATCCCGTTACGGGCCGGCTGGCCTCTATCGGTACTCGAACGGAAAATTATCGATTTTCAGTATACGACCCGGCAGGAGACGGCGGTCGCAGCATCCGGCTTGGGGACCAAGCCATCAAGAACGGATCCAATCCCGCATCTGACGGAAGGCCGGTTGGTTGGCGAGGAGGCCTAAATGCGAGACGCCGTAGATTACCGCTCGGTGTGCGTCAGGGAACTCGAGGGTCCGGTTCGCGTCTCGATGGCGCCCTAGGGCGCTGTCTATCGGCACCAAGCCATCCCCAGACGGCTGAGAAGTGGCCGAGGGCTCGGTCGTCTGGCTACCGGCGAGGGCAAAACACCGCACGCCAGCGGGCAACGGTACCACCGCTTGCGCGTCCTCGGTTAGAGTTCCGTAGCGGAGGTCAGCGATGCCGGCGCTGCGTCGCCGAGTGAGTCGCGTGAGGGGGGCCGAATAGGGGCTTACGTCGAGCACGGCGTCGACCCACGCGCCGCCACGTGACAGAGGGGAGCCGTGATGTGGCGTACCCAGGAAGACCATCGTATGGAGCTTGGACGTCCACTCGTAGCCTTCGGTTTCGGCGTAGTAACAGGCACTCCGGGCGACGAGGCCCCCCATGCTATAGCCGAGGAGAATGATCTGATCGACCGGGCGAGGCCAGCGCCGGAGAATTATTTCCAATAGGGCGGCGAACTCTCGGCCGTTGCGGTGAATGGGTAGGCCGCTATTATACTGAAGGTACAAAGGTACGAGATTCAGTGCATCCGCCAACTGCGCACCGTGATCGTGGCCATCTTTGGTTCGCCAACCGCCGTCCGACATGCACAATCCGTGCGCGAGTACGAGCAAGCGATCGCCGACATCCGACGGATCACCCACCTCGCTCGACGATTCGGAGTCGGCGGGTCGAAGAGACATCGGAATTGCGAGTGCGTTGCCGGACGCCCACAGATAGTCGCCCCACACCCCATTGACGGCAGCCAGGAGTGCGTCGCGTCGCGCCGATGGCGAGCCGTCACTGGTCACGAGATCGGCCCATGGTGCTAAGGAAGCCTCCAACCGACCTCCGACCAAGTCGATGCCCCCGCGGATACCGCGGTAAACTAGCCCGGTGATGCCCCGGGTCCGCTTCGCGGGAGGCGGCCCGATCGGCAGAGTGAAGCGCTGAATCGTGCCGTGCATGCTTTCAACGACATCAACGACCCCCCGCACGCCGTCGAGAGCCAGGCGCACGGCACCTTGTAGATCTTTGAGGTGACGACCTGTGCTCGATGCTGTCGTCGCTGCGGCGACCGACGTCTGAAAGATGTGGTGTAGGCTCGGCCCGAATAGTGACGTCATAGGCGATCGTAGCATGGCCGGCGAGTATCCGATAGACTACCCCCAAGCCCGATGAAGAAATGCGCAGGCCGGAGTTAGACGTAGAACGTAGGCATGTGATGGTTGGCGGGCCTCCCATCGTTAGGAGCGCGAAGTCCACGTTTGAGTAGAGTTTACCAACCGGGGAAAGTGAGCACGGACCGGCCGGCGGGGCGCGGTATTCAGCGGCCTGACCGATCAGCGACGGACGGGGTGCCCGATGGTGCGGCCGGCGCGAGTTCGCCGAGGCCATTCGGGCAGCGGCTGGCCGTGATGCACCCGCCCTGACCGAGGCCTTTGCAACGATCCCTCGGGAGCCCCCAAACCCGAAGACGCGTTGGCTTTTTGGGCTTACGTTGAATGGAAGGTATCTTGCCGGTCGGGGCGTTTCTCGGCTGAACAACGTGCGCCAGCTCGTGAACGAGCAGCTGTCGGCCTTGATGCGTGTGCGGCTAGAGCGCCGATTCACTTGGATCGCACGCGTAAAGGCGCGCGCGTTGGCTGCCCGAGCGGCCACGTCGGCGGCGGCTCCGCGGTGGATTCGAACCGAATCGAAGTCGATGCCGAACCGGGGACCCACGAAGGCGCACACTCGGCTCCAGGTGCTGGCCTGAACCACCAAGCCCGGGGATGGGCCGTTCGGCTTGCGACCGCTTGCGCGGCATATCGTCGACGCCATCGTCGGTGGCACGAGCAACTCGCCAGCGCTGGACGGAGGCGCTCGAAGCGGTGACCACTCTTTCGGCGATACGGTCCGCTTGCCGCTCGAGGGGCCCCTTCACGGAGCCGAGGCGCGACCGGAGCTGGACATCGAGTACTGACGACACCGGCGATACCTGACTCCAGCGGTC
The DNA here is from genome assembly GCA_964519665.1 of uncultured Myxococcales bacterium. Classification (GTDB taxonomy): domain Bacteria; phylum Myxococcota; class Kuafuiibacteriia; order Kuafuiibacteriales; family Kuafuiibacteriaceae; genus JANQQN01. The sequence continues at coordinate 25,362 of CAZFIV010000026.1, forward strand.
TTTCGACGGCGACCCTGGGCTCCAAATTGGTCGGCTTCGGTCGCCGCGCGCACGGCGCCGCATATTGGGTCGCAATTTCATCTCGTTCCTTCTGCCCGACAACGGCCCTTGGAAACAACCCGACAGTACGACAGCGGACGGCGCATGGGGCTCCCGACGGCTTCGGGCAGCGATTCTGAACGAGGACTTGCGTGGCCTGGGGCAGCGCGGGGACCCGATAGAGAGCGCGGCGGCTCTCGACCCAAGCTACTATCGGGCGGCCTCGCAGAATTCGCGAATCTGTGCAATATCGCGTCGACCCGAGCACCATGAGAGCACGAAAGACGATACGACGACCCTCGGCGAACGCCCTGTTCTCTGCCGTTATGTTGGTGGCCGCGTGGGGCGCGGGGCGACCGGCCCACGCCCAGGCGCAAGACCCGATCGCCGAAAGCTATGGGCCTGGCTATCGATACATGGAGGGCGAAGGCTATCGGGACCCGAACGATCGCATCCCCGTGGCGATCGGCATCCGCCTGATCAGCTTATCGGATATCGACAGTCGGGAGGAGACTTTCACTATCGAAGCCATCCTATATGTCAACTGGAGTGATGATTGGGGCGACGAGCAGCAAGCCTGGACTGAAGAGAGCGTCGACGCCAAGCTCCGGACGCTCAGTTTTCGACCAGCACCCGAGTTCGAGAACGGCCAGGGCGTTCGCAAGCGATATGGTCTGTCGCTCAGCTACGACCCCGACCAGAAACGGGTCGAGTACGAAGAGCGCTTCAGCATGCAGTTTGCCAACGACCTCGACTTTGTCGAGTTTCCGTTCGACGAGCAGTTACTGTCGGTCAAGATCATCGTCAACAGTGGCCGGGAAGGGGACGTCGACCTGCGCATCAAAGAGTTCACACATGGCCCGATCGACATGGCCGAGTGGTACACGGAAGAGGGCTCCTACTCGAGCACGATCGAGCACAACATCATCCCCTACAACATCGATGATCCCAACGCCGCCGAAGAAGACCGCTTCCCGCGGGCGCGCTTCGATATCAAGATCCAGCGTCGCTCTGGCTTCTATCTTTGGCGCGTGCTTCTCCCGCTGATCCTCATCACCGCGGTCTCCTGGGCGATGTTTTGGATGGAACCGAAGGACCTGAGCGGCCGCCTCGGGGTCTCTTTCACCGCGCTGCTCACCGTCGTCGCTTACAACTTGATCCTCGGCGATATCCTCCCTCGCATCGCCTATCTAACGTTCCTGGATGCACTGATCACCATGACCTATGTGTGGTTGGGAGCCGCCGTGCTAGAGAGCGTCGTGGTCTCCGCTCTGCACCGCGGCGAGCATGAGCGCCTCTCCGCGATCATCGACCGGTTCGCCCGTGTCGGTTTTCCCATGACTTATCTCATCGGGTTGACGGTCGTGATAGGCCTCTTCTTGTAGCGGATGCGGAACGGTCGAGGGCATCGGGTGCGAATGAATATTGCCTGCGAGCCCGATGGTCGGCGCTCTAGACTATCTCCCGCCGAAGCTTCGCCGCTGACGCCGCTTCAGGTGTTCGCAGCGAGCTGTAGCCGGACCCTTGCCGGTCGGTCAATCGAGTGCCAGAGTCCGTTCAATGGACACGTCAACTATCACCCTGAACAGCCGTGACGGCATAACTATCCAGACATATGTCTGGACGCCCGCCGGCGACCCGCGCGCGGTCGTACAAGTGCAGCACGGAATGGCCGAGCACGCCGGACGCTATCGCCGCTTCGCCGAGGCTCTGACCGCGGCCGGTTATGCAGTATACGCCCCGGACGCCCGCGGATCCGGTCGAACCGCCCAGGGTGCCTACGGCAGTTGGGGTGAGGATGGTTGGGCGGGGTGGGTCGACGATATCCGCCGCCTCGGAGATCGGATACGGGCCGACCACTCGGGCCTTCCCGTCGGTTTGTTTGGTCACAGCATGGGGTCTTTCGCTACTCAACAATACCTGCTCGACCATGCGCACACAGTAGACGCGGTCGTGTTGTCGGGTAGCACCGAAGTGAGCTGGCTGATGCCCATCCTGACCGCCGACGAGCCGACCGACCTGAGTGCCTTCAACGCACCGTTCGCGAACCGGACCGGCTTCGAGTGGCTCAGCCGCGACGAGGCCGAGGTTGACGCCTACGTGGCGGATCCGGCCTGTGGTTGGGAAGCCGCGCCGTTGCCGCAGATCGCGTCGCTCGCGGCCGCAGCGGACCCAAAGCGGATCGCGGCGATCCGCAACGACCTGCCGCTGTTGATTACGTCCGGTGACGCCGACCCCTTGGCCCAAGGCGGCCCCGCCATCGAGCTACTCGCATCTCGCTACCGAGACGCCGGTTTGACCAAGGTTGAGGTGCGCCTATATCAGGGGGCCCGTCACGAAATATTGAACGAGACGAACCGCGACGAGGTCACCGCCGACATCCTCGCTTTCTTCGACCGCACGTTCGGTGGCGCATGAATGGTCGTCAATCCACTCGACGACCGGAGAAGAATGGGCGGCCAGCGTTGAGTATTTTCGGAGTGTCAAATGACGGCGCCGTTGACGCGCCGGGTCTCTCCCCCTCCGTATCGTGGTTCCTGTCGGCGGGGTCCGAGTGAGTCGCTGTTAATCGCAAGCGCGGTGGGAGAGTCCGGGCCAATATCGCTCGGCCTTCTCATTGCTACTTGCGACGTCCTCATTGAACAGCCGATAGGCCTCGTCGGTGTGCTGGAGAACGAGACGGCCGTCCACCAGCTGCCAGATCTCCGGGTTCACCACTGAAACCTTGTCGATGGACGCGGCGTAGCCGCAGAAGCCACCGAACTTCGGCGCGTACTTGGCCGGATCCTTCTCGAAGGCGTCTTTATGGGCCTTGTCGACGAAGTAGTAGGTTGCGCCTTGGTACTGCCGAGCGAGGCTCGGGTCACCTTTGCGCGGTTTGCTGTCAAGGAAGTACGAGGTGGGATCGTAGCCCATCAACGCGACCCCGCTCTCGTCGATGTTCAGCAGTGCCCGCGGCGGGACGCCGTTGCGCTCGACGAGCCCCGGCCAGTTCTGGTCCGCTTTGACGAGGTTGTTGTCCGGATCTTTGTGCCATAGGTCCCAGGCTCGCTGGTTATGCTGCAGCAGCAGGCGGCCTTCTTTGATCTCCCAGAAGTTGGGGTCGACCGGCGATAGTGCGTCGATGGATGCCGCGTATGCGCACCACCCTCCGAATTCCGGCTTGTACTTGGCGGGGTTCGCCTCGAACAGAGCTTTGTGCTCGGTCGAAGCGAACCAGTAGATGGCTCCGCCGTGGGCGGCGCGGATCTCGGGGTTGCCTTTGACGGCTTTCTGGTCGGTGAAATAGGCGACTGGATCATAGCCTTCGATGGCCACGCCCTGATCGTTCACGTTGACCAGAACCTTCTCGTTGGCGCTAAGGGATGCGGTTTGCACGCCCACGCATCGTCCGGGAGTCGCGCATGCGCTGCTCAGCGCCATGACGGTGATCGCAAGCAAAGCTGCGAGGCGAAATGGGGTGTTCGAAGTAGTGTTCATGCTCATAAGTTCCTTGTTGCGGGCAGTGCTGATGACGAGTTCGAGGGACCTGGTCGCTCGGAGTCTCAGCACACTGAAAAGACGGTTGTCGCCGAATTCCGTTACAGCTCGGCGCGCATCGAGGCGAGGGCAGGGTCGACGGTGACATCCATTGCAAGGCACGCAGGCTCAGCGAGTGCACCGGAACCGACCCTCGGGGGCCGTTCTCGGCGGCTCATTTCGCGCCTGCCGGGCGGAGACCGCCTTCGGCTCGGTCGGCGCCGCCCGGAAGCTCCGCGGCGCCGCGCAGAGCTTCTGCGTCCAGGCGACGGATGCGCGCGGGGTCGGCCTTGAGCACGAACTTGTCCCAGTGCTTTTCTAACGCCCCGGTAATCTCGACGGGCTCCGCGATGAAGTCGAGGACCTGCTTATTGATCGCCTCACCCTGGGGTCCGACGAGCAGCAGGTGACGGGCGGTGCCGTCCGGTTGACGCACGAGCAAAATGGGAGGGATGCCGCCACTGATACAGCGCGCGGCGCACGCTCGGTGGGGCTTCAGATTTCCGGGGTTCATGACGCCCATGAAGCACTTGCTGTCGACGATCTCGCCCACCAGCCGGTGCTCGCCGAGTTCGACGATGCTTCCGGATAAAGCGGCACCGTCGCCGATCGCCTTTATGCTGTCGGGCACGATTTCGATCATCGTTTGGTCGTCCCGGTAGATCAGCGTTCCTTCGAGGCGGACCCTGCGACCGCTTAGCCCTTCGATCTCCGTGACACCGAGCTTGCCGGGATTGACCAGGACGTAGGTCGACCATGTCTCGGTGCCCGCCTGCTCACCCGGGCGAGCCACCAGCAACATCGGTTGAGGGACGCTCAGGAGCGTTCCTTCGAAGGACCGCAGCTGCCCGAACTCGAAGACCGCCGCCGCGAAGGGCTGCTGGCCGAGTACGACGATCAGGCTCACCGCGATCGCAAGCAGCCATAGCGCGCCCACGACGCGCCGCAAGAAGCGACCCAGCGGAGCCGGCGCGCTGGACTGGTAGCCGATATAGAACGGGTCTTCTGACTGGCTCATCTCGCGGTCTCCTGCTTGTCATCACTCGTCGAGGCCGGATCGACCGGGGTGCCCGCGGGCTGCGGCGTCGGGTGCACCAGCACCCGGCGGGATCGGATCTGGACCAGGAAGGTCGGGATCTTCTCGGTGAACGGCGGTGGTGAGGCTCCATCGTGGGGGCGGTACTGAAAGCCGTGCCACGGGCAGGTGATGCACCCGTCGATGATCCGACCTTCGCCGAGCGGACCGTTTTGGTGACGACACACGTTGCTGACGGCCGACACCTTGCCGTCGTATCGAAAGACAGCGACTCTTTCACCGCCGACCGAGACGATCTTGGCTCGCTTCTCGGGGATATCGTCGACTGCGCACACATCGACGTATCCGTCGGCTAGCGCCTCCGACGCGGTCGGTCGGTCGGCGCCCCGCTCCCTCTGGCCCGCGAGTATATGCAAGCCGCTCACCCAGAAGACTCCGAAGCCGAGCAACCCGGCGAGCAAGGGATTGGTCTCGGACTGAAGCGTGCCGAGCGCAACGTGCAAGACAACGAGCACGTATGCGACGTAGACGCTCATGTGCAGCCCCTTCCAAATCGGGGGGGTTAGGTGGCGAAGCCAGAAGTCGTGGCTGGTCGCGGCCATCAAGAACAGGATCAGGAGCGCGGCGGCGCCGAGCGGTTGAAAGGGGAATTGACTGATCGAGTCGACCCGCGGGTTGCTGATGAAGAGACTGACCAGCGGATTGACGTCCCCCAGCGTGTGAAACTGCACCAACGACAGAGTGCCGTGGGCGAGGGCGAGGAAGAACATCGTGACCCCGAGGTGCCGGCGGTTGTACAAGACCGGCAAAAAGCGCCGGTCGAGCCGGGCCAAGGGACCTATCGACAGGATCACGTGCAGAAGTAAGAGGGCCGCGCTGCCGAGGCCCCGGATGAGCAGGGTCTCCGCGGTTGCGTCGGGGTACGCCGCACCGCCTACGCCGACGAACAGAGCCAGGTAGAGCACTACGCTGACGGCGAGCGCCTGGTCGTATCGAGTCTTCTGACGATTCCAATCGATCGCTTTGTAGCTGACGCTCATCGGGAGCTCTCCTGAGCCAGCGCGAGGCTGGCGAAGACCTCGCCATGGGCGAGGCTGAACAACGTCAGCGCGCCCGTCGAATCGGGAAGCCGGAAGCGCTGGGGACGCGGGTCGTTCGACAATGGTCCCAACAAGACCGCGCCATCGGGCAGTGGATCTCCTAGTGCAGGGGCCGCCGGAGCCCAGTAGAGCAGGGGCGTTGGCCGGTACAGCGGGGCAACGACCGTCAGCTCGACGACCTCGGCGTAAAGCTCGGTGCGGAGCTGAGCGCCCTCCCAGAGCTCTTCTCCGCGCCGCAACGACCCATGCGCAGGTGCGGGCGGCGGTGCCCCGCCCGCGTTGAGCAGGACGTCGGGCAAACGGGGCATGACCGCGGCGGGCGGCCGCTGATTGAGTGCCACCGTCAGCCCCGCGAGCGCGCTCACGCCCATCAACGTGGTCATCCATCGGTGTCGGAAGCGCAGCGTCCGATTCATCCGCCCGATACCTCGCCCGCGGCCCGGTCGTGAGCCGTCCGCTCGTCCTGGGGCCCACGCCCGGCTCGCCAGCGGTACAGCAGCAGCGGCCAGAACGCTGCCGCGCCGGGCAGGATGATGGCGCGAAAACGCCACGATGTGCCTTGTGCCGCCGGATCGAGGTGAGGTACGCCCCAGGAGACGAACGCGAGACCGAACAAAATTCCGATGAGCGCGTAGAGGGCCCCGCCCGTTACCATTAGATGTGCAATCTGCTCCGTCATAGAGTCCTCCGGCCGATGCGAGCCGCGGGTACTGTCCGGCCTTTGATGGCCGGGATGCCAGTCGGGTTACAGCCCCATCTGCCTTTTATGCCGGCATCACGAGCCGGCCTCGGTCGAGAGCAATCGAGTGTAACTTCCCGTCAGGGCCCCGTATGAAACGCCGACGAAACATCCGGACATCGACGCGCTCGCGCCGAGGGAGGAAGACGATGACAGAGCTGTGCTGGCGATTTCGCCTCGGAAGGGCGGACGCTCCTGTGGAGACGATTGACTTCGATATGACCAATACAACCGCGACCGCGCAAGGAGACCTGCGATGAACAACACCTACCGACGCGTTGTGCTGGCTCGAGGCGAGGAGTTCGAGGTCATTCTGTGTCAGTGGACAGAGGGGCACGTGTCGCCGGCTCACGATCACGGGTGGAGTGACTGCAAGGTCCTCGTTCAGCAAGGCCAATTCGCCAACGTGGCCGAGGGGCAGGGCGGAGTCGAGCGCCGCGTCTACGAGACGGGCGATACGTTTTCAGTACCGGTGGGCAGCACCCACGAGATGACATGCCTGTCGCCCGAGGGGGCCACCGTTCATGTGTACTCGCCGCCGCTCGGCGCGAAGGTCGACCAGCCGAACGCGGGGCTCCATCTGGCTCTGGGTGAACAGGGTCTCCCGTGGCCAGAGGTCGAGCGGCTCGCCGCCCAGGTTCAGCACGACTCGGTCCCCACCGCGTCGACGCGTTTCATGAATCAGCTCTTCTCGGGTGTTCATCGGGAGAGCCTGCTCGCCGACCGCGTCGTGGCCCAGACGCGGACCACGCTGGCGACGCGAGAGGCGAGCCCGGTGTTCTCGGAGATCGAAGACATCGTGACGGACGCGTTGGGCGCGCAGGTCGGTTGGTCGGCCCAGGCTCGCGGGGGCATCGGGGTGCCCGGAGGAAGCGCGGCGAACTTCATGGCCATCCATGTCGCGCGGCATCGCGCCGCGCCTCGGCTGAAGGCCGAGGGCCTGCACGCCGGGCCGCGCTTTTCGGTGTTCGTGTCCGAGGCGGCGCATTACTCGTTCCTGAAGGGCGTGGCGGCGCTCGGCCTGGGGACCAACGCGCTGATCCGGGTACCGACCGATGACCTCGGCCGCATGGACGTCGATGCGCTTCGAGCCTCGGTCACCGCGAGCCGCGACCGAGGTGAGACGCCCCTGATGGTGGCGGCCACCGCCGGTACGACGGTATTCGGCGCGTTCGATCCGATCGACGAGATCGCTGACGTTGCCGAGGACACGTCGATGTGGCTTCACGTGGACGGCGCGTGGGGCGGGCCGGCGATGTTCAGCGCGCGGATGCGTCCGGCCCTCGCCGGCCTCCAGCGCGCCGACTCGGTCACCTTCGACGCGCACAAGATTCTCGGCGCGACCCTCACGAGTTCTTTCTTCCTCACCCGGCACGTCGACACGCTGCTGGCGGCGAACGACTCGGCCTCGGGAGGCTACATCTTTCACGGGGCACCGGACCTCGGTCGGATGTCTTGGCAATGCGGGCGGCGCGCTGACGCCTTCGGGCTATGGATGCTGTGGAAGAGTCGCGGCGCCGAGGGATTCGGCGAGCTGATCGACCGTCTGCTCGACGTCCGGGATGGCGTACTCGGGTTCGTTCGTTCGCAGCCGAGGCTGAAGCTCGTGGCGGAGCCGAGCTTTCTCAATCTGTGCGTCGAGGTTCGACCGCCCGAAGGCGCACAGATCCCCGATGGCGAGTGGTCCGCCTATGTGCGCGAGCAGCTGAAGGGCCAGGGGCGCGCGTGGGTCAACTATGCTCGCGACGCAGACGGGCGCGCATTCCTGCGGATGGTGCTCGTCCATCCTGACCTGACCGTCGATGACGTGCGGCAGATCCTCGAAGCGGCCCTCGCGGTGGAGCCCGCATGACCGCGTCCGGTGTGGGCTTGGCGCTGAGCCTGGTCTTCGGCGCCCTCGTGTCCGAAGACCTCGCCCTGTTGTCGGCCGTGGGGCTCGTCGAGGGCGGCGCCCTGCCCGCGGTGGTTGGCTACGGCGCGGCGGCGATGGGCATCTTCGTTGGCGATCTCGGCCTCTATTTGATCGGCCGCGCGAGCCGCCGCCGGTCGTTCGAACACGCACCCGACCAGGGCTCATGGACGCTGACCAGCGCCGTGTTCTTCGCCCGCTTCGTGCCGGGGGCGCGGGTCGCTGCGTACCTCGCCGCGGGTGCGGGGGGCATGCCGACCATTCGCTTCGTCGGCGTCACCGCGCTGGCGCTCGTCCTGTGGGTGGGGGGGGCAGCGGTTCTCGGCGCTGCATTCTTCGAGGTCGTCGCGGATGCCGCCCCCTTTGTCTTGACGGCCGTGGCGGTCGCTTTGGTCGCCGTGGCCGCGTGGCGATGGTGGCGGTCGCCCGCGTTTCGTCTTCGGGTGCGCAAGGCTGGCTATCGGGTCCTTCGATGGAAGCACCATGAGTTCTGGCCGATGTGGTTCTTCTATCCACCGGTCGCGTTGTACGGCTTGTACCTAGCCGTCCGGCACCGCAGCGCGACCGCCCTACTGCACGTCAATCCCGGCATGCCCACAAGTGGGATCATTGGAGAGAGCAAGGCGGACATCCTGCGCAGCCTGCCCGCCGACCACGCCGCGATGTTGCCCTACCGGACGTTGGATCCGGAGGTGCTTCGGTCTGGCGGTGGTCCCGACGCGCCGACCCGTGGCCTTCGTGCCTTTATGCTGGAGGCGCAGCTCGAGTACCCGATCATTCTCAAGCCCGATGTAGGGCAGCGGGGCAGCGGGGTCCGGGTCGTTCGATCGGACGACGACGCGCGCGCGTACCTCGACGCGGCGAACTTTGCCGTCGTCGCGCAGGCCTATTGTGCATGGCCAGAGGAAGCGGGCATCAACTACGTACGGGATCCCGATCAGCGGCGCGGCCGGATCACCGGCATCACGCGTAAACGCTTCCCGGCGGTCATCGGCGACGGGCGGCGGACGCTGACCGAGCTCGTGCTCGACGACCCACGTGCGCGCCTGATCGCGGATACATATCTCGAGCGGCACCGGACTCGGGCCGACACGATCATCCCGGTCGGGGAGCTCGTCCGGTTGGTCGAGGCCGGTAATCACTGTCAAGGCGCGATCTTCCAGGACGGCGAGGCGCTGATCACGCCGGAGCTCGAGGCGGCGATCGACGGCGTCGCCCGCCAGATTCCCGGCTTCTACGCGGGACGCTTCGACGTCCGGTTCGCGAGCGAAGAGGGCATCCGCCGCGGCGAAGACTTCAAGATCATCGAGCTCAACGGCGCGGCCGGAGAGGCCACGCACATCTACGACGCGGACAAGACGGTCTTCGATGCCTATCGGATCCTGTTCGACCAGCTCGACGATCTGTACCGAGTAGGCCGCAAGAACGAGCGCCGCGGCCATCGGGCACCCACGGGACTCCTTCGAGCGCTCTGGGATTTTCGAATAGTGGCCCGCGCTCACCCGCCGACAACATGACGATGGCCGAACCGAAATCGGGGCAACAACCGCGCCGGCGCTGGGCATTCCTGGTGGGTGCCGGCTCCCTGGCGAGCGCAACGATGCTCGTCACGAGCACCGTGCTGACCTGGATCGCGTGCGCGCCCGCGTTCGTGCAGGAAAACGAGCGGCTCGCCGAGGCTCTGATGGCGCGTGACCCCAACGCTGAGCACGTCATTCCGCCGACCACCCCCGACGGTCGACCGCTCGGGTATGTATCGGCCGGGTCCGCCAACCAGCCGAAGGTGGTGCTCATTCACGGCTCGCCCGGGTCGTGGAAGGCGTACGTACGGTATCTGGAGGATCCGATACTGAAGGAGCGAGCGCATCTCATTTCGGTCGACCGACCCGGGTACGGTCGCTCGGGCAGCGACCGACCCGAGCGGTCCGTGGCCCGCCAAGCAGCTTTGATCCACCAGGTCTTCGAGCTTGGCGACCCCAGTCAACCGGTGATTCTGCTCGGGCACAGCTACGGTGGTCCGGTGGCGGCGCAGCTGGCCATGTCGAACGACCCTCGCGTCCGCGCGTTGATCCTCGTCGCGAGCTCCGTCGATCCCGACCTCGAAGAGACCAAGTGGATTCAGTATGTAGCGAACTGGTGGGCGCTCCGATGGTTGGTCCCGTCGGACCTGGACGTCTGCAATCAGGAGATTTTGGCTCTCGAGCCGGAGCTGCGTCGGATGGTGCCGCTGTGGTCGCGCATCACCGCGGACGTGTATGTGATTCACGGCGAGCGTGATGACTTAGTACCGGTCAGCAACGTGGACTTCGTCGAGAAACATGCGATCCACCGCGCCCCGCAGGTCCAGCGCATTCCGGACCTGAATCACTTCGTGCCCTGGCTGAGATACGACTTGCTTCAAAGCGCGATCCTGGATGCGCTCGACAGCGTCGAACGCGACGCTCGCCTATCGTCGCCCGACGGTACCCCTTCCCGAAGGGCTGATGGGCACGGCCTCGACCGCTAATCTCGTCGTGTCAGAAAACTCGGACGACCGAGTCTACTAGTCTTCTCAAGGGTTTGTGGCTCGGTAGAATCGCCAGGCGGCCTTCTGGTGGCCGAGCAACGATTTGAACCGCGCCTATGCTCATGAACTTGATGACGTTGCGGGCCAGGTTGGCGATGATCCGGCGAATACGCGAAGCGTCGCCGACGAAGGCAGCGGTCAGGTCGGGGGGCGCTACCGTGGGTGGCCAAACCGATGGGGCGCAAAGTGGAAAGCGGCGGCTTTACCGGGCGCTGCCGCCCGCGGCCCTCATCATGAGGTTGGCGACCTCGGCCCCGGCGTTCTGGTTTTGGCCGGTGACCAGGCGACCGTCCACGGCGACGTGGTTCGCAAAGAAGTCCTGAAAGGCCGTAGCGCTCTCGAACTTGGCTCCGGCCGCGCGAAGCTCGCGTTCCGGGTGCATCGGCGTCACCGTGATGCCCAACTCTTCCACTTGCTTGTCGGTCACGGCCGTCACCTGACGGTCCTTCACCAAGGGTTCGCCCGACTCGTCCTTCGCATTGAGTAGCCCTAGCGGTCCGTGGCAAACCCCACCCACCACCTTATTGGCCGCCCATGCCTCGGTGATCTTCTCGCCGAGCACCGGCGACTGGGCGAGGTCGTAGGCTGCCCCCCAGCCGCCCGCGAGGAAGATGATGTCGTACTGGGTGAAGTCGACGTCGTCGATGCGCAGCGAGTTGCTCACTTTCTCCTGGAGCGTCGGATCGTCGAGATAGCGGTCGTCGTAGTGTGATCTGATAAACCAGCTCATGGTCAGCGGGTCGATGGGGATGGGGCCTCCCTTGACGCTGGCTACGTCAACCGCGACCCCGCCATCGACCATCTCGTAGTAGGGGGCAGTCATCTCTGAAGCCGCGACTCCCGTCTCGGTGCCTCCCGGCCCCAGCTCATCGTGGCTCGTCGTGATGATGAGCGCTCGACCCTCCGGCAGCTTGTAGCGCTGGTCGGTGTAGTCTGCGTGGAAACCAAGGGTCTGCAGCAGCCACGGCAGGCTGACCACGAGGACCAGAAGGACAACCAACAGCGCAACGAGAATACTTAGGACGCGACGATACTTAGTCATCATAACACCCGTATTGAATGCTACCGTCATCGCCTCGTTCAGTCTACCGCCAAGCGCGAGGGTCCTCGCTATCATCCAGGAGCGAAAGCGTGGTTTGTGTTGTAAGGGAGATTGCGCATCGGAAGCGACAAACCCCGTAGCGAAGCGTCGTACCGGTTGGGCGAGATGTCGTCGACACCCAACCTGACCCGCGTCGCGGTTCGGCGTTCCGCGCCCGCTCAACCAGCGTTTCCGCCTACTCATCCCTCCACAGGTTCCGTTCGTGTTCCCGCCGGCGCGACAACAGCACGCTCCAACTGAATCGGCGCTCTAGTGGCAGCTCGGTGTTGCGCGTCAAGACGGCGTCGGAGCCTTGAGCGGTCGAAAGGGTCGGTCGAGAGCGCCCGGACTTCGTCGAGCCGATGCTGGGTCCGGCTGTCCGGTCGGTGCGTCTGGATCCGTTTCTCAGCATGTGCTTTAACGGACGGAAGATGCTGGGCACGGAGTGGGGCGCTGCTGACATGGGGGCTCCTCCTCCTCCACCTGACCAGATTCTGGCTGCGGATGACTTCACGACCCTTTGAGCCCGGCAGCGTTCGGACGGGAGTAATCGAAATGTTAGTGCGAACCTTGGTCGCAGCGATCGCCATTTTGCTAGCGACTTCTTCAATGGCCGCCGCCCAGACTGACCGTGCGCGTCCCAACATTCTCCTCGTACTCTTGGACGATGCGGGCTTCATGGATTTTGGTGCTTACGGCAGCGACACGGCCACGCCTAATATCGACAGACTGGGCCAGTCTGGCGTCATGTTCACCAGGTACTATACGCAGCCATTGTGCGGACCGAGCCGGGCCGCACTGATGACCGGGCAAGACAACCATGTCGTCGGCGCAGGGACTTTGACCGAAGCCCTGACGGACGAAATGCGCGACTTGCCGGGCTACAGCATGAAATGGGAAGACGGCCAGGAGACCATCGCTTCCCGTCTAAAGGAGGTAGGCTACCAGACTTTCGTGTCCGGCAAATGGGGGATTGGCGATATCGGAGCAAACTTGCCGCACCGTTTCGGCTTCGATCGCTCGTGGGTTCTGGATTCGACAGGTTCTAGTAGCTACCGGGCGAAGTCTTACTTGCCGATCTATAAAGAAGCAAAGTGGTTCGAGGACGGCGAGCGTATCTCGCTGCCGAAAGATTTTTATTCCTCCCGCAATATTGTCGACAAGATGATTTCTTACGTGGACGAGGCAGAGCCCGGCAAACCCTTCTTTGGCTATCTGTCCTTCCAGGCTATCCATATTCCGGTCCAGGTCCCGCGCGAGTACGTCGACAAGTATGATGGGGTTTTTGATCGCGGGTGGGACGTCATGCGGGAAGAGCGCTTACAAAGAGTGATTGAACTCGGTCTCGTCCCTGAGGGCACCCGACTGTCCGATGGGCCATATAACGGTCGCAAATGGGACGATCTGACCGAGGAAGAAAAGGCCTATTGGTCCCGGGCCATGCAAGTCAACGCGGGGATGATGGAAGCGGCCGACTTCCACTTGGGGCGTCTTCTCGACCATTTGGAAGCCAAAGGCCAGCTTGACAACACGATTGTTGTCGTCACTTCCGACAACGGGCCCGAGTACAACACGATTGGCAAAACGTCCGCACCGGCCACTCTCGCCTTCGAGCGACTCTGGATGGCGATCGAGGGCTGGGATGTGACCTACGAAAACCTAGGGCAACCCGGAAGCATGGGGGCGATCGGTCACGAATGGGCCTCCGTTTCCGCGGCTCCGTTCCACTTGTTCAAGTTTAGTGCCTCCGAAGGCGGCGTACGTGTACCGATGGTCATCTCAGGCCCAGGGGTAGAAGGCCGTGGTTTCGTAGACAGCCGTTCTCAAGTTGCGGATATTGCCCCGACCCTCTTGGACTTGGCCGGCGCAACCTATACCCCTGACGAGTTCTACGGTCGTAGTTTGATGCCCTTGCTCGAGGGGAAGGCAGACGAGGTCTACGGCGAAGATGACTCGTTCGCGATCGAAGTAAGTGGTACGGCCGCGTTGTACCGTGGCCGATGGAAGATCACGAAGACACCGAAGCCGTTTAGCGACGGTGAGTGGCACTTGTACGACATCTACAGTGACCCGGGTGAAACGACCGATGTCGCGGCACGGCACCCGCGCCTGTTTCAGGAAATGCTGAACGAGTATCAGTCCTACGTCGAAGATGTCGGCGTATTCGAGCTGCCCGCTGGCGAGACCGCTCGCAAACGTATCGTCATGAATGCTCTGATGAGATTTTCAGTCAATTACTGGTATTTGGTGGCAGCTTTCTTTGGGGTCTCGGCCGCTGTGCTTTATGGATTTTTCCGACTGATGAGGCTCATGTTCCGGCGTCGCAGCGCATAACCTGAAAAGACCGAAATGAAGCAAGTGGGTAACTCTCAGCAGGCCAGCCAAGCGGCCGACACTCTCTTGCCTGAGGAAAAGCGTTCACACGAGCTCTCGGCGAGATTGCGGAATGCTTTGAAAAGTTGCTCCGAATCCAGAACGCTGAAGGTTCTTGCTGGCACGACAGGTCTATTCATGAGCGTCGGGCTCCTTGCCGCATACGTAGCGATAGCAGGTCGTTCCGATGGGCATCGTGCGTGTCCCATGTCTGAAGGGACCATCGGAACGTTCGTGCGGGTCGATGGTGGTGGTTTCATTAAAGGGGCTGATGGCGTTTACCCAGAGGAAGGGCGCCCGATTCGGGTGTATGTCTCGCCGTTTCTCATCCAGGTCAATGAAGTGACCAATGATCAGTTTGCTGCCTTTGTTGCATCGACCGGATATGTGACCGAGGCTGAGAAAGGGGGCGGTTCTGCACAGTTCGTGGAAACGGACACCCCAGAGAATCCAATGTCCTGGTGGCGGCTGGATCAAGGTGCTACCTGGAGGACGCCCCACGGTGATGGAAGCAGCCTGATGGGAAAGGGGCGTCATCCGGTGGTTCATGTGACCCTTAGCGATGCGCGGGCATATGCGGACTGGGTTGGAGGACGTATCCCGAATGAGGTGGAATGGGAATATGCTGCGAGCCTAGGGTTATTTGACCCGGATGATCCAGAGTCTGGTGTTCGGGGGCCTGACGGTGAGCCGCGCGCCAATATTTGGGATGGTGCATTTCCGACCATCAATTCCGAAGAAGACGGATTCTCGGGTACAGCTCCGGTTGGATGCTTCGAGGAAAACCTGATCGGTGCCTACGATATGATCGGGAACGTGTGGGAGTGGACGGAAAGTCGTTTCGGTCGGGGCAGACCTCAGTTCACCATCAAGGGCGGGTCATATCTGTGTGGCGACAACTATTGCCGACGATATCGTCCAGCTGCGCGACAGGGTTATGAACCGGACTTTAGCAGCGCTCATATTGGCTTCCGTATTGTGAAGGACTTAGAACGCTGAAGGCCCGCCGAACGTCTTGGCCGACTAGACTAAAGTCCAAGCCAACGGCGGCTACCGGTCATGACGGCGTTCTTTACGGTCGCGGCTATTTCGCTGTCAGCTGAGCGATGACCGACGTCCAGTCCTCCATGTGATAGGTCTGCGTGACGCGGCCGTTCTCCACGGTGAGGATGTCGATCGACATGGCCTTGAAGCTCTTGCCGGTCGCCGGTTCGACGCCCAGGAAGGGGCCGATGGGCGTGCCGGTGAAGGTGCTGCGCACGGTGTAGCGGTTGCCGTCCTGCAGGATCTCGTCGGGCTCCCAGCGAAGGTCCGGCACGACCTGACCGAAGTACTGCAGGGTCTTGAAGATGCCTTCGGCGCCTGGCCCCATCGGTGGCGTCGGCGTGGAAACCACGTTTTTGGCAAAGACCGCGTACAGCTTTTCTTCGGTGGCATCGGCCGGCGAGGTGAGGAGGGTGGAATAGAATGCTTTGACGACGTCCAAATCGGGGGTGCTCATGGTCCTGTTTCCCTTCGCTTCGTAGCTCAAGCTGGTGAAGATGTTTTAGTACTGGTTGGTACTAAAATCGAAGAGAAGCTCTCCTGGACCACTGCGGCCTGTCAAGGCGTAGAATACCCCCTGGTATAAAATTGGGCCGAGACGACGACAAGAAGGCACGGGGACGCCCGCGAACCCTCGGCCGCGAGCGCACGAATGGGCGCCGGATGATCGTCGGCGGGGTCGAGATGCTCGTGAACGCGTGAGCCGCGAGAGCCAAGGATAAGACGGACGGACGCAGAGACCCGGATGGGGGCCGCCGACGCGACTCGTGCTGTCGACTTGACGATGCCCCTTTGGGAAGGCGTGGCTCGAGCCACTGTGGTCAGCGTTGGGGGCGAGTCAAAGTGGGGTAGGCGTCGACGTAGATGTAGTCGGTCGCCTTGGCCGGGATGTGACAGCCAAGACAGTCACTACGGAAGTTCTCGGCCACGTTGACGGTCGGGCGGTCGGGCTTGTACAGCGCCCAGCCCCATCCCTCGCCCCAAAGTGGGCCTTTGCCGGAGCCGTCGGTGTCCTTCACCATCACGAACCACTGCTTGATCGAGGCCGTGGCCCGCTGGACGCCGGTCCCCGTCGTATACGTGCCTGGTTGGCTCGCCCGCAATTCTTTGACGAGCTTGGCGCCGTCAGGCCACTTGCCGGTGCGGCGATAGTGTTCGACGGCCAATCGGTCTGCGTAGACGTCGTGAAAGCCAGAAGCGTCTCCGGTCGGCACGAACCAAGAGCCGAGGTGAACCATCGATGTCCGAAAGTCGGCCGGGAGCGACAGGTCTTCACCTTTTGGTGCCGCCGTTGCCCGTACGCTGATCGAGACGCCGAGCGCGGCGGCGAAGACCACCGTCAGTCCACCGAGCGCCCAAGTCTTTTTAGAGACGGTCATTGTAACCGCCGGTCGCCGTTTTGCCTGCCTTTTTGCCGGCGCGAAGAACAGGGTAGTATTGCGTGAAGACAAAGTCGTCGCCGGCGTTGGTCTGGTGGCAGGTGTTGCAGGCGCCGGTCGGGAAGGCCTTGGCCGTCTTGGTCAACGACTTGTGGTCCTTTGTCGAGAACGAAAAATAGCTCCAGTTCCCCGGTTCTTTCGAGAAGCGCGCCTTATCTTTAATGGCGGCTTCCAGGCCGACAAACTCGCCCTGGAAGTATCCGTTACCGCTGACCGCGGCCTTGCTTCCGACGCTGACCAGCTCCTTCATCAGGATGGTCCCATCCGGGAATTGGCCGGTCCGTTTCCAGGCCCGCCAGGCCGACGGCTCGATGTACACGTTATGGAATTCGGGGAAGGCGGCCTCTCCGTTGTTGAGCTCGTTCGGAGTCACCGGCGTACCGACGTAGACCCATTCGCGGTATCCGGTCGGTCGCATGAGCTCCCCAGCCCGGTTGAAGCTGTAGGCGCGCTTGCCTTTAGAACGACCCTCTTTCAGCGCGAGGGTCATTGTCAGGGCAAGAGCCGAGGTCACAGTGATGGCAATGAGTGCTGCTTTTCTCTGCATCGTATCCTCCTGGGATGTGGCTTCACTATCGGGCGTACGCGGCGCTCGTCATTGCGCGTCCGTTCAAAGCTTTATCGAAATCGTTCAGAGGGCGGGCGGCCCCTCTTGTTTCCATCGTGTCGCTCGACTGTGATAGGCCTGCCATGGCCGACCTACTCAGCGACGTCGTTCGCTCCATGAAGTTGCAGGGGAGCAGCTACTACCGGGCTGAGCTCTCTGGCCAATTCGGCTTGACCGTCGGCCGCCGGCCTCAGCACGTCCGTTTTCACTTGATGCTTCGTGGCGACATGCTGGTGTCGGTGCCCTCGGCGACGACGCCGACCCACGTGAAGACCGGAGATGTATTCCTGGTGACCATGGGCGCTCCCCATTCCTTGATGGACGCCGAGGGGCGGCCAACGGTGCCCCTCGAGGAAGCGAAGCAGCAGGTTGGCTTTCAGCGAGGGGATACGTTCCGATGGGGCGATGGCGCGCTCCGGGCGACTCTGTTGTGTGGGGAGTTTTCGAGCGAGATCGAGCTTTTTCATCCTGTCTTCCGCTCGCTGCCGACTCTGGTGCACGCTTCGGTCGATGAAGAAACTGAATTCTCCACTCTGTCTGACGTGTTGAGCCTCGTGGACCGGGAGAGCTCCAGAGGCGCCCCCGGCTGGATCGCAATCGCCAACCGGCTGTCCGAGGTGGTGATGATTCAGGTTGTGCGGGCCTGGATCAATCGGCAGCCCCAGGCGGTCGGGGCCCTCCAGGCCCTGCACGACTCGCGCGTCGGCAAGGCGCTTGAAGCGATTCACAACCGACCCGAAGAACCGTGGACTGTCCAGAGTCTTGCATCCACGGCGGGCATGTCTCGTACGAGCTTCTCGACCCTATTCACCGAGCTCATGGGTACGACGCCGATGCAGTACTTGACGAGCTGGCGGATGGAGGTGGCCCGGTCGCTGCTGCTGCACGCGCAGGGTGTGACGTTGGGTGAGGTGGCGGAGCGTGTGGGCTACAGTTCGCAAGCGTCCTTTACCAAAGTCTTTCGCGAAGCCGTCGGTATGACCCCGGGCGCCTATCGCGACGCGGTCGCGACCGTCGGCCGCGCCCGGCTCTGACGAATCGATTCGGGTAGTCCCCTGAATACCCTACGATCGCGATCTAATATTCAGGCACGGTCAATGGAGCGATGGAACGCGCGATTTGACCGACCACCAAGCTTCGAGCCGACTCAGCAACAATAGTCATCTCGGGCCTGGATTTGGCGGACTATCTTCGTTTCAGCCCCAGAACGCGCCGGTGTAGACTTCCTATGATGTTTATGCGGTCGAGCACACGGGACGGAGCGCTCACGCGGCGGCGCGTTTTGAAGTCCGCCTTGGTCGGCGGGGCCTCGGCGGTCGCTGGACACGTGCTGTTTCCATCTCGGGCCGAAGCGTTGATCGACCCCGAGATCGCCGGGTACATCGAGGCCCAGGGCGGTCGGCTGTGGTATCGGCTGAACGGCGCCCGCCATCTTGGCGGACCGAAAGCGCCGTTGCTCTGCCTGCACGGTGGACCGGGCGGGCATCACCGGCTGCTCACCCCGCTGGCTGCCCTCGCCGACGAGCGGGCGGTGATTCTCTACGATCAGCTCGACAGCGGACACTCCGACCATCCTGGTGACCCGAAGAACTGGACGACGGCGCGGTTCGTTTCTGAGATCGACGCTGTGCGGAAAGCGCTCGAACTCGAGCACGTGGCGCTGCTCGGCCACTCGATGGGCGGCGGTTGGGCGGCCGCCTACGCGGTTGATCGCCCGGCCGGGCTCAAGGCGCTCATTCTCTCGAGTCCTCTCATCAGCACATCGCGATGGGTCGCGGACAACAACCGGTATCGGGCCCAGTTACCCGCCAACGTCAAAGCGATTCTGGCCAAGCACGAAAATGCCGGCACGACCGATCACCCGGAGTATCAGGCCGCGACGCAGCGCTTTTACGACCGGCACTTGTGCCTTCCGCCGTGCCCAATGGGCGACCTGATTGCGGATGCGCCCGGCCTCAATACGAAGTTGTACGAGTATATGTGGGGACCCACCGAATTCTTCGCCAACGGAACCTTGGTCGATTTTGACTTGTCTCAAGAGCTCAAGAAGATCACCGCGCCCACCCTGTTCATGTGCGGCGACGTCGATGAAGCCGCACCCGCTACGTGCCGAGCATTCGCGGCAAAGGTGCCCGACGGCCGGTTCACCCTCATCGAAGGCGCAGCCCACGCCACCATCGTTACTCGGCGCAAAAAGTACCTGGACACCGTCCGAGGTTTCTTGAAGGACGCGAAGGCCTGACCTGAAACTCGGTCATGTTTCAGCCTCATTGATCGGGATGAGCATAAGTCCAAGCGCCCGAGCGCTGGTCTCAAGCGCGGCGAGGCGTTTTTCCTCGAATCGCTCCTCGTAGGCTTTCGCGCCAAGGTCGAAGTACGGGGTGTTGTAGCCGATCAATGAGGCTGAAACATGACCGAGTTTCAGGTCAGAGCGAACTACTGATCACTTTCGCAAGTGTCGCGGTAGACCGAGCGGATGGCGGCGTTTCGTTGACCGCGATTCGCAATTCACCATCAGTCCCAACAAGCGCAAGCGTTCGCCGCTCTTCACGGGCACATCGGTATTCCGCAGTTGGGCCACGCTGGGCAGCACTCGACGTCAAACGGGCAATCATTGCACCCGCCTCCTCCATCGCATGAACCGCAGCGCCCACACGACGTAGTGGCGCCCGGATAGCCGACCGTGCATCCACCAGCGCCATTGCAGGATCGGTTGGCGCCGCAAACGGCAGGATCATCGTTGCATACGTACGCGATACCCGAACAGGTGCCCAGGGCGCATTGGTCGCTGTAGGTGCAGGCGTTTCCATCGTTGCAGGCGCTGGTGGTGAAGCTCACGTCGCAAGTGCTGCTGCCGTTGCAGCTGCGGTTGTTGCACGCGTCGCTCGCGCAGACGATCGGGGTTCCTTGACAAGAGCCTGCGCCGTTGCAGGCGTCGTCGTAGGTGCACAGGTTGCCATCGTTGCAGGAGGTGGCGGCGGGATAGGTCACGGCGCAAGCGCTGGTTCCGTCACAAGATCGTCGGGCTCCACAGATCCCCGGATCGTCGTCGCACACGAGGGCGGTACCGATGCACGCCCCCAAGCCGTTGCATCGGTCGTCGTAGGTGCACAGATTCCCATCATCACAAGCTTGGTTGCCAGGTGCAAAAACGTCCATCGGACACAAGGGCCCCTGTCCATTGCAAGCTTCCGCGACGTCGCAGATGCCGCTACTCGCACGACACTCCGTCCCCACATCGAATACGTTGGCGGGGCACGTGGAATTCACGCCATCGCAATTCTCGGCCACATCGCAGGGGCCGGCGGTCGGACGACATTCGGTCCCGGCGGCGACGAGGTCAGTCGGCACACACCGGGGCGTACCGGTGGAGCAATCGATTTCTCCGACCTCGCAAGCCTCGCCCGTATCGCACGGATCGCCGGGCAGGCAGCCCTGCATGCACTGACCGGAGCCGTCGCAATAGCCCACCGAGCACCTGACCCCCATGGGCTCGAACACATCGTCAGGACAGACCGGAGAGGCACCGGTGCAAAGCTCGGCGACGTCGCACTCCCCGCCCGGACGACAGACCGTCTGGTCGTCGGCGAGAACGTCGGCAGGACAGGCTGCATCCGTCCCGTTGCAGACCTCGACGGGATCACAATCGCCTTGGCTGGCTCGACACTCGGTGCCCACCGCCCGTGCGTCCGCGGGACACTCGCGGCTGCTCCCGTCGCAGCGCTCCGCTGGATCACACGGCCCGGCCGAGGCCCGGCATTCGACGCCGGCAGCCCGAGGCCGGTCGAAGACGCAGGCCTGTTCTCCGTCGTCAGTGCACACGATTCGCCCCATCTCGCACGGCTGTCCGGTGTTGCACTCTCCTCCCGCTTCGCAATCGTCGCCGTTGCAGCCGTAAAGGTGTCCTGCGCCGGCAACGGCAAGTAAGGCCCAAGCAAGATGCGCGTATCCGAGCCGCGCAAGTGAGCGTGTTCCGTTCTCCTCCAAAGTAATGTTGGACATCTCAGCTCCTCAGCGATCGCCAGGATCAAACTAAGCAAGTCAGGTGCCACGTCAGCTGATAGCGATCGTGGGCGCCGATGTTTCCAACTCGGTACAGACCGGCGAGCAGAACTCGCCGAACGTTGTGATCACTGGTCGTGGCCCGCAGGGGCACGAGCCAGGGAGCCTTCGAAGGCGTCTTCAGACGCCGTTAACGTTGTGATCACTCCACTTCGAGAGCGCTGAATACGCTCGTATGCCCTTCTGCTGCCGGTTTCAGGCGGATGGCGCTGTTCGTGCCAATTCCTCACCGGCGCAAGCGATACTGCGTATACTCATTCGACGTGTGGCAGACGCTCCCATCCTTGGTGCGGGCTTGATGAGGAGCGTTTCGGAAGGGGCGACTCAGTGGCAGCGTTTGATGTTCTCGATGACGAGCAGATAGTCCGAGAAGGTCACTTTGCCGTCTCCGTCGACATCTTTGGAGCAGCCCTTGCAGCGTCGGCCGAGGCCGAAGACGACCGCGAGTCCGTCGCGCAGGGTAGTCCGGCCGCTACCGTCGACGTCGGTGGCGCTGCAGGCGACACCGACCTCGTAGATGGTCGTGGTGCCGGTGACTTCATAGCTCACGACGAGGAGCGGGCGCCCGTTCGGGCTATCGAGCCTGGAGATGAAGGTGATGCCTTCCGGGCCGGTATCGCCGAGCGCGGCCGGATCGAAGTCAGGCTCGTCCTCATCAAACTGGGCGTTGAAGTTTGCGCCATTGAAGTAGGACTGAAACTCGACCTGATGGGGGTTGGTCACGTCGAAGGTCATGATCCCACCGACATCCTCCATACCGACGAAGCAGAGGGTCCGTCGGCCGATCCGTCCGATCTCGATGCCTTCCGGCTCGGGGCCCTGAGCGTCGGATTTGTTGTCGAACTCGGGGTCGTCGTTGTCGGCGTTGAAGTTCGCGGGGATCGCGCGGGCGATCTGCTGCTCGATGACGTCGCCGCTATCGAAGACGATGTTGCCGCGCTGGTCGCGAATGGTGAAGGAGCGGGCCCCGAACGCGTTGAGTTCTTCGAGGAGCCCATCGCCGTCGGCGTCGCCCGACACCACGGATACGTCGAGGCGACCGAGGTTCGGATCGGTGAAGAGCGTGGGGTCGGTGAACACCGAGGTATCGATGCGCCCGTCGGCGAACAAATCGCCGATGCGCTCGTCTTCGCCGCTGCGGTCATCACCCTCGTTCGCGAGCACGAGGTAGGTCTGCCCGCGGTAGCGGTAGTTGTCGATGGCATCGGACATATAGAGCCCGTTGACGGGCCAGGTTCGAATGTTGATCGCGCCGTCGCGGTCCGAAGCGTCCAGGCCCTGTCCCGGCACGGAGTGGTCCTTCGCACCGAGCGGAACGACGTCGGTCACCTTGCCGCGCACCAGGTCGACGATCGCGAGCGCATTGTTTTCTTGCAGAGTGACCCACGCGGTGCGTGAGTTCGCACTCACGGTGATGAACTCGGGCTCGAGGTCTTGCGCGACGGTGACGCTGTTAAAACCAAACGGACCGTCCGCGTCGTCCTCTGGGTTGCCGTAGATCCGAACGCCGGCAGCGCGGAGTTCATCGATCTGACTGTTAAAGGAGTCGAAAGTGATGAACTTGAGGTCTGCGGCGGTCAGCGCCGCGACTCGCTTGGGACTGATCTTGCCGGGCACTTCGAAGATGCCGATCGAGCCGTCCGGGTCGAGGCCTGCGTCGTAGTCGGGCTCGCCCTCGAAGGCGATGAGAATCTGGCGACCATTGGGCGTGAAGACAACCTGGTCGGGAGTGGGGCCCACGGTAAGCGTGGTACCGAGCTGCTGGCCGGTAGTGGCCTTGAAGAAGCTGATGGTGCCGGGAAGGCCGTCGCCTTCGCTGGCGGTGACGGCGACGACGTTGTTGTACACGGCGGAGCTGGTGACCTCGCCGCTGCCAACCCGCAGCACGTCGACCAGGACCGGGTTGGTCGGGTCGGACAGATCGAGCACGTCGAGTCCGGCGATCTCGCCGTTCACGACGAACAGACGCTTGGACGCGGCGTCGTAGGCCGAGATCTCCGAAGCACCCGCATCAAAGTTGGGGCTATGGACGAAGCGTCCGACCTGGGTCAACTCGAAGGGGTTCGCGGAGGCGAGCCCGGCCGGCAGAACCGTCGCGGCGAGAGTCATGAGAGGGAGGACAAGTGGGCGATGCAGTTTCATAGTTGTTCCACTCCTGCGAATCGTCGGGACGCGGCTTGGCGCGCGTCGACGCCAGCAATACCCCAAACGCCCGACGCCCGCGGGCGCGACGGTAACCGGTGCAGCCAGGCCATCGCAGCCTTCCTGAGGAGACAGGATAGTGAACAACCAACTTCAGTGTGACGTTCGTGTCGCGATCACGAGTATCGAATGCGGTAACCGGTGCAGGGCCCTCGACGGGCGCAACAACGGGCCTTCGGGCGTTCACCGGTCAGAAGATGGACGCCGGTTCGCACTCGCAAATCATCATCTGGCCCGGGGGGCCGGCGCTGCCTACCCAGCTGAGGCAGTTGCTCAGCGCGATATTGACCGACCTTTCTGCGCTTTGGCACATCGTGTGATAGAGGGAGCCCGTCGATTGCGATTTGATCGAGCAGAAAACGCCCGACTTGCACGACTCCCGGGATGGGCCTTTGCCTACGCCTCCTGATTTGGTTGTTTTCTTGAGCTTGGTCTCAAGGGCCCGACTGCGAGCTTCATCCGCTCGGCCCGCCTGCTGCGACTCTCGAAGCATGTGAGCCTGCGCTTGCGCGCGGTCGTAGCGTTTGCAGTCCGAAGGGATGGCTTCGAAGCGCTCGGCTACCGGAACGAACGCCGGGTCTTTGAACTCGGGGTCGACGGTCTCCGCCGCCACTTGGTTGAAGTACCGCTCCGCCTCGTCAAACTCCGGGCAGTCGCGCTTTTCCGCAGTGCACGCGGCCACCGAGAAGACCAAAACGAAGACACCGAGGCCATGTGCGTCACGGGTCTGGTTCATAGCGCTCAACTTAACAGCTGAGCCTGTCCCGCGCTATCACCGCCCACCGGACGGTCCCCCCCGCCCGACACCAAGCGCCGGGCGCGACAAGACCCACGGCCGAGGCGTTGCACCAGGATCGCGGGCAGAAGGGGCGCGGCGATACTCGGCGTCGGGTTCGAAGGCGGGTCACCCGACGGTGCTGAGCAACGCGGCGACGGTTCCGTAGACGAGCATCGGGACCGCTGTCCGCTTGAGGATGTGGCCCTCTTGGGCGCTGATTCCGAGGATGGAGCACACGGCCACGATGTTGTTCAGGCAGACCATGTTGCCCATGGCCGCGCCGACCACCTGGACGCTGAGGATGCCCGTCGGGTCGAGTTCGAGGCGGTGGGCGATGGACTGCTGGATCCCGCCGAATGTCAGGTTCGAGATCGTCGCCGAGCCGGAGAAGAAGCTCCCCAAGGCGCCCAAATACGCCGCGAAGTAGGGCCACGCGGTGCCGGTGAGGTCGGCGAAGAACTCGCCGATGAGGATCACCATCGCGGACTCGCCCCCCACCATCATCAGCTGCACTACCGCCAGCGCCCCGAAGAGGGCGACGCTCGGCTGGATCATCCGGCGATAGGTTTCGACGGCGGTGCGGCGCAGCTGACCGCCGCCGAGACGAGCCAGGGCGAACGTCAACAGCGAGATGACCAGGAAGGGGATGATCGCGGGGATGTACAAGGTCTGAAAGGTCCACCGAGTCTCGGCGTCGAAGATGTTCTCGACGACAATGACGAGTGACCGGCTCACCTCGACGTCGGCGAGCGAGCCCAGGTCGATGCGCGTCGAGGGGCTCGTGCCGACCAGCAACCGCTTGATCCCGAGCTGGGGGATCCGGGTCACTACGAGGATCAGCACTGTGCCCCACAGCGGAAAAGTCGCTTTGAGCAGAGCTCGAAAGCTCGGCGGCTCGCCTGGGCCTGGGGCGCCGGTCTTCGCGAGTCCGACGCCGGCTTTGGCGAGCCCGACGGTGATCGCGAGGCCGAGCATCCCCCCGACCAGCGCCGGAAACTCATAATTGACGGAGGCCAGGGCGACGTACGGCCCCACGCAGGCGCCGGTGGACAGCGCAACGAACCCGAGGCTCGGCCTGAGCGCCGACCACGGCAGGATGGTTCGAAGGCCGACGAGGACGACCGGCAGAGCGGCGACCGCGTGGATCCGGGCCGCCCGGTAGCCGATGGCCAGCAGGTCGGCGTCATCGAGCGACAGCTGCCCGAGCCCGAACCATAGCGGGGTGCCCACCGCGCCGAACGAGACCGGGACGCTGTTCATCACCAGGCAGAAGATCGCCACCTTCAGGGGCTCGAACCCCATCCCGACCAGGAGGGGGGCCGCGAGCGCGGCGGGGGTCCCAAAGCCGCTCGCGCCCTCGATCATGAACGCGAACGCCCACCCAACGATCATCAGCTGGGCCACTCGGTCGTCGGTGATCCCGTTGAGCCAGGTCCGGATGACGCCCATGCCCCCGGTGGCCTCCATCGTCTTGAACAGAAAGATGGCCCCGGCGATGATCAGGATCGGGACCAATGCGTTGAGGAACCCGTTCACCACGGTCGCGTTGACAAGGTTGGCGTCGGCGGCGAAGTAGACTGTTTTGACCGCGTAGACGAGCACCGCGGTGAACGGCAAGGCGACGTGGGCCGGCCAGCCGTCGCGCTTGGTCATGAGCACGATCATGGCGGCGATCGGCGCGATCGACAGGAGAACATCCATGCTGGGTCCAGTCTGAGTGCAGTTCGGGCTCGCCCGAGGCCGCGGCCCGGTCCGGCCGCTACACCGGAGGCAGGACGGCGTTGGTGAGGTCTCGGTCGCGCTTGCCCGCCAGCCACTCTCGGATGTTCGAGAGGGTCGTGGCGGCAATGTTGCCGAGCGCCTCCGAGGTCAAGAACGCCTGGTGGCTCGTGATGAGGACGTTGTTGAAGGTCATCAACCGGGCCAACAAATCATCGGTGATCACGCGGTCCGAGCGGTCTTCGAAGAAGTACTCGGACTCTTCCTCATAGACGTCGAGACCTGCGGCGCCGATGTGCCCGGACTTCAGGCCGTCGATCAGCGCTTGCGCGTCGACGAGGCCGCCGCGACTGGTGTTGATCAGGACGACCCCCCGCTTCATCCGCTTCACGCGGTCGGTATCGATCATATGATACGTCTGTGGGGTGAGGGGGGCGTGAAGGCTCACGATATCGGAGCGCTCGAGGACTTCGTCGAGCTCGCCGTACTGAATCCCAACCCGCGCCGCGTACGCCGAGTCGGGATAGAGGTCGTAAACCAGGACGTTCATTCCGAATCCGAGCAGAATATCGACCAGACAGCGACCGATCTTGCCGACCCCGATGATCCCCGCGGTGCGGCCGTACAGGTCGAAGCCCTCCAGGCCGGCGAGGCTGAAGTTGCCCTCGCGCACCCGATTGTAGGCCCGGTGCGTCTTGCGGTTGAGGGTCAGAAGAAGCGCGACGGCGTGCTCGGCCACCGCGTGCGGCGAGTAGGCCGGCACTCGGACCACGCTGATCCCCAACTTGGCCGCGGCCGAAACGTCGACGTTGTTAAAGCCGGCGCAGCGGAGGGCGACCAGGCCCACCCCGTTCTCGGCGAGGGCGCCGAGAACCTCGGCGCTCAGGTCGTCGTTGACGAACGCGCAGACGATCGGATGGCCGACCGCCAGCGCCGCGGTTTGGAGCGACAGCCGGGGCTCGAGGAAAGTAAAGCCGACGTCCGACGGGTCGAGCTGCGTGAAGGAACGCTCGTCGTACCGCTTCGCGTCGAAGACGGCCACCGGCGTTCCACCAGAGGCGCCGCCCGACATCAGGGTCGCGAGGTGTTGAGTCTTCCCCCGGACCTTCGCAGCCAGGAACCGGATCACCGACTCGGCGAGGTCCGGCCGACGGTGAAGGCAGCGCTGGAAGCCGGATCGGGGCAAGGTGATCAGCTGGCTTTCGCTGAGCGCGGTCAGCGTCGCCGACCGTGGTTTGTCGGTGGTCATGCTGGTCAGGCCGCCGACGTCGCCGGCGGTCATCACGCGCAGGTGGACCTGGGCGCCGGTCTCGGCGCGCTTGTGCACAGCCAGCTGACCGGACTCGACCGCAAACATGTAATCACCAGGGTCTCCCTCGGTGAAAAGGCGCTCGCCCGCCTGGAGGGTGCGCCGCTCCACGTGGCTCGACAGCTCCTTCAGGGTCTCGGCCTCGCAGTCTTTGAATAGCGGAATGTCACTCAGCACAGCCGCCGTCAGGTCGCCCCAGCAGAGCCGTGCCGTCAAGGCGAGAAGCTGAACGCCGTCGTGACCGGCTTAAGCTGATGCTCATCCACCGTGCTTTGAGTCGAGCTTCCTCTCGATTTGGCGGTGCATTTGCGCCCCCGGCGGCGATTCGCGAAGGCCGAGTCGTCTCGCCCATAGCCGGCCCATGTTTTGGGTGCACACGCTGCGTCGGCGATGTCGCGGCTGCGGTCCGAGCCGAGCCGCGGTCGCCGGCTGTGGTTGCGGTCAGGACGAGCGTGGCCCATCGACACGAAGCCGGTATTCTTCGACCGTGAACGAACAGAGACACGGCGCGCTTCGCGTCGAGCCCCTATCCGCGCCGAAGCCATCGGACATCGAGGCCATCATTGCGCCTTTGGATTCGTTTAGTCGCAACCAAGGATTCGCTTGGGAGCCCGAGTCGCGGGTCTTGGCCCTGCGAGATGAAGCGCAGCGAATCGTCGTCGGCCTCACCGGACAGCTGCTGTTCGGCTGGCTTCGTGTCGAAATGCTCGCCGTCGACCAGGCCTTTCGGGGCCACGCTTCTAGACCTTCGATCATTGAAGACAAAGGTCCGCTTCGTGCTGGTTGAGTTGCGGCTGGTTTCTGAAGACTCTGCCGGCGCGCCCGGCGCTGAGCTCGCTCCGAGCCAAGCGTCGGCTGAATGAGCCGATATTACTTAGAAATGAAGCGCGCCGCCGACGTGGAGACTGAACTCGTGCACGGTGCTGTCGCTCGAGAATGGCTCGATCCGCACGGTTTCGTCGAAGTCGACGCGGATCGCTTCGATCGTCCCTGATCCGTAGGCGTAGCGGACGGCGACCACCGTTTCGAAGGTCAGGCGGTCGTCGTCTTCAACGGCCGGATTCAATTCGCGGCGTTGCCGGTATCGACCCCCGACCGTGAAGCCGTAGTAATCGATGCCGTCGCGAGGCGGTTGCGTCGCGCTGAGGTCCGTGAAGGCGCCGGCGCCGATGGACCACTCTCGTCCAATTTGGTATTCGGCCCCCACGCGTCCGTTGAACAGAACGTCCCGCTCGATATTGCGGGTTGGGTTCTTGACCCCGCTTTGGACGTCGACATCGACACTAATCCACAGGCGGTCGCGAACCGTATAGGCCAGACCCAACCGAAATCGGGCGGGCGCGTCGGTCTCCCATGCGAGCCGGGAGTCCCCGGAGGTGGTATCGACGAGCACCGACTCCTCGAGCGCCTTCAGCGTTGCAAGACTATCGTCTCGATTCGAAAAGTAGACCAGCGTGGACGGCGTTTGCAGAGTGGCGCCGAGCCGCCAGTGCGGCGTCATCTGCCATTGCGCGCCGACGGCGACCCGCATCGACAGGCCCTGCACGACGCTGAGCTCGGAGACGGCAAAGAAGCTGGAGGGGACCCCCGACCCAGCGCTTTGGGCGCTACTGCCGAACTGCAGAGAACTCTCGGATCGCACGTATCCGAACGACAAGCTCGCGCCCACCTGTAGATCGGGCCTCGCTCGCCATCCGAAGCCGACGATGCCGACCATCTGCTGGCTCTTGTCGGTCAGCGTCACGCTCAGCCGTTCTTCCTCGCCATCGGGGAGCGCGCCCACGACCCGGGTGCGCAGCAGAAGGTCGGACTGCTGCAGAGTGAACAGACCGAAGCCCACGCGCATCGAGCTCGTGAGCCGGCGCGCGTAGGCGACCGAGCTCGGCACGACGACGATCTCGACGAAGCTGCCGCCGCCCACAGTGCCGTCGGCCGCCTGGAGGATGCCGCCGCCGTCATAAACGCGAAGCGTATAAGCCGACCCACTCACGTCGATGCTGTCGTCATTGATACCCACGAGACCCGCCGGGTTATAATAAAGCGAAGAGGCATCATTGACGACCGCGGTCACCGCACCGGCCGCGATAGCGGCATCGTTGCCCACGAGGATTTCGTCGTCATTGCCGGCATGAGCCACGCGCGCTCCGAGAAGGCCGACCAACGCAATGATTCCCCACCGCCACATGAACGGCATTTGTGCCATCGGATTCGATGAGGTCAAGGCGCACTGGCGCCCCGTCGTGAAAGGCCCCCGCCGTCGCCGAGACCCTACCGAACGCTTGTCCGAGTAGGCTTCTCGGGAGCCGTCATGATGGGTGCGCTCAACCGGCGGGCGAGCGATAGCCGTCCGAGCCGACGTACGCAGTGCCGATCAAGGGTCGCGCTCGACGACCCTCATCAGCGTACGTATGTTTGCCTCCCTTTGACGTGGCGAATATTCCGATGTGTTCGGCGCGACCCGCCGCGTGACGGCGTCAGCCGCCGCGAGGCTAGCTCGGCCCCTTGCTGGCGGTCTGGGCCTCTCGGTAGCCCATGGCGACGCTCGTCCACATTCGCTCGTGGGCATAATACGCGAACAGCTTGATGGCCGTGTCAGCTGTGCCGATCGCGAGGCCGGCTTCGATGCTCCCCGTGGCCGCCCACGCCAGGCCGCCCGTAATCAGGGCTGCGATCGTGCGCCAAGACAACGTCTTGGCTACGGTACGCCAGTGGCTCTCCATGTCATGGTGCTCCGATGAGGCCGGCCGCGACGGTCTCCTTCGTCCACGGGTCGATGAGGATGAAGCGACCGCCAGGATCGGCAGCGACCGGTTCGTGGGTCTGGAGCGTGGCGTGGCCGATGTCGTTGAGGGCCAGCTCGGCGACGTCGGACCGGTACGAGAGGCGCTCGAGGTCGAGCTTGTCGACGAGTCGTTGCAACGTCACTGGCGTCTTCTGGGTGCCCACCTTCATCAAGAGTTGGGTCGAAGCGCGCAACGGGGTCGAGCCGAGGCTGGCGACCGTGACGTCGAGCTCGGTTTGCGGCACGGGGGCGTCGGTGATCGTCGCGATGAGGTCGCCTCGCGACACGTCGACCTCTTCGGTGAACGTTACCGACACGCTGAACGGTGATTCGGCGACCTCGAGGGGCCCATCAAACGTATCGATGCTTGCGATACGCGTCGTTGTACCTCGTGGCAGCACGATGACCGCATCGCCCACCGCGAGTCGACCGGCGCTGATTCGGCCGGCATAGGCTCGCCCCTCGCCATTCTCTGGACGCAGGACAATCTGCACGGGCAGCCGCCCGCCTTCGCGCCACGGCTCGTCCGGCGTGAAGGTCTCTAGCCGCTCGAGTAAGGTCATGCCTTCGAACCAAGACAATCTCGGGTTGCGCTCGGTAACGTTTGCGCCCTGAAGGGCGCTGATCGGAATGGTGTCGAGCGACGGCAGGCCGAGGGGCGCCAGGTCTGCGTAGATTTGAGCTTCGATCTCGCGGTAGCGCGCCTCTGACCAGTCGACGAGGTCCATCTTGTTGACGCAGACGACGACGCCCGACAGGCCGAGCATCGACGCCAGGTACGCGTGCCGCCGCGTCTGATCCTGGATGCCGGTGCGGGCGTCGACGAGCAGCACGACCAGGTCGGCATGCGACATCCCGGTCAGCGCATTCCTCGTATACTGTGTATGACCCGGGCAGTCCGCGATAATGAAGCGCCGTCGCGGCGTCGCAAAGTACCGGTACGCGACGTCGATGGTGATGCCCTGTTCGCGCTCGGCGCGAAGCCCGTCAGTGATGCGAGCGAGATCGAAGTCTTCTCCGAGGGCCTCGAGCTGATCGTCGAACAGACCCTTCGCATCATACAGCAGACGTCCGATCAACGTGCTCTTGCCATCATCGACGCTTCCCGCAGTGGCGAAACGCAGCAGGCTGATGTGGTCATGCTCGTCGTTCATCAGAAGTATCCCTTTCGTTTGCGATCTTCCATCGCCGTATCGGAGACCTTGTCGTCGGCGCGAGCGCCGCGCTCCGTGACCCGTGCGGCGGCGACCTCAGCGACGACCGTGTCGAGGTCGGAGGCCGTCGACTCGATCAAACCCGTGCATTGAAGATCGCCCACAGTGCGGACGCGAACCCTCCTCGTCTCGACGGTCTCGCCGGGGCGCATGGTCAACAGGTCGCTGGCCGCCAGCCACTGACCGCCGCGGCGCACGACCGCGCGGTCGTGGGCGAAGTAGATCGAAGGGACCTCGAGGCGTTCGCGGCGGATGTAAGCCCAGACGTCGAGCTCCGTCCAGTTCGACAGCGGAAACACGCGCAGCTGCTCGCCGTCGCCGAGCTCGGCGTTGTACAGGTCCCACGGCTCTGGCCGCTGCTTTCTCGGGTCCCACTGCCCGAAGGCGTCGCGGAAGGAGAAGATGCGCTCTTTGGCGCGAGCCTTCTCCTCGTCCCGGCGGGCGCCGCCGACCGCCGCGTCGAATCCGTTCTCTCGCAGCGCTTCGAGGAGAACGGGGATCTGCAACTGGTTGCGGCTAGCGCCGTGCGGCGGCGTGGGGACCTTTCCGGCAGACATCGCGGCCTCGACCTCAGCCACGATCAAGCGGGCGCCGAGCGCTGCGGCCCGCCGGTCACGAAAGTCGAGCACTTCGGGGAAGTTGTGACCGGTGTCGACGTGCAGAAGCGCGAACGGGAGCTTCGCCGGCCGAAACGCCTTTTCGACCAGCCTCAGCACGCAGATCGAGTCTTTGCCCCCGGAGAACAAGACAACAGGTCGCCGCGCCTCCGCGGCGACCTCACGAAGGATGTGGATGGCCTCCGATTCGAGGCGATCGAGGGCGGAGATTGTCTGTTTTTGCGGACCGATGTAGGAAGCGGAGGCGCGTCGGCTGTTCGGGCCTAAGCGATTCCTATCAGGGCTTTCTAGAGGATGATCGAGCGCATCGAGCGCCACCGACGTCGAGTGGAGCATCTTTCTACTGGCACTTTGTCTGTTATAATGTACAATGTCCAGCATTATGACTGTTGTGACAGACAAAGCGTCCGCGGCGCGTGCTCTGCTGCGCGAGGCGTCGGCGCGGTTCGAGGATCGTCTCGTCCTCACCACTGCCATCGACCTCGAAGGGAGCGTTTTGGCGCATATGGTGGCCCAAGCGGCGTTGCCGATACGCCTGGTGACCCTCGATACGGGCCTTCTGTTTTCGCAGACATATGCCACTTGGAAGCAGCTGGAGACCGAGCTCGGGATCACGATCGAGGCGCACGAGCCCGCGCTGTCGCTCGAAGCCCAGGCGGCGGCAGAAGGGGCCGACCTGTGGCGGGACCGACCCAATCGATGCTGCGAAATCCGCAAGGTCCAGCCGCTTCAGCGGCTGTTGCGATCGGTCGAGGCCTGGATTACCGGCATTCGCCGCGAGCAGACGCCGGAGCGCGCTGACGCGCCGTTCGTGGGCTATGACGAACGCTTCGCGGTCATGAAGTACAACCCACTCGCCGATTGGGCGCAGGTCGAGGTGAAAGACTACCTGCGCGCGTATGACGTTCCGTACAACCCGATGTTCGACAATGGCTATCCGAGCATCGGGTGCGCGCCGTGCACTCGCGCCGTCGCCGAAGGCGAGGACCCGCGCGCGGGTCGCTGGGGGGGCTTCGACAAGCGTGAGTGTGGCCTGCACTTCGCGACGGAGCCCGACGGGACCGTTCGGTTGAAGAGGACGTCGGCGTGACCATCGACAGTCTATCACCGGCGTTTCCGGTGTTCCTCAAGCTCGGCGGCAAACGGGTGGTCGTCGTCGGGGGCGGTGCGATGGCCCTGGAAAAGATACCGGCGCTGCTCGAAGCCAACGCGATCATCGCCGTCGTCGCTCCCGAGATTAGACCCGAGATCCGGGCGTTAAAGGGGCTGTCGCTCATCGAGCGGGGCTTCGAGCCCGCCGACCTCGACGGCGCGTGGTACGTGGTGGCGGCGGCGCCGCCCGAGGTCAACCGGCACGTCTCGCAGGTTGCGTCGGAACGCCAGATTTTCGTCAATGCGGTCGACGACCGACGCTACGCCGACGTTTATCTTGGCAGCGTGCTCAAGAAGGCGGGCTTTACGTTCGCTATTTCGAGCGATGGCGTTTCACCGGCGCTGACGGCGCTCGTCCGCCGGGGACTCGAGCGACTGATTCCCGACGAGCTGGATGCATGGCGCGAGCTCGGGCGCACGCTTCGCCGTCAATGGAAGGCCGATGGCATCCCGTTCGGCGATCGGCGGCCGCTGCTGCTCGACGCGATCAACCGGTGGCACGCCGAGCAGGAGGCATCGTCATGATGGGCTTCGTTTCTCTGGTGGGCGCCGGCCCGGGGGTGAAGGATCACTTGACGCTCCGCGCGCATGACCGGCTCGTTCGCGCCGACCTCGTATTGTACGACGCGCTCGTCGACGAGTCGCTCTTGGCTCTCGCCCCGACCGCTCAGCGCTTTTTCGTGGGCAAGCGAGCGGGGCGTCACTCGATGCGACAGGAGACCATCGACGGGCTGATGATCAAGCACGCGCGCGACGGTAAGCGGGTCGTCCGATTGAAGGCCGGCGACCCGTTCGTGCTCGGCCGAGGCGGCGAAGAGGCCCTCGCGCTCGAAGAGGCCGGCGTGCCGTACGAAGTGGTGCCCGGGCTGTCGAGCGCAGTGACCGCGCCCGCGTTCGCCGGAGTCCCGGTCACGCACCGCAACGTTGCCTCCAACTTCGTCATGCTCTCCGGCCACGCCGCGTCGGGTTACGGCCCGGTTATCGAAGGCTTGCCGCCCGACAGTGCGACCCTCGTGTTCTTGATGGGCTTCAACCGCAGACGTGACATCGTCTCTCGCCTCTCGGATCGCGGTTGGGCGCCCCAGACTCCGGCCGCCATCGTGGCCGGTGCGGGCACCGAGGGGCAGGCCATATGGCTCGGCGACCTGGCGGGCCTTGCGGCCACTGACTTTGACTCGGCGGGTGCGCCCGTCACGCTCGTCGTGGGCCAGACCGTCGCCCTTGCTCATCACATTCACCCGTCGGCGCCCGTCGACGAGCGCAAGCCCGATTTTGAACCTCCGATCGAAATGAGGAGCCGATCATGACTACGAGTACGACCGACCGAATCATCACCGCGCAGCGCCTGAGGGACGGCGCCGTCGTTTTTCTGGGCCGCAACAAGAACTGGGTCGAGACGCCCGACGCGGCGTACCCGATGACGGAATCCGACGCCGAGGCTCAGCTCGCGTGGGCCAAGAACGCGTCCGTTCAGCTCGAGGTCGTCGACGCGTACGCTGTCCAGCTCGCGCCGAGCGAAGGCGAGATCGTGCCGATCAAGGTGCGGGAACAGATCCGGCTCGTCGGACCGACCGTGCGGCCTGACCTCCAACGCGTGGGCAGCTGATGTACCAGTACAACGAAATCGACCAGGCGGTCGTCGACGATCGAGTGGCCGAGTTCAGAGATCAGGTTTCGCGTCGGCTATCCGGCGAGCTGAGCGAAGACCAGTTTCGGCCGCTCCGGCTCATGAATGGGCTTTATTTGCAGCTACACGGATACATGCTGCGGGTCGCGATCCCGTACGGCACGCTGTCGTCGAATCAGCTGCGGGCCCTCGCCAGCATCGCGAGAGACTACGACAAGGGCTACGGGCATTTCACCACTCGACAGAACATCCAGTTCAACTGGCCGAAGCTGACCGACGTGCCCGACATTCTCGCCCGCCTCGCATCGGTCGAGATGCACGCCATTCAAACGAGCGGCAATTGCATTCGCAACGTGACGACCGACCCCTACGCGGGCGCAGCGGCCGATGAGCGCGAGGATCCACGGGTCACGTGCGAACTCATCCGACAGTGGTCGACCTTGCACCCGGAGTTTAGCTTCTTGCCGCGTAAGTTCAAGATCGCGGTCACCGCCGCCGACGATGACCGAGCGGCGATCGCCGTGCACGACATCGGCATCAAGGTCGTGCGAGACGAGACGGACGAGCCGGGTTACGAAATCTGGGTAGGCGGCGGGCAGGGGCGAACACCGGTCCTCGCCCAACGCATTCGAGCGTTTCTGCCGCGCCGGCATTTGTTGAGCTACTTGGACGCGATTCTGCGCGTCTACAACGCTCACGGTCGGCGCGATAACAAGTACAAGGCCCGTATCAAGATTCTGGTGACCGCCCTCGGCGCCGAGCTCTTCACTTCGCAGGTCGAGCGCGAGTGGTCGCTCATCCTGAAGGAGCAGCCGGAGCTGCTCGTGACCGACGAGGCCTGGGCGCGGGTGGCCGCCTTCTTCGCTTCGGGATTGGCGCCCATAGATGTCGATGAGGCCACGCTTCCGCAGACCGGGGACTTCGCGAAATGGAGACGACGGAACACAGTGCCGCACCGCGTGCGGGGGCGCGCGATCGCGGTCATTTCGCTCAAGCCGCACGGCGGCATCCCCGGCGACGCGACGGATGCGCAGATGGACTTCATCGCCGACCTCGCCGACCATTACTCGGCCGGGGAGATTCGCGTGACCCACCAACAGAACCTCGTGTTGCCCCATGTCGCGGTGTCGGACTTGCCGGCGCTGTATGCCGCCCTGAAGTCGCACGGGCTGGCGACGGCCAACCTCGGCCTTCTTTCCGACATCATCGCGTGCCCGGGCCTCGACTACTGCAACCTCGCCAACGCGCGCGCCATCCCCATCGCACAGGCGATCTCCGACCGGTTCGCGGAGCGCGAGGACGAGATCGGTGACCTGTCGATCAAGATCTCGGGCTGCATCAACGCCTGTGGGCATCACCACGTCGGTAATATCGGCATCCTCGGCATCGACAAGCGGGGAACCGAGGCTTACCAAATCGCGGTTGGTGGCGATGCGGGCGCCGACGCCGCGCTCGCCAAGATTGTCGGCCCCGCCGTCGGGCCCGACGAGGTGCCCGATGCGGTCGAGCGGCTCGTCGAGGTGTATCTCAAGCGTCGCGCGCCCGACGAGGACTTCATGACTACGCTTCGGCGCATCGGTGTCGAGGGGATGAAAGAGGAGTACAGCCATGGTCTTGCTCACGGTTGATGGCATCGGTCCGGCGCCTGTGTCCGTCGACGAGACGGAAGCGCTGCCCACCGAGGGGCGCTTCACCGTATCGCGGGGGCGGTATCTCGAACGCGATAGCTGGCCCGATGACTTTCGGGCGCGGGCCGGTGTGCGGCTCGACCCCGACGAGGATGTCGAGGCGCTGGCGCCCGTGTTGGCCGACTCGACTCTCGTCGTCTTGACGTTCACCAATATGGCAGACGGTCGACCCTTTTCGCAGGCGAGATTGCTCCGGCGGAGGATCGGATACGAGGGCCTATTGGTCGCGAGCGGTCCGCTGGTCGCCGATCAGTTCGAGTTCCTCCGACGATGCGGATTCGACGGGGTCGAGATTCCCCCCGACGCGAAACCAGGCGTTTGGCTTCGAGCTCTGTCGCGTCACCGGCACCACTACCAGCCCGATCCGGCCCCCCAACGGGCGGCGCCGGTCGCTTCTTGAGACCCACGTCCCTCGACCCACCCGTCGCGGCGGCGTCGGCTGCCTTGGCGCCTCGACATCTGCTATCAAGCCCCATGTCCGTCGACGAAATGGGGCGGCCTAAGGGGGCCGTGCCCGTCAGCGAGGTCGACGTCAACGCGACGCTCGCCGCCAATCTCGCGCGCTACCGAGCGGCTCGGGGGTTGTCCTTGGCGAAGCTCGCCGAGGCATCGGGGGTGAGTCGCGCCATGCTCAACCAGATCGAGCGCAGCCAGAGCGTGCCGACAATCGGCGTGCTGTGGAAGATCGCGACGGCCCTCGACGTGCCGTTCGCCGCGCTGCTCGAGCAGCCGGGGGGCGACACCACGACGGTCCTCCGTGGCCAGCGGTCCTGGACGCTGCGGTCGCAGGACGGTGCATTCGAGTCGCGTGCGCTTTTTCCGCTGTCGGGTCCGCGACAAACCGAGTTTTACGAGCTGCGTCTCGCGCCGGGGGTGCGGGAGATTGCCGAGCCTCATGCTGCGGGTACGTTCGAGAACATTGCGGTGCACGAAGGCTGTGTCGAGATCGATGTCGACGGAACGAGTTACCGTCTCGACGCCGGAGACGCGATCCACTTTCGGGCGGACGTCCCCCACGCGTACCACAACCCCAGCCGCGAGCTGACCATCGCCTATTTGGTCATGACCTACGCGACTCGCCCCACGACCTGATGCTTTACTTGATGCCCTACTCGACGAACAGGGGGACGAAGCTCAGCACGCCGAGTCGTTCGATCTGCAGGATGACGGGGTCGCCTTCCGTGAGATCCACGAGGCGGCTCCTCAGGTCGGCGAGTCCCGAGACGCTCTGTCCGTTGACCTTGTGAATGATGTCTCCGACCCGAAGCACCCCCGCCGCCTCGCCCGGCGACGCGGCGACCACCAGCACGCCTGATTCTATGCGCAGCCTGGGCACCATCTTTTGGAGCTTCGGGGTGAGGTCGAGGCCCAAGATTCCGAGCTGAACCACCAGGTTTTCGGCCGGGTCAACTCGGGTGGCCATGTTGTCCACGGCCTCCGGCCGCTCCAGGACGAGCACGTTCAGCTCGAGAGACTCACCTCCTCGCAAGAGGCTCAGCGTCACGGAATCGCCGTCCCGCCGGCCGTAGACGTTGACGTCGAACTGGCGCGCGTTCTCCATGGGCTTTCCGTCCAGGGCCACGATCACGTCCCCGACCTGCAGGCCCGCCTTCTCCGCGGGGCTGCGCGGATAGATGTCGGCGACGACGACCCCGTTGGAACGCGGCAGACCGAGCCCCTCCGCGAGGGGCGGGGTGATGCTCTGAGTGATGGCGCCAATGATGCCCCGCCGCACGCGTCCCGTCGTTTTGAGCTGCTTGTACACGTTCTCGGCAATGTTGCTCGGGACCGCGAAGCCAACCCCGCTCGATCCACTCGACGGCGAGACGATGAACGTGTTGATGCCGACGACCTCGCCGCGGGCGTTGACGAGGGGGCCGCCGCTGTTGCCAGGATTGATGGGGGCGTCGGTCTGAATGAAGACCATGGAGTCATCGGGGCGACGCTGACGGGCGACCGCGCTGACCACGCCCATGGTGACCGTGCCCTCGAGGCCGAAGGGCGCGCCGAAGGCGAACACGAGCTCACCGGGCGTGAGCGCCTCGGACGAACCGAAGGCCGCGACGCTCAAGTCATCCTCCTTCACCTTCAGGACCGCGAGGTCGGTCTCGGGGTCGAGACCGACGATCTTGGCGTCCAGCACCTGGCCGGCCGGCTTGAGGATGGAGCGGCCTTTGGGGAGCGCCTTGCGCGCCATGCGAACTTGCACCTGGCTGGCGCCCTGTACGACGTGGGCATTGGTCAGGATGTGCCCTTCTGCGCTCACGATCACCCCCGAGCCCGTCGTGCGACGCTTGGCCAAGACGTGGCCTCCGCCGACCGGCACCGGCGCATATCCGGCCGCGAGGATCTGAACGACGGACGGGGACACCTTCTTGGAGAGCGCCCGAAACGAACTGTTCAGCGTTGTCAGGTGGTTGATCCGCGGGCGCGGCTTGGCCTGAACAGGCGCCGCACAGCCGTTCGCGAAGAGAATGAGGACAGCAACGAAGGTCGGGAATCGCACAGGCCCCGACTTAGCGTGGTTATCTCCCGGAAACCACGTCATCGTGACCGAACATTGGGGTTTTGCTGGGTTCGTGGCCCACTTAAAGCGGCGATTCGCGCCCGGTCGTCCTGCTGCGCTGAGGTGCTGCGGGCTGTCGAGAGTCGACAGTCGACAGATCTCTGCCTCGAAAGCGGTCTCGCGTCTTCACCAGGAGCCCATCGAGGCGGACGCCCTCGGCCGCCGGGCGCGACGCCCAACGGACGCGATGGCCTTCTGCGGCTCGCGGTGCGCCCAACCCGGGCGCGACGTCCAACGGACGCGATGGCCGTCTGCGGCTCGCGGTGCGCCCAACCCGGGCGCGACGTCCAACGGACGCGATGGCCGTCTGCGGCTCGCGGTGCGCCCAACCCGTAACGGTCAGCCGGAGGCGTGGCTGGGTCGCCGTGCGCGACGGTCGCGGCGCAGAGCGTCTAGAGCGCGGAGGCGGGAACGAAGCGACCGATGAGCTGAAGGAGCCCGACGTCTCGCTCGACGTGAAAGTGAGCGACCAACAGGTCCCGCGCCGGGGCCGAATCCGCGGCCGAGCCAAGCCACGAGATCACGGCCTTTCTCACCCGCGGCGAGTCCGACGCGGCCAGCAAGTCACCCGCAACGTCGATCGCTGCGCCCGATGGAGGCCCGAACCGCTCGAGCGTGCGAATCAGCTCGGCTTGGACCCGAGGGTGTGCCTCGCCCTCCAGACGCGCCTGCAGCCATGAGCCGGCCGAGTCTGGCGCCGCCCGCCGCAGCGCGGCCGCAGCGTGAGCCCGGACGGTCGCGCGCTCGTCGTTCATGGCCGCCTCGAGCACATCGAACAGCAGCGGGTCCCCGGCGTTGCCCATCGCGTCGAGCGCGGTCAGCCGACGGCCCTCGCCCGGGGCCGCTTCGTGGGCCGACCGCAGCGAGTCCCGAACCCAAACCCGCATCTCGGACGCTTCCTGCGTTCGGGCGCCAAAGCTGCCGAGCGCCAGCAGCCCGCTATTGGCCAGCACCTCCGAGCTGTCGTCGTACGCCGCCCGCTCGAGTACGTCCGCCGTGTCTAGGGTCAGCGGACCGGCCTCGGAGAGCGCGAACGTGGCCCGAGACCGGTCGAGCGCGGTCAGCTGATGGTCTTGCACGGCCACCGTGAGCGCCTCGACCGCCTCTGGGGTGCCGGCGAGCTCGAGCGCCAGGAACGCGGCGGCTCGGGCCTCGAGTGCCAGCGTCCCCGCCCGAATGTCGTCGATCAGCCGCTTGGCGTCCTCCGGATGCGCTCGCAGGTATTTCGCGAGCAGCTTCGCTGCCGTCAGCGACTTCACCGGCCCCTGCGCGCGCAGGCCTACGAAGCGATCGACTACTTCCCCGTAGCGGGCGCGCTTCATGGCCGGGTCCACGGCCGGGGGCGGATCCTCGACTTGGAGCGTGTACGGGTCGCGCCAGTCCAAACCGGACACCGCGGCCACGGCAGGGGTGACTTCGTCGAGCCTATCGAGCCGAAAGGACTGACGCAGGCTGACCGGCACCGCATCCGCCACTTCGATCGACACCCATTCTTCGCCCGTCATGGATGCGAGCCAGCCGCCCGTGATTCGCGCCGTCGCGCGCGCCTCGCGAACGCTCACCTTCACTGGCACCATGTCGGCCATCGGGTGCCGGCGGTAGGCGATCTTGTGCCGCACCACCTCACCGCTCGATGCGCCGCGGATGTACCGCGCCTCGAAAGTCCCCATGCCGTCGTTCTGCTCGACGGTCCACTCCGCCTCGTCCTGTTTGGGCGCTACGACCTCGAAGGTCTTGAGCAGCGACGTGACCAGCTGCCGGGTCCGCGGCTTCCAGGCCGTTGGGTAGCCGAACCCGACGAACCGGCAGCGCCGGTCGATACGCACTTCGAAGGGCGCATCGACCGACTGCCGGACACGTTCCGCCGGCAAAGACAACGCCTGCGTGAAGTCCACGTGGGTCAGCTGCGCCCGCAGCCTCCATGCGTCCGACTCGACGCCGTCGACCGTCCAGCTCAGCGTGGCCGAAAGATGGTCACGAGGCGCATCGGCCGCGCCTTTCCCGACCGTTTCGACATCGCTTTCGAGTCGAAAAGCGGCCCGCTGTCCGACGGTGAATCGACACTCCGTGGCTTCGACCTCGGCTCGCTCGCTCTCCTCTTTCGGCTCGGGCGCGGCGCGCTGGAACCCGAACATCGCCGCCAACGGCAGCGCGACGGTCATGCCCGCAATGGCTGTCCACTTCAACGTACGCATGATCACAGCTCCTCGATGGACGGCAGCGAAAGGTCGAGCAGGTCGGTGGTCAGCTTGCGCGATTCGAAAGTGAAGAGGTTCACTTTTAGGTGCACCCCGAATCGCCGAAAGCCGACGCGTCCCACGATGGAGACCTCACCCCGGATGAGCTGTAGCTGAAGCTGAAAGTTCGCCCCGCCCGCGACCAACAGCCTGGCGTCGTCGGTCAAGCCGTAGGCCAGCTGCGCGTTGAGCGGAAAGCTGGTGATCGCGAGGTTGAGCTTCGCCTCCACACCCGCCGCGGCAATGAAGATGTCGATGCCGCCTTCGATCTCCGCGAGCAGCGAAAACTCCGGACCCGTGGCGCGGTCGATCCGGCCGCAGCGGGTCAAGCTCTCCGTGGTCCCCAAGAGGGTCGCGCACTCAGCGGGGTCGGTGGAAGAGGTCATCTCGAACTCGGGAACGAATGCGGCCTCGCCGCCCACCGTGATCTTGAACCCGACCCGCACCGGCCCGAAGCCGAAGCCAAGGTTCGGGAAGTCGAACTTTCGCGCGATGCTGAATGGATCCTTGTCTTCTACCTCGGGCTGACGACGGAACAACGAGCGCACGTTGCGCTCGAAGACGAACACACCGGAGTCGTAGGTACTGTTGTCTTCATCGAGCAGGAGCGACGCCTCTGCGAAAGCGCGGGCCAACGTGAGCGAAAAGCGGCGACCGAACTTCCCTTCGATCTGGATCTTGCCCTCGAGCGTGCTTCGCAGACCGGCCGTGTTCATGAGGTTGCTGGTCTCGAAAGAGGTCCCCAGCGAGATCCGGTTCCGGTTGCCAATACCGCGATCGAAGCTCTTGTCGAAGTTGCGCTCGGGCCCGACGCCCGGCGAAGGGTTCTCGCGCACGAGGAAGACGTCGATGAGCTTGCAGTCGCTCACGTCGTCTTCTCCTTCGTTACCCGCCTGGACGAAGTCGGCGACGTAACACACTCGAACCACGAACCGACTCTCGGCCGCCCACTGTCCGCCGGGCTCGAGGGCGGTCCGAGCCTCGCCATCGATGAACAACTCTTGCGTGTAGACATTGTCGACCCCGGGCAGGAGCTCGGTCACCACTAACGAGGTGTCGGTTCCGCTGTCGGTGGCGACGGTGAGCGGCAAGAACAGCTGCTGATCGTTGGACGCCGAAAGCGCGAAGCGCAGGCTTGATTGACCGGGAAGGGTCTCGAGCGCCGCCAGCTGCTCAGCGGTAAGGCCAAACGTGAGGTCCTCTTCGATCGTGGGCTCCGCGTCTCGCAGCGCCGCCGGGATCTGATCGGGTGACGCCGCCGAGGTGTAGGGGTCCCGTCCATTGACGAGAAGACCCGCCGAGACCGATAGCGCGGGGCGGTCGGCATTCGAGGCCGATGGGAGCACCGCGACGGACGAATCGGCTCTAAAATCCGCCACCCGCACGTCGATCAGGTTCGAGCCGTCCGCATCGACCGGCGTGGGCCGCAACGAAATAGGGTACACACATCCTCGCGCCCCTTGAATCGCTTCGCCACCGACGCAAGCCTGATTGAGATTCAGGTTCTGATTGCCGGCTGAAAACAGCACCTCAGGCGCATCGACGCCATCCTCGACCAACTGCTGATCGAAAGACACTTGGACATTCACCACCACGTCTTCGCCCGCGACCTCCTCGCAGACCTTCGTCGGCCAGATTCGAGCGGTGAAGCGCTGCTCGGTTCCGTCACCGACGATCTCGACATTTGTCGCGCTGGAGCTGCAGCCGCCGCCTTCGGTTGGATCGACCAGGGAGAAGTAGAGGGCGACGTCCCGGGTTTCCGGTCGATCGTTGTCGTCACTGTTCGCAGTCAATCCGATCTCGACCGGAATGCTGTTGTTGACGAACACCGGCTTCGCGATGTCGTACTGCAAGCTGAGGGACGTGACTCGAATGTCCTTCAGCGCAGGTGGCGGTGGCGGATCCGTCTCATCGCCCGGAGTTTGCTCGAACCCGGGGGGCTGCGAGCAATCACTGTCGGTGGGGTCGCACTCGAGATCCGCGTCACTGGCGCCTCCACAGGCGACCGCGGACGAACACAACAGACCAAAGGCCAACGCGTGGCGTCGAAGGAAGAAATGCATATACGTGAGTGGCGACCGGCGGCCCATTGGTGAGATAGGCCGGCTGCATGACACCCATACGCGGCGTCAATCGCTGCACGCGATCTCAGGACTTCAAGATCTTCATTCGAATCGCCGGTATGACCCGCGCATGACCCGCGCATGACCCGCGTGTGGAGGAGCACGAGGCCAGACTCCCACGAACCGATCCCGACCACGTCGCCGCGAGGAGAAAATGAAACGTCGCAAGCGTACTTGAGCTCGAGCTCGCCGAGCAACAAGAGGTCGGCCGAGTAGAACCGTACTCAGTCGTGCTCGACGAGGGCTCGCTCACCGCCGGGCGCCCAGGCGATGCGACCACCGGTGCCGCCTCCTTCGATTTGAGTCTCGCGGAGAATCTCGCCGGTGCCCGCGTCGACGACCGACAGACCCACCGGCGGCGCTCCATGGTTCAAGGCGAGCAGCGCCCCCGAACCCGAGAGTGCGCAATGCCGCACGAATCGCAAACCTGGTCGAATCACCTGGTGTGGACGCTCGGGAAGCGGAAGAGACCAAAGGAGAGGTAGTCGGGTTCGGGAGGATCGGTGTCCGTTGTCGCACGCGGGCAGTGATGGACGAACCACTCCTCGCCGCTCGCGGTGGATGCGACCTCGATGATCATGTCTGAGGGAACTCTCGGCGACCGACGTGCGCGCCGGACGCCGAGTCGAGGACGACAAGGCAGCCGGACCAAGAAGCATCGACGATGAATCGACCGCACGGGGGATCCGTGAAGGAGGCGAGCCGAGAACTTGGTCTTGAGACGTCAGGGCGCCGGACTTGAATGGAACGCGGGCCGCACGATGCGAGCCAGGCACCGTCGGGCGAGAGTCGGACGAAGTACGAGGGGCCAAGCTTCACGTCGGTCCGCCTAACACCCTGGCGCTCCGGCGCATCGATAACCGAGAGCATCCCTTCAGACCCTGGCTTCCGGCTTGAATGCCAGAACACCTTCGAGCAGGGGGAACACGAAGTAAGGGCCCCAAGCGACCGCCGCGGCGATGGCGAGCACGAGCAAGGTGGACACGAGGACGCTTATCGATGGGGGCGACTTTCGTTGACGCCTCGAGGTGGTGATGAGGTGGGTGCCGATTGGCGGTGCCGGGATCGCGCCGGTGTGACCGTCGGCGCGAGTCCGTTGTGGCGGGGGCGCGG
The DNA here is from genome assembly GCA_964519665.1 of uncultured Myxococcales bacterium. Taxonomy (GTDB): domain Bacteria; phylum Myxococcota; class Kuafuiibacteriia; order Kuafuiibacteriales; family Kuafuiibacteriaceae; genus JANQQN01. Next base: position 70,003 of record CAZFIV010000026.1, read on the forward strand.
CGTCCGCAGGCGGCCCTGCACTCGGCGGCCGCGTCTAGGAGACTTGCTCCGAGCGAAGCGTGACAAAGAAGCGGACTTTGGGCGCTC
>CAZFIV010000027.1:0-42213 GCA_964519665.1 uncultured Myxococcales bacterium
CTGTCGACGCGAGGCTGCGCCAGCACGGAATCGCGAATGAACTCGAGCGTTTGAAGCGCAGCCTCGCTAAGAAACTTGCTCCGAGCGAAGCGTGACAAAGAAGCCGACTTGGGGCGCTCCGGCCGAGCGGACGAAACAAACCGATGTGTGATTACGAGAGGTTGCGCCGTTGTTTCTAACCCGGCGCAACCTCGCTCGCTACGGTGCTCGAAGGTCGCGCGGCGGGCTCCGTTCCCGCCCTCGGCGGCGAGAGCTCCAGGGGTTGCAGCGACGCGCAGTGACCTGAATCGGATTTCGTTGCGTAATGACCGCGGTCAAGCCGCCGTTTGCCTACATGTAGGGAGCATCGGCGTACACAAAGTCTTAAAATCTTTGCCGCAATGATCTTCCGAGGTTTTTTTGCCTCGATATCCTCAAAATGAGGTAGTGACGCCTCGCCCCCGAGGTGTATTCGCCTCAGTCCACTTTCGCTTCCCTCAGGAGAACTGGATTTCAGGGGCTGGGCAACGATGGCACTCGCCTTGCGACTCAGCGCGCCACGAATGGTGGCGGCTCCCGAGTATCCAGACCATCGACCGATATTTGATGGATTTAACCTGATCGGCCGTTTGAACGCCGGCGGAATGGCCGAGATTCTCCTCGCTACCCCGGTCCGTAAGCCCAACCGTCTGGTCGCTCTGAAGCGTATCCTGCCGGCGTACCGAAGCGACCCCTCGTACCGGCGAATGCTGGTTACCGAGGCCGAACTGAGCCGGCGGCTGCGGCATCCGAACATCATTCGAACCTTCGGCACCGGGTGCGGGCCGAGCGACGAGCCCTACATGGTCATGGAGTTCGTCGATGGCATCGACCTCAAGCGCCTGGCCTGGTCGATGTGGTCGTCAGGCGACGGCATGCCGATGTGGCTGTCGGTTCACATCGTGAGCGAGGTCCTCGCCGCCCTGTCGTTCGCCCACGGGCAGGTCGATCCATCGGGTCGTCCGGCTCCTGTGCTTCACCGGGATATCAGCCCCGAGAACATCATGCTGACCAGTTCCGGGCGCACCAAGGTCGGCGACTTTGGCATCGCGGATTCGCTGCGAAGCGTACAAGACCGGCCTCGCGGTAAGTTTCCGTATATGGCGCCGGAGGTCTTCGCCGAGGCGCCCCTCGACGGACGAGTCGATCTTTTCTCGGCGGGGGTCGTGCTGTGGGAACTCCTGACCGGCCGGCATCTGTTTCGGGCCCCGACGCCGCGAGAAGCGATCGCCCAAGTCTGCGCGCAGCCGAGAATCCCCCCCTCTCGATTGAACCCGGCCGTTCCCGAGGCCCTCGACGAACTCGTGGTGTCGGCCCTCGACCCGTCGCCGACCGGGCGCCCATCGAGCGCGCTCACCATGCACGCCGCCCTGCAGCGGATCCTGGAGGGCGTGCACTCCGAGGGCTTCGTCAACGGCAAGCGCGTCGCGCCGGTGATCGCTGCCCATCTGCACGTAGCGCGGACCCCTTCCGAGCAGGTCCAAGAGCGCCCGCTGGCCGATGTCCCGGATATCTTGGAGCTCAGCGACGACCGGCTGTTCGCCGAGCCCGAGGTTCAGCCCGAGGACGACGGCACCACCTACGCCATCATACGGCGCGACCGGCCGAATCCGTCCGCCGACGAGGGCCGGCTGACCACCGACGAGTTGCTCAAGGCCTACCTCGACGACGCGCCCATTCCGGCCGTCCCGGGCCTGGTCGACACCCTCGACCTAGCCCCAGGCGCGCTCGTTGAAGGGCCGGGCGAACGGAACCCTCACGCCGACCTCGAAGAGCCGTTTCCGGTTTGGGTCACGACCGCGATGGGTGAGCAAGGCCCGTTGCGCCCAAGTCGCGCCTTCTCGTATATCGCCGGTCAGGACCCCGACACCCTGTTCGACATCCGACTTTCCGCCAATCGAAACCGGTGGGTGAGCCTCGACCGCCTCGCTTATCTGCTGGACGACGAGCTCGTCGCGCCCCAGCTCGCTGTGCGGGGCTGTGAGATGCAGGGACGGATCAGCCGTTCGAGCGTGACGGCGGTCCTCGGCACTCAAGCGGCGAGCCGAACCGCTCGACGCCTGATCTTCACGCGGGCGGTGCGCGGGACCGTCGAGCGGTACGAAATCCAGGTCTCGGACGGTCGGGTCATCGCCACGCACGCCAACGACCTATTCTTCGAGCTGTGGGCCATGCTCCTTCACAATCCGTATCTGCGCGAAATCGGTCTCCCCGCCGCATTCCACGAGGCGCTGCTCGAAGACCGCAAGCTCATCCCCCGGCTCCCTACGGAAGCCGTCACCGCGATTCAGCAGGCTCGCGGTCTTGCGAAGCGCAGGGCTCTTCGCCAGCTCATCACGTGGCCCGACGGCGCGTTCGGAGTGAACGCGAGGGTCACCGCCAACGTGGACGAAACCAGCGTTCCGCTCCTGCGCATGCTGCCTCGTCTGGTGGCTCGGCAGTTCGGCAGCGACCAGCTCCAAGCGTACCTGACGCCCCTGCTCAAACGACCTCTGTGGCGGTGCCCACGCTTCGAGGAGGAGATTCGCCTTCTTCGTTTGCGCCCCACCGAACGGCGCCGGGCCGAGGCGTTCGGTCACGGCCGCACACTGTTCGAATCTCTCGAGTACGCCAACGCCGGATATGCCGACACGCGCCACGCGCACGTCATTGCCTATCTGCTCCTCGAGCTCGGGTTGGTACGCGAAGGCGACCCGACCTACGCCGTTGCGCCCGTCTGCCGCTGAGCGAAGGCCTCGTTCTACGATTCTTGGGGTCGAGCGGGCGCGGTCAAATCGACCAGCGACACCACGGTGGCCTCGCTGGCGCCGTTGGCCTTTTCTGCCGACGCTCGGGTTGAAGAGCGGCTCGGCGAGCGCAACGACGCGAAATACGCCTCGGGCCCCGGTTGGGTGTCGAGGAGCCTCCCGTGCATCGCAATGGTAGATCGGAGCGACGCCTCGAACATCGTTCGCTGACGTCGAAGCTCGTCGATCTCCTCGATGATGCGGACGAGCCGCTGATGGGCGTTATGCACGATCTCTTCGGCTTTCGCCTCCGCGTGAGCTACGATGACTTCGGCCTCTCGACGGGCATTCGCTTTGATATCTTCGGTAATTCGGGTTGCCGTAATCATGGTTTCCTTCAGCGTGCGCTCCCGTTCGATGAACTCGCGAAGGTCGGCTTCCCTTCGACTGAGCTCGTCGCGAAGGGTGTTCGTCTGCTTCTCCAACTCATCGAAGTCATGAGCTAGAACATCCAGGAACGCATGAACCTCCGGGACGTCGTAGCCCCACCAGGTCTTCGGAAACTTCTGCTGCCGGATGTTCAGCGGCGTAAGCCTCATGAGCGCAGGCTAGCCAAGACCCCCCGGAGTGAGCAAACCCCACCGCAGAACATAGATTCTGACCGTACGACATCCGAACGATGTCAATTCATCGACACCCTGCTCTCGAGCACCTGAAATCGAGAGCAACTTATTACTCACGCTCCCCAAAGATCGAAGTGCCTACACGGACGATCGTGGCCCCTTCCTCGACGGCGGCCTCGAAGTCGCCGCTCATGCCCATCGAAAGATGGTGCGGGTCCGAAAAGTCAGAATCCGACAGAGTCCGGCGGAGTTCACGCAGCGCGGCAAAGTACGGCCGCCCTTCACCGATCGGTGGGATGCACATGAGGCCGTGAAGGGCCAGGGAACGGCAGGCCTTGATTTCCTTCACGAGCTCGGACACCTCGCTCGGCGCAGCCCCCGCCTTGGAGGACTCATCGGCGAGATTGACTTCGATGAGGACCGGCTGGCGAAGACCGACCACGTCCGCGGCTCGGTCGAGCGCCCGCGCCACCCGGGCCGAATCGACGGTGTGGATGAGGTGCGCGCCCACGGCGTGCTTGGCCTTGTTGGTCTGTAAGTGGCCAATCAGATGCCACCGAGCGTCTTCGGGAAGAAGTTCTCGCTTGCGCACCAACTCTTGGACATAGTTCTCGCCAAAGTCGCGATGACCCGCCTCGTACGCGGCGAGGAGTCGGTCATCGGGCTGCCGCTTCGACACGGCGATCAAGGTCACTTCATGCTCCGAGCGACCAACCCGGCGACACGCTTGCGCGATACGGTCTCTTATCGACTGCAGATTGCGAGCGATTTCTAGCACGGTACTATCCCGAGGGGAGCCAGGAGCGCCAAGGTCTCCACCAGCGGTAATCCGATGACGTTGGAATAGCTGCCCGAAACATCGGCGACCAGCGCCCCGCCGAGCCCTTGAATTCCGTAGGCGCCCGCCTTGTCGAGCGGCTCCCCTGACGCCACGTACCTGTCGATCTCTCCTTCGGTCAGCATCCGAAAGCCAACCTGCGTCGTCACGACAATCACCCGAGGGCTCTCGCCTTCCTTGGGTCGAAGGGCGACCGCGGTATGGACTTGATGCCGTCGCCCCGACAACCGCCGAAGCATTCGCGCCGCACCGGCGGCGTCCGCCGGCTTGCCGAACACCTCACCGCCGAGGGTCACGACGGTGTCAGCGGCCAGTACGGGCGCCGACGCCCTGCAGGCCGCGACCTTGGCTGCCGCGACCCGCTCCCCGTACGCGATGGCCGCTTCGCCGGGCGCGACGCTTTCATCGACATCCGACGCCATCACCCGGGGATGCAGACCGACCGACGCCAGCAGGTCTCTCCGTCGGGGCGACCGAGACGCGAGTATGAAACCGCTCATGATCGTCCTTTGGCACGATGCCCCGCGAGCGCCAAGCTGGATGACAACGCCGCGGTCTCGGTGGTACGGACTTGCGAGGTGGTTCTTCAGTCGAAGTCGCTGGCGATCATCGGCGCTGGAAACATGGGGCAAGCACTCCTCGGAGGGCTCATCGACAGTGATGCCGTCGACCCGAAACTCGTGGCCGTCCACAATCGGCGGACCGAACGAACGCGGGCGGTGGCCGAGCGCTTCGGCGTGCGAGCGGCGACGAGCAACGTTAATTGCGCGGGCCCGGCTGAGGTGGTGATCTTCGGCGTAAAGCCCCAGATCCTGGACCGCGTCCTCGACGAGATCCGGGGTCAGCTAAACGACCCTCTGATCGTGAGCTTGGCCGCGGGCATTCCGACCGAACGCATCGAAGCTCGGCTCGGGGGTCAGCCGCGGGTGGTCCGCGTCATGCCGAACACGCCCGCGCTCATCAAACAGGGCGCCACCGGCATCGCTCCCGGTGCCCATGCGACCGAGCACGACCTCGAAGTCACCGAGGCCATCCTCGGGCCGACCGGCCTCGTCGTTCGGGTCGACGAAGTCCTGCTCGACGCGGTCACCGGACTGTCGGGGAGCGGCCCGGCATACGTGTTTTTGATCATCGAGGCGTTCGCCGACGCCGGCGTGAAGGTTGGCTTGTCAAGAGAGATCGCGCTCCAGCTCGCCGTCCAAACGATTCAAGGAGCAGCCCGGATGCTCCAAGAGACCAAAATGCATCCCGGCCAGCTCAAAGACATGGTCACGTCGCCCGGCGGAACGGCGATCGCCGGGCTGCACACCCTGGAGGAAGGCGGACTGCGTACGACCATCATGAACGCGGTCGAAGAAGCGACGCGACGAGCTCAGGAGCTGGGGAAAGCCTGATCGAGCGCGAACGATCCCGGACTCCGCCGGACCGAAAGCCGACCGCCAGACGTACGGCTACCGACGTTTCGGTCGGTTGTCGGCGTTTCATTCGATCGGCGAATCCGTGACGGTCGGGTGCACTAGGACATCACCGAGGCGAAGTACGATGCCAACGTCGTCTTGGTCGAGCACCGGCTCGAGATCGAACATGGCCTGCCGAGAAAACTGGGCCGTGAGTCGACCGTGCCGCACTTGGCAGTACAACCCGCCGTCCCGGTCGCTACGGACCGTGTCTCCCCGTAAGGGCTCCCTTCGCCCGTCGGACAGAACCAGCCGGACCTCGTGGTCGCCGACCTCGACCCGACGGACGAAAATCGGAGCACCTTCGATCTCCACGAAAGCCCAATTGACCTTGTTCTTGAGCACGTAGCGGCCATTTTCGTGCCGCTCGACCCACATGTCGAAGCTTCGGCTCACCCCTTCGTGGTCGATGGGTTCGCCCTCGTGAAACCAGCGCCCCTGTCGGTCGCGGCGGATCGATGTCTCGACGGAGAAGCCGGGCGGAAGCCGGGGTTGTCCGCGGACCGGGTGGAGGTCGTCGTCCGGGTTTGGTCGCTCACCGGGCGGCTCCACCGGGCCCAACGGCGATTTCGGAGCGGACGGATCTGCGGGAGTGCCCATCTCGGCCAACGTACCGAGGCCGACGTCAGATGGCCACCGGCGGTGCTTCAAGGGCGCAAGTGCCCGAAGGCACGAAGGAAATTGCCGCCCAAGATCTTTCCTATCCGGTCCGACGACCAACCCGCTGACAACATGTACTGCACCAAGCGCGGGTAAGCCTCGGCGGTGCGAAGGTCGGCCGGCGGAATGATGGCCCCGTCGTAGTCGCTCCCGAGCGATGCGAAGTCTTCGCCAACCACGTTGATGATGTGCTCGAGGTGAGCCAAGACCATCCGACCGTCCGAGTAGCCGTGTTCGCCCCGAAGGAAGTGGCTTGCGAAGATGACGCCCACGGTACCGCCCGTATCGGCGATCGCCTTCAGCTGTGCATCGTCGAGGTTTCGCCACATCGGGGTCACGCCCTTCACGCCGGTATGCGTGTCGATGAGCGGTTGGGTCTTGTCGTGAGCGTCGACCGCATCCCAGAAACCGTCGGGGTGAATATGCGCGAGGTCCACGAACACCCGTTCGGCGTTCAGAATCTCGATGAAGCGCCGACCATCGGGCGTCAGGCCCTTGGAGCGTCGCCAGGTGGGGATCGGTGTCGAAGCCACACCGAGCCGAGAGTGGGTGAGGTGAACCACAGTGACCCGCGTGATCATCTGGTCGGGCACCGATGCGACCGACTCGGGCGCTCCATCGAAGCAATTGCCCCCTTGCACGGCGAGCAAACAAGCGTGACGTCCACCTTCGCGCGCCGCCCGGTACTCGGTGAGGTTACGGACGACCTGGAGCCGAGGCTGTCGCTCGATCCACCCGGTCAGGGCCGCCAAATTATGCTCGAAGGTTCGCCATCGCCCCTTAGCGGACCGAAACGGATTGGTGGTCATCGACCACATGGCTCCGGTCAGGCCGGCCGAAAGGGCCCTCGGAACGTCGAGGTGTCCAAAGAAGCGCCCGCCGAAGAGGCCTTCTCGATGACGCTGCCCAGGGTCGTATCCGAATAGCCGAACCGGGATGAAAGTGTCGATGTGCAGGTCGATGAGGTCGCTGCGTCGCGCTAGCTCGACCGCCTCGGTGGACACACCCAGTCGCCGGGCCACCGTGCCGATATCGTCTACAGCCGGATCCATGCCCCGGCTATAGCGCCCGCGTGACCATCGTGCCATGCGCCGGTGTGGCTTCGAACGAGGTCACGGACGGCGCCCGCGGTCCGACTATGGCCTCGAAACTGAGAAAAATCGCCACCGAGGCCTCGCCCGCGTGCGGCCACGGGCCCCGGCGATGAAGCGGACGATGGACGACGACGGTGCTCGTCGGCCTCGGTAGCGGGGGCGTTTTGGTAACGGTCGCGGCACGTGATTGCTGCGACGGCGACGCCACGGCACAATGGTCAAGATCGCCCCGCGGTGCCGGCCTCGCCCCGCTCGGCCCGGCGGTTGGGTCGTTGAAGAAGATGGAACGTTATGGTCTCGGTTGATGACATTAGAAACCGCCTCGCCGAAGCAGAGCGCATCGTCCGCAAGGCCGGCCGGCTCTCCCGGCATCACTTCGCGCACCTAGGAGAGCTCCAGATCGAGCGAAAAGGGCTCCAAGATTACGTTTCCGCCGCCGACCGAGAGGTCGAGGAGCTCATCTGTGAAGAGCTCGCCCAAGTCTATCCGGGCGAAGCTTTCATGGGCGAAGAAACCGGTGGCCGGGCCACCGACCCCGTGTGGGTGAGTGATCCGATCGACGGGACCACCAATTTCCTACGCGCCCTTCCGCTGTACGGCATCTCTTTGGCGTTCGTACGTGAGGCTCAGACCGAGCTCGGCGTCATTTACCTTCCGCAGCTCGACGAACTCTATCTCGCGAGCCGAGGAGGACCGGCGCTGATGAACGGTAAGCCGGTCCAAGTGCGATCCAGCGGTGGCCTGAACGAGTCGCTGATCATCATCGGGTACGATCCGACCCGCCCGCGAGGCGATTTCTTCCGCTATCTGGATCGCTTGTTCGACGCGCAATGCGAGTTTCGTCGATTCGGTTCCGCCACCTTCGGGCTCTGTTTGGTCGCATCGGGTCGAGTCGATGCCTTCTGGCAGCAACACTTGAAGCCTTGGGACGCACTGGCCGGACTTCTCATCGTCGAGCGCGCCGGCGGCCGAGTCAGCGACTTTCTGTCGGACGACGGTCTCGGCCGCGGAAGCTCCGTCCTCGCCGCTTCCAGCGAGATCGCCGATGAACTCAGCGCGCTTCTCGAAATCCCGCTCAAACGTACTTAGCCACCTCGGCGTTTATATCTTAAAGCAAAGCTGACTTCCGGGCGGGCCGCGCTTGCGGGGACCGCCCCGGACGTTCTTCTTCGAAAGTCTCGGTTCCAGGGCCGGAGACTGTGATCTTTCTCGTCTTGACTTTCCAAGAGCAGACGGGCACGCGCGCGCACGCGCGTCTTCCTTATTGAAGGTCTCGCGCTAACTCGCTGAAAAATCTGAACTTTTTTAATTTGTCGGGTTGACTGGCTCTACGGGCTCTCATAGGCTGCGTTTCGTCAACGGGGCGCACCCCGACGACAAATTCTAGAAAGGAGCCCGATGATGGTCGAAGTAATGGTCAAAGTGATGAATCGCACCCGTATTCGCACAAATGACTTGGAACACCTCCAAGGCATCGCCTTCGGAGCAGCAGGCGGTTTCGCCGGCGCACTCGTCGTCGGGACTCCGTCCCCCAAACCCACGGAAAAGCTGGGTTGCCTAGAGAGCTGGCGAGCGGACGATACCTACTCGCGGCACCGAATCTGACCGAGCTCTTCTGACCTCGGTCGTAACCGACTGAGGTCTGTTCGTAAGAACGCTCGGGTTTCCTCAAAAAGCGAAGCATCTGCGGCATCGCCGAAACCTCCTCAGTCTCGAACATCATTGGGTCGGTAGTCCGGTAAGGAATCCCGGGGCCGCCGCGTAGGCGATCGTCCTCACAGACCGAGAGGGTTCGAGTCCCTCCCGATCCATCGATGAGATCTGTGACAACCGAACATGAGCGCAATGGGACCGTAGGTTAATGCGTAGACTAGCGGGCTTTTACCCCGCAGGTGAGGGTTCGATTCCCTCCGGTCCCCACATCGTTCGAAGCCCCGTTTCGAACGATTGCTTTTGGTCTCGTGGGCCAGCGGAGTGGCCGCCTGATTGTCAGTCAGGAGACCGCGGGTTCGAATCCCGCCGGGACCGTGCGCGTGTCCCTCGCCAAGGAAAACGGACATGGTGTCCGACCCGATAGCGGGACTGCATCGGGGACCACCGACGACGTTCGCGCGCAACTATAGGAGAACAGTGGAACGCCCAACCAAACAGGCCCTTCGGCTCTGGCGAACTCCCGAAGCGGCCCCTGAACAACGCTACCGAGACTTCTTGGAGTATCAACAAGGCCGGCGAGATGGTCGACTCGGCAATCCGCGGGCGAGGTTATCGCCGGCATATGTCTTAGGTTTCGAATTAGGACGGCTGACCCGCGGGTCGGGCCGCACAGACTCGGCCGACGCGTTCCGCGACGGCATCATGGAAGACAAATCGTGCCGTCGCTGAAGTACAGGTCCGTCAACCTGACTTGGCGACGCACCATTAGGGTGATGATGTCATGGCGAGCATAGCGGTTTCCAAAACCGCCGGTAGAGGTTCGAATCCTCTTCACCCTGGCGCGCGGAGTGGGTTTCGCCCGGTTTTCTCGGGACCGGCGCCGCTGGTGCAATGCCAGCCTCCGCCCTTTTCGCTTGCAACAACTGCTGCGGGCCGAACGGGTAAAGTCAATACGTTGACATCATGGATGTCGCTTTACTCATCAACCCGCCCGTCAGCGCCCACGCGCGATCGGTCATCGAGCCGAAACGCGTCGAAACAGCACGTCCGGCCGTCTGGCGATGGCGCCGGTCTTTCCAATCGGTAAAGCGGGGTTCGATTCCCCGGGCGTGCAGAAGCCTGTGTGGACAAACTTGGTAGAGTCACCCGTTTCAGATGCGGGGTTTGGAGGTTCGAATCCTTCCGCGGGCAACTCACAAGATACGACGTCAACTCATGACTACGGCAAAGAAAGGAGGAGAACCGTGGAAACTTTGGTGCTGACCCATGCGTATCAGCCGGTCGATCGGATTTCATGGCAGCGCGCCATCACCCTCTGGGCCACCGACAAGGTCGAAATCCTGGAGGCGTACGAAGACCGCAACGTCCGTTCGGTCTCGTTGGCGATCAACATGCCATCGGTCGTTCGCTTCGTCTATCAGATCCGAATCAAACGGGTCGGTGTGAAATTCTCTCGTGAGAACGTGTACACCCGTGACAAGGGCCGCTGCGCGTACTGCGGTACGAAGATCAAGCGCTCCGAAGCGACCTACGACCACGTCGTTCCTCGAAGCCAGGGCGGTCCGACTCGATGGGACAACATCGTGATCGCCTGCTTGCCGTGTAATCAGCAAAAGGGTGGCCGCACGCCTCAGGAAGCGGGTTTGAGACTCCGCGTTCAACCCGAACGACCGAGGTCGCTGCCGCCCACCATGAGATTTACGCTGCCAGCGGGCGTTCCCGACTCCTGGAAGCAGTACCTGTACGACCTGCAGTACTGGAACGGAAGCCTCGACGAGGACTGAGCCGCCCGGCAGGACTCCTGCCGGGCGCCCCTCAGCGCTCGACTCGGGGCCATCGGAGGCAATCCGTGACGCTGAGATTGATCAGAACGCTCATGGCTGGTCATCCGGATGGAATCTATCGAAGTGAAAACGATAGACTCCCGGTCGACGAGCCATCTCTCAGGACCGCCGCCGAGCATGACCCCGACTGGCTCGACCGTCTCGTCGAGGTCTCCCGGCGAGCGCCGGTCCGAAACGGGGCGTTGGCGGGGCTCGCCGTCGCTCTCAAGTGCGGCCACCTCGACGTTCGTCGGCGGGCCTCGATGCTGACCCCCCAGGTGTGTCGGACGGGTCGCGATCTGCTCAAGTTCGCGGCCGGTCTTCGGCAGCTCGGGGGCTTCGGTCGTCTCACCCGGGCCAGCTTGGCCCGGTGGTACCTTGAAAGCCCCCTGTCAGAGCTCGTCGACGAACCTGAACCCGTCGCCGGGTGGCGGCATCGCGACGTGCTCCGAATGTGCCACGTCAAGGCCAAGGAACCGGACCGAAGGGCGCGCATCGGCGGGCTGGTCGGTTCACTGGGCTCATCGCTCGGCGAACCCGACACCGCGTTTAGATGGCCCGCAGGGTCATCCAAGCGGCTGGTGGCCATCGACGCGTCGTCCGCGCTCGACCGTGGACGGATCCTGGGCGTCCGCCCTCGCGTCATCGCCGCTCGCTGGGGTCTCGCCGCGACGGCGGTCGGCGATGAGGTCGTCAGCTTCCGCCGCGACGGCTGGACCGACGCGCACACCGAATGGCGCACCGGGGTGACCGAACTGTCATGGAGTCATCGAACGCCTGAAACGACGGCGATCCAAGACCTCGACCCGGAACGAGCGGCCCCCGCCGACCCGGGCTTGGTGATCCGGTACGCGATGATGCGAGGCCTCGATGTCTCGAGCTTCGTGATCATCTCCGCGCGCGCGCCTTGGACCCGACCGGATCAGCACCGGCGAACCCTCGCCGCGTACCGACGAGCACATCGTGAGGCGTCGAGACCGACGCCTTCGACGACGGTCGCCGGTGCGTCCCTGGTGGTGGTCGGCCTCAAGTCTGGAGGCGTGAGTCTCAATGACGCTAACGACCCCATCTCCTGGGGTGTCGAGGGCTTTGGTCCCGAAACGCCCGAGATGGTGGCCTACCTGGCCAACGAGAGGACTGATGCTATTCTTCGAATTTAAAGCTCTGATCGGTGACGGCCTGCCGATGCTCCACTTCGGAGCACTCGGCGGGCCTTTTTTTCGTTGTGACGAAGACCAGCCCGACCCGAGCTGTAGTTCAAGCCCGACTCGGACGAGCTATTTGACGAAGTGGCCGAAACCAGCGAGCTGACAATCGGTATCGATCTCGGCAACTCGTTCTCGACCGTCGCCGCCCATATCGAGGGCAAGACGTATTTCGTCCGCGACAACCGAGGAGAGGCGTGCATTCCCAGCGTCGTCTATTTTCCATCGGCTGGAATGCCGACCGTGGGATCCTATGCGGTCCGAATGCGGCAACACGAGCCTGCGTCGACGGTGTCGGGCATCAAGAGGGTATTGGGGCGAAGGTACGATAGCTCCGAAGTCAAGGTCATGCAGGCCAGCTCCGCGGTGAAGATTCGTCGCGCCCCGAAAGGGACGCCCGTGCTCGAAACCCGGGCCGGCGACCATACGCCCACCCAGGTCGCGGGATACATCTTTCGCCACCTCCGAGACCTCGCGGAGGCCCGCTTCCGGAGAACCGTCCGCAAGGTGGTATTGACCCTGCCGGCATCGGCCACCCCCGATGTAGAGCACGCCACCGTAGAAGCGGCTCGCCTGGCGGGCCTCGATGTGCTGCGAACGATCACCGAACCCCACGCCGCGGCCCTTGCATCGGGGCTGACCAGGAAGAACGTGTATCAGAAGCTCCTGGTCTACGACTTCGGGGGCGGTACCTTCGACGTAACGGCCCTGGACCAATCGGAAGGTCGATTGGAGCCCCTCGCGATCGGCGGAGACGGCTGTCTGGGCGGAGACGACCTCGACCACCTGCTGGCCGAGATCGCGGCCCGGCACGTCTGGAGCACCACCAAGGTCGAGCTGTCCAAGGATCGCGAGCGCTGGGACCGCCTCATCCGGGAAGCCGAAAACACCAAGCGCGCCCTCTCGGTGCGCGACGTGGCGCCCCTGCGCCTCAAGGGCGCCTTCTATCGGCGGGGGCGCGAGCGAGACCTCGAGATGATGATCCATCGAAAGGATGCCGAGGTCCGGTGGGAGGCCCTCATCAGACGGTCGCTGTCGGTCACCGCGCGTACCATGGTGGTGGCGGGCCTCAAGCCGAAAGACCTCGGTACGACTCTGCTCATCGGGGGGACGACGCTGGTCCCCAGCATCGCGGGCGCCGTCAAGAGGCTCATGGGTGAATCGGTGACCGCTCACAGCAATCCGCAGACCGCCGTCGCCGAAGGCGCCGCGATCGCCGCCGCTCGCACCCTCTCCCGAGCGGCGTAGTGGGCTCCCCGGCCGCCCACCGGCGCGCCCGCCGGGCCGAGATTCTTGCCGGAGCACGTCTAGCGCAGGAGCTCTTTCGCGAGATGGCGGCCGAGGCGGGGCCATCCCTCGGCGAGCAGCTCTTGGCCGCCGGGGCTCTCGAGCAAGTCGTAGGCTTCGCCGCTCGCATAGCCACTCGCGAGATCGAGTCGGGTGCCGATAGCGACCCAATACCCCTCCTCGCCTCGACGCCACGTGGGCGCCCGGAACCGCTTCGTCTTCTTCGACTTCTTCTCCAGGCAGGTGAGGAGTTGAGCCTCCGACCACTCCGGCTTTTGGTCGCGAAGGGCCTGCCACGTAAACCACTGAATGTCGGCGAGAAGTCGGGCCTCCCGGAGCCCATTCTCGAGGCGACGGTACGCCTCATTCGCATCGAGGATCCGTAGTTTCGCGTAGGTGGGGCCCAAGAGCTCGGCGGTGTACACCCGGGTCAGCAGGGCCAAGAAATCGACCGGCAGCTGCATCCTACGGCTATACCTCAGAAGCGGATCGAGACCGGCACTTGATCGCGCTCGTCGACGGCCGGTGCATCGATGCGAACCTCTACCGGGGCCACCGGCGAAGCACCACGCAAACTGGCGCTCGGCGCCAGCGCGGTGGATTCCATGGCGTCCGGCCACAAGAACACCAATAAGCCAGCCGTCGCCGCCAGCCCCCAAGCGCCCCAGGGCCATACCCGCAGACTCCGGGACGGCGCGGGTGGATTGTCCGATGTCCACCCACCGGCGTTCTCGCCGGCGACCGAACGAACGACACGAACCAGCCTCCCCAGGGCGACCGCCGATCCGATCCGGTCTACCCAACCCGTCGGGTTGGCCGACGCGCCGCCTTCGGGCGCCGTGGGCGGCCGCGTGTGCTGCAGGATATTTTGGGCCCACCGGTCGACCGGGACCGGTGGATTCGTGGGTCCGAGCGCACTCATCGCCGCCTTCGTCCGCCGCCACGCATCGCGCGACCGACGAAGGTCGGGATTCGTCCATTCGCTTCGGTCGAGCTCGACGCCCTCCGAAGCCGTGCACTCGCCATCGAGTTCTTTGTGAAGGAGTGACTCTGGACGGTTCATGGGGCACCTCATGACTCCGAGAACCAGGGCTCGAGATGCTTGCGCATCTGCTCCCGAGCCCGCTGCAGATCTTTTCGAATCGCTACGTCGGACTTGTGAAAGACCTCCGACAATTCTGCTACCGAGAAACTTGTAAAATAGCGAAGCACCAAGAGCTCTCGAAAGTACGGCTTCACTTTCCCGAGCGCTTCCTTCACGCGGTCGGCATCTTCATTGGCTTCGACATGCTCGTGGGGACCGGGACCGGGGGCCTCCGCGAGATCCGGCCACACGTCGGTCAGCGTCTCTCGTCGGTGCCGGCGACGATGGTCGATCGCGACTCGAAGCGCGATCCGTACCAACCACGGAAACAAACTGGCTTCCTCTCGAAGTTGGTTCCCCTGCCGTAGCGCACGGATGAAAGCCTCTTGAACGATGTCATCGTCGAGTCCGAGGTCGGCGTGGGTTGCCCGAACGACGGCCAGTAGGCGTCCTCCGTATCGAGACAGCAGCTCTTTGCAAGCGGCTTCCTCACCCTGACCCGCCAGTTCGAGCAGCTCTCGATCTCCGAGCGCTTGGACTTGGAGGGTACTGCGAGACTTCGTCTCGCTCGCCACGCCCCACCGACCCATCAGCCACGCTTGCGCCATGGCTCGACTCTAAAACCGGAGCCCCACGAACGCCGACGAGATGAAGCGCTTCTCGTTGAAGCGATCTTCGACGTCGACCGACTCGGCTCCGCGATCTCCCTCTTCGTCTTCGACGATCTGATAGCGAAGCATCTCGTACGGGTACCAGCTAAAGTCGAAGCCAAAAAAGAAACGCCGCCAGTGGTAGTTGAACCCGATTCCCACCTTCAGCAACACCGACCCCCCTTGGGCGTTCGGAGCGTCTCGGAGATCGATGTTGTAGCCGAAATGGCCAACGCCGAGCGAAGGAAACACGTCCAAGCGGCTCTTTCGGAACATATGCCAACTAAACCCAAGGTCGACCATGTGGGCAAAGCCGTGATTGACGCTGTTGGGGTCGATATCCCCGAGGCCCCACTCGTCGCCAGACAGGACCGTCCGGTCATCTTCGTCTTGCACTTCTTGTTGACTGAACCCGGTGCCGCGCAGGTTGAGCTGCAGGCCGACCCGAGACGTCAGCAGCCCCTCGAGACGAAGGCCGCCCATTCCGCCGGCGCTGCCCCAGCCGCCGCTCACCGATAGGAGGACGTCTCCCTCCTGGATGTGATTGGGGACTCCCCACCACCAGCCGAGCCGGCCGTCGGCCTCCACCGAGCAGTTGCAGTCGTCGGCCGGCATCACCGCCGGCGCCGCCGGCGCCTCGGCGACGGCGGCCGCTTCGGGGGCCGGGGCGGGTTTTTCGGGTTCCGCGGCCGGCGCGGTGTTCTTCTCGTCTCGTCCCTGAACGATGACGTTGACGACCTGAGTGCTCGTGTTTTCGTTGGCGCCGTCGGTCGACTTGGGCGGCTTCACCGTTCGGACTCGAACGCCGCTCTCTTGACCGTCCAGCTCCTCAAACATTCCCGCCGACCGATCCGATGCCGCCCCGGTCTTCGAGCGTGCAGACCGGCCGGACTCAGTGCTTTCATCGAAAAAGTCGCCCTCATCGTCGCCGTCGACGATGACTTCGACCTTGACCGGCGGCGGGGATGCAACGGCCGCGGTCGGAAGGACCGCGCCGGAGCAAGCGAGCGTTATGAGAATGCGGGCGTTCATGGTTGGACTCCTCGCGACAGCGCGGAATGATCAGTCAAATTCTGTTTTAGGGAACGCAAGACTCGTCCAGAGAATTGCACCTGTTGAAGAAGAGTTGCGTCACGGTCAGCGAGCCGCGTCTCAACGGCCAGCAACCAGGTCGACCGCTGCCACATCATGCAATATCGATTGCGCCACTTGAAAAACCAATGGGTGCCGGCACCGAGCCCCGTCTTGGCGGATAACCGGATCTGATTCCGCTGGGCCGCCGCTTCGATCTGGTTCCAGAGTGCTTCCGCACTCGCTTCATCCTGAAGATGAACCGCCGACACCAGGACCGTCCCCGCGGGACCGCGGTAGCCCCGCTGAAACGCACCGCGGACTTTCCCACTGATGAACGTCAGATGGGCCACGCCCCCGAAGGTGAGCTCTTCGGGCTGGTCGAGCGCCCTTCGCAGCTCCAGGCCGAGACCCGGATGCCACTCGTCGAGGCCCGAGAGCGTGAGCTGCGGCTCGGGAACGAATCGGTCGAAGGGAAGCACCCGCTTCATGAGCTCGAGCGAAGCCGTCGACCCGTGGGTCCGCTTCAGGCTCAAGGTGGTGGAGCCTTCCTCGAGCTCGAGCTCGTCGCCAAGGCGCAACCGCTCGGCGCCGGGGCCGACATAGACGGAGCCATTCAAGGCGATGAGCGGGGGAAGAACGGCGCCCGGCTCGACCACCAAGCGGCCTCGGTGCAGGGTCACCGATCCTAACACGACGGACCGGCGGTGGAGGGTGACCTCGGAGTCGACCGCGTAGATATGCCCACGCACGACCCCCTCGACGCTTAGCCGGCTGTCGACGGCGACCACATCGCCGACGGCCCGGTCGATGTCGACCGCCGCCGTACTACCGACGGTTCGAAGATGGTCGACCTCTGCCGCGACCGCGCTGCGGTCGGCCACCAGTAGAACGACGCCCACCAGCAAGAGGTTTCGCGTTACCGCCATTGCCCCCACAGACGGTTGTCGTCCCCGGGACGTGACGCGTCGAGCGCTTGCGGGCCGTCACTTTTAACAGTTCGAGGTAGGTCGGACGATGCCTTACCCTTCTTTGAGGGCCTGATTCAGTTCGATGAGGGCCTTTTTACCGTCGCCGAAGAGCATCAGCGTGTTGTCGGCGGCGAACAGCGGGTTGGGAATGCCCGCGAAACCAGGACTCAACGAGCGCTTGACCACGACGACGGTCCGCGACTTGTCGACGTCGAGGATCGGCATCCCTGCGATCGGGCTCTGCGGGTCGGTGCGGGCGACGGGATTCACGACGTCGTTCGCCCCGATCACCAGGGTCACGTCGACCTGCTCGAATGTGGGGTTGATGATGTCCATCTCGATCATCGCGTCGTACGGGATGTCCGCCTCGGCGAGGAGCACGTTCATGTGCCCTGGCATTCGACCGGCGACCGGATGGATACCAAATTCGACGGTGACCCCTCGCTCGTTCAGGATCCGGGTCAGGTCGCGGACCGTGTGCTGGGCTTGGGCCACCGCGAGGCCGTAGCCGGGGACGATCACCACCCGCTGGGCGGTATCGAACAACATCGCGACCTCTTCCGCCGAAGTCGACTTGACCTTCCCGGCGTAGACCTCGTCGGCGGAAGCGCCACCTTTGGCCTCTAGCTTTCCGAACAGGACGTTGGTGAGCGACCGGTTCATCGCCTTACACATGATCTGCGTAAGAATGATGCCGGACGCGCCGACCAGGGAGCCGGCGATGATGAGAACGTTATTCCCCAGTACGAAGCCCGTAGCCGACGCCGCGAGACCCGAGTACGAGTTCAACAGCGCGATCACGACCGGCATGTCGGCGCCGCCGATCGGAATCACCAGCAGAATGCCGAGCACCGACGCGACCCCGACCAGCGCCCAGTACATCTCGAGCTGGGTCGGGTCGACGACCAGAGCCCCGCTCAAACCGACGCAAGCGATGAACAGGATGGCGTTGACCACCTGCCCACCGGGAAAGCCGTTCACCTTGCGCATCCACTTGTAGTCGCGGAGCTTCAAGAACGCGACCAGTGAACCGGTGAACGTGACGGCCCCGATCAAGCCCGACGCCATGGTGGCGACCAGAAATTGAACCGTTGGATCCCGATCGATGACCACGTCGATGTAACCGTCGGGTGCACCCATCTCTTGGTAGACCGCGGCCCCCGCCACCATGACCGACGCGATCCCCCCAAAGCCGTTGAAGAGCGCGACAAGCTCCGGCATGGAGGTCATTTCGATGCGGACGGCCAAGATGAGACCAATGATGGCTCCCAGCGCGAGGCCGGCGAAGACCAGCTCGAAGTTGTCGCCGATCTTATTGTTGAAGAGGGTCACGACGACCGCGATGGTCATCCCGGCCACGCCGAGGAGGTTGCCGCGAACGGCGGAGCGCGGGTGCGTGAGGCCCTTCAGGCCCAATATGAAGAGGATCGAGGCGACCAGATACGCGATGTTGATGTACGTCTGCTCCATCGCTTCGTCTCACTTCTTCTTTTGCTGGAACATGCCCAGCATGCGGTGGGTGACCATGAAGCCGCCGACCACGTTGATCGTCGCGAACACGACGGCGATGAAGCCGATCCAGTCGGTCATCAGATAGTCGGCGCCTTGAACGCCGGCCAGGATGAGCGCACCCGCCACCGTGATCCCCGAGATCGCGTTCGAGCCCGACATCAACGGCGTGTGAAGCGTTGGCGGTACTTTGGTGATGATTTCGAAGCCGACAAAGACGGCCAAGACGAAGACCGTGATGCCGATGACCAGCATCTGGGCTTCGTTGGCCGCTTGGGCGGCCTCGCTGGCCGCATTCGCGGCCTGGGTCGCTGCCTCGTTCATGCCGTCACCTCCTTTTCGGCCGGCTGCTCGAGCGCCGGCAACTCCAACACCTCGCGGACGCGCGGATGCACGATCGCTTTGTCTTTGGTCATCACGACCCCCTGGGTGATCTCGTCGCTCATGTCGAACTGGAGCTCACCTTCCTTGGTCAGGAGGTGCTGAAGGAGAGTGACGACGTTCTTTCCGTACATCTGGCTCGCGTGAAAGGGGGCTCCGGCCACGATGTTGGTGGGCCCCAGGATCGTGACGCCGTGCTCGACGACCACTTCGTCGGCTTTGGTGAGTTCGCAGTTGCCGCCTCGCTCCGCCGCCAGGTCTACGATGACCGAACCGGGAGCCATCTGTTCGACCATCTCGGCGGTCACGAGGACGGGCGACTTCTTACCCGGAATCGCTGCGGTCGTGATGACCACATCGCTGTCCTTGACCACCTCGGTCATGAGTTCTCGCTGCTTGCGATAGAAATCTTCACCGAGCGCCTTCGCGTAACCGCCCTTGTCTTCCGCTTCGCCGGCGTCGACCTCGAGCTCGACGAATTTAGCGCCCACCGAAATGACCTGGTCTTTTACGGCCGAGCGGACGTCGTACGCCCGCACGACGGCGCCCAGGCGCTTGGCCGTCGCACATGCCTGCAGACCCGCCACTCCCGCGCCGATGACGAAAGCCTTCGCCGCCGACAACGTACCCGCGGCGGTCATCATCATCGGGAACAACCGGGGAAGATGGTTGGCCGCCAGCAAGACGGCCCGATAGCCGGCGATCGTGGCCATCGAAGACAGGGCATCCATGCTCTGCGCGCGCGTGATGCGGGGAATGAGCTCCATTCCGATGAGCAGCACGCCTTTGGCCGCAAGCTGGCCAGCCGCTTCCGATTTCGAGAGCGGGTCCGACAGCCCCAGCACGACTTGCCCGTCGCGAACCAAGTCGAGGTCGCTCTGCCCCGCATTGGTATTGGCACCGAGCGTCCGGACTTGCGTGACCACATCGGCCGCCTCGAACACTTCTTTGCGGGTCGCCAAGATCTTTGCGCCGACGGCTTCGAACGCGGCGTCCGGATAACCCGCCGCCTCCCCGGCGCCCGCCTCGACGACGATCTCGACCTTGGCGGTGGTCAGTGGTTTCAGAACAGATGGAACCAACGCCACGCGGGTCTCGCCCGGGTAGGTTTCCTTCGGAACTCCTATGATCATGCAGCTACACCCATAGCGGGGGTTCGTTAGCCCAGGCCACACCCTGCGTCCAGCAAACGACGAACGACGGCGTTCGCATTGAGGTATGCGGTTGCTCAATCGGGAGTCAGGATGACTTTCCCAAGGTTCTCGCGGTCATGCAGGATCCGGTGGGCTTCCCCTGCGTTCGAGAAGGGCACGATCGCATGAACCCGCGGTCGCAATTTGCCTTGCTCCCAGAGCGCGAACAGCTGGTCCAGCCAGCCCGCCAGTCGCTCCGTCTCCGTCCACATGCGCCCCATGTTGACCCCCATGACGCCTTTGTTGGCGTCGATCAGGGATACGGGGTTGATATCGAGCCACGGTATCTGAGCGATGCTCTGCAGGTACTTCCAGAAACTCTTTCGCGGGCCGGGAACCGCCGACGAGAATCCGTAGCACACCAGAAGACCGCCGGTCCTGAGCAGGCGCAAGCCCTTGGCCCAGGATTCCCCACCGATGGGATCGAGCACGAGGTCGAACGGAGGCCCCTGCGACAGGGCCGCCTCGTAATCCTGATGCCGCGCGTCCACGAGCTGCGTGTATCCCAGCGCATACAGGCGCTCATGCTTGCCGACCGACGCGGTGCCGATCGCGGTGGCCCCCCGGCGGAGAACCAGGTCGAGGCAGGTCAAACCGACCCCTCCGCCCGCTCCGTGAATGAGAACCCGGTCGCCCTCGCGAACCCGACCCATTTCTTCGATGAGCATCCACGCGGTCAGTCCGGTCACTGGGATCGCCGCCGCGGTCACCGCATCGAGGCCCGGCGGTCTGGCCACGGCTTGAGCGTCGGTCACGACGGCGTGGGTCGTATACCCTCCGAATTGGGTCACGGCGACCACCGGCTCGCCCAAGCGACGGCTCGGCACCCCGAGCCCTACCGCGTCGATGACCCCCGCGACCTCGTAACCGACCACCGCCGGCAGCGGTGGAGCATCGCGATAGACGCCGACACGCGCCATCAGGTCGGCGAAGTTCACGCCGGCCGCTTCGACTCGAATCCTGACTTCGCCGAGCCCCGGCTCGGGGTCGGCCGCATCACGAACCTCGAGGACCTCCGGCCCGCCTGTATACGGAATCCAGATCTGCTTCATGTCGGAGGCCGGCTTCGCAGACGTTTCGGTCCTGCCTTGGTCGACGGTGCAGACTTCGGTTTGCCCCCGCGCTGCCGGAGCTCGGCGTTTCGACGGGCCTCTTCCAGCATTCGTTTCTTGGTCGCCGCCCAGCCGCAGATCGGGCATTCCGCCAGGTCGTGATAGAGAGCGGGGCAAAACTCTCGGCCGAAGTAGATGATTTGAAGGTGAAGCTTCGCCCACGTCGATCGGTCGAACAGCTTTTTCAGGTCGGTCTCGGTCTGGTCGGGGGTCTTGGCCAGCGACAGTCCCCATCGACCCGCCAGCCGCTGGATGTGGGTGTCGACCGGAAATGCGGGCTCTCCGAAAGCCTGAGCCACCACTACGTTGGCGGTTTTCCGCCCGACGCCCGGCAACGCGATCAAGGCCTCGAACGACGCGGGCACCTGGCCGTGGTGCTCATCGAGGATGCGGCGAGACAACCCCGCGAGGGCCTTCGCTTTTTGCGGGGCGAGGCCTATCTGTCGGATCAGGCTCTGGATCTCTTCGACCGGCCGGGCGGCCATCTCGGCCGGCGACCCGGCGACCTCGAACAAGGCCGGAGTGACCTCGTTGACCTTCTTGTCGGTGGTTTGGGCCGACAGCACGACCGCCACCAGCAATTGGAAGCTGTCGGCGTGGTCGAGCGGAATCGGTGGCTCCGGGTACAGCTCCTCGAGAATCGATAGAATTTTCGAGGCCTTGTCGGCTTTCTTCATCGACGTCGAGCGCCCTGCGTTTCCACCATGACGCACGGCCCGACCAAAACCTGGTCGAATCGACCCCGAACCCACTTCAGCACGCCCTCATCGTAGGAACCAGGCTGGAACCAGATGAGCGCGTCTCGGTCGGGGTCGAGAGGTGCCAAGGCCGCCTCGACCTTGTGCGGGGGCACCACCACGCTCACGATGTGTAGCGGGTCTGGAACGTGGTCGACGGTCGCGACCACCGGCCGGCCGTTGAGCTCGACCTCTTTCGGATTCACGGGCCAAACCTCGAAACCCTTTGCCACCAGGTCCGCCAGAATGATCGCGCCGAACTTGTGGCGCCGCCGACTCGCCCCTATGAGTGCGATGCGGAGGTCGGCAGGATTCATCTCCAGCAAAGAGAAGACGGTGCTCGTCACGACCATCGGCTCACCTCCACCCGCGGTGCCATGCTCCCTATCCACGTGCCTTCAGCCAGACTCACCGGCGTCCTCGCCCTCGCCCTCGCATCCGCCTGCGCCCATGGAGCCAAAGCTCCGCCCGGCCCCGGCGAGACGTTTTCGGACCCGGGCCCCCTAGCCCAGGCGTGGCGTCTGCCGAGCCGATGTGTCAAGGCGGATGGCACGGTCCTGGACGAAACCGACTTCTACCGAGAGCTCACCGGGGTGCGAGCGGTCTATGTGGCGGAGCAGCATTCGAGTCCGCACGACCACGCGGTCCAGATCCAGGTGATTCATGGGCTGTTTCAGCAGAACTCGTCGATGGTCATCGGCCTCGAAATGGTGAAGCGCCCGTTTCAGGTCTGGCTAGACCGGTACATCGCGGGCGAGGTGGACGAGGACACCCTGCTCGAGGGCACCGAGTGGCGGCGCCGGTGGGGCTTCGACTTCGCCCTCTATCGCCCCATCCTCACCTTCGCTCGTGACCACGGCATCCGGGTCGTCGCGCTCAACATCCGGGACGAGATCACTCGCCAGGTCGCCGTCGGTGGCATCGATAGCCTCTCGGACGAAGACCGCGCTCGCCTGCCGGAGATCGACTTCTCCGACCGGGAGCACCGCGCAATGGTGCGGTCGGTCTTCGACCGACACGGCGGAGGCGGCAAGATGACCTTCGACAACTTCTACACGGCCCAGCTGCTGTGGGACGAAACCATGGCCACCGAGGTCGCCCGAGTCATGAATGCGCCCGATGCACCGGCGGTGATGGTGGTCCTCGCCGGTTCGGGACATGTTCGACACGGGTACGGAATTCCCAATCGAGCCGCGCGTCGAGGCGTCGCTCCGTATAAGACGGTGCTGCCCGTCCTGCTCGAAAAGGCGCGACAACCGGTGGCCGACATGGCCATGGGCGGGGTCGCCGACTACCTGTGGGTGATGTCCGGCGACGAACGGAACCTGCCTCGGGTCGGGCCCCACCCGCATCCCACGGAGCCATCACCCGGATCTCGGCCCTCGTCGATGCCCACCGCCGGCTTGACGGGTCCGGTTCGGGCTCCGTAGCCGCGCTCGGCGCGCATCCCGCTCCGTCCCGCGGGGCGTCGATCCCACGTCCGCCGGATGACCGCGTCGCTCGCGTACTCGACGTCGCGGCTCAACCGTTCACTGCGGGCGCCGGGCGGGCGGACCAGTCTACTTCGAACAACTGCCGCAGGTCCGTCAGCCGAGCGATCCGTCGATGGATGTCTTCGGTCCCGTCGAGCCAGCCCCAGGACCGCTCCGGGTGATTCCGGAGCAACCAAGCGCCGTGCACGGCCCCCTTGCGCATCAGAGGCTCGACGTCGTTCGTGAGGCTGTCGCCGATGGCGATCGTCTTCGACAGATCGACCGGCGTCCCGAGCTTGGCTTCGAAGGCGGCCACGACCGCATCATAGAATCGCTCGTCGGGTTTTCCGACGGGATCCCCCACCGAGATGTCGCGTGGATAGAGGCCCAGCCGTTCCAGAAGCGACAGCCGCCGGTGCTTTTCGGCGACGGCGTGGTCGGGATCATATCGAAAGGTCTCAGAGGCTTCGTCGTAGCGCAGAAACCCGTCGCTGTTGGTGGCCAGCTGTACCGGGATGCCGGCCTCGTGCAGCGCGGTCATCACCTGCTCGGCGTCGGGGAGGATTTGAGTCATCTCCCTCACCGTTCGCCAATACGTGTCGTCGACGATCCGATGGATGAGGGCGCCGGTCACGGGGACGCCGTGACGCTCCATCGCCACGGCGAGAAGGGTCTGCCGCGACCAGATCTTCACCTCGTGGCCCTCTTCGGTCACGCCGCGCTGCCAGCGGGTGATGGCCGCCCGGCGCGCCTCGTACGGAGGGTGTTGATAGCCCGGTGGAGCGCGAAGCTGCCCTCGCAGGTCGGCGTAGCCCTGGACGAAGTCCGCGTGGACCGCGGCGCCCACCGACTCACCGAGAGCCTCGACCAGCGGAGCTCGACACGCTGCCTGGGCGGCCCTGGCGAGGTTGTCCATGTCGACCACGACATCATCGACGTCGAAGATCGCGAATGCGTGAGGAATCATGGGCCCCGAGACGTTACCCGCGACCGATCCGACAAGCGAGGTGGACGCGACGGGGGTGCTCCAATGAGGACCTCATTCGGACAAAGCGTCCACCAGAAGACCGTAAAAGCGCGCTGGCTCGCGGCCGGAGACGGCGTCATAGCGCCACCCTAAGTGCGCGTGACATTGACCGCACACGACGACCGTCCAGGTGTACCCGTCGAACCATGTGAACTCGAGGGCTGCAGGGCTGGCCGCGGCGATCCGGTAGGCCCGACTCAGAGTGTAGATCTTCTTCAGGTGTCCGTACGGATTGGGGAAGACGTGAACCGGTCCCGCCCCGCCGATACGAAGCGCGTACCGGTGAGACGAGACCTCTTGGCCGCAGGCACGGCAACGAAGCACGCGCTCCGGCTCGGGATCGCTCCCCCGCGGCTGGGGCGAGCGGTCCGCCGCCGGCGATTCCGACGGCCCCGGTGCCGGCGAAGACTCCTTGCCCTCGAGCCCCTTGCCCTCTTGATCCTTGGCTTCCCGCCGGGGCTTGGCTTCCCGCCGGGGCTTGGCTTCCCACCGGGGCTTGGCTTCCCGCCAGGGCTTGGCTTCCCGGCCGGGCTTGGCTTCCCGTCGGCGCCGATGTTCGAACGCGACAACCTTCGCGAATAGAATCCCACCGGCTTCGAGGCAAAGGGGGAACTCGGCGAGTTGGGTGGGCATCACGCGACGATGAGTATAGCTCGGATAGTAGACGTCGTTAGCGTGGTTTCTATAAGAGAAGAGACTTGCGTAGACTGACGCTTTCAGCGAATCTGCGCCCCGGAGCGAACTTCATCGTGTTCGTTATTCTCCATAACCGCCGTCCTTGCAACGCGGTTCTCCAGCGCGCTCAACGCACGTACGCCTCACTTTGCGTGTGGCCAACATTGCGTTGAGCCGCGTGCATCGTCCTTTCGTTACGGTCTGACCTGAGCGTTCGACCTCGCGAAAGCGAGCGAGCGTAAGACCGCTGCACGCGGCCTTCACTCTCTTCCGACAACCCGTCCGGGCCGGTCAGCCCGGACTCAAACCTCCGACGGTTCAAGCGACCGAGGGGAAGAGGGTAGCGTTGTGACTCAACTCAATAAGCTCGCGACGAGAAATATCGGCATCATCGCGCACGTCGATGCTGGCAAGACGACATTGACCGAGAAGCTGCTTCACGCCACCGGCGCCGTTCATCGAGCGGGCTCGGTCGACGGAGGCACCACCGCGACCGACTTCGATCCGCTCGAACGAAAAAAGGGCATCACGATCAGCTCGGCCGCGGTGCACTTCGAGCGCAACCGGATGGGCTTCAACCTGATCGACACCCCCGGACACGCCGACTTCACCATCGAAGTCGAACGTAGCTTGCGGGTACTCGACGGGGCGGTGCTGCTGCTCGATGCGGTGGCCGGCGTCCAGCCGCAGACCGAGAAGGTCTGGCGACAGGCGGACCGATACGAGGTTCCGCGGATCGCGTTCGTCAACAAGCTCGACCGCCTCGGCGCCGACCTCGACCGCTGTCTCGACAGCATCCGCGAACGGTTGAGCATCGCCCCGGTCGTGGTCGGCTATCCGGAGTTCGGAGACGACGGGCAAAGTATTTGGGTCGACGTGACGGAGGCATCGCCGCCCGCCGGGGCGGATGCGCACCGGTTCGAGCGACGCCGACATGCGCTCATCGAAGCCTGCGCCGAAGTCTCAGCCGAAGTCGAAAAGGCCTTCGTGTTCGATGAACCGGTCATCGACCGGCCCCTGTTGGTCGATGCGGTGAGGCGGGCGTGCCTCGAACGCCGCTTCTTGCCGGTATTGGCCGGTAGCGCGGCGAAGAACGTCGGGGTCGTGCAGGTCCTCGATGCCGTGGAGGCGTATCTTCCTCCGCCCGACCCTGGAGGGACCGACCAGCGGCTGGCGTTCTGTTTCAAGGTCGTGTTCGAGAAGTTCGGGCAGATGAGCTTCATCCGCGTCTATTCGGGCTCGGTGGCCCGCGGCGACGTCCTGTGGAGCTCTCGGGCCGGACGCACGATTCGGATCGGCCGCCTGGTGCAGCTGTTCGGCGACCGCCTCGACGACGTCGAGACCCTGCCGGCCGGCTCGATCGGGGCCATCGTCGGAGGCGGACTGCAGACCGGCGATACGCTCAGCGAGACTTCCGTCAAGGCGGTCCTCGAGGGGCTCGCCCAGACGGAGCCGGTGGTGCACTTGGCCATCGCGCCCGAGCGCCTCGCCGACGGGGATAAGCTGCACGCGCATCTCGAGCGAATGCTGCTCGAGGATCCATCGCTGATCCGGATCACCGATCCGGATACCCACGAAGAGGTGCTGGGGGGCATCGGCCAGCTGCATCTCGAAGTGGTGCTCGAGCGCCTGCGGCGTCGCAGCGGCGTGACGCTCCGGGCCGGGCGGCCGAAGGTCGCCTTGCGCTCGACGATCCGGGAGCCGGTCGAACACCGGTACCGGCACGTCAAGCGGTCCGGCGGGCCGGGTCAATTCGCGGAGCTGTCGCTTTCGGTCGAGCCGATGGAACCGGGCTTCGGTTTCGCGTTCGTCGACGCGACCAAGGGCGGTGTCATCCCCGGCGAGTACATCCCGGGGGTCGAAAAGGGGGTCGACGAAGCCCTGGCGGCCGGCCCGATGAACGGCCACCCGGTCGTCGACGTGAAGGTCACGCTGCTCGACGGGTCGGCGCACAGCCACGACTCGAGCGAACTGGCGTTCAAGATCGCAGCCCAAAGCTGCATGAAAGAAGCGCTCCTCCGAGCGCAACCGGTCCTTTTGGAGCCGGTGATGGTGGTCGACGTGATCACTCCGACCGAGTCGGTCGGGGGGGTAGTGGGCGACCTTCAGCGACGCCGAGGACGGCTCGAGCAGCTGACCGACCGGCAGGACGCGCGCGCCATTCGGGCCCGCGTACCGCTGGCTGAGCTGTTCGGCTATGCGAACGACCTCGCGTCGCTCACCCAAGGGCGGGCCCATCACGAGCTCACCCTCGGCGGCTTCGAACCGGCGCCGCCGGAGCATGTCGACCGGCTCCTCAAACGGGCCGGTTAGGCCCCGGGCCGGCTGCTCAAGTGGGCGGCCGGCCCGGCCTTTCGACTGCCGTCGCCTAGAAGCACATCGGACAGACGACGTACCGGTCGAGCATCTCCGAAGTTCTCACCCACCGGTCGCGAAGCTCGAGAGCGAGGTTTCGATACACGCCGAAATCGCATCCCGATAAACCCCATACCGACTTTCGCTGGATTCCCGGCGCGATGCTCGGGTACGACGAGGCGACCGGTGTCCGAAAAGACGTACTACATTCAGACGTTTGGTTGTCGGGTCAACCAAGCGGACTCGGCGGGCATCGCGGCCGCCTTGGATGCGCCCCCCAGCCCTGAGAGCGAAGACCACGCGCTGCGACGAGTGGGCGATTGGCAGGATGCCGACGTCGTCGTCCTCAATACGTGCACGGTGACCCACCGCTCCGACACCGACGTCCGCAAGGCGGTGCACCGCATTCAGCGAGAGAATCCGGCTGCCCGAGTGGTGGTGACCGGCTGCTACGCCCAGCGTGATCCTCAGGCGCTCGTGCAGCTCGGTGGGGTCTCCGCAGTGGTCGGCAACGCCCACAAATCTGCCCTGCCGGAGGTGGTGAGCGCGCTCGCCGCGGGCGGCCCGAGCGTCCTGATCCACACGCCGATGGGCAAGCGCGACCCGTCCGACCTGCCCTCGGTGGAGCCGGTGACCACCGTCCTCGAGCGCACCCGGCCGTTCGTCAAGATCCAGGACGGCTGTGACGCGCACTGCACTTACTGCATCATTCCGGAAGTCCGCGGGCGAGCCCGCAGCGCCCCGCCGTCGGCGGTGCTGGCGGCCGTGCGGAGCCTCGTGACCGACGGGTGGCGGGAGATCGTGCTCGCGGGAGTTCACCTGGGCACCTACGCGGGCCGAGACGACGCCGTTCCGCCCAGAAGCGACGCCCCCCCGACCTCGCTCGGCGACCTGACCCGTCGGGTGCTCGACGTGCCGGGGCTCACGCAGCTTCGGTTGTCGTGCATCGAGCCGATGGCGTTCCCGATGGACCTGGTCGACCTCGCCGCCGACGAGCCGAGACTGGCCCCCCACTTCCACCTTCCGCTTCAGTCCGGAGACGACGAGGTACTCAAGCGAATGGTGCGGCCCTACCGCGCTCGAGCCTACGGCGAGCTCCTCAACACGATTCGCGCCCGGCTGCCGAACGCCTGCCTCGGCACCGACGTGATCGTCGGCTTCCCGGGGGAGACAGAGGCTCAATTTGCCAACACGTGCGCGTTCATCGAGGCGTCCGCGCTCAACTACGTGCACGTCTTCAGCTACTCCGACCGCTCGGGCACCCCGGCCACCCGGCTCGCCGCAAAGGTCGACCCCCGCGTGATCAAGGAGCGGTCGACCCGTCTTCACGCGATCGGTCGCCGGCTATGGCACGACTATCTCGACCGGCAGGCGGGCCACACCCTTCGGGCCCTCACGCTCGAACCCGACCGCCGCCACCCCGACCATACGCGAGCGCTCAGCGCGAACTTCTGCAGCGTTCGGATCGCGGGGCCGCGTCCAGCAAACCGCCTCCTCGACGTCGAGATCGACCGACGCGAAGGCGAGACCCTGATCGGGCGCGTCACCGCCACCCGCGCCGAGCCTCATCGGGTACCGCATTAGCGCCGACCGAGACTTCCTGGTCAGGCGCCGTCGACCCGAATGCCGCGCCGCAAAGTCGCGGTCCGAGCTCGGGTGACCTGTTGGTTGTACGTCTTGCCATCGAACCACTCGATGAGAGAAGGACGCACCGCGAGCACCTGCCATCCCACCTGCCACTGAACGGTCGTCCCGTCTCCCCACTGAACTCGCCCGTCGTCGATGGCCAGGGTGGCTTCATCGATCAGCGTGCGGAACAACTCGGAAGAGACCGGTCCGGTCTCCACATCTTCCGGCGGCGACAGCAGCACCATCTTGAGGGCCTGAAAGCGCCCCTCGTCTTCCGGGTCGAGGAATCGAAACGCGCCTTGGCCCCCGAACGAAGTGTGAAAGTAAGCGGGCCGGTGAACGATGCCGTGCAGCTCGAGGCGACGGACGGCCTGCACCAGCAGCTCGATCAGCTGCGCCGAAACGCCCAGACCAGGGTGCGCCTGGCCGGGAAGCGGCGGCCGACGGAGCGTGAAGTGGCGGGTCGGGTCCTGCATCAGTAGCCACTCGATACTCAAGACCTCGATGGTACGCCCGGTCTCGGCGGGGTCCGTGATCCAGCGTCGTCGCACCACGAGCTCGAGCAACAGCACGGTCGGCTGCCCGACCCGGTTGCCCCGAATGCGGACCACCTGTCGGGCCGAGTCTTCAAGCTCGAACTCTGTGGTGACCCTTTCGAATCCTCGGGCGCGCAAGACGTCCAGGAGCCCGTACCGCTCGAAGGCCAACTCCACGCCGTGGGGCGAATAGTACTGGAGGAAGCGGTCACTCCGAGGGGGGCCGAAGAGCGAGCCGGCGATGTCCTGGTCGGTGATCTGAAAGGGGTCGCTGCCCTTCGGGAGCCGGAGCTCCCTCGGATCGAGCCCGGCCGCGATGGCTTCGAAGCGTTCGCGGAGCGAAGGCTCCCGAGCCGGGCCGGTTCGCGCATCGCCGGTCAGTGCGTACCGAACCATCGCGTAGGCGGCCCGCCACGCATCTCGGCTGTATCCCCCAGCGAGCATCACCACCACCGGAACCCGCCGCATGTGAAGGGCATCGAGGACAAACCGATCCCGGTCGAGCACCCCCTGCAACGTCAGCTGGAACGACCCGAGCGCGTCACCGGCGAGAACGTCGGTACCCGCCACGTAAAACACGAGGTCGGGGGGATGGTGCCTGAGCGCGCCTCCGAGCGTCGTCCTCAGCGTCTGAAGATAGCGCCGGTCACCGACCCGCCCCGTGAGATGAATCTGGGGATGCCGAGACTCGATGTGCGACCATACGGAGCCGTGAATCGAATAGACCAGGACGTCGGGGTCATCCACGTACGTCTCCAGCAGGCCGTCCCCTTGATGATAGTCGAGATCGATCATGGCCACCCGGCCCGAGAACCCATTGGCCCGGATGCGTTCCAGCGCGACCGCGATGTCGTTGTGCACACAGAAGCCAGCCCCGA
Source organism: uncultured Myxococcales bacterium (assembly GCA_964519665.1). Lineage (GTDB taxonomy): Bacteria > Myxococcota > Kuafuiibacteriia > Kuafuiibacteriales > Kuafuiibacteriaceae > JANQQN01. Next base: position 30,665 of record CAZFIV010000027.1, read on the forward strand.
GGTCGGCCAACGCGTGATGATATCCGCCCCCGAGGTTGAAAGCGACCTTGCCGGGGCGGTTCCACACGTCCAAGCAGGCTTCGATCGTACCCCCGGTCGCGTACAGCGAAGCCTGCAGCACGGCATCGGTATCCACCGCCGTCGCGTCGAGTCCGAACACGCGCCCGAGCCAGGCGGGTTCGTTGGTCGACTCCAGATAGCGATGGGTGTGAAACCGCGCGAGGTCGGTCGTCGAGGCGGGCTCCGGCCGGCGGACCCTGTCGGGCGGTAACACGCCTTCGTGCGCCAGCGCGCTCAGAATCCGCTCGCCGCGATGCAGATCGATCGTCGTCGCTCGAGCCGTCTCCTCTATCGCGGGCGGCGCGTACTTTGGGTGGTACCACACGTCCACCTGACGGCCGAGCCGCTGGCGAGCCGTCCACCGGCGAGCCCACCTCCACATCAGGTCGGCCAACCCACCCGCACGTCTCCGTGGTAGAGCGCTTCGAGGGCTTCGGCAGCCTCGCGAACTGCCTCGGAATCCGACCCCGGATCGGGCAGCCTCACGACGAGGTGCGCATACAGATCGCCGCGGTTGCCTTCCGGTCCGACCCCTCGGCCCCGCAAGCGCAGCTGCGCCCCGTTTTGGGCCCCCGCGGGCACGGTGAGGTTGACCGGTCCGTCGAGGGTGGGAATCTCGATCTTGGCTCCCAGCAACACCTCGGGCACCGACACGGGGACGTCGAGGCGAAGGTCGCGTCCATCACGCCGGAAGTAAGGATGCTCGGCGACCTTGACGGTAATCCGGAGATCGCCGTCCCGGCCCCCTCGAAGACCCGATCCCCCTTGGCCCCGCAGGCGGATGACCTTGCCGTCGTCGACGCCAGCCGGAATCCGCACGTTGAGTTTGGCCTGCTTGGGACGGGTCCCGCGACCACCGCACTGTTCGCACTCCGCCACCACGCTTCCCGCCCCATCGCACATGGGGCACGTGCTGGAAAACTGGATCGCGCCCCTTTGCACGTACGCCTGTCCGGTTCCACCGCACTGCGGGCAGGTCTTTGGACGACCGGCCGTGCCCTGCCCGTCACACCGCTCGCAGGGTCGTCCGCGGCTGAGGCGGAGCGTCCGCTCGCCCCCCCTCGCGGCCTCCTCGAATCCGATCGTGACCTCGGTCGTGATATCCGCGCCGTCGACCGGACGGGGGCGCCGGGGCGCGGACGGGCCCGGCCCCCGACTGTCGAAGCCGCGCAGCAGGTCCTCGAGCGGATCGACCCCGCCCTTGCCGCCTCGACCCCGGGAGGCGGCACGCTGCGCTCGATAGGCGTCGACCTTGTCGGGATCGAACCCCAAGCGCTCCGCGTCTTCGCCTAACTCATCGTAAAGATTGCGTTTTTTCTCATCACCGAGCACCTCGAAGGCCTTTCCGACGGCCTTGAAACGCTCTTCGGCCTCGGGATTGTTCGGGTTGCGGTCCGGGTGGAACTCTCGGGCCAGCTTGCGGTAGGCCCGTTTGATCTCATCCTGGCTGGCATCCTTGGCTACCCCTAGCTCGTCATAATAAGACCTTGAAACCACAAAAGAATCCTCTCTTGTAGGGTACGCTAAGCACCGCGCGCAGCGCGTCGAACCCTCCTAGGATTTCGGCTTTCGTCGGCGTTTTTGCTAAACCGGTTATTGGGTGCGCACGGAAGACCAAGAACGGATCCTCACTGAGCTCGAGAGCCGGGTCTGCGAGTACTACGTCGAGCAGAGTCGGGAACTAGACCTCCGCCTGCAAGATGTACTCGAGGAGAGCCTGTATCGCGAGCGGCGACGACTGAAGGAAGACGGGGGCAAGAGCCCCGCGTACGAGACCGATACGGCTTTCTGGGATCAGGTCCAGCGAAGTCTGCGGCACGCGTCAGACCGCGACCTCCGAATGCTGCTGCGACGGATCATCCGTCACTATGGGGAGGAGATCGCTGGAAACTTCAATCAGCGAGTGTACAACGTCACGACCCGGCTGCTGCCGTCGGGCCTGGCGGTCCTGATGAACGCGATGTCGCCGAAGCGGCTGCTGAGCCGTCTGCCCGGGCTGCCGAGCATCGACGAGTCGATCATCGTGCAGGGCGAGATCGAGAACCTCCGGCGCCTCAATGAGCTGGGCACGGTGATCCTGGTGCCGACCCACGTGAGCAACCTCGACTCGGTCGTGGTCGGGTACGCGCTGTACAGGATCGGGCTGCCTCCTTTCATTTATGGGGCCGGCCTCAACCTGTTCACCAATCCCCTCCTGTCGTTCTTCATGCACAATCTGGGCGCTTATACGGTCGACCGGAAGAAGGTCGACCCGCTCTACAAAGAGGTCCTGAAGGACTACGCAACGCTGACCCTGGAGTTCGGTTACAACAACATCTTCTTTCCCGGCGGGACGCGCTCCCGCTCGGGTGCGATCGAACACCGGCTCAAGTACGGGCTCCTGGGCACCGGGGTGCCGGCCTACATCAACAATCTCAAGCGCGGGCGGACCCCGGAGAAGCTGTTCGTGGTTCCGATGACGCTCTCGTACGACCTCGTCCTCGAAGGCGAGACCCTGATCGACGACTTTCTCAAGGAGGTCGGCAAGGCGCGTTACATCATCGATGATGATGAGTTTACGCAGCCGAAGCGGGTCTTGGAGTTCCTGTCCAAGCTCGTCGGCCTGAACTCCAAACTGCACGTGACGCTGTCCGCCGCGACCGACATCTTCGGCAACCCGGTCACTCCCGACGGCGAGAGTTTGGACCCAGCGGGCCGCTCGGTCGACATCCGACGCTACGTCCTCAGAAACGGCGAACCCACGCCGGTGGCCGACCGCGACACCGAGTATACGAGAGAGCTCGGTGAACAGATCGTGGCCGCCTATACCCGTGACAACGTGGTCAGCAGCACCCACGTCGTGGCTCGCGCCGTGTTCGGCCTCCTTCTCGACAAGAACCCCCGAATGGACGTCCTGCGGGTGCTCCGCACCGGCGGTCGAGAGGACGACCTGGAGCTGTCCGAGGTCAACACGGCCACGCAACGGGTGCTCGACGAAGTCAAGGCGCGCGTCGAAAAGAAGGAGATCCGGATCGCCGAGTCGCTCAAAAAGCCGGCCGATCAGGTGGTCACAGACGCGCTCGCGCTCTTTAATTCGTATCACACCCGCCCGGCCGTCATTCGCAAAGGGGACCGGATCATCCCGGTGGACCGAACGCTCTTGCTGTACTACCAGAATCGACTCGAGGGGTATGGCCTGCCGGGGCGGAAGGCGCTCGCCGACGACCACCGGACCCTAGCCACCAGTCCCGCGTCCGTGATCGCATGAGCCCCCCCATGAACCATTCCAGTGTCCGCCTCGCGGTGATCGGCGGGGGCCGCATGGCTCGCGCCTTGGCTCGCATCCTGAGCGCCACCAACGCCGACGTACACCTGTACGCTCGAAATCCGGAGCGGCGCGCCGAACTGGCGCAAGACCTCCGGGGCGTGACCGTCGACGCCGAGCTCGGGCCGGCCATCGAAGACGCCCATCTGGTTTTCTTCGCTGTCCCCGCCGACAGCTTGCCAGAAGCCGCCGAGGCCTACGGACCGTTCGCGCGCGGCGACCACATCGTACTGATTGCGTGCCGAGGCGTCGGACCCGACTTCACCCTTCCTCACACGATGATCCGTTCCCGCACGTGCATCCGCAAGATCGGCGCGCTCGGCGGGCCGGTTCACGCACGGGAGCTCACGGCCGGCCACCAGATCAACGCGGTGATCGGTTCTCGTTACAACGAGGTGATCGAAGCCACCCGAGCCCTCACCAAAGGCGCGCCGGTCACCATTCACGGGTCCAAAGACATTGTCGGCGTGCAGGTGGCCGGCGCGATCGCCAACGTCGCGGCCATCGCCGTCGGTATGGCCGAGGCGCTCGAGCTTTCCAACACGGCCCGCGGCGTCGTGCTCGCTCACGGGCTCGTCGACGCGAGACGGCTAGGGACACACCTGGGCGCCGACGAGCGTACCTTCTTCGGGCTCGCCGGCGTGGGCGAGCTCATCCCTCGCAACGTGACGTCGATGGACCGGCACGTCGCCTTCGGACGCATGCTCGCGCACGGACACCCTACGGAGGTCGCCCTCCGCCGGGTCGACGGCACCGTCGAAGGCGTCCACACGGCCGCCATGGCCGTCAAGAAGGCGGCGGCCGTCGCCGTCAAGCTGCCGCTCGTCGAGGCCGTGCAGAGCGTGCTCGAGGGCCGGACCCCCGCGTTCGCCGCTCTCGATGCCGTCCTGCACGAGAGCCTCGAGCTCGCGTGATACTTGAGCTCAGCCCGAGTCGTCTCAGATTTCACCCGGATCGACGCCGAGCTCGCGCAGCCGCTCCAATAGCCGGTCAGCACGTTGCCGTTCCTGCTCGGCGCGGTGCCTCTCTTGCTCGGCTCGCTGCTGCTCCTGCTCGGCCCGCTGCTTCTCCTGATCGGCCCGCTGCTTCTCCTGATCGGCCTTCTCGTCACCGGTCAAGAGCAGCATGCCCGCCCCGTCGATGAAGCGAAGCCAGCGCGCTTGGGTGCCCTCGAACGGTCCGTCCCAGAGCGCGACGCCCAGGTCGAGCCCATCGAAGCGAACCTGCTCGTCGGGGGTGATCATCTCTTGCAACGTATCGCCCGCCAAACGGTAGGCGCGCAGCTCCGGACCTCGATACGCACGTCGCGGGTCCCACACGACGTAGTATGAGACGTGGATCCGACCATATCGCTGGCGCTTCTCGTCCAGCTCCCCCCCGCTCCGGTCGGACACGATCTCGATCGCGAGCTCCGGCGGCTTGCCGATCTCCCATATGAAATAGGAGCGAGTCTCGTTCTCTCGGGACAGCGCTTCTAAAGAAGTGCCCGCGCTGACCATGACATCCGGGACGATCGCCGGCTGTCGGGCCGTGTCGAACAGACCGACGTTGGCGGTGGCCAAAAAGGGGCGGCGCTCATCACCGGTTTCCGCCGGAGGCCCCGCCCAGCTGGCGTACAAGCTGCTCGTCAGCAGCCGCTGGCACTTCTCCGCCCATACGCTGTCCACGGGTTCGTCGTCCTCCGTGACGAGCTGTGAGGTGTCCGGCACGGGGATCGATGGCTTGTCCGGCTCCGAAATCGTAACGTGCTCGCTCATCGGGTCGACTATGCCACAATCGCGCCCGCCCGCTAGTCGGCACCGGGCCGGTCGACGGGGCGCGGCTGGGCGTCCGACTTGGGGCGCGCCGTCGCCACCTCGGCGAGGCGAACCTCGGTCCACCGCTCGATGACGGCGCCGAGCGCTTCGGACCGGACCGGCTTCGAGAGGTAATCGTCCATCCCGGCGGCCAAGCAGAGCTCGCGATCGCCTTTGAGTGCGTGGGCGGTCAGCGCCACGATCGGCGTGTGCCCGCAGCTGGGGTCTTCCTGGGCTCGCCAGCGCCTGGTGGCCTCGAGGCCGTCCATGCGGGGCATCTGGACGTCCATCAGCACGAGGTCGTACGACCGGGCGGCCAAGGCGGCGAGCGCCTCCTCACCGTTCTCGACAACGTCGCAGGTGAAACCGAGGCGCTCGATCATTCGAACGGCCACCGTGCGGTTGACGGCGTTGTCTTCGGCGAGGAGCAGACGCGGCCCGACCCGCTCGAGCGGCGTTCGCGGCGCGTCCTCGCCGGAGATCGGTCCGAACTCCGGAAGGCCCATCAACAATCGTCTCAGGGCCGCACGCACTTTCGAACGCCTCAGGGGGCGCTGAACGGCCAAAAAACCCTCCGGAGCCGCGTCCGAGCTCGTACCCGGGATGATCCAAAGCCCGGAGCGACGATCCAGCGTCGGCAGGGCCGCGGATGGCATGACCCGGGCATCGACCGCCAGCGTGAGCATTCGAACGCCCTGCTCTTCGACCACGGCCAGCGCCTGCTCCCATGTTTCGACTCGACAGACATCCCAGCTCAGGGACCGAAGGAACGGCTCGATGGACTGGATCGTGCGCCGGCGCGGCTCGATCACCAAGATCGACCGGCTCGCGAGGTTCTCGGAGTCGGGCTCGTCGACTTCGGCCTGGGCCGGCTGCAGGACGACGCGCACTTCGAACCGAGACCCTCGACCGACCTCGCTGGCGACGTTGATGTCGCCGCCCATCATGCGGGACAGGCGCTGCGCGATGGCCAGCCCCAGCCCGGAGCCCCCGTACCGGCGGGCCGTCGATGCGTCCGCCTGGGTGAACGGGGCGAACAGCTCCTCGATCTGATCGGATTTCATCCCGATGCCGGTATCCTCGACCAGCAGGCGCAGGTGAATCCGACCGTCGGAGGACGGAATACAGTCGAGCTCGACCGCCACGTGGCCGACCTCGGTGAACTTGATGGCGTTGCCAGCGAGATTGACAAGGATTTGGTTGAAACGAGCCGGGTCGCCGCGAACCCGCACCGGGACCCGGTCGGTCACCAGGTTCCGAAAGTCGATCCCCGCTTCCCTCGCCCGCAGCGCGAGCAGGTCGCAGGAGCGCTCGACGGTCTCGATGAGGTCGAAGTCGACGGTCTCGAGATCCAGCTTGTCGGCCTCGACCCGCGACAGGTCGAGAATCCCGTTGATCACGGTGAGCAGCGCTTCGGCGCTGGCCCCGATGGTCTTGACGTATTCGCGTTGCTCGGGATCGAGCTTCGTTCCGAGCAGAAGCCCAGCCATTCCGATGACCCCGTTCATCGGGGTCCGGATCTCGTGGCTCATGTTGGCGAGAAACTGGCTCTTGGCGCGGCTGGCCACCAATGCCTCTTCGGCCGCCTGGCGCGCCTGGAGCATCGCGCGTTCGGCTTCTTCTTTCGCGGACCGAAGCGCCGACTGGTGCTGGCGCGCTTCGGTGACGTCGGCGAAGCTCACCAGCAGCGTGGGCTCCCCCAAGTGCCGAACCACCGCCCCCGACAGGGACAGCACCACGGACCGGCCGTCGTAGGTCTTCACGTCGACCTCGAAGTCGCGGACCTCGCGCGCCTTCTTGAGGGCCGAGTAGAACGCCTTTCGCTGTTGAGGGTCGGGATAGAGGTCGACCGTGCGCAGGGGCGTGTCGTGGTTGCTCGGAAAACCGAGAGCCCTGCTCGCCGCCCGATTGACGAAGCGAGTCGATGACGAAGTCAGGCCGGTCAGGATGATCGGGACCGGCGCGAGATCGAAGAGCCGGAGCATATTGCTACCGGTCTGCGAAGCGGCCTCCTCCGCCTCTCGACGGGCACGTGTCTGAACCGTCGCTCGGTCGAGCGCCTGACGCTGCGCTTCATAGTTCGCGAAGGCCACCCGCTGAAATCCGCGCAACCGGGCTTGGGTGCTCACGGCGATCGCCTTCGCCATGAGCACGAGGAGCGTGAGGGTCAGCCCTTGCTCGAACGGCAGATCGAACGACCAGCCGACGGCGAAACACGCCCCGACCCCGGTCAGGAGCCCGAGCATGAGGCTCATCCTCGGGTGCAGCGGCAAAAGCATGCAGACGAGCAGAGTGAACACGCCGGTCGTGATCGCGGGCATCTGGGCGGTCGACGGGGTCAGGAAAAACATGGCGACGAGGCTGAACGCCGTGAGAACCCCGACCGTCAGCGTCGAGATTTGAAGTCGGTGCCAAGTCGCAGTCAGGGCCGGCACGAAGACCAGCAGTAGAACCGCGACCAATACGACGGCCCGCAGCGCGGCCATCACTGCGAAGGGTGGACTCAGGCCAACCAGGTAGTAGTCGGGGATCGCGCTGAGGAGGAAGCCGGTCGCTCCGATCAGGCAGGCCATTCGAACCGACCGCAGAGCCATCGGCCGCGCCGCGTCTTGGTAGGCGCGCTCCAGCGTCTCGTCGGTGAGCGTACCCCAGACATCGGTCGCTGGGCCCAGCCCATTGGTGAAAAACATGAAAGCCAGCCCCTCCGTCTCGCGCCAGCCCGCCGACCGTGCGGGCGTCCCGTCGTCCAATCTGTCACAGGCTTGACCTGGACGCACGACCGCGGGACCTCCGAAGGGAGATGAACCGGGGTCTTAGCCTCGACGACGTCGTCGCAGCGCGAAAGCGTATTCAAGCCCATGTCCAGCGAACACCGACGCTTGTCCACCGGGTGGGGGACGCCGAGCTGTTTCTGAAGGCGGAGTCTCTTCAGCCCACTGGCGCGTTCAAGCTTCGGGGCGCTTTCAACATGTTGGCGACGCTTCCGGCCGGGGCGGCGGTCGTCGCGCACTCCTCGGGCAACCACGCTCAGGCCGTGGCACGAGCGGCGCGAATGCTTGGCCTCCGGGCTACCGTGGTCATGCCGAACGACGCGCCTTCGCTGAAGCGGTCCCGGACCGAGGCGGACGGAGCCCGGGTGATCGAAGTCGGACCCGACAGTGCTGAACGGGCCGAGCGGGCCGCGCAGCTCGCTCGCGACGAGAACCTGACCCCGGTGCCCCCCTTCGACCACCCGCTCATCGCCGCCGGCCAGGGGACGGCGGCGCTCGAGCTGCTCGAAGAGGTCCCGGCCCTCGACCGATTCTATTGCCCGGTCAGCGGAGGCGGGTTGATGGCCGGTTGCGCGACCGTGATCGGAGAGCGACATCCAGCCTGCGAGCTCGTGGGCGTCGAACCGGCGGACGCGGATGACACCCGGCGGAGCCTGGCGGCAGGAGACCGGGTGTCGGTACCACCGCCGAAAACGATCGCTGATGGGCTCCGCGTGCGAACCCCGGGCGCCTTTACTTTTCCGATCGTTCGCCGGTGGGTTCAGCGGATCGAGACCGTCACCGACGACGAACTCCTTGCCGCGATGGTGTACGCCCTTCGACACCTGCGCCTGGTCTTGGAACCATCGGGCGCTGCGTCCCTCGCGGTCGCGCTTCGAGAGCGCCGAGGCCGCTGCGGCGTGTTGTTGAGTGGAGGCAACGTCGAGCCGGAGCTCCTGGCTCACGTGGCCGCCCGCAGCGCCCTGGCCTGAACGAAGCGAGCCATGAGCTTTAAAGATACGAACGCCATCCCCGGCTACGAGATTCTTTCAAAGCTCAACTCCGGGGGCATGGCCGACGTTCTGCTCGCTCGGCCACTCGGCGAGCCCGAAGTCGAGGTCCTCGCCATCAAGATCGTACGCGGTGACTTGGTCCGCCGTCCCGGCATTCGAGCGATGTTCCTTCACGAGGCGCGATTGCTGGCGCAGCTCGATCATCCGACGATCCCGCGGGCCTATCACTTCGGCGAGTTTGAAGGTCGCCTGTACCTCGCGATGGAATACGTACCCGGCATCGCGCTCAATCGCCTGCTGCTCGAACGAAAAGCACCCTTACCCCCCTTGGCCGCCCTGCAGATCATGGCCCACGTCGCCGGGGGACTCCACTTCGCGCACGAGCTCGTGCGCGACGACGGCCACCCGATGGGGGTCGTTCACCGCGACGTCAGCCCCGGCAACATCATCTTGACGTTCGAAGGCCGCGTGAAGGTCCTCGACTTCGGCATCGCGTTCAGCACGGAACGTCGCTCGCCGTCGACCGAGGTGGAAGCGTTCAAGGGCAAGCCGTCTTACATGTCGCCCGAGCAGATGCGTGGCGAGACCGTCGACCGGCGGTCGGACATCTACTCGCTGTGCATCGTTTTGTATGAACTGCTCACCGGTCGAAAACTCTTCGAGAAACACCGAGGGGTCGCCACCCTCGTCAGCAAAGAGCGGGTCGACTTTCCGCCCCCGTCGGCCCTGGTGCGTCCATCCCCCGGGGGCTGGCCGGAAGACATCGACGCCCTCGTGATGCAGGGCCTCGCGCCGCGCCGCGAAGACCGCTTTGCGACCGCTGGCATCCTGGCCGGATGCCTCGACGAGGTCGTCGCCGCCCACGGCGTTGACGCCGGGGGCCTGTCACCTTTCGTCGACGGATCGCTCAGCGCGGAACGAAGCGCGCACCAGCGCTGGCTCCAGACCGTGCTCACCAAGTCGCCGTCCGAGTGATCAGGATGATTGCGATCACGGAGCCTCCTTCGTCCGAGCGTCGGTCGAAACGGGATCGGGCAAATCCGGCGATACAGCGGGCGGATAACCCATTGCGGCGCGCGCTGCGTGAACCACGATCACCGCCATGCCCCACGTGAGGGCCACGACGACGCCCGCATCCACGGAGCCTCGCCAGAAATCGGGAAGCGCCCGGACGAGCACGATGAGGCCGATCACTCCGGCGGTGAGTCCCCACGCGACGAGCTTTCGCTTCCGGGTCGCGTGAAAGAAACCCATGCAGTACGCCGGAGCGAGAAGCGCATGCCACCAAACCGGCCGACGCGCGAGATGAACAGCTCGAGCGACGACTCGCGGAGAAAACCCCAACTGAAACGCTCGGTAGCCTTCGGTGTACGCCAAAAAGAACACTAACGACAGGTAAATACCCCAGCCAGCCGGCGATAGGCCCTGACGGATCGGGGCCACCGCGAGGTCGCTGAGCCGAAACACCGCGTTGAATAGAAGCAAGAGAACCCCCACCACGCCCCAGGTACCGGCGAGAGCACCCCAAGCGGTGGGCCGGGTGGCTGACGGCCCGTCGACCGTCTCAACGATTGAAGCTTCCACAGCGTCCTTCGAATGATGTGCGAATCATGCCCGACAAGCCAACCGGGGATCCACTTAGGCGGATTGACGGCTAGCTTGCGTCTTCGTAGTGTCGGTGAGACCTACCGATTTGAGTCGAAATAAAGAGGGATTTTGCGATGGAGACCATCCATGTCAGCGGCCTGATTCCGGCGAGTCCACAGCAAGTGTACGAAGCTTGGCTCGATAGCGCCGAACATACGTCTTTCACCGGCGGAAGCTATACCGAAGTCGAGCCCCTCGAGGGCGGCCGCTTCTCGACGCAAGATGGCAAAGTCGAAGGCAAAATTCTCGAACTCCGCAGAAACAAACGCATCGTGCTGAGTTGGCGGAGCCCCAACTTTCCGACCGAGGCGCCCGCCTCTCGCGTCGAAATCACGCTGAAGAAACACGCGGAAACCGAGTGCCGGCTGCTGATCGTTCATCGAGACGTACCTTCAGAGCTCGTCGGACGGTTGGAGCATGAGTGGGTGGGCCGCTACGTGCTGCCGATGCGGACCTATTTCGAACACCTGGCGGTCCGACCGGAGAGCATCGCGAAAACCGCTCCGCCGAGTTCGACTGAAACGAATCCCCCCCACGAATCGGATACCGCCCCGGGCGAATCGAACTCTGACGAAGCAGGGTCGGAAGCTTCCGACCCGGACTCGAGCCCTCCGGTTCCGAACGCCGAAGACTCGGACACCGAAGACACCGCTGGCGCGGCGGCCGGTTCGATGCCGGCGACCGAGACGGTCGCCAAGGCGGTGAAGACCACCGCCAAGCGTTCGGTCAAGTCGACGGCCGCACCTAAACGGGCATCGAAGACGGTGGCCAAGGCCACCAAGGCCGAACCGAAATCCGCGACCACCGCCAAGCGAGCAGCAACGACGAAGACGAGCGCCAAGCCGTCGGCTGCCCCGAAGGCGGGCCCCAAGGTCGCCGCCCGGTCCAAAACGAGCGCCCAGCCATCGACCACCTCGAAGACCGGCGCCCAGCCATCGACCACCTCGAAGACCGGCGCCCAGCCATCGACCACCTCGAA
>CAZFIV010000027.1:42313-69877 GCA_964519665.1 uncultured Myxococcales bacterium
GACCGGCGCCAAGGCCTCTACCCCGTCCAAGACGAGCGCCAAGCCCACGGCGGCGAAGAAGAGCCCCAGCAAGCGAACCGTCGCCGCCACGAGAACCCCATCCGCCGCCAAGCGAACAACGGGGGCCAAAAAGGCGGCGACCACCAAGACATCGAGGCTCACCAAGGCCGCCGGCAAGAAGGCGGCGACCGCCAAAGCCGCGCCCAAGAAAACGACGGCCGCGAAAGCCAAGGCCTCGAAGCGCACCAAGACCTCGAAAACCGCCACCGCCAAAGCCGCCAAGGTCACCAAAGCCGCCGCCGCCAAGCGGTCCGCCACCAAGAGCGCGACGACCACCACGCCCAAGCGAACCGCCACCAAGCGAGCCGCCGCCGCCAAGGCGCCCTCGGCGCGCAGCAAGAAGAAGTCGACCCCGCGCCGGCCCCGGCCATGACCGTCATGCTTCCGGATACAAGCGTCGAGCAGCTTCGCTTTGGCAAAATCGAGCTCGCGCTCGAGCAGGTGACCGACCTGCCCCAGCTCGCCCGCGCCAGTCTTCGAGACGGTCGCGATCCTTATTGGGCCGTCGCCTGGCCCAGCGGCCGAGCCCTGATGGACGCGGTCGCCACCTTGGCCCACCAGATCGCGCCCCACTCGCCCCGACGGGCCTTCGAGGGGCGCAGAGTCTTGGACCTCGGGTGCGGGCCGGGCGGAGTCGGGGTCCTCGCTGCCCTGCTCGGTGCTCAATCGACCCTGGCCGACGTGCGACCGGAGGCGATCGCGCTCGCTCGACGAAACGCGAGCCGCAACGGCGTGACCGTTTCAACGGTCGCCTTCGACTGGGACGCCCCTCCGCCCGGGCTCGGCCCGTTCGACGCGATTCTGGCGGCGGACGTCCTGTACGGAGACGGCATGCTTCGGGGCGTCCTTCGGTTCGTCAAAACGCACCTCGCGCCGACCGGCCGAGCGGTGCTCACCGACCCGATGCGGGTCGAGCCCGCGGGTATCGCCGGAGCGGGACGCCTGGTTGGCCTCGAGGTGCAGTCGAGGGTTGTTCAGGCCGGCCATACCCACACGGGCGGGGTGACCATGTACACCATCACTCTCCGGTAAGCCTCGTCTTGTCGCGGTTCGCCATCAGTGGTCGATTGTCGGACCATGACTCTTCGTGTGGCGGTGGTGGGCAGCGGGATCGCCGGTCTGGCGGCCGCTTGGCTGCTAAAAAGATCCGGCCATCGCCCCGTCCTGTTCGAGCGGAGAGGGCGCGTCGGAATGGACGCGCACTCCGCAGAGCTGCCGAGCGGCCCTGACGACGTCGGCGTGGACGTGCCCATCCGGGTGTTCAATCACCGACTATGGCCAACTCTGTCGGCCCTCGCCGACATGTTGGAGGTTCCCAGCCGTCCGGTTTCGGTCGCATCGTCGTTCTCGAACGAGCGGGGAGACACCTTCTTTCGGTATGGCACGTTCGGCCCACCGCAATTCAACTTGCCCTACGTGCCGCCCCGATACCTGAGCCGCCGCAGCCTTGCGATCATCGCCGGCGTCGCCCAATTTCGCCTGTCGGCCGGGCTCGATCTCGAGAACGGAGCGCTCAACGAGAGACCCCTCAAAGACTATCTTGCCGACGGGGAGTACAGCGAAGCCTTTATCGAGGACTTTCTGTATCCCGCGGTCGGCACGATCTGCACCTGCTCGCGCGACAACGTGGCCGAGTATCCAGCCCGAGTCATCGTCGAGAGTCTCTTCGACATCTTCTTGGCCGGCCGGCTGCGGCGGTTCCAAGGCGGGACTCGTCAGATCGTTCGCCAGATCGTCCGAGACCTTCCCGATGTTCGGCTCGGAGTGGGGGTTCAGAGCTTCGAGGTCCACGATACGGGCGTCCGCGTGCGATTGGCCGACGGAATCGAAGCATTCGACCACGTCGTGATCGCGACTCAAGCCAATCATGCCCGAAGGCTCTTGCCGGCGGGATTCGAGCCGGAGCAAGAGGCATTGCGGGGGTTCGAGTACGACCAGCTCGACGTCGTCGTGCACACCGACCGCAGCCTCATGCCAAGTTCCGAACGCGACTGGGCGTCCGTGAACTTCTTTCTCAGCGACAATCGGGCCCAGGCCGCCTCGACTCTGTGGGTCAACCGCGTCGAGGTGCAGTTCGAGGGCCAGGCGCCGGTGTTTCAAACCCACAATCCCCTCGCCGAACCGGATCCGGACAAAGAACTACTGCGAGCGACGCTGCAGCGTCCCGTCGTCAACCGCAAGAGCCTCGCCGCGTATCAGCTGCTGCAGGCCCTGCACGAGCAGCCCGGCCGCCGCATCTGGTTCGTCGGCTCGTATGCGACCCAGGGGATGCCTCTGCTCGAGTCGGGTGTCCGCTCGAGCCAGGATACGCTCGCCCACCTCGGCGTTCAGGCGCCGTGGGCCACTTCGGCCTAGCCGTGCCGCCTCCCGACTCGTCTCTACTGAACGCGGGGGCCGATTCCACCTGGCAGAACCTCGGCGACTGGTCCCACGCCGACCGGTACCCCGACGCGGCCCGGGCGCTGGCCGTTCGCCTCGGTCGGACGGTCGGGCTGTCGGCAGCGGACCGACTGATCGACGTCGGATGCGGATGCGGCGACCAACTCGTCCTGTGGCAGACCGAGTTCGGCGTCCCGGAGGTGATCGGTCTGGAGCCGCATCGACCTTCGGCGGAGCGCGCAGCCGTTCGCGTTGGCTCGAAATCGGGCGTGTCCGTCGAGGTCGCCAGCCACCGTGCGCTTCGCAACGCTGTCGCCTTCGCCCCGACCGTGATCGTCAGCCTCGACGCTGCCTACCACTTCGACTCACGCCGCCGCTTCCTTCTGGACGCGGCCGCGGCCCTCCCCCGCGGCGGACGGCTCGGCCTCACCGACCTGTTCATCTTGGGGCCTCGACCGGATCTTCGAGCTCGCGCGCTCGCCGCTGCCGCCGGGATTCCGCAAGCGAACCTCTGGTCCCCGATGGCCTGGGCGACCGCCCTCGGCGAGGCGGGCTTTAGCGGATTTCGCTTCGTAGACCGCACGCGTTCGGTGCTGGGAGGCTTCGGCGCCTTCGGACGACGGCGCCTATCCGAAGGATGGCGCTGGCGGAACCTCGCCGGCGCGGCCCGGCTTCTGGGTTCGGGTCAGCTCTTGAAATGGATACCCATCTGGGCGACCGCGCTGGCGGCGGCCGACGCCGCTCACCGCGGATGGTTGGGATACGCGGTCATCACTGCGCGACGTTGCTGATCAGGGGCGATACGGGTCAAGCGGGCTGAACCTTGTGCCGGCGAATCCGATCGATGGCCATGGTGAGCTGCTGGATGGTGGCGGGCTTCTCGAGGCAGCGTTCGCGGACCGTCTCCGCGAACGTCCGCACTCGCGGCGAGAACGCGCCTCCCGAGCAGAAGACCATGCGGCCTTCGAGCTGCGGCCAGCGCACCGACACTTCCGCGTGCACGGTCGGGCCATCGACGTCCGGCATCATCAAGTCACAAATGACCACGTCAAACCGTTGGTCGGTGGCCAAGATTTCGAGAGCCTCGGCGCCCCCCGACGCGGTCACCACGTCGTGATGGGGCGTGAGCAGTCGCCGGAACGCCCGCAACAGCATCAATTCATCGTCGACGAGCAAGATGCGGGCTCGCTCCAGATTTCTTGGCTGCGCCGGCGATGCTCGAGCGAGGCGGACCACCGGTCGCAAGCCCGTGTTCAACGGCAGAATCACGTCGAACTGGGAGCCCTGCCCGAGGGCGCTGTAGAGCCGGATATCGCCGCCGTGCTGCCGAACGATGTCCGCGCAGAGCGACAGCCCCAAGCCGGTGCCGCCCTCCTTTTCTTTGGTGGTCACGAAGGGCTCGAAGATCCGCTTCTTGAGGTGCTCCGGAATTCCGCACCCGGTATCCGCGACCGAGATGATCACCCGGTCGCTCTCGGCCGACGTCTGCACCTGGATTCGATGCGCCTGGTGGTCGCCTTCGGGGATGGCCTGCGCCGCGTTCATCAGGAGGTTCGTGACGACCTGACAGAGCTTTTGCTGAGCCAACGGCAAGCGAGGCACGTCGCCCAGCTTCTTGACCAGCTCCGCTTTGTATCGGATCTGATGCGCCACCAGCATGCAAGCTTCATTGACAATCTGATTGACGCTCACCACGTTCACCTGGTCGGGCTCGATGCGGCTGAAGTTCTTGAGGTCGCGAACGATCGCGCTGATGCGCCCCGCCCCTTCCAGATTCTCTTTGGTAATGTCGCGCAGGTCAGTGAGGGTCCGATGCACCTCGAGTCGATCGATCACCGCGTCGAAGGACCGCGCGACCTCCGGGTGGTCGGCGACGACCGTTCGGAGCTTGCGAACGACGGTCTCGAGTCGGTCGACGTGGTCGGCGGTCGTATTCGTGTTGGCGGTGATGTATGCGACGGGGTTGTTCACTTCGTGGGCGACCCCGGCGGCCATCTGACCGACCGCGGCGAGGCGGTCGACGTGCAAGCGCCGGGCCCGCCGGGTCGCTTCGTCGCCCTCGGTGTGGGCCGCGGTCAGCTCGATCCACGTGGCGGCCCGCCGATTCCAAGAGAACGATCGCAGCCGGGCGGTGACCAGCTGCCCGTCTTCAAACTCGATGCCTTCCCGCATCTCGCGGAGGGTAAAGCGGAGATAGTCCCCCTCGTTCGGCGCGACCGGAATCCGCAGCAACCGCTGTGCCAGGCCGTTGATGAGCACGACCCGCTCCCGCTCGTCGAGCAGGATGAGCCCTTTCGGATGACCGAGCAGGGCGCTGCGGAATTGTCCCTCGTCGACCTGGACCGTACCGTCTCTCAACGCTCCGGATGCGCTGCGATGCAGGAGCCGATCGAAGGTCCGAACCACGTCCTCGGCGCCCACCGAGTGGACCAACTCGCGAGCCAGCCGGCCGAGGAGCGGATTTGCGGTCACGTTGTTCGGGGACCAAGCAACCACCGGGACACCTTCATTCGAAGCCCAGGCCCCGAGGACTTCGATCTCCCGGGGGCTCGGAGTGCCCAGGCCGGCGATCACCAGCATCGCCTGGCCGTCGATGCTGTGATCGACGAGGTCATCGACGTCGGCCAGTGGAACCCACGCGTACCGGCGCGCCGCCGCTCGGTTGAGGCGTGACAGGCTTTCCTGCGTGGGTCCAAAAACGAGGATCGGACGCTCATCCGAACCGGCCGATGTCGATGCGCGCTCCTCCACGCCACAGCACTAATCGGGCAATCTGGAGAATCTTTAGTCTCGGGCGGACGGGCTGTCGCAGCCGAGGCATCACCGTGCCCACCCGTCTTCGCTCGCTGCGCGCTTTCACTCTCCATTTCGCGACGGTCAGGGGGGCGACTCCGTCAGCGAGCGGTAGATCTTCAAGGCCCCCAGCGCTTTGGCGGATTCTCCCAGGCGCTCGTACAGCGAAGCCAGGCGTCGATAGACGTCGCGGGTGGCCGGCGACCGCTCGGCCGCTCGCTCGTAAGCCACGACGGCATCCCACCAGCGCGCTTGCCCTTCACACAACGACCCGAGGTCGACCATGGGTTGTGCATCTTCGGCGTGGATGTCCGCGCCCAGGCGATAGTGCGCTTCCGCTGGCTCGAGTAATCCGGCCTGACGAAGAAGACGGGCCATATTTAGACGCGACTCCCGGTCGAGCGGATCGAGCTCGAGCGCCCGGCGATACGCGTCCCTCGCTTGGTCGGGGTGCGTATCTTCGAGCTCCAGTCCGAGCTCGAACCAGTCCAAAGCGGTCATCACCGGCGCCGTCGACGACGCGACCACCTCCGTGGACTCCGTGGAGACGGGGGCGATGTTGACGATCGGCGACGCCGAAGAGAGGTCCTCGAATTCGAACCGCACCTGACCGGTATCGACTTCCCAGCACACGTCACCGTCACGAGCGACCACCTGCCGTCCATCGGCGGACAGCGCCACGCCCGACAGCGGCTGGGCCTCCGGCAAGTGCGCCTGGACCTCGCGGAGGGCGGCGGTCAGCCGAACCGGGGGAACGCGGGCCTCGATGAGGCCCCGCGCCGACCGGCAAAGAACCAGATCCCGAAATGAGAATCGCCAAGCCTCGGCGTCCGCGCCGGTTTCGGCGCCGGTCGGCGCCAGCACGTCGGCGAGCACCAACGACCGGACCCGCGCTTCGGATAGATTCGCGAGCCGAGCCACCTCGGCCAAGGTGAAGGCGTTCATTTGGCGCGCTTGGTCTTCCTCTTGGGTTTGGTCTTTTCGACCGGCTCGGGGGCCGGCGCTTCGGCGGCGGGCTCGGCCTCGCCGCCCAAGCTCGCCTTGAGCGCTTGCATGAGGTCGATGATCTCGGCCTTGGCGGGCTCCGGCGCGGCCTCAGTAATGCTGTGCCCTTCGATCTTGCGTTGAATGGCCGCTTCGACCCGCTCTTTGACCTCATCGCGATACTTCTCGGGCTGAAATCGGTCATTGGCGATCTGGTCGACGAGCTGGATCGCGAGGCCCACCTCCGACTCTTTGGGCTCCGCGTCGCCGAGCGGCACTTCGTCGATGCCCACGACTTCGTCGGCGTAGTGAAGCTGATACATGGCCACGCCGTCGCCGAGAGGCGCGATCAGAACCAGGTACATCTTGCCTCGCGCCGCGTAGGTGGCGAGCCCGCACCGGCCCGTGACCCGCATCGCTTCTGCGAGCAGCTTGTAGGCCCGGTCGCCGCCTTTGTCGGGCCCCAGGTAGTAGGTTTTGGCGTAGTAGACCTTCGGAACCGCCTCTTCGGGCACGAACTCCTGGATGTCGATGGAGCCGGTCGCCTTCTCCTGCAGCTCCTTGAGCTCGGCCTCCTCGAACAACACGAATTGGTCTTTGGCGAACTCGTACCCTTTGACCATGTCGCTGCGCGGAACGACCTGGTCATCGTTCTTCGGATCGACGTATTGCTGCTTCAGCTTGTGCCCTTCTTTCGACAGCAATCGAAACGAGATCGCCGCTGACGGGTTCGCCGCCGAAAACAGCTTCACTGGGATGTTGACCAGGCCGAAGGCAATGGTGGCCGTACCAACCGCGCGCGGTGCCATGATTTGGATAGTATAGGGAGATGCCGCTCGACCGTTACCACCAAAAGCGCTCCGCCGACCGAACGCCGGAACCTTTCGGAACAGGGATGGCCGGTCGAGGGGGCGTGTTCGTGGTGCAGAAACACGCCGCGCGGCGGCTTCACTACGACCTCCGACTCGAGCACCAGGGTGTGCTGATGTCGTGGGCGGTTCCCCAGGGCCCGTCGACCGACCCCACGGTCAAGCGGCTGGCGATTCGCACCGAGGACCACCCGGTCGACTATGTGGATTTCGAGGGCCTCATCCCGGCCGGCAACTACGGGGCCGGCGCGATGATCGTCTGGGATCGCGGCCAGTGGCGGGCCCTCGAGGATCCGGACGAAGGTCTCAACACGGGAAAGCTCCTGTTCGAGCTGCGTGGATACAAACTGCGCGGGGTCTACACGCTCGTCCAGACGAAGAGCGCGGGCGAAAACCACTGGCTCCTCATCAAGAAACCCGACGCTCACGCGGCCCCCGAAGGCAGCAGCACCCTCGATCCCCGCTCGATTCTCTCGGGCTTGACCGTCGAAGAGCTCGCCGAGGGCTACGATCCGATCGCCGCCCTGACCACCGAGTTGGAGGCGGCTCAGATCCCGACGGGCAGGGTCCTGGTCGACCAGGTCCGGCCGATGCTCGCCGAGAGCGCCCCCGAGCCCTTCTCGAAGCCGGGATGGTTGTTCGAGCTCAAATACGACGGCTTTCGCTTGCTCATCGACAAGAGCGACGGCGAAATCCGGCTTCGATACCGAAGCGGGCACGACTCCACCCGCGCTTTTCCCGAGATCGTGCGCGCAGTGCGCGCCTTGCCCTACGAAGACCTCCTCATCGACAGTGAAGTCGTCGTCCTCGGCGATGACGGCAAGCCATCGTTTCATCGCCTTCAGCAGCGGGTTCAACTTCAGCGGGCCCGCGACATTCAGCAGGCTACGGTCAGCCTACCGGCGACCGTGTTCGCCTTCGATCTGCTGCGCGCGAACGGCCGCGACCTCCGCAAGACCCCCCTTCAAACGCGCAAGGCGCTGCTGGAACGCTGCCTGCCCCCGGTGGGCATCATTCGGTTCAGCGCCCACGTCGAGACCGAGGGTCGCGCGCTTTACGAGCGGGTCGTGGCGCTCGGCCTCGAAGGTCTGGTGGCCAAGCGCGCCGACAGCCCCTACCGGATGGGCCGGTCCGACGACTGGCTCAAGATTCGAGTGGAGCGGGCCGAAGAGTTCATCATCGTCGGCTTCAGCGAGCCCAAAGGCACCCGGGTGGGCTTCGGGGGCCTCCATCTGGCCCAGTTCGTGGGCCCCGACCTCGTATACCAGGGCCGGGTGGGCAGCGGCTTCAGCCACGCTCTTTTGGAGCGACTGCGTGAGCGGCTCGACGACCTGATCACCGAGACCCCGGCGGTGACGGCGCCCAGCAAGTACGACCGCGTCGATCGCTGGGTGCGCCCGGAGCTGGTGTGCGAGGTGCGGTACGGCAGCCGCACCGTCGACGGCGTCCTTCGCTTCCCGGTGTTCTTGCGGCTTCGAGACGACAAGACCGCTTCCGACCTTCGTCGCCAGGCGCTCGGGCTCGAGGCCGCCCCCGCGCTCGAGTCGCCCGCACCGGTCGCCGCCGGGTCCGCCGCCGCGATCCCGACCGGCGAGCGGGTCAAGATCAGCAATCCGGCCAAGGTGTTCTTTCCGGAGGACGGCTACACCAAGTCCGACCTTCTCGACGCGTACCGTGAGCTGGCGCCATGGCTGCTCCCGTACCTCGCCGACCGCCCGGTGGTGTTGACACGCTATCCGGATGGCATCCACGGAAAGAACTTCTTCCAAAAAGACGCACCGGCGTTCATTCCACAGTGGCTCCGAACCGAGCGAATGTGGAGCCAACACGCCGAGCGGGAGATCGACTATTTCGTCCTGGAAGACCTCGATTCGCTCTTGTACGTGGTCAATCTCGCTTCCATTCCGCTGCACATCTGGGCGAGCCGAGTCGCGACGCTGGCTCGCCCCGACTGGGCGACGATCGATCTCGACCCCAAAGACGCGGCGTTCGAGCACGTGGTCCGAATCGCGCAGTCGATCAAGAGACTGTGTGATGCGATCGGGCTGCCCGCCTACCTCAAGACGTCGGGATCCACCGGCCTTCACATATTGATGCCGCTCGGCGAGCAGTGCACCTACGATCAGGCGCGAAGCCTGGCCGAGCTCATCTCTCGGGTCGTCGCCCACGAGCTTCCCGACATCGCCACCATCTCCCGGGCGATCGGCCACCGCCAGGGCAAGGTGTATCTCGATTTCGTCCAAAACGGCCACGGCCGGGTCTTGGCCGCCCCGTTTTGCGTGCGCCCGCTCCCGACGGCGCCGATCTCCATGCCGCTCGACTGGGCGGAACTCGAAAGCCTCGCGTCGCCCCGTCAATTCAACCTGTCAAACGTTCGCGAGCGACTGGCCGGCTGGTCCGACCCGATGCGGGCGGTCATGACGGACCAGCCAGACTTGCCGGCGGCACTGTCGCGGCTGTCAGGCCATTTGTAAACCACTTGAGCCACTCGTCGCCGGGCAGCGGCCGGGCGAGAAAGTAGCCCTGATAACCATCGACGGACTCTTGTCGGAGCAAGTCCAGCTGCGCCTGCGCTTCGATACCTTCGGCCACCACCTCCATGCCCAAGTCTCGTCCGAGCCGGATCGCCCACCGAAGCACCTTTTCGTGCCGGTCGTTGAGCGCGGCGCCGACGAGCAGGGTGCGGTCGAGCTTGAGGACCGTCGCCGGTGTCTGAGCCAGGCTGGCCAAGCTGGACTGCCCGACTCCGAAGTCATCGATCGCCAGCGACACCCCATTGTCGGTCAGCGCGCGCATGACCGGGGCCGCTTTCGCGTCGAGCACCGCGGTCTCCGTCAACTCGATCTCGATGTCGGAGGGGCTCTGTCCGGTCGACGTCAAGCCGTCGTTGAGCATGTTGAGCAAGCTGGGTTTGATCAGGCTTCGGGCCGATACGTTGACCGCCATGCGGGGGAGAGGGAAGCCACACGAGGCCCAGGTCTTTCGCGCTTCGAGCGCTCGCCGGATGACCCAGCTATCGAGCTCGTACGCGAGGTCGCATCGCTCGATCGCCGGTATGAACTCCGCTGGCGAGACCGGACCGAGGCTGGGGTGCTGCCATCGGGTCAAGGCTTCGACGGACCGAACCCGTCCCCCAACATCGTCGAGCTGAGGCTGAAACACGAGATGGAGTTCGTCGTTTTGCAACGCGCGGGGAAAGTCGTCGACCAACCGCTGTAGCCGCCGCCACCAGCGTTCGGGTTGCCGCCGCGGATGCCCCCCAAGATGGCTGGCCGCTCGATGCTTGGCGCCGTACATCATTCGGTCGGCGTGGTCGACCAACCGGTCCGCCGTTTGGCCGTCGCGAGGATAGGTGGCCCAGCCAATACTGGCCCGCACCGCGATCGAACGGCTCCCCGTCCCGAACGGCTGCTCGAGCAGGCGTTCGATGGCCCACCGCACCGCTCGGGCGCGGGGCTCGCCTCCCGGCAGGACCACTGCGAACTCGTCGCCGCCCAAGCGAGCGACCAGCCCTCGACCCGCGACCGCATCCTGGAATCGATCGGAAACGCCTCGGAGAACCGCGTCTCCAGTGGTGTGGCCGAACTGGTCGTTGATCGTCTTGAAGCCATCGAGGTCGATGTACAGAACGGAGACCTCGCCGTCGGTTCGGTCCGCCGACCAGAGCTCGTGCTCGAGGACCGAACGAAAATACGTCCGGTTGGCGAGGCCGGTGAGGTCATCGTAGCTCGCTCGACGCTGAAGCTCCCGAGCTTGCCGGGTGCGCAACAACGTATGGCGAACAATGCGCTCCAGGATCGACGACCGGAGCAAGTCGTCCTTCTCGACCACGTCGGCGCCTCCGTCCAGCAGGACCTGAAAGTCCATGCGGCGCCGCGGTTCGTCGGTCATGACCACGATCGGCGTATCCAAGGAGCGCGCCCGCGCCTGCCGAACGAAGTCGAAGCCATTGGCCGACCCGAGGTCGTAGTCCACCAATGCCAAGTGGAATCCACCCTTTGCGATCGACGCGAGACCTTGCTGGAACGAATCGAAGAACGAAATGTCGTATTCGAACAGGTCGGACCGACGAACGCCTCGGAGCAACCGCTCTCGCTCGTCGGGATCATCGTCCACGATGGCGAGTCTCACTCGACGGTCCAGACCGAACTCCTGGACTAGGTCCACCGTACTCGTAGCCGCGGGCATCGATCAAAACATCGGCGCGTCGAGCGGCGGCTTGAGGACGATCGTGGGAATCTCAGCTCGGTCCCCTCCATCCGGGCGACCATTCGGCGAGGGCCGGAGCAGACTTGGGCTCCGCAATCCAATAACCCTGAAGGTGAGTGGCCCCCAGCTCGGTGGCCAGCTTGGCTTGGGCTTCTCGCTCGACGCCGAGCGTAACCACCTCCAGCGCCAGCTCGCGCCCGACCGCCACCGCGGCCGCGAACAACGCCCTTCGGGCGGGGTGTTCGTCGAGCTCGGCGGTGACCGCCCGATCGATCTTCAGGGCGTCGAGCGGCAAGCTCGCGAGCTCGCTCAGTTGGCCGATTCCGGCCCCAAAACTATCCATGGCCGTCCGAAAGCCCGCCGCTTGAAAGTCGCGTAAAACGCGTCGGCTGCGCGCCGGGTTGCTCAGCAGCACGCTTTCCTCACAATCCAACTCGATCCAACTCGGCTCCGCGCCCGCCTCGCTCACCCACTGCGTCAGCTGCTCCACCGAATCGATATGCCACAAATGGCGTTCATCCAGATTGATGTTCAGTCGAACTTTGGGCAAGCACGCCTGCCGAAACTCACCCAGCTGTCGGGCCGCCTCGACCACGACCCATCGATGGATCCGTTCGACGAGCTCGAGGTCGGCGATCTGATCCAGGAACTCGTGCGGCACGAGCAGACCAAGGCGGGGATGAGACCACCGCAAGAAAGCCTCTACGGCGACGACCGCACCGTCGGCCGCGACGACCCGGGGTTGAAAGAGTAGTTTGAACTCGTTTCGAGCGAGCGCTTCTCGGGCCTCATGGTCGGTGCTGCGCTGATCGGGTGAAGACGACGCGTGGTCAGCGCTCTTTTTGGCCGGTTCGTTCTCGATGGTGCGGTGATGGTCGGCCCGCTCCAACATCGTCTCGATGCTCTCCGGTCCGGCGGCCACCGCAATTCCGACGCGCGCGGTGAGGTTGAGGGCCTGTCCGGACGCATCGAGCTGGCACACTGGGCCATCGAATGGCTCGCCGAGGCGAGCCACGATCCGGTCGCTCACGATGCTCGCGTCCTCGAGACCGCCGACGCCCTCCAGCACGACGCCGAATGTACAAGTCCCCAATCGGGCGACGGTCTCGGTCTGCCGGACGCAAGCCGTCAGGCGGGCCGAGACCTCCCGGAGCACTTCGCGATGTGCTTCTTCGCCCCAGGCGGTGATGATGTCGTCCAGCCCGTCAACGTTCACCACCAGCAACGCGACCTGTTCGAGCGACAGTTCGGCGCGCACCAACGCGTGGCTGAGTCGAGCCTGAAATAGCTCTCGGTTGGGCAGATGGGTCAGCTGATCGTACCGCGCCAGGTATGCGAACCGGGCTTCGGCGCGCTTGCGCTCGATCGCGTAACGCAGACTCCGCCCCAACAGACCCGAGCTGAGGTCGGGCTTGATCAGGAAATCCTGAGCGCCCCGTCGGACCGCGTGCAGCGCGAGGGGTTGATGCTCCCAGCCACCGAGCACGATCAGCGGCACATCGGGCGCGCAGTCCCTGACCCGCTCTATCGACCGTAGGCCCGGCTCGTCGGGCACCGCCAGGTCGAGCAGGACCGCGCTGAAGTCCTGACGCTCGAGCGCCACCTGGGCGTCGGTCACCGATTTAACCTGGGTCACCTCGAAGTAACCCGCTGGTAAGCGCTGCAGCAGAGCCTCGACGTGATTGGCTTCGTCGGGGTCGTCCTCGACCAGCAACAATGTACTCCCCCAAGCCTCGACGGCGATATCTTCGGTCTGCGGGACGGTCGTTGAAGATGGGTTCACGGCTTTCTCTCGACACCTGAGGTGCCGCCCCGTACCCATCGACGCATCCCTGGAGGCCTTGAGCGGGAGCGGCCCGTCCCGTTCCGAGAGACCAACGCAGAGCCGTTCTCCGGGGCTCGCAGCCTAACGGTCGGCGCTCAGATGGGAAGCAAGAAAGTGCTTGGCGGCAGCGAGCGCGGGCATGCCGATCTCGTGGGCCCCCACGAAACTCACGAACGTATGCTCGAGGCCGGCCTCCTCCATCAGGGTGCGCAAGCGGTCTCCGAGCGCATACGGAAGTAGGGGATCCATCGTGCCGTGGGTTTGGAGAACCGGGAGCCCGGCCCGGGCGGGCAAGCGGGCCCGCCACGCGCTCTCCGCGACGATGCTCGCCGAGAACAGGACCAGACCCGCCAGTCGGCGATCGGAGTTGAGCGCAACGTCTACGCTGGTGATCGCCCCCTGCGAAAAGCCCCCGAGGACGACCTGGGATGGGGCCAAGGTTCGGTCCAGCGCATCGAGCATCTCGATGACCATCGTGCGCGCCTCGGCCAGGCCCGGCGGCTCGCGGGTGAACAGATCCGGCATCTCGCCGAGCATCAGGCTTCGCTGAAGCCCCTCCACGTCGATGGGCCACCAGGCGCGAGAATCGATCCCCGGCATGATCATGGGCAGCGTCATCGGCGCCTCGGGAAACACGAAGCGGGTGCCCATAGGAGCCTCGATGGCCGACGCGAGGCCGACGAGGTCCGTCCCCGGCGCTCCAAATCCATGCAAAAGGACGATCGCCGGGCCCTCGCCGCCGCCCAACCCGTCCGTTCCTCCGACGACGCGGACCGTGAGAGGCCCCATTTGTTCCTGTCGCACCCGATGTTCCTGCCAAGACGCCTCGAGTAAGGCAAGGGCGAGACGGCGAGCGATGCCCGTGAGACACTCCGGACCGTGTCGAACAAGCTGATCCGAAAAAAACGTCGGCAAGACATATTGCCGCTGGTCCTTCAGCCCGGGGCCGTCTGGCGGTTCTTCACCGACAGACAGACCGGATGGGGCACCCGACTCATGTTCTTGTTGGCGGTCGGATATGTGCTGTTGCCCGAGCCGACCGACGCCATCCCCTTCATCGGCTGGCTGGACGAGGTCGGCGTGGCCACGATCGCGATCGCGTGGCTGCAGCGGGCCCTCCAAAGGCACCGAGACCGCGCCGAGTCGACCGAAGCGCCTTACCCGCCCTCGGCCCAGGCGGAAGACGCGCGCTCCTCACCGCCATCGGGGTCCTCGCCCCCGAACGCCTGACGCCCCCAAAAGCTGGCCAACGGCCACCGCCCGACGCTAAACACCCTCTGTGACCATGCTGACCGCGCGGGGGCTTCACAAAGCCTACGGCGCCAAGACCATTCTGAACGACGTGAGCCTCACCCTGTCGGCCGGCGACCGGGTCGGGCTCATCGGCCGCAATGGCGCCGGCAAGAGCACCCTGGTCCGAATCTTGACCGGTCGCGAAGACCCGGACGCCGGCGAACTGATACGGCGCCGAGCCCTGACGATCGGGGTCGCCGACCAAAACCCCGACCTGTCGGCGTTCGACACCGTGGGCGACGCCCTGCTGTCGGGCCTCGCCCGCCATCAAGAGGTCCAGACCTCGCTTCACGACCTCGCCGCCCGAATGGAGTTGGCCGGCAGTGACGAACTGGCCGACCTGGTCGAACGGCAGGCCGAGTTGACGGCGGAGCTCGAGCGGCTCGGCGGCTGGAACGTCGAGCACCTGGCCGACGCCATGGGCGACGCCCTGAAGGTGCCCCCCAAGACGCGCTCGCCTACGACCTTGTCGTTGGGCGAACAGCGGCGGGTCGCGCTGGCGCTGGTGTTGTTGAGCCGGCCCGACGTCCTCATCCTCGACGAGCCGACCAACCATCTCGACGTGGCGACCATCCAATGGCTCCAGGAGCATCTGGTCAGCTACCCGGGAGCCATCCTGCTCGTGACCCACGATCGTTACTTCCTGGACGACGTGACCAATCGAATCGTCGAGCTGGACCGAGGTCAGATGTCCCAATACTCGGGCAACTATACCGCGTACCTGATCGACAAGGCCGAACGAGACGCGCTGGCGGCCCGGACCGAGGCGCGGCGGCAAAACGCGATTCGGGACGAGCTCAAATGGGTCCGCCGATCGGCGCCGGCCCGAACGACCAAGCAGAAGGCCCGGCTCGAACGGTTCGACGCCCTGGTGGCCGACAAGCCGATGGCTGCCGAGGGGGAGGCGGTCCTGCAGCTTCCCCACCCGCCGCGAATCGGAAAGACCATCCTCGAAATCCGAGGCCTCACGAAGGCGTTCGGGGACCGCGTATTGATCGACCGCCTCGACCTGACCCTCAAGAAGGGCGATCGCATCGGCATCGTCGGACCGAACGGTGCCGGCAAGACCACTTTCATCCGGATGATTCTCGAGACCGAGCCGGCCGACGCGGGTTCGATCCGGCAGGGCGTGAATACCCAGATCGTATACGCCGACCAGGCCCGCTCGGACCTCGACGACAGCAACTCGGTCCGAAAGGAGGTCGCCGGCGACAACGACCAGGTGTTCGTCGGTGACCGGGCGATTCCGGTGCAAACGTTCCTGGACCGGTTGTTGTTCGACGAAGCCGCCCAGCGGACGCCCGTCGGCGCCCTCTCCGGCGGTGAGCGGAGTCGGGTAGCCCTCGCCAAATCGCTGCGCGAACCGGGCAACCTGATGATCCTCGACGAGCCGACGAACGACCTCGACCTCAATACCCTCCGGGTGTTGGAAGACGCGCTGGTTCGCTATCCCGGGTGCGTGCTGGTGATCAGTCACGACCGCTACTTTCTCGACCGGGTGGCGACCGCGATCCTGGCCTTCGAGGGGCACGGCAAAGTCGTTTTGTACGAGGGCAGCTATGCCTTGTACCGAGACCGACTCAAGGCGTCGGCCCCCTCGCCTTTTGCGGCGACGGCCCAGCCGACCACCGCCGCTAAGCCCAGCTCGAAATCGCCGCCCTCGGCCAAGGTCCGCCAGCGCCGCACCTTCAAGCAAGAGCAAGCCTTCCAGAAGATGGAGGCGGACATCATGGCCGCCGAAGAGACCGTCGAGCGCCTGCAGGAGGAGGTCAACGACCCCGTCGCGATTCGGGAGCTGGGACCGAAGATGAAGGACAAGTTGACAGCGCTGGCGGCGGCCGAAGCCAAGGTCGAAGCGCTGTATGCCGACTGGGCGGAACTCTCGGAGCTGTCGCCCTACGGTTCATGAAAAACCGTAGGCGCGAATCAGAAGCGTTTGAG
This sequence comes from uncultured Myxococcales bacterium, assembly GCA_964519665.1. Taxonomy (GTDB): domain Bacteria; phylum Myxococcota; class Kuafuiibacteriia; order Kuafuiibacteriales; family Kuafuiibacteriaceae; genus JANQQN01. The sequence goes on from CAZFIV010000027.1 coordinate 58,667, forward strand.
GAGGGCGCTGGTCTCGGAAACCAGGCCGCCATACTTCTGCTGCGAGGCCAGAACCGCCCAGCGCTTCGCATCTTGCTTCTTGCCGACCTCGAGGGCGACTTCGGCGCTCAGGAAGTAGATCTTCTTTCGGATGCGATCGGTCCACGCATTGGGATCCTCCGTCATGCGCTCCAGAAACGGCGACGTCAGAGCGAGCACTTCTTCGTACTTGCGCGCGTCCCGCAACGCCTTGCCGTACTCGTACGCAAACTGCGGATTCTGCGGATACTTGGCGACCAGGCGCTCGCCGTAGTGAAGCGATGCCTCGAGGTCGTTGTTCTCGTGGGCGAAGTGATGCAGCAGATAGAGGGCATCACCGGCGTAAACGGTCTTGCCTTGGACGAGCTCCTCGAGGAGCCGACGGCCCTGTTCTTCGTCGCCCGAAACGCCGGCCATGCCGAGCAGCATGCGGAGCGGAAACGCCGACTGCGACACCGCGAGCCGGGTTACGCCGCGCACGTACTTGACGGTGGGGTTCGGGCTATCACCTACCCGCGCGAGCATCCTCTCGACCGTGCGGGCTTCACTTAGGGCTTTCATCCGGTCGCCCTTTTCGACGAGCAAGCGGACCCGATGCATCCGCGCCTCGAGTTCGAGCATCGCAAAGTGGCGACCCCGCTTTTGAAAGTACTTCGAAAACTTGAACAACCTCAGGAGTCGCTTGGCTCGGCGCTCCGGTAGCCCATGCCCTTTCCCTTCGAGGGACATCTCGATTTCATTCAGGGGAAGCTCGAGCCACACCGCACACGCCTTGTCTTCGACGTCCGGCGATTCGGCGAGTCTCTCGAGGAGTGCCGCGGTTTCCTCGGGCTTGGTCGACATGACCACTTCGAGCGCCGCCAGGCAGCTCGACCGGGCGTAGAACGGCCCATCGTCGGGGGCCGACATGGACCCGTCGGCAGGGTTGGACGGGACGCCGGTGGCAAAGAGGAGGGTCGTGAGGATCGCCGTTGACACTACTTATTGAACGTAGCAGGCCGGCCAATATTTTCCAGCCGCGTGGTGTTGTGATGTCCATAACGTCTACAACCTGCATCGACCCGAAACCTCACGCACAGCGTCACGAAAGCCGTGAGAGCGCGGCCACGACCCAACAACCGGGCCATCGATGGAATGTTCGCTGCGCGTCGAAATAGGACGGAGGCCGGACGACCCCGAGGGGATTTATCGCCCGCGCCCGGGCTCCGGCTCCAAGGCGACGATGCGGTCGAAGCACCGCCCTTCGTCGGCGACCTTCACTTCAAAATAACCCATCGCGTCCCGGCATGAGCGGTGGAAGGGGGCCGACATCGGTAGGGTCAGGGGTTCCGTTGACCGAACGACAGCGGGCGGTTCGTCCACCCCGCTGTCGAAGAACAGCTTGCCGAGACGGCAGCGATGAGCGAGAGCGGGAGCGGCTTCGAGCCGATGTTGGGCATGGGTTTCGTCGCACCAAGCCAGCCCAGCGCTCCTTTCGACGTGTCGCAATGCTTGCTTTCGTACAGATGAACGCCGCCCTCGTGCGTCGAGCAGTGCTGATCGGATGCGCGCTCGGGTCGGTCGCCGCCGTTCCGCCCGACCCCAAGCGCGTGCGCGCGGTCCCCAAGGGCGAGGCTTCAATCACGCTCGACGGTCGCCTCGATGAGCCGGTGTGGAAGACCGCGCCGATCGCGTCCGACTTCGTCGAACGAACGCCCTACCCTAAACGCAAGCCCCCCGTGCGAACCGAGTTCCGCGTTCTGTTCGACGAGGGCACGGTCTACGTCGGAGTGGTCTCGTACACCGGTGGGGTGCCGCCTCGAGGCCGGGAGCGGGCCCGCGACAGCTTCGAGGTCTTCGCCGATGACGCCATCTCGCTGAAGTTCGATGTTCGGCTCGACCGCCGGACCACCGTCGGATTCGTGACCAACCCCGCCGGGGTCCAGCTCGACTATGTGGCGGTCGAAAACGGGGGCGATTTCCGGCGGGAGTTCGACGCGATCTGGGACGTCGAGACGTCGGTCACCGACGACGCCTGGGTCGCGGAGTTTGCGATTCCGGTCGTCGCGTTGGGGCTTCCGTCCGGAGAAGACATCAACCGCATCGGACTCCAGATCAGTCGCGATCACAACGCGCGACTCGCGACCTACGACTGGTCCGAAATGCCGCCCGAATTCGGGCCCACCGCCGCTCTGTATTATGGCCGGGTCGACGACCTGAAAGGCCTCAGCGGGGGCAATCCGCTCACCATCCTCCCCTACGCACTCGGTTCCCTCGACTACGACCCGCGACGGGCGGCGGTCGACGACGACCTCGATTACAAATTCGGGGGCGACCTCCGCGCCCGCTTCGGCCAAGACATCTGGACCGAGCTCACCATCTTGACCGACTTCGCCCAGGTCGACCTCGACAACCCGGTCGTCAACACCAACCGCTTTCCTCTGTTCTTCCCGGAGCGCCGTCCATTTTTCCTCTCCGGTCTCGAGGTCTTCGACTTCGGCGCCTCGGAGTTCTCTCAGATCTTCTTTTCTCGACGGATCGGCCTCGACGACAGCGGAAACACCGTCCCGCTGCTTGCGGGCCTCAAGTCGTACGGAAGTGTCGGTGACTTCCGCTTCGGATTGCTGCAGGTGTTGACCGACGAAGATGGTGACGAACCCGCGCGCAGCTTCTCCGTGGCCCGCGTCCGGCAAAACTTCGGGGAGCGAGGCCATCTCGGCCTCATGGCCACCCTCGAAGGACGGGTGCCTCCGCTGTCGAGCGGCGACCCGCCGTTCGAACCCAATCTCTCGGTGGGTGGCGACGGCGCGTTTCGAGCGCTCGGCCGTCGCCTCGAGCTGACCGGGTTCTTGGCCGGAACCATCAACCACGAAGGCGATCTCGAGCGGGGAACCAGCGGACAAGCCTCGGTCGCCTGGCGGGGCGAGAATCTGCAGCCGTCGGTCGCCGTGTCGTTCGTGTCGGAGCGATTCAACCCAACGATCGGCTTCGTAGCCCGACGCAATCTTCTGCAGACCCGACTCAACTTGTTGGCCATCTTCCGGCCGGAGGGGTCCGGCATCCAGGAGCTGAGCTTCTCGGTGAGGGGCCTGATCGAGCAGCAGCTCAGCGACGGCGAAACGCTCGGTCAGCGGGCCGACGGCGAGGTCTACGTGCGCTTTCGTAACGGCCTCGAAGCCGGCGTGGTCGTGGCCAAAACCGAGGACACCGTTCGCGAGGGCTTCACGCTGCTGAACCAGGTTCCGGTCGCGCCCGACCGCTACTTTGGCGAGTCCCTCGTCGTCTACGCCGGGAGGACATCCCAACGTAACCCCTACTTCGATGTCAGCTATACTCGAGATACGTCGCTGTTCGGCGGATTGATCCAGACCATCGACGGGTTTGCGGGCGTCAACCTGCTCGGATACATGCGCGCCGAAGTTGGGGCTGGTCATTCGTGGGTCGACTTCGACGGGCGCGACACGATCGAAACCACAACCGTCAACGCGAAGGTGAGCGCGACGCCCACCACGAAGCTGGTGATCGACTTCATCGGCCAGTCGAATTCGGTCGAAGGCCGGTTGACCGGGCTCGTCCGCCTCCGGTGGCGCTACCTCCCCGGCTCCGACCTATTCCTTGTCTATCGAGAAAACGTGGCCTGCAGCGGCTTCTTCCTGTGCGGAGACGACGACCCCGACGTTTCTCGAGACGAGGTCGAACCCTTTCGCAGCGTGACGCTCAAGCTCAACTATCGGTTCGATGCCCTACTGTAAGATGAGCTTCTTATAGAGGCGATTGACGTACCTTCTCGTTCTTCGAAAGGTCTCCTCAGCCTTCTCTCGCTGATAGATCTTTTCTTTCTTCCAGCGCGGACCCCTCTTTCGATAGTACTTCTCGTTGATTTCGTAGGTGATCCGCCACAAGCGTTCGTAGTCTCGCTTGACCGCCTTGTCGCTCACCAGCGAAGGATCGGCCTCGATGGCGCGCTCGATCGCATCCCGCTTTTGAACGAAAACCACGAACTCGGTGGCTCCAAGAGGATACTTTTCCTGATTGATCGCGGCCAACGCGACCGCGAGATCGGGGCCTTCGTCCCCGCCACCATTGTCCCGAGCTTCCGGCTCATCCGACGAGGGCGCCTCGGCCCGCTTGGCGGCGGCCAATCGCGCCGCTTCTTGCTGCTTTTCGGCCGCGCGATCGAGGACGGCTCTCAGGTCCGGGGCGCCATCAGGCCCGTCTTGGCCCGGACTCTGGGCTCGGTCGGTAGGAACCTCGGTCGCTCGTCGCGCCATCGCGCCGTCAGGGGCCCGCGCCGGCCCATCTTGGGCGATGGAAACGCGTTCGATCTCGAGGCCGATCTGCGCCACCAAGCCAAACCCAGCGCCGAGCACCAGGAGGATGCCGAGCACCAGCGCGACGTACTGAAGAGCCTTCACCACATCGAAGACTTTCAGCCACTGGAAGTGATAGTAGACCACGACCGCGACGTACAGGAGCGACAGAAGCGGCTGAAGCAGCACCAAGTAGGGAACATTCGCCGCCACCAGAATCGGGCCGAGCCCCACCGGTACGATGCCGACCAGATTCAGCGTGAGCCCATGTACGATGTTGTTGGTTCGACTCCGATACGTCGACTGCCCCTTGAAGAGGTCAATGAGGAACCGCTGAATCGGATGCAGGAGAAGACCGAAGACCGACGCCACCAAAGCGCCGGCGGCTACGAAGGGCAGCGCGCCCAACAGCACTCCGCTCGGGAACGTCCCGGTCTGTAGCGCGGTGCCGATGGCCGCGAGCAGGAGCGACCCAAACCCCATCAGAAAAGCGGCTGGGAGCACGTAGGCCGCGATTTCAATGCTGGTCATCGCCGGCAGCGGTTGCTCGTGCAGGCTCCTTTGGGTTCTGCCGATCGGGTTCAGCGCCATGAGGGGCGCTTCCAATAAGTAGAAGGCAAACGCTCGGGGAAGCGCGACGAAGAAGTAGCCGAAGCCGCGGGGCTCGGGCTCATCATTGTCGAGACTCGGTGCGCCGAACGCCGATGGCTCCAAGGCGGGCACCGAAGGGAGCTGAGCGCCGGTGGGCTCGAACGGGGCCACCGGCGCTGCAAAGTCGCTCGGCGCACCGACGGGGTCGACTTGCGGGGCCGGCGCGGCCATTTCGACGTACACGACCTCGAACTTTCGCTGGGCTAGCGAAAAGGTACGGCCTTGGGTCAGACGAACCGGCACCGTGATGCGCTGGTCATCGACGTAGGTTCCATTGGACGAGTTGAGGTCTTCGAGCAGCCAGGCGCCGTCTTGGTGGAAGATGCGAGCGTGGCGTTTGGAGATGGACTCGTCGCGTAGGGAGATATCCGTCCTTGCCCGCTCGCGGCCCAGCACCGCACCTTCGGGCCCAATGTCGTAGACCTTCGTCGATTCGATGTCACGGATCTCAAGTCGCATGGGGCGGCCGCACAATACATTTGGTGATGGCGGGAACCAATCTCCGGGGTGGGCTGCCCAACACGCTAGCGCGAGAAATACCCTGACACCTCCCCCGCCGGGCTGGCGAGAAACCGAACAACGGTCGGTTTGCAGCCCAGCATCGTTTCGGCGGCGGCGTCATCGAAGGGCGCAGTCTCTCAGGGCGGGCTCGTCGGCGGACGGCAGCTTCGGCAGACGGGTGACCGGCGGCGGCCGGATGGGCGAGCAAATCAGATTCGGGGAGCGGCAGCGAGAATTTCGGGGCTGGCCTGGTCGGCGTACGCCTTGAAGTTCTCATGGAAACTGTGCGCCAGCTTCTTGGCCGTCGCTTCGTAAGCAGCCTTGTCGGTCCAGGTGTTCACCGGCTGCAGGACTTCGGGCGGAACGTTGGGGCAGGTGGTCGGCACCAGCACGCCAAAGATGGGATCTTCGACGAAGTCAGCCTTCGCGAGGGCCCCCGAGTGGATGCCGTCGATGATGGCGCGGGTGTGCTTGATGCTCATCCGCTTGCCGACGCCGTACGGCCCGCCGCTCCAGCCGGTGTTGACCAGCCACACGTCAGCGCCGGTACGTCGGATACGCTCGGCCAGCAGCTCGGCGTATTTGGTGGGGTGCCAAACGAGGAACGGGGCGCCGAAGCAAGCCGAGAACGTCGCCTCGGGCTCGGTGACGCCCACCTCGGTGCCCGCGACCTTGGCGGTGTACCCGCTGATGAAATGGTACATCGCCTGCCCCGGGGTCAGCTTGCTGACCGGGGGCAGAACGCTGAACGCATCGCAGGTCAGGAAGATGACGTTCTTCGGCTGGCGGCTAACGCACGGAATCTTGGCGTTTGGGATGTATTCGATCGGGTAAGAGCATCGAGTGTTCTGGGTGAACTTGGAGCTCGTGAAGTCAACGGCGCGGGTGTGCTCGTCGAACTCTACGTTCTCGAGCACCGAGCCATACCGAATCGCGTCGTAGATCTCCGGCTCGGCTTCCCGCGAGAGGTTGATGCACTTCGCGTAACAGCCACCCTCGATGTTGAAGACGCCTTGGTCCGACCAGCAGTGCTCATCGTCGCCGATCAGCTTGCGATGAGGGTCCGCCGACAGCGTCGTCTTACCGGTGCCCGACAGACCGAAGAAGATCGAGACATCGTCCGGCTGCTCACCCTCGTTGGCCGAGCAGTGCATCGACAAGACGCCTTGCTTGGGCATGAGGTAGTTCATGATCGTGAAGACGCCCTTCTTCATCTCGCCCGCGTACTCGGTCCCGAGAATCACGAACTCTTTCCGTTCGAAGTTGAGCGTGACCGAGGTCTTCGAAGTCATGCCCTCGGTGTGTGAGTTCGCCGGAAAACGACCGGCGTTGTAGACGACGAAGTCCGGCTCACCGAACGTGGCGAGCTCTTCGAGCGTCGGGCGAATGAGCATGTTGCGCATGAAGAGCGCGTGGTACGCGCGCTCGCAGATGATGCGAACCTTGATGCGATACCGTTCATCCCAGCCGGCAAAGCCATCGATCACGAAGAGCTGGTCGCGCGTGTTCAGGTAGTCGAGCGCCCGTTCACGGTTGATGTTGAAGACCGACTCGTCGAGCTTGATATTGATCTTGCCCCACCAGATATCGTTCTCGCTCCCGGGGTTGGCGACGACGCGTTTGTCGGTCGGGCTTCGTCCGGTCTTCGCGCCCGAATAAGCGATGAGCGCACCGTTGTCAGCGATGGCGGTACCCTTCTCTCGCCGCAAGGCCTCCTCGTAGAGCATGGAGGGCGGTGGGTTCCTCATAACTCTTTTGACGCTGATGCCGTGCCTGCTGAGGTCCATTGCGGAGTCCATACGAGTTGGATACACCCGTTCGCAGCCCGTTTGAACCACCCCCGTACGAATGAATCTTCTTGCGACAAGGTGGCTAATCGAAGCCGTGAGCGAAACTAGGGCTGAGCGGGTCGCGTCGGGCGCCGACCGAGTCCGGCCCACGAAGTATTCGGAGAATCTGTCGGCGAATCTCCATCTCATCCGCCGACACGAACCCAACGTGAACCCAGACCGTGCGCCCGTCTCGATCCAAGAGAAATGCGGTGGGCACGGTCGTTAACCGCATGTGCTTCGCTATCGCGGCCTGGGGGTCGTGAAAGACGGAGAACGAAACGGTTGTACGGCGCAAGAAATCTTGCAGATCTAACTCGTTTTCGTCTACGCTGACCGAAACCACCGAGAATCCGTCCGACCGATATTCGGCTTGCAGTTCGGCGTAGAACGGGATCGACGCCTCGCACGGCCGACACCAGGTCGCCCACACGTCCAGCCAAACGACGCGCCCTCGGTAAGCGCCTATGGGTAACGAACGGCCGTCGACGCGGGTCAAGGTGTATTCGGATCGCAGCTGGACCGGCGGGCGTGAGCGCGGCCCGAACACCCGGGCGCAGCCGGCCGCCGCCGAGCCATAGAGCCCGGCGGTGAGTCCCCCGAGAGCCCCTCGCAACACGCTTCGACGATCGGTCATCGGCGGGTCGCGTTTATCTCATCGGCTTCCTATCCGCGAGCGACGGTTCCGGTCCGAAATCGCTTGGGGGCGAGTCGGTACTTTTTGACTCGCAGCCCCATTTGGCGTTCGCTCACCCCGAGTCGGCGAGCTGCCTCGGCCATGTTGCCGCGGGCATCCTTGAGGGCATCGACGATCAGCTCGCGCTCGACCGCCTCCACCGCCGACTGCAGCGTTCCCTTGGGCGAGGTCCCCGACGACTCCGGCGTCTGCAGGGTCGGTGGGAGATGGTGTGCATGAATGACCCCGTCGCGGGTCAATAAGACCGCGCGCTCGATGCAGTTCTCGAGCTCCCGAACGTTTCCGGGCCAATGGTAGGCCATCAGAAGGTCGATGGCCTCCGACGAGATACGTCGGACGTCCTTGTTCATGACCTTCGAGCACCGCTCGACGAAGGTGTTCGCGAGCAGCAGGATATCCGTTCGGCGCTCCCGCAATGGCGGCACGTGAATCGGAAAGACGTTGAGGCGATAGTAGAGGTCGTGCCGAAACTTCTCGGCGACCATCGCGGCTTCGAGGTCTCGGTTGGTCGCGGCGATCACCCGGACATCGGTGCGCAGGGTTTGGGTGCCGCCAACCCGCTCGAAAGCCTGCTCCTGTAGAATGCGAAGAAGCGTGACCTGAATCGACGGCGAGAACTCGCCGATCTCGTCGAGAAAGATGGTGCCCCCATCGGCCAGCTCGAAGCGCCCTTTGCGACGCTGCAGGGCGCCGGTGAAGGCCCCCGCTTCGTGTCCGAACAACTCGCTCTCGAGCACCCCCTCGGCGAGCGCGGCGCAGTTCACTTTGACGAAGGGTTGCTCGCGGCGACGGCTCAGGTGGTGAATGGCGTCCGCAACGAGCTCTTTACCGGTCCCGCTCTCGCCTCGGATGAGCACCGTCGCATCGCTGTCGGCGACGGTCTCGATCATCTGGGTGACCGGCTTCATCGACTTTGCTCGGGCCACGATGCGGGTCGACGCCGGCAGCAGCGGCCCGGCCGCCTCCACCCGGGTCTGACGAGCGGTGACCACCGGCGCAAGAAAGGCGGCGACCAGCCCGTACAGCCGGAGGTCTTCCTCCAGGGTGATACCAGGCCGACGGCTGCGATCGAGGCTCAAGGCGCCGACCACATCGGCCCCCCATCGAATCGGGACGCTCACGAACCCGACGTCGCCCGAGGCGTCCCGAATCTTGGGCAGCACCACTTCTTGCCCGGTGTCGACGACCTGCCGCGCCAACCCGACGTCGAGATCGTACCTCTGGTCGGCGTACGCACCACGGTCGGCGGAGACCGCCTCGAGCGGCTCGGTGACGTTGAGCGCCGCTTCCAGTGACAGCTTTTGAGTATCGCGGCGCAGCAGGACGACGGTCCCGCGGAGGAGTCCAGCCCGTTCTCCCAACAGCGACAGGACACGCGCCAGCCGCTCGTGAGCGTCGGGAGAAGACTCAAGGACGGCGACCACGTCGCTCAGCAGCTGTATTCCATCGCGATCTTCGGTGGACAGGACCGGTGCAGCTTCGACCACAGCAATTTATTGCACCGACCTATTCCTACATCAATGTCATTTTGCTTCGACTGGGGACTGGTCGAGTGCTTCTTTTCCCAGCGATCCGGACAGCCCTGACCGACGAATGCTGTCATTCCTACGTAAATGAAGCGCCATTTCGTAAAATCCTACGTCATTGTAGGCTTGAGTCGGTGATTCGCTGCGTCACGCGCTGGTCCATCATGTGCACGAGCGGGCCCCATGCCTGATAACAAGTGGCCTCGAAGACTGGCCGTCAGCGGGGCCCTCGTCACCCTGTTGAGCGCCGGTCCGGCGTTCGCCGCCGAACCCGATCTGAAGTCGTTCCAAGTTGCCCTCGATACCGTGTGGGTGGTCCTCGCGGGGATCTTGGTTTTCTTCATGAATGCGGGCTTCGCCCTGTTGGAGTCCGGGCTGTGCCGGGCCAAGAACGCCGTTAACATCCTGGCCAAGAACTTCACGGTGGCCGCGTTCGCTGGTTTGGCGTTTTTCCTGTTTGGCTTCGGCCTGATGTTCGCGGACGGCAACGCCTTTGCGGGCTGGGGGGGCTTCATGTTGGCCGGCGCCGACAACTCTCCTCTCATGGACCCGGAATACGAAGGCATCTTCACCTCGCTCAGCTGGGCAGGAGTACCTCTAGAAGCAAAATTCTTTTTCCAGGCCTGCTTCGCGATGGCCGCGGCGTCGATCGTCTCCGGCGCGGTCGCCGAGCGCATCAAGTTCCACGCGTATGTGATCTTCAGCCTCATCCTGGTGGCCCTTATCTACAGCGTCACCGGACACTGGATCTGGGGCGGTGGTTGGCTTTCGGGCGCCGGGTTTTGGGACTTCGCGGGCTCGACCGCGGTCCACTCGGTCGGCGGATGGGCGGCGCTGGTGGGCGCCGTCCTCCTCGGCCCTCGGCTCGGCAAGTACAGCCCCGACGGGCGGCCTCGGGCGATTCCCGGCCACTCGATGGCGTTGGCGACCACCGGGGGCTTCGTTCTGTGGCTCGGCTGGTTCGGCTTCAACGCCGGCTCGACGATGGCCGCCAGCCCGGCCGCCATCGCCCATGTGGCCACCACGACCTTGCTGGCGTCGCTGGCGGGCATCGCGGGGTCGTTCTTGGCCGCCTACTGGCGGACCAAGTCCTTCGACCTCAGCATGATGATCAACGGCTGCCTGGCCGGTCTCGTCGGCATCACCGCGCCGTGCGCGTTTGTTTCGCCGGGCTCGTCGGTCCTGATCGGCTTCACGGCCGGCGCGCTGGTCGTGATGTCCGTCGGGCTGATCGACCGCATTCGGATCGACGACCCCGTGGGGGCGATCAGCGTCCACCTGGTGTGTGGTATTTGGGGGACGCTCGCAGTGGGTCTGTTCGCCCAGGCCAAGTACGACGATAACGTCGGCGACGGCGTCTTGATGGGCGGCTCGGCGTCCCTTCTCGGGGCCCAAGCCTTGGGCGTGGTGGCCGTTGGCGCGTTCGTCGTCGCGACCTCGTTCGCCGCGTGGAAGCTCGTCGATCTGATGGTCGGCCTCCGGGTCGACGAAGAAGAAGAGATGATCGGCCTCGACCTCGCGGAGATGCGCATGCGGGCCTACCCCGCCGATACGACCCTCGGAAGCTCGTCCACCTCGGGTTCGGAGCCGACCAAGCGGACGGGAGCGCACGACGAGGTCGAGCCGCTCGAGACGGCTGAAGCCTCCGGCTAGGAGACTTGCTCCGAGCGAAGCGTGACAAAGAAGCGGACTTTGGGCGC
>CAZFIV010000028.1:0-13061 GCA_964519665.1 uncultured Myxococcales bacterium
CCCCGGGGCGTGGGCGGAATTTTCCAAGCGAACAAAACGCTCTAGCGCCCGGTCCCGCTCCGCCGACGGAATGCCGGGGCCCGTGTCGCGCACGATCAATCTGGCGCCGACGGCCGCTTCCTCACTGCCCTGGGCAAGGCGGGGCGGGGCTTGGCCGGGCACGGCAAGGCATGGCTAGGTACAACACGGCCGGCAGGGCACGGCGTGGCTGGGCAGGGCAGGGCGAGGCCTGGCGTGGCTGGGCTTGGCGCGGTGAAGCAGGCATGGCGGGGCAAGGCAGGGCGGGGCTGGGCATGGCAGGGCACGGCTAGGCAGGCAGGGCATGGCGTGGCGCGGCAGGGCCGGGCCTGGCGCGGCGAGGCAGGCAAGGCAGGGCCGGGCGAGGAAGCGAGCGTGATTGACCTCGGGCCTCCGGCCCGGTAGTAAAGGACTTCAACCCCAACAGCTTTGCTGGGCAGGAGGCCACGTCGATCCCTTCGTCGAGGCCTTTTGTTTGTAAGGAGGTCGCCTTCATGGCGTCAGTAAGAGACATCCTAGAACACGTGGCGGCCTACGGAACCACAGGGAGCATCGAGCTTCGCGTGCCGTCCACGCTGGCGGGTAGTGCACGGGTCGGCGGAAAAGAAGTCGGCGACACCATCGTCTGCGACTTCGACAGCGTGAACCGCAAGCAGGGCAAGAACGGGCGACAAGCGCGCGTTCGCATCTTCACGCCCTACTACGGCAAGCGCGTCGAAGTTCGTCCGCAAAGCCTGGAGTGCGTCAAGCCAGCCAGGTTCAAAAAGAAGAAGCGGCCTGCGACGAAGGTCGCCGCGAAGAAATCGAAACCCAAGCGCGCCTAACCACACGCGCCGAAAGGAGACCTACCATGACCAAGACACAGACCATTCGCACGCTCAAGGCGATGCAGACGGTAGCGCTTACGCATCGCGTAGCCGCGGCCGGGCTCGTCCACGACCTGATGAAGCTCGACGCCTCAAACGTCGAGCTTCACGACGCGCTTCTGCACGCGCAGGAAGCCTTGCGCTCCCTCGACATCGCCCTCGCGGAGGCGATTCAGAATGTCTGAGTCGTCCGGAACGAGTGGCCCGCGCGCGACTTCGTGACGGCGGCCTTCGCCTGGTGCCGCTTCCCAAGAAGCCGTAGGCATCCAGTCCTATGGACGACAAAAAAGCGACCCCTCTCTCGATTCTCGCGACGGTCTTCATCGTGTGCGCGATCGGATTCCAGCACTGCACCCTTCGCGCACAGCGCACCGACGTTGCGCTCTGGCAGACGCGTTCCTGCGTGGGCGAAACCATGTGGGCGAAGGACGAGTGCACCGCGATGATCTACGTGCACCGGAAGCGTGCCCAGGCTCGCGGCTGGAGCATGCTCCGCATGATCCGCACCTACTCGTCGCCCGTGCGTTTCGACCGCCCGCGATCGGTCCAGAGCATTCGTCGCAGCGGAGAGCCCGTGCTGGCCTCCGTGGCCGCGGGCGGACGCATTCGCCCCATCGATCCGGAAGCGCGCGGGCGGCGTCGTTGGATCCGGCTCCTCAAGCCGCGCGGCGAGGCGCCTTCAGGCTGGCCAGAGCGTCTTCCGTGGCGCCGCTACCGGACGCGCTTCGCGGACCTCTACGTGCACGTGCGCGCCGTTCTCCGCGGCGGAATCCCTGACCCGTGCCCCGATGCCATTCACTACGGCTCAGCGCGTCTCGATGGCGTCCCGCGCGGTCACGAGGTCGACCCCAAATGCCTTCCGCTGAGCGAGTCCGCGCAGCGTTTCTACCGACCCATCCAAAGAGGAGACTCATCGTGACGAAGAAAGACACGCCCTACATGAGCCGCAAGGCCACGAAGCTCAGCGATCGTACGGTGACCCTAGGTCAATGTGTCGTGCTCAGCGTTGGGCAGCGTTTTGGGTTTGCGATCGTGGACGACTGCGAAGGCTCTCGCGTCCACCTGATTACGACAGATCCAGGCCTCCAAGGACCCGATCACTGGGTCACACTCGACGATTGCTGCTGGGAACACGTCTCCCCCGAGGTGTTTATCTGGCTCCATGGGTACGTGCTGCGCGAGTCGCCGAAGCTGCTGATCAAAGTCCTGCACGAGGGACAATGGTTCGAGGGCTACCCCTCTGATTGGTGTCCCCACTCAGGCGTCGTCCGTGTGCAGACCTGCGACGCAGCCCCGCGCGAGATCACAGCCGCCGTATGGCGCCTCACGCCACGAAGCGAAGCCGACTTGTTCGATCAACCTTCTGCGCGCGGCATCCGCCGCAGGAAGATGTCCGTGTTTGAAGAGCCCACGCTCAGTCGGACAGACACCTAGCCGCGCAGCGTTTCTACCGACCCATCCAAAGAGGAGACTCCTCGTGACGAAGAAAATCAAATGGGACCGCGAGCCCGTTCCCCCGGAGCTGTGGGGCAAGGACCATTTCTCGACGCTCGTCTACCTCGAGACGCGAATTGTCGACGGTGACGGACGACTCAAGTCCGCGCACATGCGCACGAAAAGCGACGGGACGAAGTACCCAACCCGACTCGACGACGGCACCGAACTCGTCGGACACGATGATTGGGACTGCGTGCGCGACTTGGAGCACGCCGGGTACGTCACGACCCGAACGGGCCGCTTCAAAGTCCGACCGGGCCCCTACGCCCTCACGGATGCAGGCTGGAACCTGGCCGGACGCTGTCGACGGCATCTTGGCGAGCGTCCGAACTGCGTGCGCACGTACGACGGTTTCGAAGTCGCGTCGATGAGTGAAGCTGCGAACACGTATTTGATTTGCGGCTCGCGGGGATACCCTCGGCTGCCGCTGGTCCGCTACGCGGTGGATCGCCTGCCTGATGGGGCTACGCTCGTTGTTGGCGACGCCGCAGGTGTTGATGCTGTCGCGGCTAGGGCGGCGAAGGGGCGCTTGACGGTTTGTTGCTGTTGGCCCGCTTGGGATGCGCTCGGTAGAGCCGCAGGGCCTGTACGCAATCGCGTCATGGTACGCACGCTTCCCCGCAACGCGCAGGTCGTGTGCTTTTGGGACGGTGTGAGCGCCGGCACGAAAAGCACAATCGACGCAGCGCGATCGCGTGGCGACTTGCGCGTAAGGGTCTTCGGGCCGGACGGCGCAGAGATCTCCGTGCCCGTCGACTCGAAAAAGGAGACCTGATGAAAGTCTACGTTGCCGGAGCCAGCGCTGAGATCGAACGTGCCGAGCGCTTCATCGCGCTCGCGAAGACCTACGGTGCGGAGATCACCCACGACTGGACGATCGACGTGCGCAAGGAAGGCGGATCCGTGCCGGCGAGCGACGTCGATCCCGCCACGTTTGCGGCTCGTGATATCAGCGCCGTACTCGAGGCAGACGCCGTCGTCTTCCTGGTCCCCCACCAGGATCACGCCACCAAGGGACTCTGGGTCGAGCTAGGCGCGCTCTTCGGCATGGACCGCACGCGGTACGAGCCGCGGCGCCCCGACGTGTGCATCAGCAAGGCCCGGGACTTCAAGCACGAGCACCCGCCCCAGCCAGAGACCATCTGGCACGCCTACGCATTCCGCCAGCTGGATGCGACGGTCGTTGAAGTCGACCAGGAAGCCATCCGCTGGCTTCGGAGCATGGCGTGACGGGCGGTCCCTGCCGAGAGACGCCTCCGCGCTCAGCCGTCGACGCGGACAGGTATCAGGCCCTCCAAACGGAGACCATCGGTTTCGGCTTGCTCACGGCGCTTGCCCGTCCCCAACACTCCTTCGGGGTCCACGGGATCTTCGTGGCACTCCGTTCGGACTGGTCTCGTGGAGTGATCTCGGATCTCGAAGTTCGTGTTCGCCGAAACGGAGAGTTAGTTTCGACGTCGCCGCACGTAGCCCTTTTCTTCGAGACCGAGAATCCGAACGACGCGACGCAGCTCTTCTGGGACGAGTTCTGGCGGATGCGGTTGGCGACCCGTATGGACGCGGCCAGCGCAACGGTTCAGCTTCGGTACCGGTGGACGACCGAGGCGCGCGAGTGGATCGATAACCTTCGTACGCATGCGCTCTCCAAGATCGTCGCCGTTCCGTAGCGTATACTCCGGGACGTGACCGTCCCCTGCGGCAAGGGCCTCTACCTCGGCGCCCCCGGCGCGTACCCGAACCGGGATCCCGGCGGCTACGCCCGCGGGCTCGGTTGCAGCTACGTCATCGCCCCGGAAAACGTGTTCTCGGACCAGGATCTTCGGTCCGTGGGGATGCCCGTCTGGCTCTTCCAGACCCCGGAACACTGGACCCCGGCCAACTGGCGCGAGACGCTAGCTCGTTTGGCCAATCGTTCCGCGCGCTTGGGCCTTGGCGGCGTGGTCGCCGACGTCGAGAAATGGGTCGGCTTTTGGGATGGCGTGGGCCGCAACGCGTTCGTCGAGTTGGGCCGCCGGCTCGGGGACGTCGACGCGGGCTTCACATCTTTCCCCAGCTGGGGACAGCGTGGGGAGCGCGCGCGCATCGCGGAAGCCGGCCAGGGGCGCATCTGGGCCTCTCCTCAGCTCTACGCCCGTCGAGGGGACCCTCCGGCCGCGATCATGCGCTGGCGAGGCTGGTGGGCGGCGGAATCGTGGTCGGCGATGGTTCCTTCGGTCTGGCCCGACCCTCGCGGCGTCGACATCGGGGCCGGCGATCCCCTCGTTGACCGCGCTGGCGCGGCCACCGCGAGCTACCTCCGCCTCTTCGAGGGCGAGCGGGGGATCGCGATCTGGCAGACCCCGCACGGACGCCTTCGCCCCGGTGATCCGGAGTACGACGCCATCCGGGCCGCACGCGTGCGGGGCTGCCGGAGCTGGCTCAAATGGGCTCTCGGCGCCGGCGCCCTGGGCGGACTCGCCTACGGAGGGTATGAACTGGCCCGGAGACTCGACCGATGACGCTGACCGTCCGCCAAGCACTTCACGGCCTGGGCCAGCCAACCAGCCTGGACCAGATCCCCGACATTTGCGCGCCCCAGGAGGCGCAGGTGGTCGCGCTCCGTCAGCAGCTCGGGCTGGCGCGACGCGTCGAGCTGGGGATCATTCTCGGCGGCGCGACGGCGAGCTTGGGCGCGTATATCCTGAACGAGATGGGGCACACGCAAGCCGCGAGCGGCGTCACCATCGCGGCCATCATCATCGGCGCAGCCTACTCCGCCGTCCGGCTCTACCAAGAGGATTCGATTTGATGACCTATCTCCCGCACACTCGATACGCGCCGCGTCGGCGTCTCGGAAGCGTCCCGGGACCTGGAGGCACCGCGACCGTGCTCCTGGGCGGCGCCGTCGTCCTCGTCGCCGGCGCGTCGCTCTGGTACCTCGCGAAGATCTTCTGGGGCGACTACGGCACCGGGCGGAAGTACTGATGAACAAGCAATTCCGCAACGTGCTCCTCGCGGGCGTCGGCGGCGCGGTCGCCGGCGGGCTCGTGTGGTTCGTCGCCCGCCGCTCCCTCGACGGGCAGTTTGAGAAGAGCGCCTCCGAGCTGGATCAGGAGCTGGTCGGCGGAAGCGAAGAGTTGCGCCGCAAGCTCGAGGCCGGCCGTCGCGAGATGCGCAGTGAGGTCACCGCGCAGGTGCGGCGTGAGATTCCGCCGGCCGTTGATCGCCAGCTGCGCGAAACTCTCGACCTCTACGGCATCACGCCGCAGTCGAGCCGGGAGATCGTCACGCTCATCGAGCGTACCAACCAGGCCATCGACGCCGCGCTTCAGGCGTTCACGTGAAGGGCTGGGTTGCGCTCACGGTCGGCGCAGTCACGGGCGCTGTCGTGGCAGGAGTTGCGGTGTCCCGCAAGACCTACGCGCTGAATGAGAAGGCGCGCATTCTTCGGGCGAGCCTCGACACGCAGGGGTCGGGCTACGAGGCGTACCTCGCCTCCCGAGGCACGCAGATCGAGCGGGAGGTTACGCAGCTGGCGCGCGCCATCGCCGAAGAGGAGGCGCACCGGCGCAGTCTGGACCAGCTTGCCCGGGTCTACGGGTTCACCCCCGAGCTGATCATGAAGATGCAGCGCATCGAGGCTTTCGAGCGCCAGCTGCGTTCGACGTTCTAGGCAGACGTCAGCCGCCACGGATCCGTCAGCTTCAGGCTGACGCGTTTTGGAGGAGGCGGAGCAATGATCCGGGTGACGGTGCTTCCCGCAGTTCTCCACGTACGGGGGGTAACAGAATTGGGCGCGCTGGCGGCGTTCAACATGTTCTGTTCCTTTCTGGGTGCGGATGGCCGTCCGCACGTGGACCAAGAGCGTATCACGCGCTCCGGACGTTGCCGTCGATGAGCACGCGGAAAAGACGCGCGCGGTAGCCCTGGTCGTCTTCGAACGTGTGGGCGTAGCCCACGAATTCGACGGCGCGTCGTCGAAGCCAATCCGAACGGTGATCGTATCTCCAGCCGTACTCCTGAGGTGTTCGTGGCTTCTCAGGCGCGACCCGGCGTTCCGGGATCCCATAGAGCACGGCCCAACATTTCATTCGTCCCCCTTCAGCATGCCGAGCCGACGCTTCTGGATGTCGGTCAGCTCTTCATGCCGAAGCTCGTCCACGTACGTCATCGTCGACTGGAGCGACGCGTGGCCGAGGAGTTGTCGGGTGGCGTCGACGGAGCCCGTTGCGCGGAGCGTCTGCACCGCGGCCGTGCGGCGAAGGCGATGCGTGTGCAGGCCGTCAAGCTCGAGCTGCTCTCCGTACGCCTGGAGACGCCCTCGAACGGCCTTGTAGGCCGCGTCACCGGCGATGGGCGAGCCGTCGCCGCCGGGCGCGACGCCAAGCGCGACGGTCGGGTGTTCTCGGATCGCATCGTAGAGCAGCCCCCATGCCGCATCCGCCGGAATGCGGCGCTCTCCGCCACCCTTTTGGACCAGCCGAAGCGTTCCGTTCCGCAACCCTGTGCTCAACCGCTCCCGCGTGATGCGAAGGACATCGCCGACGCGGAGCCCCCAGACCGCCATGACGTAGAGCACGGCCGCGGCTGCGTCGCCGTCTTCGGCGCCGGCCTGGAGCTGCTCCACGAGGAGCGCATACTCCGCATCGGAGAGCGCAGGCTTCTTGCGCTTCTTGCGCGCTTGGCTCCGCCGTTTTTTCTGGAGGCGCGTCGGAGGCGGCGCGTCCGCGATGCGCGCGAAGGTGTCGCGTTCGGCGCGACTCCAGCCCTTTCCGTAGAGGAGCGCCCGCCGCGCAAAATCGCGGGTGTTGCCGTTCACCGGGGCGCGGTCGAGATCGCGCGTCAGGCGAGCCACCCCACGCACCGTGAGCGCAATCGTACTCTCGGCGTACTCCTGCTCACGCAGCCACGTTTCGAAGGCTTCGCTCTGCTTGGGCTTCATCGGCAATGCTCCATCGGCGGGAACTCCTCGACATGTCGCTGCCAGATGCCGACGACGACGTTGGGATCCCACACGCACCCGGAGGCCACGTCCCAGGTGGTGTACCAGTAGTGCAGATCTTGGTGCCGGCAGTCTCGAAGATGCGGTGCGATCTCGATGCCGCCCCACCGAGAAGCGACCGCGGCCCAGGCAACACGCATGCGCATGCTGCTGCCGTAAGCGTACTCAGCACTGAAAGCCCGCAGTGCAGCAGGCGTGCGGATCTTCAAGATCCGCGACATGTCGAGGCCGAGTTCCGCTGCGTAGGTGTACGTCCGGAAGTCTTCGTCGATGCACCACTGAAGCCAGTTGTCGACGCACCCTTGGCACGAGTACCAGAGCCCCCTTGGCTTGTGGTGTCCATCGCCAGGGCGTAGCCCGTCGTCGTTCATCGTCTGATCGCGGCGGTCTTTGACGTCCACGAGCGGTGCGTTGCTGAAGTGAACACGGGGTCCGATGCTCGTCTTGGTCATCGAGAGTACTCCTCAAATCGCCAGTGGTACTCCTCGACGCCCCGGCCACGGCGCTTTCGACGCGCCTCGAGTCGACGCGCTTTCCTCGTCCTGCGCTGCTCGACGCGACGGGACGCCACACGGGAGGTGTCGAGCGCTTGCCGAAGCCGGAGGTTCTCTTCTTCGGCTTCGGCAAGCTGCCGTTTCAGATCCAAGATCCGACGCTCTTGGATCCAGTGGTTGAGATCATCGGTCGACACAACGAAAGCCTACGCCGGGGATCGCGTTGGCGGGGGCGGAGTCATCGGTCCCCCCGCAGATTGTGAAACGCGGCCTCGATCGCGCAGATCGCGTCGACGCCTTCCCCTTCGGCAAGGGTCTCGATCTCCAGCGCCGCGTATGGTTTCCCCGGGTGGGCGCGTAGGTGGACGAGACAGACCGCGCACACGTCACCCGCGGGTTGCGTGAAGAGCGCGGCGTGGGCCGGGTTCGATGCCAGCCACCCGTCTAGCTCGGAGGTCATTTGGCGATCCCCAGCGCACGCCCGAGAGCGACGGCAAGCCGGTTGCCGTCGCCCAAGTCGTCGTGTTCCGTGCTCCAGTCGTCGGTGGCGCCGGGCTTGATCGCCCGAACGATCCAATGCTCGTGCTCACGGCGCAGGTCGCTTCCGTGAATGACGAGACGTTCCAGGTCGGCGTCCCGTGCGAGCGCTTCGACGACGTTCCCCAGCGCAAGCACAAGCACAGCGCGCGCTCGGGCGCGGTCCGCGGCGGATGCGTCGGCGTCATGGAATGTTCGGAGCGCAGTGTCGAGCGTGAGGGTTGCTCCGGCGCCGAACACGTCGGAAGGGGTCAGTTTGCGATCGGTCATGTCTTTCTCTCTTTCGGTGTTGCTTCGCTCTCTCGGTGTCGCACCAGGCGACCGTTTTCCACGTAGTACGCGACGTCAGGGAGGACTGCGTCCTCGCCCGGGTACCCCACAACGGTTCGGCGGCGGGCTTGGTCCCAGTAACGAATTCGGATCTCTCCGCCGCATCCCGCCGTCGCGGTGCCGCCGCATCCCGCCGTTGCGATGCCGCGGTAGCCCGCTGTCGCAACGCCGTAGTCGCCCGCCGTCGCGATGCCGCCGCATCCCGCCGTTGCGATGCCGGCGTTGCCTGCCGTTGCGATGCCGGCGTTGCCTGCCGTTGCGGTGCCGCCGTTGCCTGCCGTTGCGATGCCGCCAGGCCCCGCCGTTGCGATGCCGCGGTAGCCCGCTGTCGCAACGCCGCGGTAGCCCGCTGTCGCGATGCCGGCGTTGCCCGCCGTTGCGGTGCCGCGGTAGCCCGCTGTCGCAACGCCGCCGTCGCCCGCTGTCGCGGTGCCGCCGTCGCCCGCTGTCGCAACGCCGCGGTAGCCCGCCGTTGCGATGCCGGCGTTGCCCGTTGCGATCTGAGCGCCGATCACGGCGCCCGTTGCTCCGTGCGCGACGATACACGCCGTGGCCGATGCCTGATCTCCGCAGTGCACGACGTAGCCGCGGGGCACCTTCACCTTGCCCTCCAGGTCCACGACATCAGCCGCGCGCGCCGCGACGACCAGCCAGCGTGCGTCGATAGCCCATGACAGCTGCTCTCCCCCTCCCTCGCCCCATAGAGCGCCGTGCAGGCCGTGGCCGCGCTCTGGCTCCGGACTCCAGTCTGGCGCCTCGACCAGCCCGCTCTCAGGCCAGCGGAATCCGGCGTATGAGGTCATGTCTGCGGCGCAGGTACGCAGCAGGAGCACGTGGTCCTCACCGCGTTTCGCCGAGATGCCCAGCGCGCGACGCGCTTTGCGAATGATGGGATCCATCATGCTTTTTCTCCTTTCGATTGTGGTTGTGGTGGCTCGGCTGCCCCGCGCGACGCCCCACCCCGAAAGGACCAGAGGAGGGCGAGACGCCGCGCGGGACAGCCGAGCCGGCTGTCGTGTGGATCAGGCTTTCTCCGGCTCCTTCCACTGGATGCGTTCGTCAACGGCGGCAAACGTCTCTCGGACGTTGATCGCGTCGCTGGCCGCCACGAAGACAGCCCATCCCTTGCGAAACTCCTGGAAGAGCACGACGTGGCCGTTGACCGTATACGCGTGGAGCGTGGCGCCCGAGAAGATCTTCCCGTTCCAGAGACAGCGGGCATTGCGTTCGCAGAGCCACTTCGCGACAAGCGGCTGATTTTCCGGCCAGCGCTTCACGCCGCGGCCTCGACCGATTCGAGCGCGTGTTCCCAGAGCACGATCGCGAGATCGGACTCGAGGGTGTAGCCGGCTTCTTCGAACCACCAGAGCTGAAGCGCTCCGGGGCCTTCCTCCCCCTGGAACGTGTCAGGGGTCGGCGAGCTGAGGATCTCGCGCGCGTAGCGCTTGGCAATGGCGTCTGCCTCTTCGGCGGGCAGGGCGTAGCAGATTCCGTCTTCGATCATGGGGTAGGGTCTTTCGTGTTGTGGTTGTGTAGGAGCTTGAGCGCTCCCCGCCGCGCCCGATCGCCGGCGATCGGGCTCGGTCGGGAGGGATCGAGCTTAGAGCGCGAGAACCCGTGCGCCCATCTGGCTAGCAGCGTCCGCCGCGCGTGCGTTCTCGACGGCATCGCCTCGGTCCACGTGCGCAGCGAGAACGACGCCGGGACGCTCGACGTCAGCGCTTGCGCGGGCCTCCGAGGCGATCCCCCGGAGGATCTCACCGCGCCATTCGGCGAGCGCGTCCAGGTAGAGCACCCCCATCGTGGCGAGCGCCCATTCACCGGGGTCGATGGGCGTCCGGCCAAAGATGGCTTGGGGCGACGCCGTGTGGTGCGGCGCGCGGAAGGGGCAAGCGGTCGCACGATCCGGCATGCCAGCGCGATCGTAGACTGCGCGGATCGGCGGGAGGATCACGCCGTCCATGTGCGCTTCGCCCAGGCTTGCGACGCGCCGCGCGGTCAATAGGGGGTGCGTGTGGTCCGCGCCCGTCCAGATCACAAAAATCGGCGTGGCGACGCGAACCTCGGTCCCGCTCAGATCGAGCCTGTCGTGTTCGGCGCAAGCGCTCCGGATGATCTGCGCCGCCGTGAGCGCCGCCTGGTGCGTCTGGTGCGTCTGCGAAATTGATTCGGTCATTGGATCGGTCCTTTCGTTGCGGAGCTTGAGCGCTCCCCGCCGCCGTCTAGTCCGCAACTAGACGGCGGCGGGGAGGACTCTAGCGAGGCCCCTCCGAATGCGCAACATTCGGAGGGGCCGGGCCGAGCCGAGACGAGTTAGGCGCTCAAGCTCGCCTCCGCGGTCGCGCTGCGCGCTTCGGACGCTCCTCAAGCTCCCCGACCTCGAGGCCCTGCCGGGCGTAGTAGGCGAGGGAGCGATCGATCTTCTCGAGCGCGGTAAGGGCGCGCTTCGCCTTCGCGATCCACGCCTTCCGGCGGGCGAGGAGGCGGTCGACCTTCGCGCGTTGCTTCTCCTCGAGGGTCGGCTTCGGCTTCGCCTTCGGAAGCTCGCCGGCGAGGCGGTCGGGGAAGCCGTCGGGGATCATCGCGCGGATCCGATCGGTGACCTTGCAGTGCATCCGCGAGGACGAGAAATCGCGGTGACGAACGCCGTAGAGGTGGAGGATCTCGTGATCCCACAACGCGCAAAACTTCGCGACGGCGAGGCCCTCCTTCTCCTTGATCCGGTCGTATTGCGGGTGATCGGCCCGAACGTCGATCGTCGGCCTCGGGACGGTGAGGCGACAGAAGTAGCCGTTGAGGTGGGCGTGTCCGGTGTAAGGACGATCGCCGCGGCGGCGGTAGCCGATCTCGACGACGAGACGGCCCCACGTCGGGAGCTTCTTCCCCTGCGCGTTGTGGACGGCGCAGAGGAGGGAGCGGAGTCGCCGCGTCGGGTAGTCGGTGCGGTTGTCGATCTTCACTTCGAGGCCTCCGGGACGGGCCAGATCTCCAGGCCCGCGCGAATGGCGTCCGGGCCACCCTCCGCCGCCGCCATGGCGACGACATAGCCGGCCGTGTCGCCGGCGGACGCCGCCTCTTGCGCGAGCGCCTCCCAGTAGCGGGACGCAGGGACCTCGGGAGCCTCGCCCGCGTCCGCGTCCGTATCGAGGCGCGCGACGCCGGCGACAAGCGCGGCGAGGAACGCCCGTCGATCGTCCGCCTCCGCGTCGTCGATCCACACGCTGATGTCGTCAGCGCGCGCGCGCTCGGCAGCCATGGGAGCGAGCCGCGCGGCGAGCACAACGGCGTCGTCAAGACACGCGATGCTGGGGAGGAGCCAGTCCTCCCACGTCATCACGATGACAGGTGTCGCCGTGACGCCATCGCCGGGATCGCCGTGATCTTCCTGCCAGTGGATCGAGGCGTCGATCTGCCCGTCGTCGGTGAGCCAGACGTCCTCGGGCCCGTAGCCGCATTCTCGGTAGGCACGGAGTAGGGCCGCCGCTTCGGTGTCGGCGTACTCGATCCACGGATCGAGCAGGCCGAAGTCAATTCGATAGGCTCGAACCGTCGTCGGCTCTGCCGTGAGCGCCGCCTGGTGCGTCTTTGATTCGGTCATTGGGTAGGTCCTTTCGTTGCGGAGCTTGAGCGCTCCCCGCTGCCATCTAGTGGCGGACTAGATGACAGGCGGGAGGACTCTAGCGAGGCCCCTCCGAATGTTGCGCATTCGGAGGGGCCGAGCCGAGACGGGTCAGGGCCCAGGCGTTAGCGGGAATCGGCGTAGTCAAATGCCCGCTAGACGGTAAGCGCGCCCCAATTTGACACCGCATAGTCTCGCGCACTCCCGCGCATTGGATTCAGCCCGGTCAGCCGTGACGGTGCCGGCCGGTCGCGGACCGGGAAGGTCTCGCCACTCCTCCCATACACCGATCAAACTCTCGTATTCCCGCGCAGCTTCAAAAGCGCGCGCGGCCAACTGTCGACAGTCTCTATGCATGCTCATTGTCCCTTCTGCTTAGATAGATTCGGGGTCGACGTAGGGCGTGCGCTGGCCGTCGGTGTCGATCCACCAGTCGCCGTCTGCGTCGTAGAGGACCACGGCCCGGCCCTGCTCTCGCGCCGTCTCGGCGGCGAGCTCGTACGCGGCGTCGCAGACGTCGCAGGTCTGCAGGCCGGGGATATAGCCGTCATCCCCGTCGTCGTCCGGGATGACGATCTCGGCGCTCGTGCGCCGCGGAAGCTCTCGCCAGATTTGTGCGGTCATGTCGTGGGTCCTTTCGTGGTTGTGGTCGGCTGCTCATCAGGCCCGAGGCGCCACCCCCGGACGACGCCCCCCGGCGTTCCGGGGGGCGTTTCGCA
>CAZFIV010000028.1:13161-16737 GCA_964519665.1 uncultured Myxococcales bacterium
GCCCGAGGCGCCACCCCCGGACGACGCCCCCCGGCGTTCCGGGGGGCGTTTCGCATGCTATGCGGCGCGGCGGGCCACGTAGGCACCCGCTGCTTCTTCCAGCTCCAGACGACGATCGACGGCGCGACGCTGCGCGACGTGCGTGATGCCGTTCGCGACATCCCACGCACTGAGATCGGAGACACCCGCGAGCGCGTCCTTCCATTCCCCCGTGTTGGAGGGAAGGGCCACGCCCCGCTCGGCCATGACGTCGCGCGCGACATCACGCGCGTCC
The DNA here is from genome assembly GCA_964519665.1 of uncultured Myxococcales bacterium. Classification (GTDB taxonomy): domain Bacteria; phylum Myxococcota; class Kuafuiibacteriia; order Kuafuiibacteriales; family Kuafuiibacteriaceae; genus JANQQN01. The sequence continues at coordinate 13,436 of CAZFIV010000028.1, forward strand.
GTCTTCGTCAAGCCGAAAACGGAGAGTCCGTCGAATTCGCGGAGGGCGTCCTCCGCGACACGATCGAGGCACACCGCCATTTGACGGTGCAGGCCCCGGGACCGCGCGATCACGGTCGGGACCGCGTCGCGGAACGCCTGCTCGAGTCGCCGCGGGTCGCCCACGTGGTGGAAGCGCCGTGCGTCCTCGCGAGACGCGCTCCGCATGCCGTTGGTGCACGTCAAGCGGTACGTGATCGGCGTGATGCTCGCCGAGCGGTTCCCGATCTCCCCATTGAGGAGATCAAGGCCCGTTTCCACGACATCACCCACCTTCGCATCGTGCCGCACGACCGAAGCCTCTCCGGGCATCGTCAAGCGAAGCCCGAAGGAGCGACCGGTTGCCACGGCGCGGACGCGGACGTCGTCCCGCAGCCCGTGGGCTGCGAGAGCGGTGTCAAGCGTCTCGATCACGATCTCGTTGTCCATCGGCGCGTAGCGATCCGAGAGGAGCGCGCGGACCTCACCGCCAACGGTGCGAACGAGCGCGCCCTGCGACGCGCTTTTTCCAGCGGAGAGGAGTCCGTGATTCATCAGCTGGATCTGGTATTTCGCGGGGAGCTGGCGGAGATAATCCGACGGCGCCCCGATCCGCTGACACAGGTGCATGAATCCCTGCCGCCGGAGCGGGAGGGGCCGATCGACGGGCGACGTACGCCCAGGGACCGCAAGCGGCGCGATGGCCGCGCCGCCGTGGAGGGGGCCGAAACCCCATCCGGTGAGATCCCCGATCGCAATGTCCTGGACGATGCCGTCAGCCTGGCGCGCTTCGCGGACGATGCGCCATGCATCGTCGAGCGATACGGGCGAGGCGCCGAAGCGATGCCAGGTCTCGGCCTGGTCGTCGAGGGTCGTCAGGGGCCGGTGGAGGTCGAGATTATGAGTCATTTGATAGGTCCTTTCGTGGAGCTTGATCGCTCCCCGCGAGAGTCGAGCGCCGCTCGACTCTCGCGGGGAGGGGTCTAGCTACGTCGGAGCCCGGCTCCCACCTACCCCGGAGCCCGGCTCCGGGGTAGGTGGGGAGAGGGCTAGGTCACCCGTACAGCCCGGCACCGTCGCACTCGTCGCAGTAGTCGGGTCGACAGCCGGGGTAGCCGCACGGGACATAGCGAGGTCGCCGACGCGGGCGTGACCGCGTGGGCGGGTCGCTTTCCGTGGCGCAAATCGCCACGCCGTCCCCCGTCCACAGCACACGTACCACGCGTGCCGTCCAGGATTTCCCGCTGCGGGTGGTGATCGTGACCGTATCCCCAAGAGACACGGTCTCCGAGGAGACGCGCGCGCCCCAAGAGCCATCGCGAAGGCGCGCGGGAGAAGCGTTCAGAGTCATCGTGGTAGTCCTTTCCTGGGAATCTCCAGAAGATCGGGCGCGATCTCCTGTGCTCAAGAGCCCCAGGGGGCCCCCGATCCGTGCGATCGGGGGCCCGAGGGACCATCGAATCTGTCGATTCCACCGGAGAGCCTAATTCGATTGTCAAAGAACGAGCGGGAGGGCGAAAACCGGGGAAAACCGCCGGGATCGGCGCCGCCGCGGCCCCCGCTGTCTCCCGGGAACCGTAGGTTAGACTCCGGCGGTCCGAATGTATTCAACATTCGGATAAAAAAATCGTAAATTCCCGAAATCATTGAGCTTTTTCGTTTGGGGTCGATCCGCCAAGATCCGCGAATTCCTGGACCAGACGCCCGGTCCAGACCGGCGAAAATCCCGATTTTTGGGGACTCCGCCCGATCCCGCTCGATCGGCGCCGATCCGCGCTAGGCTACCGCTTTCCGGCGCCCGATCGGCGCCGATCGGAAGGAGATCCGCGAATGAAAGTAGAATTGACCCTCGCGTTGCCCGGTCGGGAAGGCGAGAAACGCCACGTCACCGTGTTCGTGTCGCACGTCGCGGCCTACTGGGAGACCGAGATCGGCGTGGAAGCGCGCCCAGGCATCGAGGCCAGCGGCCCGTCGCAGCTCTACCGTTTCACGGGAGACGTGACCGCGCTCCCCGTGACGCGCATCCTGCTCACGGGTGTCCGTGATCCCATCGACGTCAGCGAAAGCTACGAAGACGTCGGGCGTCTCTTCGAGGAGGCCCTCGAAGTCTTCTTCGAGGAAGACGACGAAGACGCGCCGGACGAGGACTTCGAAGACGAAGGCGAAGACACCGGCGGCCTTCGCGTCGTTCCCCAGCCAACGCCTCCGGGAGCCGAAGAGCTGCTGAAACGCTGAGTTTGACTCCTGGCCTCCGGCCAGGTAGTGGTGAACTAACCACTGACAACGCCCCGGAGCGCCGGTGCGGGGGAGAGGGCGGGCCGATTCGTGTCGGGTCGCCTTTTCTTTGCGCGGTGGCCGGGGCTCCCGAAGGAGACGACATGGCGCCGATTGATGCCGACGAGGAATCCCTCCAGTACGACCCGATCGAGCCCGTCGATCCCGGCCCGCTCGTGGCCGCGCGCTACAGCAGCGACCCCAAGAAACACGTACACCCCAAGGAGACCGACCCCATGCCGAAGACCTCGACCATCAGTGACTGGTGCCGCGACGTGCACGACATCGCCGCAACGAAGGGCTGGTGGCCCGCAGCGCGCTCGGAAGAGCAATGCGAGACCAACCACAAGCTAGCGTTGATTGCGCTTCGCCACCTCGAGCTATCGCAAGACCTGGAGGACGTCCGCGCCGGGAGGCCGCGGCGGCGCCGATGCCGATCCCGGCGGTCCGCCGCGACCGCGCGGATGGCCTTGGCGCACCGGCTCTCGGACGCCGACAAGGAACACCTCGCCAAGCTCGCGCTCATCCACAGCGAAGTCTCCGAAGCGGTCGAAGCTGTTTTGGAGCGCCGGCTCGATATCGAAGGCGGTACTCCCCAAGGGAGCAGCAAAGTCATCAGCAAGCCTGAAGGCGCCGTCGTCGAGCTGGCCGATGTCGTGATCCGCATCATGGACTGGTGCGCACGCTGGGGCCTCAACCTGGAGAAGGCGATGACGCTGAAGGTCGCCTACAACTCGCAGCGTCGGCACCGCCACGGAGGGAAGCTCGCGTGAACCAGGAGTTCGCGGTGTGGCACATCGACCTTGCTGATGGCACCTCCGTGAACTTCGAAATCGACGGCCGCGTCGTCCTCACGGATCGAGACGGCGCCGTCATTCAGCTCGACGCTTCCCCTGCGTTCGAGCTTCTCCACGCGTTGCTGACCCACTTTGCCGACGTGCGGAAATGAAGCGGCGACCTGCAACGGGCGGCTGCGAAGACTGGGATGGCGTGCCTCTCGACGGCCTGCCG
>CAZFIV010000028.1:16837-68397 GCA_964519665.1 uncultured Myxococcales bacterium
ACCTGCAACGGGCGGCTGCGAAGACTGGGATGGCGTGCCTCTCGACGGCCTGCCGACCACGTTCTAGTCGTCGACTATCGGGAGCAGAAAAGCGAGCAGCTTCGCAGCAGGCATGGGGACGTCGACGACCCTAGGCGGGTCCTGGAAAAGATGGACGCGGTAGTACGCGTCCGTCACCTCCACATGCGTTCCGTTGGGCAGTCGAAGAGACTTGCCGGACAGGATGTCGACACGTTCGACGCGCCCTACGCCTTCGAGCGTATGCCCTCTCCTGACAGTCTCTTGCGCGGGTTCTAGTTCCGCCGGGACGCTTTTTGTTGACGACACGTAGACCTCCTTCAGCGGTTCTCCGCGGGGACGAAGGTGTGCATCGGCGTAGCGCCCGTCGTGCTGTACCAGACGTAGTCCAGCGGAAGACGCTTGAGCCAAGATCCCGGGTTGGGAGGCGTGTGCGTGTCTTCGATGGCGACGATGGGGCGGTAGTTGCTGAGAAAGGAGGACCCCCCGAGGAGGGCAGCCTCTTCCATTCCTTCGATGTCGAGCTTGACGAGCGCAACGCCGGTGCGGAACTCCAACGCGTCGAGCCGCTGTCCCGGTAGACCGTCGAGATCGAAGAGGACGCGCGACATCCCCGTGTTGTCGTCGTGTTCGCAGACAGAGCAGAAAGGATCCCCGGCCCCGACCGCCGTGTGCACCGCCCACTTGAGGGGCAATGCGTCGCCAGGATGCGGGCGGTAGAGGTTCTGCACGAGACACCGGTAGAGATCCGGGTGCGCTTCGAACGCGGCCACAGGGCGCCGACAGACGCGATGGAAGAAGACGGCGTGGTTGCCGACGTGGGCGCCCACGTCGAGGACCCATTGCTTCGGCGGACGCTTCTCGAGGAGATGTCGGCAGCTCTCGAGGAACGGGCGCTCGTAGAAACCCGCTCGCCGCTGCTGCCGGGCGACGTGATCGTCCTTCCAGTGCTCGAAGACGAAGCGGGTGCCCTGGTAGTCGACCTCGACGAGGGTCACGAATCCTCCAGCGTGTAGACGGCGCGATGCGTGGCCATGGGATTCATCACCGACGGGTGGCGCCCGTGGCGGATGAGCGAGCGCCGCGGCTGGGCAAGGACAATCCCGGCCCGGGCCCAGCGCCGGCTGACCTGCTCCCAAACGCCCGAGCCGAGCTGCGGGTGCCTGCGCCAGCGGCGGGGCGGGACGGCGTTGACGCGGTACTCCAACACGTCAAGCAAGCGCCGCGTACCGTAGAAGGCGCTGTCCGCCCAGGACGAGAGCCGAAAGTCGTCCACGCAGCCGGGAGAGCGTCGCCACTCCTGGGCACGGAGCCCCCAGCAATGGTCCCGCCCGTCGCGGCGGACGTGGAGCCCGTCTGCGCTGCTGTGGCGAAGAACCGACTCGGCGCGCGCGACGAAGTCAGGCACAAGCGCGAAGTCGTCGTCAAGCATGAGAACGCGGTCGTACGTAGGGATCCGACGCGCCATCCGGAAAAGGCGCGTAACGCGCGTCCAGTAGTGCTGCTTCCCTCCCGGAGAGCCTGCGAAGTGCCCACAGCCCCAGGTCACCGGATGCTCCGCGGTGAGTTCGTCCAGAATGGGCTCGACGTAGTCGTCGTCCCCGCCGTCCTGAACGACCAGGATCGTCGGGTGCGCGATCTCCCGCAGAACGTCCTGGAGGACCGCTCGAAGCGGCCCCGGGCGCTCACACGTCGGGATGAGAACCACGGTATGGAGGTCACGCGCCATGGTGAGTCCACGCCTTCGGGCCTCGCTGAAGCGCCTGGCGCTCGCCTTCGCGGTTGCCCGCGGCCCAGATTGTGGGTGCCGACGCCGGCAGAAGGTACGTGAGCCATTTCTCTGGCTTGGGCGTCGTAAAGAGCCCGACGCCCGCGTTTTGCGCCCAGCACGCGAGATGGAGATCTGCGCAGTTGCGCGGGCTCTGAAAGTCGAGGTTCCAGAACTCCGGCGAGAGGTCGTCGGTCCGGAACGCCAGACAGCCCGTGCCCAGCACATGGGCTGGCTCGAAAAGCGTGCGGGCTCCGCCCAGGCATGCGCGCACGCGCGTCCGGCACGCGCGCATGTCGTCGTGGGGCGGTTTCAAGTCGTAGCCGTGAGCGCCGATCATGATCTTGCTGTTCGGATTGCGTCGATCGAGGGTCACGCCGGCTCGCTGGCCGAAGTACCACTTCCACATGCAATCCGCGTAGTTCCGCGGGTAGAGAAGGTCGTCGTCGCACGTGAGGATCAGGCGACCCAAGCCGCTCCGCGCATGCAGGTAGCCGCGCAGGAGCGGATCGAACTTCGCGCCGTCGCCGAGCCACGAGGGCGCCGACCAGACCCACAGGTGATCGCGCCCTGGGAAGCTGTCATGGAGCGCGCGAGCCCGCAGGTAGCGCTCCTGGCCGCTCTCTTGTCCATCGGCGTTGTCGATCGTGACGTGCAGCTCGTGCACTTGGGGGAGCAAACTGGCGATGGCCTTCCGCGCGGCCTCGACCCTTTGGGGAACCGTCGCCATCAAGGCGATGATCTCTCTCTGCATGGGACCTCTTCGGTGGTAGTACCGGACTACCCGAAGAGCCGTCGCCTGTCGAGCGGATGCGGATGGGCCGTCAGAAGATGGCGGGGATCACGCCCAAGTCCCGCAACAAGCTATTCGACTTCGCCGTCCGCGAGAGTCCGGAACCCCTTCCGGACGATTCTTCGCACCTGCGAAAGCGTCACACGCGGACCGTCGTGCGTCGCAAAGTCACCCCATCGGTGAAAGACCTCGTGATAGGACTCCGGCCAGGAAGCAAGTTTCAAGAGTGACCCCACAGGAAGGTGCGGGGCCCAGCTAGCGAATGACGAACGCGCCGGCTTGGCCGACGGGTGCACAGTCGCCAGCACGTAGTCACGCCTGCCCGGCTTCTTCACGAAGACACCATACGTTCTAGCCATAAACAGTCCGTGGAGTCATGGGAGTCCCGATCAGGTCGTACCCCAAGATGGATCGGGTCGTTGGGTGAACGAGCAACGTCGCCGCGGAGGCGCACGCGCGGGGACGAGTATCCCACGGCCGACAGACCGTGGTCAACATTGCGCCTGTCCAACTACTCGACGTCTTCCAGAGGATTCGGCTCCGCCCAGTGGTGGATGAGCCACACCTCGCCGTCTTCTTCCTCTTCTTCGATTTCTACGGCCTGGTCGAGGTCAAGCGTCTCGACGTCCTCGATCGGGATCCATTCGGCCCCGTCCCAAAGCTCGAGGCTTTCCGGGAGAATCCCGGCCGTGACGTAGTACGCGTCCGCGAGCGCGTCCCGGGTTCCGCGGGCGTCCTCGTGGAGGGGCGGAACCTCCTCGGCCGAGACCGAAAGCACGACAGGGACGAAGCCCGTCTCGACGGCGCTCTGCCTGTCCAGCAAGTGCACGTGCTCCGCGTACTGCACCAATCTCTCGTACCAGAACGAGATCCCGTCGCGCTCCGTGAGGAACACCTTCCCCGCCGAGTACGCCTGCTCCGCCACGAACGCCGGCGCACCCCACGGCTGAAGCCCTTGCTCTGCGATGTCCCCGATCCGGTTTGCGTACGTGACGTGGAACAGGGCCTCGTCGTCGTCGTCGTCGTCACGCATTGCCCTAGCCCTCGGCCTTGCGGATCGCCCGGCGCTTGCGGCGGCGTCCGAGGCCGGCGAAGGCGTCCTCTTGAAAGTCGTCGGGGTGCGGGACGTTGAAGCCGAAGTCGAACGTAGGTTCGTCGCCCTCCGCGTCCACCGTGGGCGCCGCGCTGAAGTCGATCGCGAGCTGGACTTCGGAAAGCGCGCACGCCGTCGTCGAAGGACGCCGGCACCGGGCCTGCCGGCGGATGCACGTACGGCCGCAGGGCTTGCCTTTCCCGGTGCAGATCTTCGAGCAATCCCCAACGCGCTTAGACGGTTTGGCGCCTTGGCTCGTCACCGCGCAGTCCTCGAGGTACCGCTCGTACTCGTCTTGCTTCAGCTTGCGAAGCTGACGGAGGACCATGCGCTGGCTGACGCCCTTGGGGCTGTCCTCGCCGCGGAAAGCGACCATGTCGTACGCATCCTTGAAGGTCCAGCCCGATCGGAAACGCGCGTAGTCGAGACCGCAGGGCTGCGACGGGTAGCCGAGACCCTTCCGGCGCCCCTTGCCTTTCTTTTTCCTCGAGGGCGCGGAACAGACCTGCTTGTAGCCGCCCCCGCGTCGCTTGTACTCCTGCACGAGCCAGCCGCTGCCGTACGCCGACGGCCAGGCCTTGAAACGCCGCTTGGCGTCCGCTTTCACCTTCGCGTAGAGCTTCGCGTCGGTCGGCGTATTCGTGCAGCGCTTAGTCATGTCTCAGGTGCGCGTGATGATGGAGCCGTTGGCGCCGAGGATGGGCGTGCCGACCCCCGGCAACGCAGCCGCGGTCACCGCGTCGGCCTGGTAGTCGTCACCGCCCGCGGTAAGCGTCGTCGGCGGGACGAGAACGATCCGGCCCACGCGCTGTGCGCTGAAGCCGTCCCCCGTCGCAACCACGGAAAGAAACGCCGTCTCGAGAACGATCAGACCCCCGTCGGTACACGCCACGCCGATGCCGCCCGACGTAATGTCCACCGACGGCGCGGCCCCGGTGAAATGATAGAGCCTCGACGCCCCTGTGACTTCGATGCCAGGACCGCCGACAGTCGTGATGATGACGTCCCCGCCGAGGTCGCATGCACCGCCGTTGGCAATGACGAAGGGGTCGTCTCCGCCGACGCCGGTGTCGCAGAGCGTGTTGAAAATGCGGCCGACCGACCCGAAGCCGAAGACCTGAAAGCAACGATCGAGGAGCGCCCCGCCGAGATTTCGGATCAGCGTCTGAGCATCGGAGCCCTGGCCCAGCGTGGCCGCCCCGCCTTGGCCGACGCTGAAGGTGCCTGTCAGTCGGCTTCCGGGGAGCCAAAACGACTGCTGGGCCTCCGACACGGTCGCGGCGCCGCCGGACTGCCAGCCGATGAACGGCTTGGTCTCCTGTTGCAGGCTGCCTGCAACAGCGATAACGTGCGCGCCCCACCCGAGCCACTGCCCCCCGTCGGTGACGTCGGCGAACCCGTCGTTTTGCGGACCCACCTCGTTGTTTTGAAACCCGCCGAACGACGTGTCCATGCCCGCGCGACGAAGGTTGCGGAAGACGGCGCTGATCTCGACGCCACGGAAATCCCAGCCACCGCGAAGAACCTGGACGCTAGACCCCGCGGTGAGCGTCACGTTGATCAGTCGACAAATGAATTGGTCGGCCGTCGCACGCACCGCGCCGCCCATCTCCAGGTCCGTCAGCGGTGCGAGGTCAATCGTGCAGCGCGGGCTCCCGATGCTGAATGCGTCCCCGACGTCGATTGGTACCGCAACCGGGGAGAGGGTGCCGAGGGTCTCAACGGGCTGACATGGCGTGATGACGGTCGCCGTGTTGTCTCGAATGCTTCGGTAGAAGACGAGCCCACCCCCGGCGGCGGGCGTCACGACAAGCGTGCGGCCGACGAAATCGTCCACGGCCGCGCCCAGCGCGGCGTCTGTGATCGTGCCGCCAGTGGCGTCGGCCGCCGTTGCCGTGCCCGACGCCAGCGTCTCGAAGTTCTCACCGCGGATGTTGAGGTTCCCGCCGACGGTGTCGAACGTGCGGCCGAGCGCCTCCCCGCTGTAGGTCACGTTGACCGTGTCTGTGAAAAGGATGTTGTACGTGCGATCGAGCACCCGCGGCACCCGGTCGAGCGCCGCGGTGAGGGTCGCAAGCGGCGCGCTCGCGCTCGTCCCGGGATTGGTATCGGCCCCTGTCGCTTGGTTGACGAAGAGCGTAATGGGATCCGCACCGTCGCTCGAGCCGGCGCCCACCGGCGTCCACTGCGCGCCGCCTTTCGTCGCCACGAGGCAGACGTAGTTCGTCCCGGAAGCGTCCACGAAAGCCTCGTCGCCGACTTCCAGGAGGTCGTTTGCCGTGGTCGAATTCAAGACGTTCGGCAGGTCGCCAGGAGCCGCGAACGTGCCCCAGTGGTTGCCGCGTTTGAAGACACTCCCGTTGCGCGCGGCCATCGATCAGCCCGCGATGACGATGCGCGCGACGATGTAGACGAGGCCGCTAACCAAAACCATGCCGACCAGGCCGGCGCGAACGATCCGGTTGGCGTCCTCTTCGACGCCGTAAAGGCCGGCCATGGCCGCATGCCCGGCCAAGCCCGCCACGCCCATCCCGGGACTCGGGACGTAGTGGCCGTTGAGCGAGATCGCGTTGCTGTGAATGCCCGGGGTGTACATGGCTACCTCTTTCGCTTCTGCCGGCGGCAGGTCTTCGGGAGGGCGCATTTCTTGTGCCCCCAGTTACGAAGGGCGACCGCGCGCCCTTCCGTGCACTTCGCGGCTGCTTGCTTGCCGTGACGCGCGTTGAACGCCACGACGGCGCTCACGTAGTCGAGGACTTCCGGATCCTTCGGAGCGCTCTTCCGGCTCGCTAGCTCCGCCAGACTCGGGATCGCCCGACGCGCTTTCGGCTTGCCCGGCCCCCGGTAGCGATGCCGCTTCGTCAGTCGATCGTGCGTCGCCTTCTGGCTGTAGCACTTGCTCCGCGGGTCCTTCGCCCACTTCCGGATCTCGGCGCCGGACATGTTCACGGACGCTTTGAAGCGCTTCCAGAGGGCGTCCGGGTCGTCGCGCGTACGCCCTAGCGCGCCGGAGAGGGCTCGCCCCTCCCGCGCGCGGCGCTTGTTCACCGTCGCCGCCGCGAGGCGCTCGCACTCCTTGACGCTGGCCTTCGTGGCCTGCCCGCCACGCGGATGCCTGCGGAAGAGGCACTTTTCCTTGATGGCTTCGTACTGGCGCTCGTCGCCGGCGGACCATGCTGCGGGCATGGGCCCAGTCTAGCGGAATCGCCTGGGGATTACAGACGAAAGGCGGCCGAAGCCGCCTATCCGCCCCCAGCTCGCGCCGGACCACATCCGAAAGGAGACCCTACCCGGGCCGCTCTCGAAGCCTAGGCGGAATCCCGCCCTGGTTTCAAGCCCTTTCGGCCGTCATCCGAGGACCCGCTCCGCGGCGGCGACCATATCACGCAGCTCCTGCACGCGTTCAGCCACGGTCATCCCTCGCGCGAGCGCATCCGCGGCGAGGCGCCCGAAGGCTTCAAAGTCCTCCGCAGACGGGGCAGACTTCCTGTCCGCTTTGGCTTTCTTGGCCTTCTGGCGGCGACGCTTCAGCGTGGGCTGCGCTTCTGGCGCCGGATCCGGGGCAGGCGCCGGAGCCGCCGGCGCGGGCGCCGGGTCAGGGGCAGCCGCCTTCGGGGACGCGGGCGGCTGCTTCGGCGCGTGGGTCGTCGAGACGGGTGCGGGGTTCGGGTTGGACGGGAGGGTTGTGGTTTCGACGGTGGTCATGGCCGCCGACGGTAGTCCGGGACTAGGAAGGGGTCAACCGCCCCCGGCCGTCAGCACCCAAGGACGTCGTTCGTCGATGGTGAGCGCGCCTGTCAAGGTGAGATCGTCTCCGCCCGAGCCCGCGTCCGTGATGGTGGCCGGCGCCGCGCCCGCGCCCACGTCGAAGTTCCAGAGGTTCGTCAGGCCGAGGCCCCCGTCGACGACCTCGAGCGCGTCGATAGAGTCGAAGAAATTGTCTTCGACCTGCTGTGCGCTCATCGCCGTACCTTCGAGGTACGCGCAGCCGAGCACGCCACCCGACCAGTCGACGAAGGCGCCGCCGGTGCCGTTGTGACCGACGGTGAACGGAACCGTGCCGGCGGGCGCCGTGTAGCCGGCGACACCGAGATCGACCGCCTCAGTCCCGTTCACGTAGAGCCGCGCTGTGGTGCCGTCGTGCGTGACCCCGAAATGCACGAGCGCACCCTTCGCGTAGCTCTGTCCGCTCGCGCCCGGGAGCGCCGCGTTGCTGAAGTTGGAGAGCGGCGAGCCCGCGCCGTTGAAGATATTGAGGACGAAGCGATCGTTGGTCTTGCTGACGCCCCAGCCGCCCCCGCCGAAGAGAACGATATTGCCGAAGAGGAACTCGTTCGTCGATCCGCCGCTGTCGCGCACGTTGCCGAGCCGCGCGAGACACAACGCAGAGAAGCTCGTCGAGCCCGGCGCCACGCCGCCTACCGTCGAGTACTCGTTCGCGCCCGCAGCGCCGGCGTCGAAGCCACTGAGCACTTGCGCGAAGTCGTTCGCCGGCGCGGGGGCCGTGGGTACCCAGGCCGCGCCGTTCCACGTGAGCAGCTGTCCGACAACGGACGGCGCCACAGCGCTTACCGGGCTGCCCTGCAAGCCGTCCACGGTCGGGTTCGGGTACGTGCCGCTCAGATCGCCGCCGGCGGGTCCCGAAGGCGCTCCGCCGCCTCCGCCGCCTCCGCTCGAACCACCGAAGACGGGAACGACGGTTCCAATGGCGTTGGGGTTGCGTTTCGTCATGCGAAGAGCCCTCGAATGGGCGGGAACACGGACCCCGGCCACGGACCAGTGAGTGGCGGAAGATCAAAGGCACCCACGACGACGTCGGATCCCGAAACGGCGCCCCAGTCGTTCCCGGACAGCGTGTCGGACGCTTGAAGCCCTCCGTCCACAAAGAAGCGGAAGAAATCCCCGGGAAAGTCAACCTCCAGAACACATGACTGCCCTGCCGTCCAGGAGAGTCCGCCGAAGTTGCGATTCGCTCCCGCAACCTCAAGCCGCAGGGTGTTGGGGCCGAGCGCCAGCAGCCGGTTCGCATTGTCCGTGCCGAAAGCCGTCTGCCCTACCACCAGGCCGGAGCTGTCGACGGTCGTCGTGAACTCGACATACCAGACGCCCGTAAAGAGGTCGGGGTCGATCTGCGCGTTCGGTACGGTCTCCGCGTTGGCCGTGGACCCGTTGACCACGAGCGGGATCGTCGACGTGAGGTAAAGGTAGTCCGGAGGCGCCACCGCGGGCGTCGGGACCGAAGACACCCCCAGGACACGCGCACTGACGATCTCGCCGTCGGCCAGCGTTCGCACAAGCGGCTGCGAAACGCGGGCGTCGATCCCCCGCGGGGCCATTACCGAACCCGGAGGGCGAAGAGATCCACGTAGCTCGTGACGCCGACGACCGCCTCCGCCACCCGAAAGCGAAAGCCTCGGTACGGGGATACGTCGAACTGGAGGGTCGCCTGCACCGGTGCGGCATCGATCGCGCCGGCGGAGGCGCGTCCCTTGAAGGGGTCGAAACGGATCTCGGCCGAGTATCCACGTCGGAAGGCGTAGCCGGGCTCGAGGGCCACCTCCGCAGGGGTCGTGTCCTCGACGAGGACCGTGGCATCGAGGACACCGATGGGCGTGAAGTCGACCTCGTCCACCTGCGTCAGGCCCCCTGCACGCGGGACCCACGCTTCGGCAAGGAGACTCAGCGCAGAGCCGTCCACCGCCGGCGACTCCCCTTCCGGGAGGTAGCGAAGCTGAAGCAAGAGCTGGCTGTAGCCCGTCGTGTTGACCAGCGCGAGCGTTTCGTACTCCGAGAGCGTCGGCGACGCTGTGAGCGTCGGAACCGGGTTGCTCTGAGTGCTCCACGTCGGCGGGCTGGTGAAACTCTGGCGAAGAAGGATCGGCGCTTCACTCATCGGACGGCCCCCACGCGAAGAAGCGTCCGTGCGGTCCCGCTGCCGGGAGCAAGCCCGACGCGAAAGCGCACGTCGCTGTAATCCGTGACGTCGACAGGGAGCACAAACTGAAGAGGCTCCGTGGCTCCGGCAAGTACCTCGCCGGGGGTCCACTGGTACTCGCGGCCGTCGACCGCTTGCGCGCTGTAGCCGGGAACCGTGCCTGCCCCGATGACCGGGCTGATCGCGCCTGCGGCGTACTGGCGACCCCCGTCGACGCCTTCGAGGAGGATGGAGAAGATGTTCGCGACGCTGTCGTTGTCGGTCAGCTCGAAGAAGAGAACGAGCTTGCGAAGCCCGCGCGTGTCGACGGTCGGCCCGATGAAGTAGTCATCGAGCCCTGTCACCGCGCTGAAATCCCGCCGCTTGGCGTAGACGACGGCCTCCCGAACCTCCGGCGGATCCTTGAAGAAGGGGAAGCTGTCGTCGCCGGAGAGCCCTTTGATCTTGCCAAGCGCGTCGTACGCGAGCGTCAGGAGCGCGTCGCCGCCGTTCTTGTAGATATCGGAGACAAGGGCTTCGCCGGTCTGGAGGAAGCGGATCTTCTTAGCCATCGATCACCTCGACCTCGACCTCGGGAGGCTCCGAAACGGGCGGCTGCGCCCGCGCTTTTTGAAGCACCTGGTAGCCCGCCTCGAGCCAAGGGAAGAGCTTCGGCGCCTTCTTCTGGAGCATCACGCGTCCGGCGCGTCCGGCGCCTGCGGCAAGCTCCCGCAGTCCGGCGCGTGCGCGTTGCGTATGCACTTCGCAGAGAAAGACCTCGCGACCCGCCACGACAGTCCGTGACCCCCTCGAGTCGACGGGCGCGCCGCAGATATGGCAGGTCCCGCGCGGCATCAGCCGTTCTTCAGTCCCGCAACGCGCTGTGACGCGGCTGCACGCCGGGCCATGGCGGCGCACGGCGAGCAATCCGCACCCTTTTTCTTCTTCTTCGTGCGGCGCTTCCCGGCGCCCTTGGGTGCGAACGCGGTTGGATCGCGCTCGACACCATCGACCGCCGCCGCGCCTGCCCGTGCAAGGGTGTTGATGAAGATGTGTTTCAGACTCATGGCCGCAGTCTAACTCAGGCCGCCGCCTTCTTCCGGTAGTGCCACCAGGCGCCGCCTGCGACGGCTCCCGTGCCCAGAAGACCGAGAACCGCGCGGTGCGGCCGTGCGAGCACGACCCCGGCCTCGGGGATGGCCGGACGGAACAGCGCCCGCACAAGGGCGTAGGCGCCGAATCCGAACAGGCTGCTCGTCATGGCCGTCTTGGTGCGCCGCGTCTTGGGCGCCGCGATCGCGCCGATCGTCGCGCCCGCGCCCGTCGCCAGCGCGGCCTCCATGGCCAGCGGCTGAAGCCAATGCTGCGCGGGGAGGCTCTGCGTCGTCGGGATGACGAGTGTGCTCGGATCCGCGGCCGCCGCCTCCTGCTGGATGGCCGCGGCCTCCGTCGACGGGCTCGGAACGGGGCCGACGGGATCCCCGTTGGTCTCGATGGTTTCCACCACATGAAGGTCGGGCTGCTGGGGCATGGTTCACATTTCCAGGTTGTAGGAGGTCCGGCCACGCGGGCCCGAAACCCGCGTAGCGCCGAGAGAACGGGGCTTCTTCTTCTTCCGCCGACGAGAGCGCCGATAGTTCGGGATCGGCGTCGTGCGCATGTAGGCGTAGATGCCGAAGGCCGTCACGCCAAGGCCCGCCAAGAGCGCCACCCAACCCCAAGGGAACCCCCCACCAGGAGTCGCGTCCTCCGGGGTGAAAAACGAGATCGGGTCTTCGCCGCTCAACCCGAGGTAGCTGGCCTCGAGCCCGTTGAAAGCCCGCGCCAGCTCGATGCCCGCCGCCGTGGTCCCGCCCCACCAACAGCTCTCGCTGAGGTGCGCCGCGAGACGCTGACGCCATAGCTCCCACGCCGCGAGCCATTCCTGCCCTTCGAGGCTCGCCTCCAGGGCCGCCCGATTCCGCGTGACGCGGCCTTGGAGAAGGTCGGCCGCACGGGAGATCTCCGCCTTGTACGCCTCGCACTCACTCGGCGTGACGAAGTAGCCGACGTCCGGGTTCGTGTTGACAGGCATCAGAGCGCTCCGTCAACGACGTAGTGAACCGTAAGCGCGAACTGGACGTTGCTGCTCTCGCACGCACCGAAGAGCCGCTGGTTCGGGAGGAGCTTGATCGGAAACGTCGCCCCGGGAGGGAAAGGCGGGAGCTTGTAGATGAAGTCGGGGCCGACGTCGGTCGGCGAAGCCGTCGTGAGAAAGACGCGCGGCCCCGTCGGCACCGCGAAGAAGACGTCGCGAAACGCGTGCTGCGGAAGCAAAGCCTCGTCCTGCGCCTCCAGCACAGGGCGGAGGTTCTGATCGAGCGTCACGCGAAGGATCTGTGTCGGGGCGTAGAGCTTCATCAGGTCACGAACAGGGTGCCATGAAGTGCAAGCGCGACGTCGAGCCCGGTCACCGAGCTGTCGAGGCCCTGTAGCTGCACCTGAAAGGAGTTGCCGGGCTCGACGCGGAGGCCGTCCCCGGGGAAGCGATGACAGACCGCGCGACCCACCGTCTTCCCGAGGAGCGCCATCGGCATGTAGGGGAGCGTCAGGGCTGGAACGGCCGGACCCTGGAAGAAGTCGGCCTGCGTACCGTTGCCAATGACGCGGATGTTGACCGCGCCGTAGCGGATGTCGCCGCGACCGATGGGATCCTCCGCTTCCGCGCCGACCTGGGCGACGAGATCGGTCAGCGCCACCGGCTCACTGCCGCCGTTGCGGAACTGCTCCGGATCGAGCTGCGCGACGTTCGTGTTCGTGAGATCCCGGCTTGCGCTGAAGAGATAGGGCCGCTGGCTGAGCAGGCCGGTCCCTTCGAGCGCGAGCGCGACGCGTCGCGCCCCGTCGACCGTCGGATCTTCGAGCGCGACCCGGATGTCCAAGCTGTCTCGGCTCGGAAGGATGAGCGGGCGTTCCAGCTGAAACGCCACGTTCGCCCGGCTCAGGGTTGGATTGTCCGTGTTGACCACGTTTGCCCAGCTCGGCAGATCGACGAAGAGGCTCGACTGGTAGAACGTGTCGTCCCACTGGATCCGCATCGCGATCTTCTGAATCGCCTCTTCGTTGAAACCCGCCGGCGGCGACTCGTCGAAGGTGGGTCGAACGAACGCCGTCATGTGCGTGAGCACGACGGGGAATCGCTCGCCGTTCTGGAACACGCCCGGCGTGGAGTACGCCGGACGGCTGTCCGCCAAGATCTCGATGACGTCGTAGTACGCCCGCGGCTCTTCGACGATGCCTGTGGTGGGATTCTTGGCCGCCAGCTCGACCAAGTAGTCGATGTAGCGGCGCTCTCGTTCGCTATCGTACGCCATGACTTATCCCGTGACCTCCGCGTAGCCAGTGAGCGAAACGCCGAGCTGATAGATGGTGGGGCGAGGTTCCAAAGCGACCTCGACTTGATCGGGGACCTCGATCTCGACTTCGAGCCCGTCTCCGGGGGCGAGCACGACCGGCTCCAGGAGGCGGTAGACGCGCGCCGTGGTCTTCGTCGGGCTGACGAGGCTCAGCGGAGCGCCGGGCTCCCAGAAGAGCGCGCCTGAACCGCCTTGGCTGAGCGACATGCGCGCCTCGGTGCCGATCTGCGAGCCAAGGCTTGCGATGATGCCCTGTGCGCCTGCCGTCGTGGCCTGCTGAAGAGCCGCGTCGTAGTCGGCCTGGTCGATGGAAATGCCCATGCCCGTAACGAGAGAGCTGGGCCCGTAACCGCCGACCTCCTGCTGGCTGAAGGCGCGCGCGTTGAAGCGGCTCACCGGCGGGAAGGTCGCGACGGTGTCGCTGAGCGCAGGCGCCCCGAACCCATCGGTGCCGAGCACCGGATTGGCCGTCGCCTGAATCGGCACGTCCGCGTACCGGACGTTGCCGTGGTAACGCGCACCGCCCCCGCGGCCTTCGTGAGGACCTTCGTAGATGGCGATGCGCCCCCGCGGAGCAGTCGGCAGAGTCACGCCCCCGATGTTCGGCAGGCGGTACCCGGAGAGTTGGTAGAACATCGACGCCGAGCGCGGGATCTTCATCGCCCACTTCTCACGCGAGAAGTCCCAAAGGAACGCGTTGTGGACGTCGGGTCCGGTGAAGACGGCGCCTTGCTCGACACGCGCCGGGCCCGTGGCCGAAGGAACGTCCCCGAGGAGCGTCGCTTCGTAGTGCCGGCGGTTCCAGTAGTGGCGCCGTCGAACCCCGACCTTGACCCGCGCGAACTCGAGGACCGCCGCCCGGTTGTTTCGGAAGTTGGCGCTCGTGAGCGTGCCCGCGTCCGAGTAGATGTCGAAGGCGTAGCCGACCGCATCCACGAGCACGTGGCTCAGCGTGACGTTCCAGCTCTCCCCGTTGAGGAAGTCGCCGAGCGGGAGCAGAAGACGCGACGGAACGGCGCCGCCCGATCCGGCCGAGTTGTCGATTCGACCGACACTCCAGAGTGCCCGAGGTTCGTAGATGACGTCGCGCTTCATGGTCTCCTCACGCGCAAACGCCCCCCGAGCGACGGGGCTCGAGGGGCGCTCACGATGGGCCGAGAGAGCCCGCAGCCGTTAGGCGATCGGGCGCCGGTTGAGGCCGTCCAGGTAGAGACGCAGACGCGTAGCCTGGTCCCCGAGGATGTTGCTCGTGTCGCGCGGCGACCGCTCCGACTCCACGATGACGGTGAAGACGCGGTCGGAGGCGATGAGCACCGGAAGACGCCAGCTGCGCTGGCTCTTCGGCGAGATGGGACCACCCGTGCCGTAGCTGAAGGCGATGCCCGCGGCGACGATGTCGCCCGAGGTGTAGGCCGGAGCGCCCACGCCCTGTCCCATCCAAGAGAACGGGAAGCGCGCGTAGGGCTTAGCCTTGTCGGCGCCGAGCTGGAGCGAGACCACGAGATCCCGCTGAAGCCGACGCAGGTTGAGGCTCGAGTAGGCCGGAGCACCCGCCACCAGCGTCCCCGTGGGAGACGAGGCAGGGATCTCGGAGTCGTCGAGCGCGAAGATCTCGTACGTCATCGAGTAGACCAGGAACGCCTGGTCACGGTTGATGCGCGTGCGAGTGGTTTGGTTCGTGTCGGTCTCGGTGGCGTTCCGTCCGGCGAAAGCCGCCGGGATCGTGCCCTGCTGCGGAATGGGGTTGCCGATGAGGTACGAGAACGCGCGCAAGTTCACGTCGCGGTCCGCACCAAACTCGATGACCGAGAAACGAGGGATCGAAATCCATTCGTCGATGACGACTTCGTTGCCGTCGGGGAGCCGGAGCTTTTCGATAGCCATGCGTCGTCCTCCTCAGCTCACCGGACGCTTGCGGAAGCCATCGAAGAAGCATCGAAGGCGGAGCCGCGAGTTGGTGTCGAGCGTGAGGTTGTCCACCTGGCCAGGGCCGGGGCGGATGTCGATGGAGAGGGTTTCGCCGCCCTTCACGTAGAGAGGCGAAGCGAACTCGCGCGCGTCGCAGACCGAGTCGCCGCCGTTGTTCGCCGCGACGTAGCCGGTGGCTCCGAGCGAAGCGACCGAGCGAGCGGCCGAGTTGTACTGGACGACGCCGGTGGACGCCGGGAACCAGGACAACGGGCTGCGAGTGTACTCCTTGACCACCGCGATCTTCGTCAGGACGAGAAGATCACGCTGGGCGCGGAGCATGTTGGCGAGCGAGACGAAGGGCGGATCGACCTCCGGAAGACCGCTGGGGTCGGCCACAGCGCCTTCGTCGCCGATCATGAACACCTCGATGGAGAGGTTGTACGCAATCAGCTCCTCGTCCTCCGGGAGACGACCGCCCTCGCCGAAGAGGTTGGTGTCCGCGAAGGTCGCGTTTCGACGGGTCGGAGCGCCCGGAACCGAGCCGCCGACCGCGTACGAGAACGCCGTGACGACCGGGAAAGACGTCGCGCCGATCTCGACGGTCGAGTAGAGCGGCTCGGCCGCGGTCCAGTCCTGCGGAAGCAGAACGTCGCCGTTGGGGAGCCGCAGCTTGTAAAAACGGGCCATGTCAGCTCACCGGCCGCTTGTAGAGGCCGTCGAGGTGCACGCGCACCTGCATCACGCCCGCATCAATCTCCAGCGGGGTCGCGACCTCAGTCGTGAAGTCGATGGCGCGCTGGTCCTCGTTGACCAGGAAGACCTGGTACTTCTCCGTGCCTCCGACGTGGATCGGAATGGCGTAGGAGCGAACCGCTTCCTGAGAAGGAAGACCCTGGCTACCGATCGAACGAATGGCAGCCGCAGCGTCCGTGTTGTAGAGGCCGAAAGCCACCGCACCGAAGCCGGTGTTGTAGTAGCCGAGCCCGGCCTCGTGCATGATGGTCTGGCTCACCTGGAACCGCAGCAAGAGCGCCCGGTTGAGGATGGCCAAGTTCTGCGCGCTCGGAATCGGCTCGCCGAGCGCCCGCTCCTGCGCGGTGTTGAGGTTCGCCGGCGTGTTGCCGTCCGTCCGTACGAAGAACATCTCGGGCTTGATCGAGTAGACCAAGATCTCTTCGGTCCCGGCGGTCGAGCCCGGGGTCGCGACGTTCGTGTCACGCTTCGTCGCCGTACGCCGCGTACCGACGTTGCTGCTGGCAGCAACGGGGTCGCCGATGGCGTAGGTGAAGAGCGTAAGCTGACGATCGCTGAACCCGGAGAGGAGATCGATCGTCGAGTAGACAGGCTTGTCCTGCCAATCGACGAAAGCGATCTCCTTACCGTCGGGGAGACGGAGCGTGGTGATCTGGGTCGTTCCGTTGGTCACGCGATGCTCCTGGTTGAAAACCTGCCTTCAGACCTCAGGCGGAGAAGCCTGGGGTGCCGAAGACGCGAGTGTTGATGCCGTTGAGCCCGCTCAGGGTCACGGTCTCACCGTAGGAGCCGAGGCCCCCGCTGAGCTGCCCGTGCGGCGCGTTCTCGGCCACGATGGCCCGCATGCCCTGCTGCGGACGAGCGAAGACGATGCCCTCGAGCGACTGATCGCCGCTGGCCATGGCCGCGCCGTTGGCGAGCGCCGCGACGATCTTCGGGCCCGTGTCCGAACCCGGGGCGATGAGCATGTCCGAGCCCCAGCCGAAGAGGCCCACCATGGTGGCCGCCGTGAAGCTCGAGGTGGCCGCGGCCATCCCCTTTTTCTTGCCGCCGACAGCAAGCAGCGAGGCCGAAGCCGCGATGCCAGCGAGGTGGCCGAAGAGCCAGCTCCACTTCAGGAGCATCTGGCTGGTCTTGTCGCTGCCCTTGACGAAGTAGCGGATGCCGAGGGCAACCGCCGCCGTCACACCGCCGCCGATCAGGGGAGGCATCGCCGCGCCCATGGCGCCCGTGCCGAGCATCCCGACACCCGCCTTGCGGACGGTGATCGTGCTGCCCATGCCGCGCTTGCGGCGCGTCGTCTTCCGGCTCTTCCGACGCGCGGGGCGCCGCCGCTTACGCTTTGCCATTCTACTACCTCTTACCAGCGAGACTGGTCGTTTTGTAAAATCACCGGGGAACTTTTCTTACCCGGAAGTCAGGGCCGAGACCCTGAGCAATCTGATTGGCGACCTGCCGCCGCCGGTAGCGCGCCACCACGACGCGCTCTTTGCCGTATTCGTAGACCACGTGAAACGGCGTAGGGATCTCAAGGACGGGGATGTCCCACGGAGCGGGCCCCGCCTGAATCGGGCTGTTCGGATCGCCGAAAGCCGGGAGCGCCTCGATCATCGCGCCCACCTGTTCACGAGCCAGAAGAGACCCGCAACGCCCCCGACAGCGACGACCGTGTACGCGACGATGCGCCCCATGCTTCGCGGCGAAGACGCGCTGAGACGACGCTGAAGCTCAACGCGCTGTCCGTCGATGGCTTCGCCGAGGTTGCGCGCCCGTGCAATCCAGTCCGCGAAGCGTGCGGACTCGAGATTGCCAGTCTCGACCTGGAGCTCCTGAAGACGCTGAAGGAGGCCCTGCTGGGCCACCTTCAGATCGCGAAGCTGCGCCGGCGTGAAGCCCTGCGCCTGCGCTTCGCCGATGATCTGATGCTGCTCCGTGATCTTGGCAGAGAGCGTCTCGATCCAGCTATTCGCCTTCTGAACCTCGGCTTGCGTCAGCGAACCAAGACCCAAGTGTCCGAGCGCAGCGACCCTCATCGACGCCTCCGGAGGTAGGTGTAGCCAGCGCCGGCCAAGCCCACGCCGATGGCCGCCAAAAAGAGAGCCGCCACCCAACGGCCCCCCTGGCCAGGCGCACGCGCCGTGACCAGCTCCGCCGGAAGATCCGGCGCAGGCTTCGAAGGCTCCGGCTGATACGGAAAGCCCACGTCGATCGACGGCGTCGGACCCACGTCACCCTCGACCTCCGCGTTCAGCCACCATTCGATCACCTGCGGGAGAACCGCGGGGTCGTTGCCCAGGAAATGCTCCGCTTGCCGCGCAACCACGGAGTCCGTGGCGATCGCGGGCTGAACTTCCGCGGCCCACGCGCCCACTTCGCCGGCTGACGTAGGCAGCGAGAGGGCCAGACTGCTCAACTCCGAACCGAACGCCGACGCAAGCGAAGACTTCAGCGCCGTCTGCGTCGCGGAGTCGTAGCCACCCGTCACGGCAAGCCGACGAGGAAGCGCCTGGTTCACCGCGTCCTGCTGCGCAGGCGCGTAGCTCGCAACCAGGTTCTGCCGATACCGCCCGTACGCGCGCTGAAACGCGACCAACACACCGCTTGCGGCTGTCGTGTCACCCCGGCTCATCGCCAAGGCGTACGTCCACGCAACCACACCGAGGGCTTCGGCGGCTCGCGTGTCGTAGTTGGTCGTCGCGCGCGGCACGACGGATCAGCGCTTCTTCCGCCGGCGGCTCTTCAGACAGGCGCCCGTGTTCTTGTTGACGCCGAACTTGCAGCGACGGCGCTTGCCGAGACCGCTGACGCTTCGGACGTTGCTGCCGTACTTGGACTGCGTCCGCATACGGCACATGAAGCCGCCGCCCTTCTTCGGCTTGCAGCCCTTCTTCAAGACCTTGCGGGTCTTGCCTCCGGCGACCTTCTTGGTCGTGTACGCCTTGTCCTTGGAAACGGAGCCCCAGACCATGCCTTTGGTGCGACGCGCCCGGGCTTTGCGTGCCTTCGCGCGCTTCTTCGCCTTCTTCGTGCACGAGATGCGCGTGCCCGCCTTGCCCACGCGGACGTACTTGCAGCCCGTCTTGAGGACTCGATACTTCCTGCCGTTGTGGGTGACGACGCGCGTCCCCTTTTCCTTCGTGACGTACTTACCGAGAGCCGGCATTCTCTTTCTCCTCGATCAGGTGATCGCGCGGAAAACCGCAACTGCCCCGAGCACGATAGCACCGCCGATCGCGATATTTCGCCACGGGATTCCGTTTTGAGCACTGAGCGGTGTGGTGGCGTTGGACACCACACCGTTCGACAAGGGTTCGACGAAAGGATTGCTCGACGACTCGGCCACCGCTTCGGCGTCTGCCACGTCTGAAGCAACCTCCTCCGGCAGCGCCGGAGCCGCGGGCGCCTCCGCACCACTGCGCGCAGCCCCGCTCGGTACAAGCGGCGAAGGGATCAAATCCTTCGGAGGCGGGATGCGGCTGCTGATCGGCGTCCAGTTATCCGTCTGGACATCACGAACAGCAACTGCCGGCTTGGAGCTGACGCGAGCTTGATCAAGATTCCGCGTCGACGCGTACGCCGCAGCGTACTCCGACGGCGACGCCGAAGACGTCATAGACGCTTGCATCTGAAGCGAAGCCGCCTCCCGGCGCTGCCCTGGCGTCATCTGCATCTGAGGCGAAGCCGCCTCCCGGCGCTGCCCTGGCGTCATCGCCAGGCTGTCGAAACGGCCGAAGCCCATCAGCGGGCCGTTGCGTCGGCGAATGGTGTACATCATCGGGTCAGCCCTACGAAGGCGAGTGCCGCCAGCGCGACGCCGCCCACGGCCAAAGTCGTCTTGCGGAGGTACCAGGGCTTGCAGCCTTCGGTGCTCATGTCCGCTGCCGTCATCATCTGCTTGAACGCGGCCTTATCGACGGCCACGAACGAACGTGCTGACGCAAGACTCTCGTTGCTTGCCGGGATACCGGTGACTTGCTCCTGCTGCTGCACGAAGGCGCGAGCGAGACACTCTCCTTCCGGGTCCAAAAGAGGCCCCGCAGGCGGCGACTCAGGAGGGGCAGCACGAAGCAGAACTTGCTTAGGCGGCGCAGCCTGCTCTGCGACGCGGCCTTTGGCTTGATCCGAAAAGGTTTGCCGGAACGTCGAGTAGTTGAGTTTGCTGACATCAACCTCCCCAAAACCAGCGCGAGCGACGTACATGATCACTTCCTTGTGAGGGCGTAACCGACGAGTCCAACGCCAGCGACGCCCATCAGCGCCGGCACCCAGGGAAACTTCGGAGGCGGGATCAGCGGCGGCTGCCCGCTGTCGAGCGGGTAGAACTCCGCTGGCCGGATCTCAAAGACGCGGAGCGGGATCCCCGTCTCATCGGCAATCTTCGGAAGCATCTCGTTGCGAATGCGAAGGTACGTTTCGCGGTCGACGTTCTCAGCGCCAAGCGCGCATTCGCTCGCCGAATCATTCGCGACGCGCGCGAAGACCTGAGGAATGCCGCGCGCAACGCCCCCGTACGCGAGACGCTTGCCGGAGACGAGGCGAAGTACGATCTCTACGATGGCCGCAACAACGGCCATGATGAGCCCGGCGTACGCGTTGATGATCCCCGCCACTGCGCCAAGCGACGAGATCGACGCCGTCGTCTGAAGCCGTGCGGCGTCGCGGATCTGCGTTTGGATGTCGCGGAGGGAAAGCGACGCGTCCGCCAGCTCCGGGTAGTACTGCGCGAAGTACTCGACATAGATCACGAAGTTCTGGACGCCGGCAACCACGAGATCGTCGAAGGACACATCGAGCATGTCCTGCGCCTGATTGAGAATGAACGCCTCCATGCGCCTGGGACCGAGGGCGCCGCTCGAAACGAGATCCGCGTTGCGATGCTCATCCCAGAACGCACGCATGGCGCGTGCAGGGTCTTTCTCGACCCGATGCTTCGGCGTGAAGACAGGCTCGAAGCGCTTCGTGGGCCCCGTCGCGTCGCTGCCTTCCCGGTAAGCGTCGGTGTAGTTGAGCGTGTCGACGCGGAAGCCGTTGCGGATCGCGCTCGTGATCCCTGAGCGCACGTTGAAGACCCCGAACCCTCCGGCCTCGACACGCCTCGCGATGTCCCGGAGCATCGCCGGGTTGTCGCGGTAGGTGCGGAGGTACGCCTTGTTCGGCCCGATGTCCGGCGCGAAGGAGACAGCGGCCTGATACTTCGGATCGACGTATCCGGGCGTGGTCTCCCGCCATGCATTGCCGACACGGCTCCACCGCGCCGGGGCCTTGTAGACCATGTCGCTGAGGTAGTTGAAGCCTGGGTTGCCGGGCGGCGTGTAGGCGTAGAGCAACGGCGGCGTCCACTCGCCCACCGCCGCACGGAAAACCGGGTTGACGTTCGAGGCGTCCGCCATGCGCGCAACGTCCTTCGCGATGAAGTACGTCAAGTCCGCGCGTGCCTGCCAATACGCACGCTCCGCCCCCGGTGCCGGGGCTCGACCCCGCAGATCATTCAGCTCCCGCACGAGACGCTTCAGCTCGAGCTTCGCGGCCTCGTGCTCGAAGTACTTGAAGACGTGGCAGTTGAGCGCGGCTTGCTCGCACGGGACGTCGAGCAAGAAAACCGCAGGCTTCGCGCTCGTGAACGGCTGATAGGTTCCCGGCGCGTACGTGCACTGCGACCGAAGGGCGTCAATAGCGCCCTGAGCGCCTGAGCCCGCTTCTACCGCGATGGTGCGGCCTCGGGCCTTCTGCTCCTCGAGCGTCCTCGCAGAGGGCGCAGCGGACGTCACAGCGCGGCCCTTGGCCTGCTGCTCGAACGCTTCCCGAAACTGGAGGTACGCGGAGGGCATCGTTCACTTCAGGACAGCGAGCGCCAGCACCCCGACCGCAAGAACCCCGACGCCGGCGAGGAGGTACGTCTGCTGTCGCTTCGCCTCCGCCTGCTGCACCGACTGCTGCGCCTGGAGGTTGAGCACGGACTGCTGCTGGCTCGCCGCGAGCGCGGCCGTCTGAGCCTGCTGCTGCGCCATGATCTGGTTGATGTACGCGTCCCCCGCGCCACCGCTGATCGGGCCGCCGCCGACCTGCCCCTGCGTGTCCTGGCACATCTGGTTGAACGCGCCGGTGACGTTCTGGCTGATCACCGCCGTCTGCTTGCCGCGGCTCGCCTGGGTGGCGTCCGAAGAGCCCGCGTAGCCCGCGGCTACGCCCGATGCGATCGAACCCGCAATGTTGACCGCGAGCTGCGCGTTCTGGTTGTCGCAGTACGACCCGAGCCCGCGGAGACCGTAGACCGAGGGGAGCACGGCGGGCTTGGCGAACATCGAGTAGTGCCGCGCTTCCGGGATTCGCTGACCGTAAAACTTCATTTGAACCAGCCCTGCTTGGTGCCGTAGTAAGCCGTCCCGCCAAGCGCGAGAGCGATGCCTCCCGCTGCGGCCCAGGCAAGCGGGTTATTGAATCGCCAGAACGGTCCCGTCGGGATCGACGGGGTCTCGACGATGGGTGCGCCCCCTCTCGAAGGACGCGGGGACGCTGACGCGCGCGCCGCCTGAAGAAGCTGCTGCGCCGCCGCCTCCGGACGAATGTCGAATTCGCTCCCTTGATTGGTGACGCGAACCTCGGTCCCGCTCAGATCGAGCCAAGCCGCGCTCCACTGCGTGAGCGCCGCTTCTGTCCGTGTCCCGTAGATCCCATCGACGGGACCCGGGTCGAAGCCGAGAGCCTTCAGCCCTCGCTGGACATCGCGAACTGAGATTCGCATGGCCCTAGCGCCGACGCGGACGCTTCAGGCACTTGCCGGTCGTCTTGGAGACGCCGAACTTGCACTTCTTGCCCTTGCGAGAAGAAGTCTTCTTCTTGCAGACCACACGGCCGCCCTTGAGGTATCGGCAGCCCTTGCGGAGCGTGCCGTCGGCCTTCAGGCCCTTCCTAGACATGACAGTCACCGTTTCTTTCTGCCGTCAGCGACGGCGCTTTCTCTTGCCGTACCCCTGCGCGAAGGCGATGGGGACGGTAACGACCGGGAAGAGGTAGCCGAGAACGCCCCATGCGAAGCCCCAGCCGAGGTTGCCGCGGTTCCGCTCGAAGCCGTGGTACCCGCTGAGCGCCGCTCCTGCGATGCCCACGAAAGGGCTGATCTTGACGAGCTTCCTCGCGGCCTCTTCGGCGACGGCCCGCGAGTACTCTGGGTCCCGCATCGCTTCACCGTTGGCCATGTCCGCGACGGTCTCCGCCGCCTCACCGTTCTGCCCGAGCGCCATCGCAGCGCCGAGCCCAAGTAGTCCTCGCATGCCTGCTCCTGGGGGGTTGCCCGCGCCGCCGTAGGAAGCGCGCGGGAAATTGCCTTGGGGGTAAGGCCGCTGCCACTGCATCCAATTGGTCTGGATGTCGACGTTGCGAACCTCCACAGGAAGCGTGTCGAGATAGTTCATCGCCGCCTCCGCGCGAGTCCATACGCCCGCATGAGCTGATGCTCTCGCTGGTGACGCTCCAACCGGCGCATCAGCGCCGGGTCCAGGCCCGCCATGCTTTGGAGCTTGTTCTCGGGGTTCTCCCGAAGCGTCGACACGGCTCGACCTGCCGCGGCCCGCGCCTGAAGAAGCGCTGCTTGGCAGGCGTGCCACTTCGGTCGCGCTGGCCCTCGCGGCGCCATCTTCATCGCGGCCTCCGGAGGAAGCGTCGGCTGCTGCACCGGACGAATGCGCGTGATGAACGGTCCCACGTTCGGACGCCCTGGCTCAGGGAGGCGATTCATGGGATCCGCAACGACACGCATCGTGCGAACCGTCGAGGGATAGCTATCGAGCGTGTACGCCGAAGTGGACGGGGGCGGCTGCCTCGAGTGCAGCGCGGCCATCACGCTTCGCACGTCTTGCATCGGATCCTTGTAGTGCCCCTGCGTGGCGAAGCCTGGATTGCGCTTCCACGCCTGATGAAGCACCGGCTGCGGGAGGTACGTAGGAAGCTCCCCGCCAGCCATGTGCTGCTGGTACGCCTGCATTGCCGCTGCAGCCGTGGCGGGATCCCGCGTCACGATCCCCGAGCGAAGGGAATCAAAAGGAAGGCGTCGGATCCCGCGCGGAGGCGTGAAGGGTGCAGACATGTCCCTCCGACGTCTTACCTCGTCCTGAAACGACGGGGGTGCAGCCTCTAAAGGCCACCACACCCTTGTACCCCGGCCTCCGGCCGGGTATTTTCGGTCTACAACACCAACGCCCTGCTGCGGGGCGACGAGGGGGCGGCCATCCGAAAGGAGCCGTCCTTTCGTTTGGGTGGCGTGCTCACCGTCGTATCCCTGGCGTCAGCGCAAGCATGAGGCCGCCCGCGACCACGAGGCCGACAACCAAGAGCAGCACGCCC
Source organism: uncultured Myxococcales bacterium (assembly GCA_964519665.1). GTDB lineage: Bacteria > Myxococcota > Kuafuiibacteriia > Kuafuiibacteriales > Kuafuiibacteriaceae > JANQQN01. The sequence continues at coordinate 40,823 of CAZFIV010000028.1, forward strand.
GCGCCTTCAGGTGCGTCGTGAGGACCGCGGAGTGAACGCGTCGAGCACGACGCGCAGTGAGCGCCTGTGGCGCGTCGACGAGTTGCGTACATGGCGTGAAGTATACTCCACAGATCGTGGGCACTCAGGAGCGATCTAGATCGCCGTCCTCCAAGAGCGTGCGGAGGGTAAGGTCCAAGGCCTCGTCGATAGCCTCAACCAAGGCGCGCCACGTCGATTCCTGAACGGTGATGTTCAGCGCATCGCAGACGCCGATGTACTCGCCCTCGTCCCGCCAAACTTGAAAAACAGGGATCATGGGAGGCTCCTTGAACAGCACCGTCGAAGTATACTCCGAGGCATGCTCTGGCCCACACCCTTCAAGCAAGCCGCGGATGGCAGCGTTTGCCTCGACTACGAACGGGCCAGCCGAACCCAATGGATCCGGCTCCTCGACGTCTTCGTCGTCGGCCCCCTGATGAGCTACGGAGGCGCGCGCCTCGCCACGACGGGCAACCCGCTTCTCGGCTCCGCCCTCTTCCTGATGGGGATCGGAACCGTCGGGCTCAACGGTCGGAACTATCTGCTTGTGCGGGAGGCGACTTCGGCTTCTTCGCCGCCGGAGTCGCTTTCGGCTGTGAGAGCAGGACGTAGTAGTCGACGGCGTCGACGCGGAAGTTGATCTCCACGGGCTCCGGAAGGTCTTTCCCGTCGCGGACGTAGAGGCGCCCCTTGAATCGGTAGGCGCTGGGGTCGAAGTAGAACGCCTCCTCAAAGGACGCGAAGGTCTCGTCGACTTCGATCGAGAGCACCTGGCCGGTGCGCATGTTGACCTGGTAACGACGCGTCTTCGTCCAGGGCTCCGGGACCTTGCCGGACTTGAGGATCTGCTCCGGCGGAAGCTCCGCGGTGTAGTGCGACTTGTACATGCGGATCGAATACCGCATTACCCGGCGGGAGGCGAGCTAGTAGTCCACCCACGCCGCGTCGCCGAGAAACCCGTACAGGCCTTCGTCGACGGACGGCGCCACAGGCTCGGGACCTGAAATAGTCTGAGGCTCGGAATGCTTCCACCACAAAGCAAGCTCCTCTCGAAATGCTTCCGCGTCCTCAACCGCAAGGACGGCCATCGGGTGAGAATCATCCATGGGCACGAAATCCACCATGGGCCGCTCCCACCGGTCAAAATACGCGGCCAAGGCCTCGTCGAGGACGCTACCGAAGCGCTCCACATCCTCGTCGAACACGGCTCCGATGTAGTCTCCGCTGACGTCAATAATGGGATAGCAATCTGCGACCGTCTTCGCGGCTCCAGCCTGAGGCTCGGGGGCGTACCATGAAACAAGATCCTCGCGGAATGCTTCCGCGTCCTCGACCGCGAAGACGGCCATCTCGTGAGAATCATCCATAGGGTTGAAATCCACCATGGGCCTCTGCCGCGGTGCGAAGTACTCAGCCAAGAACTCGTCGGTGAGGACGCTACGGTAGCGCTTTGCATCCTCGATGAAGATGGCTTTGACGTACTCCCCGTGGGCGTCAATGATGGGATAGCAATCTGCGACGGTCTTCACGACTCCGTCGAGCCCACCTGGCTCACCCCCAAGGGCAAGATCGATCAGCTCCTTGTACTGGAAGTACTGCGGGTTCGCATCGCCCCGCCAGTTGCGCGGGTACAAGCGCTGCTCCGTGGGGCTGCCGGGGTCGCGCACTGTGATCATGTCCAGCTCATCGTAGGCGCGAAGCACGGTTCCGCCGCCCGTCGTGACCTCACGCGGAACGATCTCGAAGAACTCGACGTAATCGACGCCAAGCAGCTCATCGATGACCTCTTGACTGTCGACGCCCTGCGGAGGGCTGTAGTACGTGTGGTAGTTCTCCTCGACGTATCCTCGGATGCGGTCGGCCAGTATGGCGGCTTCGTCCTCGTCTTCGGTGGCTGCGTCGACCGCGTCCTCGAGCTTAGGATGCTTGCGGACGATCTCCCGGAAGATATCGGCGCGGCCGAAGTCGTGCCACGCCGTCTCCGCAGCCTCGTGCTCCTTTCGGCTGTGCAACTCATCGTCGAGAAACGGGTAGTTCTCTAGCGCCGTAAGGACCTCCTCTAGCTCCTTGTCGGCGTCCGAGCCGGCTTCGATCTCCTGGAGGTCGACGTACATCGCCTGGTGCCGCGTGTGCACCTCGGCGTAGAGGGCGTCGTACTCTTCTTCGATGACCTCCTGGTTGGCTTCGCCGACGAGGTAGATGTAGCCCCCAACATCCATGCTGTTGGTGTACGGAATGTAGAGCACGAGGTCGCCGCGGTCGTATCGCGCTTCGGAATAGTAGCCCAGCGCCCCGATCGCTTCGTTGACCTTCGCTACCTCTGCGCTCACCTGCGGGTTGATGTCGTCGATCGGAGGGTGCCCGTCGGACTCGAGGGAGGCGTTGATCTGGGCTACGAAGCCATCGAGTCTGCGTGCGACTCGGCGGCGGCGATTTGACTCATCAACCATCGGACTCTCCTAGAGCGGGAAGCTCTCGACCTTCTCGAAGCCGGGGTACTCGTAGCCGGGGTACGCGCCGCGCACCACAGGATCCAGCGCGAGCCATTTCCCTCCGTGCTTCACCTGCGCGTAGATGTGCTCAGCGTAGGTCTCGCCGTCCACGTCGGAAGGGCCCGAAGCGTTGATCACGCGCGCGCGCACGCGGAAGCCTCGCGCACGTAGCAAGCTTGCGAGCACGACGGTCATGTCGTCGCAGTCGCCCGCGCGCTGGTCGAGGGTGAGCGCCGTCGTCTGGACTACCTCTGGCGTGTCGCCGAAAACGGGGTCGAGCTGATACCGCACGTTGAGGACCACGAAATTCCAGATGAGCACGATCTCATCGAGCTTGGTCCGTGCGGGCCTGAGGTCTTGGACGCTCGCCGTCAGCTGATGCTCCAGCCCCCAGGCGTACACGATCGGGATGGAGTGCCCATCGATCGCAAGGATCTCATCGGGGTTGGCTTCGACGATGCGCTTCGCAAGCCCATGCGTCTGACGGTCTCGCAGGCTCCGGTCCACCTGGCGCTTCACCAGGCCAACGTGATCCGCGAGCGATTCGCTATCGAAGAGGGCGGCGGCGCGCGACATGCATCGAGTGTGCGGCGAGGAGACGCGACGGCGCAAGCGCATCCGTCACCGCGCTGGACAGCTCGGGCATCGAACCCGTAGAAAGGAAGACCCCCGCAGCCAGGGACGAGCGCTGCGGGGGTCAGGAACTACTTGATTGCCGATCGAGCCGTTCACCGGGGAAGATGCGTCGGTGTGTCGGCTCGTGTCAAGGGGACGCACACATGACCGATTTCTCCGAGCTGCAAAAGGAGGCCATCGAGCGCTTCCCGCAGCTCTCCGACGTGTTGGGGCACTCGTGGCCGGCGGATGGGCCTTTGGGCCACGCCCTCGTTTACGGGTCCCTCTGTACGGACGCCAACTATCGCTACCATCAGGGAGCGCTGCTGACGATCTTCGGGCACGAGATGAACCGACTATGGTTCCGACAGGGCGGAAAGCTCTTCCGGTACCATGCCTTTCTTGTCGGGGATTCTGCCGCGTCGAAGACGACCGCCGTCGAGATCAGCCAGCAACTCTATGAGCAGTATCGCGTGGCCGTAAACGCTACCGGACACGAAGGGGTGCTCCGGGCGCAGGGGACGACCCGGGGGCTTCTGGAGGCCATTGCAAGCCAGCGCGACCCGAACAACGCGCACACGCTGGCCGTCCTGCTGAACGACGAGATCGGCACGCTACTCAAGGGGCGCGACCGAAACCAGGTGATGAGCATGCTGTGCCAACTCGCCGATGGCACAACGATCGAACAGCACCTTTCCTACGTGAAGCGTGCCAACCGGATCACCGCAGGCGCCGCACTCGAACGCCTGGAGAAGCACGCCGTGGGGCTGGTGTTCGCCACGACGTTCACAGGGCTACGCAAGATGCTGTCGCTGGACGACATGGCCGAGGGCGCCCCGACGCGCTTCGGGTGGTACGCGACGCGGGACACGGCGGATTTCCTCGACTGGGGCAGCCGAAGCGACGAGCGGACGGCCACGGTAGCCGAATGGTGCAACTGGGAGCGGTGGGCGTCGTCTCGGCGAATGGCGCTGGAGAAGGCCGTGCTCGAGCTGGACCACGCGCGCGAGGATCGGCGGGCGGCCATTGAACCGACGCTGTTTCAGTCGTTGAAGGCAGAGCGGAACTCGCTTCATCGAGCCATCAAGAAGCGCCAGCTCGCGCACGCAGAGATCGTGGCCCGGCTCTTCGCCGTGAACGACAAGAGCCTGACGGTGTTGCGGAAGCACTGGGATATGGCTGTCCGCTTCGAGCAGGAGCGATGGGCGGACGCGCAGCTCGTGTTGAGCCAGATCCTAGACAACCCGCTCGCCCAGAAAGCGCAGCGCGTCTTCGATGCCCTCGTGAGCGCCGGAGACGAGGGGCTGACGAAGCGGCAGGTCTACCGCGTGCTCAACAACAACATCGGCCGCGACATGCTCGACCTCGTGATTTCGACCTTGGAAGACGAAGGAAGTATCGAGATTGCTTCACCAGCACAAATCAAGCCAGGTCGAAAAGGAGTGCGATACCAGGCAGTTGTGAAAACACGTCACGGGGGGACAGGTTGAGAAGGCGATTTTTTCGCGTACTTCGAAAAGCGAAAGACTGTCAAAGAAAACCGCAAATAAACTTCGTAGTCCTCTGAATCACTGAGGATTGTCAGCAAACGGACATTGCGTGTGCCGGAATGTGGCGAGGCCCGAGATTGCATTGCAGTCTCGGGCCTTTTCGTTGTGTCGCACAAACTGGCACCGTGGCACGCCCTAACGTTTTTAGGCGAAATGCGAAGTGTCCTAAGGTGGGGACAAAATCTGTGAGTTATCTCCGCCGGTTTGTGCGATTCCGAGGGGTTGCCAGCCTATTTGCTAGTAAACCGGATCTGCTTGTGCGGCAATCCGTCTGGCATAGCCTTTGAGTATATACTTCTTATCGCGCGCGCGCGCAGGGAAATCCCCACACGCCATAAAGTACTAGCAAATAGATCGCTTATTAGATTCGTTTGGTTTAGACACCGTCACCGTGTCGGATTGAACACGATTCGGCAGGAGACGCTCTCAGGGCCGCGAACGCCTTCGGATGACACGAGCTACCGGGACACCGGTCTCGGCGCCTGAGACGGGCTCCTGCTGGCGGCAATCGGGGTCGGAGGGTGGCTTCAAGAGCCCGCTCTTTGCCGACCTAGCGGTTGACCTGTGAGCGATTCACGTGCTCAATGCGCACTGCCCATGCCCATGCATTGGCCCGCCGCCTGGCGTACGCTTGGTGCACGCCAAGGCTCACCATCTGGAGACCCATGAATTGGAAAGCCGCGAAGAAGAAGCTCAAAGAAGCCCTCGTCCACCTCCTGGAAGACGAGCCTGAACAGACCGCGCCCCTGCCTTCGGCGCCCTCTGCACCGTTCGAGGCGCACGAACCGGTCATCGAGATCGTCGACGAAACGGTCGAAGCTGCTCGCCACGCCAACGCAGAGCCCGAGCCAGAGCTACTCGTCCGGGCTTGCAGCGACTGCGCTCACTTCGATCTCAAGGCAGGGCAAGAGCTGATGAAGAGCCACGCGCCCTTCCGCGAGGTCATGCAGCACATCAAGCCGTGGCAGGCGTCGGTAGAGCGGAACTTCGTGCCCAACCCGGAGTACGAGGCGGCGCAGACCACGCTCGAGGATCTCTTCCGCCAGCACGGCGACGGGATCCTGGACGCAAGCCATCCGCACCACAGCGAGTTCCGAGAGGTGCAAGACCGAATCGAACTCCTGAACCCGCAGATCGAGCAGGCCCCCATGGAGTACGTGGACGCAGACATGCTCAAGTTGCGCTGGACGGACTTCGGGCTCTGCACGGAACACAGCGAGTGCCGCGCCAAGGAAGACAGCTGCCCGAGGTGGCGTCCCCGCACGAAGCTGAAGGTCGTTTCGTGATCCGGACGCACGACCGGATCGCGCTCTTCATCGCAGACCGAGCGACAGTGGGCATCATCGGCGAAACCCGAGACAGCTTCATCAGCGCTTACTTCTCTGCCCCGATGGAAGTGAACGCCACCACGCTTCGCTTTATCGCACGGATTCTTCGGCCTGTGCGTCCAGGCGGGCTCATCCGTGTCTTCGACACCTTCGATGAAGCGCAGGCGTTCCTGTACGAGCAGCCACCACCCAAAGCAAAGGCGGAGCCGCTTTCGATTGCGGTCCCGCCCCTGCCCCTCGATTCAGAATCGATGTTGTTGGATCGGGACGGTACCACAACCCGGCCGGAGGCCGGGGAGGAAATCAGCAAATGAGCGATCCGGAGTACAAGGGACCGGGACCCGCATACGACGACGGCGCACGCTACTTAGGAACCGTCAGCGGCGGGTTCATTCGTCCGGAGGACATTTCCGAAGGTGAGCGCCAAATGGCGTTGAGCGCCCACGTCTGCGTGGAGTGCAAGTACTTCGAGCATCGACAAGGGCAAGAAGAGATCCGCGTCTCGAAGTTTCTCCCGCAGCTCACGCGAGAGCACGGCTGGAAGCTTCGGCACCTTGCGTCTCCGGTGAACCAGATCGGGATCTGCGGGGCCCATAGCGCGGGTACGCCCGGCGAATCTCGAACGCTCACGAGCGCGATGGCCAAAAGCTGCGATCAGTTCGTTCCCGCCAACGGACTCGTTCGCAGTGCCCGACGCAAGGCGGATCGATGACTTCGTGGATCATCTGGGCTCTCCTGGGGCTCGGAATCATCTACTTGATCACTGAAGCCGCCATCGCCGTTCCCGCGCGTGTCTTCATCGCACGCCGTGGCGTTTTCTGGCGGACGCTGATCTACTGCCAGTCCTGCACCGGGTTCTGGGTCGGGCTTGCGCTTGCGTTCGGCCACCCCCACCCCCAATCCCCCGCCCCGCTCGCGCTCGCCGCCGCGACAAACGGGCTGATGATGATGGCGCTTGCGCATACGTGGTCTGCCTGGAAGGGCGGCAACGGTGCGTGGGCCACGGAAGCGGCCATCTACGAGGAAGCAACAGATGCCCACGACGAAGACGAATAACCCCTTCAAGGGGAAGACCAAGGAAGGGCTTGAGACCATGCACGAGGAATTCCTCGAGCTGGGCAAGTCCTACGACTACGTCTACGTGAAGGTGCAGCGTCGCAACAGCAAAGGCGCGTTGGCCACCCTCGCGAGCTTTCGTGTGAAGCCGGAGACGCTCTTCGAGCTGGACGAGTACGTCATGAAGATGAGCGGGGGCGGCTCGTACCGCGTCACCGTCTCGTCCCCAAACCACAAGTCGATCCCCATCATCACGCCGTTCACGATGGAGATCGACGGCATGCCGACCCCGTGGCCTCACGCAGGCACCCCGACGGATCAGGCAGGCTATTCACCGCGAGCAGCAAGCACCACCGTCGCTCTAGGAACCGATGCCATGATCCCACCGCACCTTCGAGGCTACCCCCCGCACGTTCAGCAGCACTACATGCAGCAAGCCGCAAAGATGCGGCCGCAGACAGGCGCGCTTGGGCCTGGAGCGACTGTCCCTTCGGACGCGTTCGCCATCGAACAGCTGGGCGAGCAGAAGGCGAAGAACGCGAAGCTCGAAGCCGAGGTCAAGGCGATGAACGATCGCTACGCCAGCGACGTCAGTCGACTTCGCGACGAGCTGATGGCGCTGCGCGCCGAGTCGGCGAAACGGGAGAGTCACGCGGAGATCGAAGCGCTCCGCGCGGAGCTTCGCATGATGCGAGAAGCCCCCAAGCCCGAGCCTGCGAAGCCGGCATTCGATCTCAACGCCATGGCCGCGATCGTCGGGGCCATGGCGCCGATCGTGACCGCGATGGTGAACTCGCGGTCGACGGCGGCGAGCGAATCCCTCCGGATGCAGCAGGAAGGCATGAACAACCTCATGCGCGCGACGCTGGAGCAAGGGAACAAGCCAGACTCCATGATGGAGTTGCTCACGAAGCTTGGGCCGCTTCTGCTGCCGCTCGTGCAGGACTTCATGAAGCAGAAGGATCCGGAGAAGCAGGCCGCGCTCTACGAGGCGATGGTTTCGTCCAACCTCAACCAGACGTCGATGGTCGCGCAGCTTCTCTTCGAGTTCGCGAACGCGCAGGCTGGCGAAGAGGGCAAGTGGTGGGTCGAGCCCGTCAAGGAGATCCTTGGGGGCGTCGTTCGTGCCACTGAGGGCTACGCTATGTCTCCCGGGGGTCTTCCGGGGCAGCCCCGACTTCCTGGGCAGCCCTCGGCACCGCAGGCGCCCGCAGGAGCGGCGCAACCGGTACAGACGGGTCCGACGCAGGGCTACGAGCCCGTCGTGCTCGACGGGGATGCGGCGTCGAATGCGCAGGCACACCACCTTCCGCAGACGGTGGCGTGGATGTTCGGCATGCTGCCGGATCACTTCAAGGAAGAGGGCTGGCGGAACGTGCTCGAAGCGCTTCACCTCGAGCCGGCGATTCCCGTCGAGAAGGCTGCGGAGGTTCTTTCGGGGCGTCTCGAGGAGTGCATGGAGGCCGACGACCTCCCGGCTGAGTACTTCGAGGGCTTCCGCGAAAACCCGGGGACCGTTCTTGGGCAGCTGCTTTCGCGGTTGCCGATCAGCGGCTCGCGTCCGGACTGGGCGAACCAGGTTATCGCCTACACGATCCAGATGCTTGTCATCGACGGCTGGCTGGACGCGCGTCACGCGCCCTTCGAGCTGCCGCCGGAGTACTACGCGAGTCAGAAGGAAGCCGCTGCCGTGGTCGACACGACGGGGGCTCCCGTGTCGCAGGAGCTTCAAGACGCGGAGAATCAAGTCGTCGCGCAGACGGCTTGATCGAATTCGCTACTACAAGCTTGACGAGAGTCCTCGGCATGTGGCAGACCGACAAGCCGACGCTAGGAGATAGCGTCTTCTTGATTGCCACATGCCGAAGATCTACCGATCCCGCCGAGGCTGGATCGCGGTCCGCTGGGAGTACGATCGTCATGTTCCGACGATGCAGGCTCCCGCGGACTTCGATTGCCTGAACGAAATCCCGGGCGTCCAGGCTTCCTGGAACCACGAGCTGGGGATCGGCCACGTCGACGCGTCGGACAACGCGTGGCGCACCGACGTCATGCGGGATCTCTGGGAAGCCGTTCAAGACGGCGTCGCCGACGCAGACGCGCTTGGGTTGCTTCCGGACCCGCCGACTCCTTGGCAATCGAAGCGAACGTTGTACCCGCACCAGGAGGCCGGCGTTCGCTTTCTCTTGGAGAACGGCGGGGGCCTTCTCGCCGATGAGATGGGGCTGGGCAAATCCACGACGGCCTTGGTCGCGGCGCAGTCGGTGCTCCAGGCGCAGGGCGGCGATCGCCCGCTGCTGATCGTTGCCCCCAGCTACACGCGGGCGACGTGGCGTCGGGAGTGCTTGGCCACTGGCGTTATCGATTCCGAAGAAGACTTCTGGTCGATGACAGGCCGCAAGGGCGAGGGCGCCAACTACGCGGCCGCCGTCTGGTTCTGCCACTACGAAATCGTCGACGACTGGTCGATGTCGATCTACGTGAATGAGCGTGGGCGTCCGGGGGCGGTGATTCTCGATGAAGTCCACTGGGCAAAGAACCCGAAGACGAAACGGGGCAAGGCGGCGGCGCTCGTCGCAGGGCTCGCGCCGTTCACGGCTGCGCTTACGGGGACGCCCCTCGCGAACCGCCCCGGCGAGCTGTGGAACGCCCTCACGGCGGTTTGCGGGTCGAAGAGCTTCGGGAGTCGCTTCGAGTTTCGCGTCCGCTACTGCGGAGCGAGCCACAACGGCCGCGCGTGGGTCGATGGCGGCGTTACGAACGTTGCGGAGCTGCGCCAACGCCTTGGGAACGTTTATCTGCGTCGTACCAAAGCCGATGTCGCGATCGATCTCCCGCCGCTCCGTCGAGATCTTCGAATCCTCGAAGACGTAGAGACGGGCGTGGAGCTGAACGCCGACCAGATCCGCCAGATCTACAACATCTTCATCTACGGAGGCGGGGGGCGCGAAAGTCTTCGGCTCCTTTCGAAGCTTCGCAAAGACACGAGCGCTGCGAAGATGAAGGCGACCGCCGACATGGTTGCGGGCGCAGTGCAGGCCGGCGAGAGCTGTGTCGTCTTCACGTGGCAGCGTGCGACCGCGAATCGCCTTGCGAAGCTTCTCGTCAAGCGGGGCGTGCATGACGCAGTTGTCGGTGTGGTACACGGAGGCGTCTCGGATGCAGAACGGCAGCTGCGTCTCGAAGAGGCGGCGAGCATCGCGGTCTTGGAGCCGAACGTGCTCGTCGCAACTCTCGATTCGCTCAAGGAGGGCGTGACGCTGACGTGGGCGACGCGGGTCTACCTCCACGACTTCAGCTGGGTCCCCTCCGACATGCTCCAGGCGGAGGCCCGCCTACACCGCATCAGTCAGGACAGCCCGGTCGTTTCTACGTGGGTCGCGTTGGATCGGTCCATGGACATGCTCATTCTCGAGGCGTTCAAGCACAAGGCGCAGCACCAGGCGGACGCGCTCGATTGGCAGCAGATGTCACAGGTCCTTGCTGAGATGGGGCTTAGCGGTGCCGATGATCTTCAGGACGAAGGACGCCGCATTCTCGAACACTGGAAGGCGTGCAAATGACCATTCGCATCCCAGTCCCGCCGCATCGTCATGAGCCCGCGCCAGACCGACGGGGCGTCGAAGACGTGCTGGGCATCAAGGGCGGGGCATCAGCACGAGGCTCCACGTATTGGAAGCGCTTGAAGACGTGTCCGCGGGAGCATGCGCTCTACCACATCGGCCTTCGTCGCACGAAGCCGAGCGATGCGCTCGATATGGGCAAGCTCTTCCACTACGCCCTGGAGGAATACTTCAAGGCGATCCAGGCGCATCAGATCAAAGACTACGTCGAGCGTGGGGTGTACGACAACGCGTATTTCTGGGGCAACCTTCAGCAGGCAGAGCGCGCGGCGTGGGACTTCTTGAGCGACTTCGAAAACGAAGAGGGCTACGAGAAGACGTACAAGACCCTGGAGCGCATCCTCACTCGCTATTTCGAACGGTACCGCCGAATGGATCGGTGGGAGATCGTCGCCATCGAAGAGACACTGACCTTCAAGGGCGGCATTCACTACACGTCGCGGCTCGATCTCATCGTTCGCGATCATGCCGACAGTCGCGGCGTCTGGATCGTTGAGCACAAGACGGCGCGCGCGATCACGGAAGATCTACTGCTGAACTACCAGATGGACCCGCAAATCTTGGGGCAGGTCTGGCTCTACAAGCGCTGCGTGGACCCGTCTTTCGGTCCGCTCCGCGGCGTTCTGGTCGACATCATCACGAAGCACAAGGCGCCCCAGACGCAGCGGCAGATCGTGGCGCCTTCGAAGTACCATCTCGCGAACTTTGAGAAGGCCGCGGTGGAGTGGGAGCGTCTCGAGGAGGCGTACGAACGTCTTGGATGGCCGATGGCCCTCGGCATGTGCTCGGGCGCCGTGCGCTATTTCAAGACGTGTACGTACTACAACGTTTGCCACGATCGTCCGACCGTGGCGGTGGAAGACCTAAAGCGGGAGTTTGCGTCTCGGGGAGCCCCTTTGGGCTACGAGATGGTTCAGCCCGGAGTCGAGGAAGAATGAACATCGCCGATCAGATCCAGCACACGCAGTCCGTCCGGAATCCCTGGACAAGTTGGTTCGTGTACGGAGACACGGGCAGCGGCAAAACGACGCTTGCTGCGACCTTTCCGAGCCCGCTCTTCATCGAACCGGCGAACGAGAACAGCCACATCGCGCTGCTTCGGCTGACGGAGCGCAATATCCCGTTCCTGCTTGTCGGCAAGAACAGCAAGACGCGACAGAAAGTTCCGGTCCGGCAGCACATGAACGCGATCTTGAGCTACCTCGAAGACCAGCACCGCGCGATGCACAAGCAGCTCGCCGCGCGCGATCAGCTCCGGGCTCTCGGGGACGCAGCAGCGGCAGAGAAAGCGGACCGAATCGAGCAAGACGCGTACGCGCTCTTCCCGTGGGAGACCGTCGTCTTCGAGTCCATGACGCATTACGTGGACATGTGCGTCGAGGACATTCGCCTGCATAAGAAGAAGCAGATCATGGACATGGCGGGTTGGGGCGAGTTGGGTTCGCATCTGATGACGCTGCACCATCGTCTGACGAACCTGGACGTACACACGGTTTACACAGCGCTCGCGTCGCAGAGCGACGACGGGCGCATCGGGCCTGCGTTGTCGGGCCGCGCGCGAAAGACACTCCCCTCGGCGTGCGCGGTCCTTGCGTACACGGAAACTATTCCCGGTAACTCGCAGCTCGCACCGATCCGGCGAATTCATTTCGAGAAGCGGGGCGAGTACGACACGCGAAGCCGGCTCCCCGTCGAGCTTCCGGCTTTCATCGACAACTTCAATTTCGCTCAGCACATCGAACCCAAGCTGGGCTAAGGAGACGAACCCATGGCAGTGAAAATTCCCCGAGGCGAATCAGGTGGTGGCGAGTGGAAGCCGCTTCCGGATGGTGACTACGATCTGCGGATCACCAAGGTTGAAACGCGGCAGGCGAACAACCAAAACCAGGACTGGCAGTTGATGGTCCAGTACGAGACGGTCGGAGGGCTCAACCCCGGCAAGAAGCTCACGGACTGGATGTTCCTCACCAAGAGGGCGTTCTGGCGTATTGAGCGTTTGCTTGACGCGCTCATGATCGAGATGCGGGAGAGCGGCCACACCGATTCGGAAGGCGATCCCATCCTTGAGTTCGAGGAGACGGAGCTTCTTCAGCGCGTCATCTTCGCCAACGTCCGCATCGCGACGTACAAGACGAAGGACCAAGACCCTGCCGCACCTCCGCAGGGTCGCAAGAACGAGATCAAGTCCTTCGAGATCTCGATGGAAGACCCGCACTACGCGGCCGTCAAGGCAGCGAAGGAAACACAGGCCGCGCAAGAGGCCGCAGGGACGGCGCAAGCGGCTGCTCCGGCAACGGCCGGCCAGGTTCAGACTGCGGGGCCTGTCACGCAAGCGGCGGCGCCTGCGGGACCGGCCGCGGCAGGCCCCGTCGTTCCCGCTGGCCGTCGACAGCGCCGGTGAGCTTCGACCTCAACGCGTTTCTTCAGGCGGACGGCGAAGCGCAGCACAAGATGCTCGCTTCGCTTCCGTCGGAGGAGCAAGCACAGGCGTTTGCGCAGATCGAACGACACAACGCGGTCATGCGCACGGTCGGGCTCGCGTCGGCGTTCACGCCGCCGGCCCGTCTGCAACGGATCCCCGAAGACAAACGCGCAGCCGTTGCGGCTCAGGTTCTCGATTCGCAGCAGATGTTCAATCAGCTCGTAGAGAACGCGTCTGTCGAGAGCACGAATCGCGAGGAGTACCCGTACTGGCTCGCGGAGATCGTGGACAGCCGGTTCCCGGGTGGAGCCGCAATCCACGTGCCGAAGGACTTCGATCGGCTCACGTCGATCAACGACGTCATCGGCTACTACTTCCTCTACGCGACGTTGATCGCGCCCTCCGTACATGCCCTTGCGGCGTTCAACGGAGGACGCATCACCTACAAAGAGGCCAAGGCGCCTCCTCCAGGGAGCCCGAAGAAGCTCATCCTGAGCCATTGAGGCTCGCCGGCGTGGCTCCACCGGCGGACTGAACGGGGCTTTCACTACCACCACATCCTGATCCGCGGAGGAGACGCACGCATGCGTGGCGAGCACACCATGGGCGGCAACGATCACGTCTGCACCCCCAAGTACATCTGGCGGCCTCTGGTCGAATGGTTCGGCAACTCTTGGGGGCAGTTCGGCCTCGATCCGTGCTCCAACCACGGCGCGACCGTGCCTGCGGTTCGGCGAATCGTGCTTGCCAATGTCAATCCAGGGGCGGCGCTTCCGGACGGTGTTCTTCCTGCGGATGGTCTTGCGCGGGACTGGTCGGGTTACGGGGTCGTCTTCGTCAATCCGCCGTGGTCGCGGCTGAAGACGAAACAGGGACGTCGCTGGATCACGAAGTGCGCCGATGAGGCGGACGAGGCGATTCTTCTCACGAAAGCCGCCGTGAGCACGCAGTGGTTCCAAGACGGGCTTGTTCCGCAGGCGCGGGCGGTGACCTGCTACCGAGGCCGCGTCACGTTTCAGGGCAGCAGGGATCCCGCGCCGTTTCCGGTTGCGCTTAGTTACTTCGGCGACCGTCTTGATCTTTGGATGGAGACCGTTGCGCGTTGGGGGTGGACGACATGTCTGAAGCCGTGACACTGACCGGAACGGCGCTCGACGTTCGCGTCTTCAAGGACAGCTGGGGAGTCTTGACGCTTCGTTCGACTGGCGAGCGAGCTGATCTCGTTCGCGTCACTGGAGACGTCGCCGACTTTGGGGCAGGCGATCTTGTCGAAGTGCGTGGCTCGTTCTTCAACCACCCGCGCTATGGACGGCAGCTAAAAGCGGTCATGATCGCGCTGACGCTTCCAGATTTCGATGACGAAGCGGCTGTCGTTGGCTGGCTGAGTGCGAATCTGCTGCACGTAGGGCCGAAGCGAGCGCGCGTCATCGTGGACCGCTTCCCGGGGGAAGAGTTATGGCGTGTGCTCGAAGAGGAGCCCGAGAGGCTGCTCGAGGTCTCGGGCATTACGGAAGCCCGCCTTGCGCCGCTTCTGGAGGCGTACGCACGCGCTCAGGCAGACCGAGAGGTGCAGATTCAGCTCCACGCGTGGGGTGTTCCGCTGGCGAAAGTTCAGAAGTGGGTGAAGACGTATCGGACGACGCTCCAGGACGCCAAGGAACGCATCGAGGCGGACCCTTTCTGGCTGCTGGAGATCCCGTCGATCACGTTTTCCCAGGCGGATGCGGTGGCGAGCGCCATGGGACTTGATCTTGAAGATCCGCGGCGTGTTCGCGCGGGCATTGTCTACGCGATCCGGCAAGTCGTTCGGGTGTCGGGCCATGTCTGGGTGCAGCGCTCGGAGCTGGGGCGCGCGCTCGACAAGCTGATGATCTACGGCGACGCCATCGATCGCGGCACGGATGAGTTGCTCGCGGAGGGGCGCCTTTACACCTGGAACAACGCATTTTTCACGACAACGGCGCTCCGCAACGCCGAGCGTGATGTGGCGCGGTTTCTATCTGCGCGAAGGGGACGACAGAATGAGCGAGGTCAAGTTGACGCCGGCGCAGGAAGCCGCCGTCGAAACGATTTTGGCGGGGTCGACCGTCCTACTTACGGGTTCGGCTGGGACGGGGAAGACGACGGTGCTGCGTACCGCGTTGAGTCGGATGGCGAATCTTGGGATGACGGCGCTGATGGCGCCGACGGGTAAGGCGGCCAAGCGGATGGACGAAGTCATCGGCTTCGGTCCAACGCCTACGACCATTCATCGAGCGCTTGCCTACCAGCCGGACGGGCTTCCGGGGCACGATGCGTCCAATCCGCTCCCATTCGAGCGGATCATCGTAGACGAGAGTTCAATGATCGACATCGAGCTGATGGCGCACCTTCTGCGGGCGACGCCGCGAACGTGCTCTGTCGTCTTTGTCGGCGACGGCGCCCAGCTCCCCCCTGTCGGACCGGGGCAGCCCTTCCGAGACATGCTGGAGATCGACGGCATCTCGAAGATCGAGCTGACCGAAGTGCATCGGGCGGCGCAGGACAGCTGGGTGTGTCGAGAGTCCCCGAAGATCCGAGACGGGCAGTGGCCCGATCTGACGGAGACGCACGACTTCGTTTTCTCCGAGGGTGCGCCGGCGTCGCTCCGGTCGTCTATCGTCGCGACGGTTCGTTATCTCTGGGGACAGGGCGAAGACGACATGGTCGTCCTCACGCCTCAGCACAAAGGCCCGCTCGGCCGCATCGCCCTCAACGAGCTTCTTCAGGCCGCGCGGTGGGAAGGCGGTCGCCCGCGTGCCTGGTCGCGCGCGAAGATCCAGGGCGACGCCGCAAACATCTACATCGGCGATCCTGTCATGCAGACGATCAACGATTACGAAAAGGGCGTCTTCAACGGGGAAGTCGGGACGGCAGTCGACATCCGGCAGCATGTTGTGCCGGGGAAGAAGCCGGCGGACATGCTTTTCGTGGCGTACCCGGGACGTGAAGAGCTGGTCCCGTACGACATGTACGCGAGCTATTCGTTGATGCTCGCGTACGCGATGACCATTCACAAGAGCCAGGGCTCGGAGTGGCGGACGGTGCTCACCGTCTGTCACTCCGCGCACGACTTCATGCTCAACCGAGGGCTCTTCTACACGGCGGTCACGCGCACGAAGGATTCGCTCATCCTCTTCGGCGACCGCGGTGGCATCGGCAAGGCGCTCCGTACGCCGGTGTCGACGCGACGGACGAAGCTGAAGGAAGCGGTCTGATGCAGTCGAAACCGATCGATGACGACATCATCCGCACGGGCATCGGTCCGCAGTACGCGGAATGCAAGGGCTGTGAGCTGCTCCCTTCGTGCAACGGCCCCTCGGGACGCTTCGTCGAGGGAGAGCGTCCGCGCGACTGGCAAGAGGGGGGCCTCATGATCATCGGGGAGGGCCCAGGAAAGGTCGAGCTGACGAAGGGCCGCCCCTTCGTGGGCCCGTCGGGGCGTCTTCTCGATCGGCTGCTCGCCGCGGCAGGGGTGAAGCGCGAGAAGCTCTGGATCACGAACGCGACCCTGGGCTTTCCTCATGAGCATTTGAGTCAGAAGGGCACGCGCTTCTCTCAGCGCTTCCCGATGGCGGTTCATTCGTGCTTGCCTCGCCTCGAGACGGAGATCGCCACGGCGCGTCCTCGGATCATTCTCACCCTCGGTCGCTCGGCCTTCGCGGCTGTGGCCGGCTCGGAGGTGGTCAAGCAAAAGCTCGTTCCCAACCCGTGCGAAGAGACTCGTTGCGACCCGTCGACGCGCAAGGTCGGGCCGGTCATCGCCTGCGCGAAAGGCGACTGCAACTGGTACGCGCTTGCCCCGACGGAAGTCCAGCTAGAAGGGGAAGCGGAGATTGCGCGCGCTCGGCTGGCGGCAGAAGCCAAAGGGGAGGCGTTCTCGGGCAGCTTCAAGCCGGAAGCGTGGCTGACGTGGGCGAAGGCGATCAAAGAGCAGTTCGCGCTGGGGTGTCCTTCGTGCGGGGCGAAGATCAGCGGGCTTCGTCCGAAGGCGATGAAGTGTCCTTCCTGCGGTGGGAAAAAGAAGCGTGTCGAGGAGTACGTCTCGTTCACCGATCCGTACGCCTTGATTGGACGCAACGGCGTCGCCGGGGCCATCTTCGAAGCGGGACGGCTTCCCTCGAAGCTTGACGAGTACGGCGTCGCGTACGTGGTGCCGACGTACCATCCGAGCTTTTGCCTCCGGGAGGTGAGCAAGAAGCGCGACTCCGGAACGGGCGACAAGAAGATTGGCGGCCAGTTCGCCGCGCGCGCCGCTGTCGAGCACATGATGAAGGCGAAGCGGCTTCTCGACAGCGAGCCGCGCTGGGTGGACCCGACACCGCTCGTCGTCGACGACCCTGCGACGGTCGCGGCCTGGCTTGCGGAGCCCGGACGCTACGCTTGCGACATCGAGACCAACTCGTTCGAAGGGCCGGACGCCGTCACCAAGATCACGTGCATCGGTTTCGCGCGCACGGATCGAACGGAGGTCCTTGTCGTGCCGACGCTGGAGCCCGAGCCTGCGCTGCTTCGCGTCTTCGAGGCGTTCTTCGATCGCGACGACGTCGAGACGATCTTCCACAACGGCATGTACGACCGGTACGTGATGCATCGGATCTGGCGGATCTGGGTGTACAACCAGGCCAGCGACACGAAGGCAAGCCACAACGTTCTTTATCCCGACGAAGAGCACAACCTGGGCTTCGTCGCGCATGAGCTGACGGATGCGCCGCACTGGAAAGAGCCGCACAAGAAGCCCCCGAAGGGGGAGAAGAGCGACACCTCCGGCTACCGCACGGCGGAGGAGCTGCACCTCTACAACGCGCGCGACACCCTTGGGACGGCGCGCATCGATGAGGTCATTCGCGGACCTATCGGCGGCAAGGGTCGGCTCCACGAAGAGGACCAAGGGAAGGCGCACGACGCCGACGTGCGGAACTACGACATCGCCGTCGCGATGCAGGCGAACGGGATGCCGCTCAGTGCTGAGGTGCACCGCGACATCGAGACGTCGTTCGTGCGCGAGAAGAATCGGCTTCAGCAAAAGATGGCGGACATCGTTGGCTTGCCGGCGGACCGCTTCTGGCCGGCGCCGAAGGATAGCTACGACGGCTACGACCTCAACTTTGTTCTCTTCGATCCGACGGGGCCGCTTCGTCTCCCGATCCTCGACCGGAACAAGAACGGGTCCCCGAAGTCCGACAAGAACGTCTTGAAGCGTCTCGTGGGGGAGGCTCCGGAGTTCATCCAGGCGCTACTTCGCTGGCGGATGTTCGACTACAACTTGAGCCACTATGTTCGCGGGAAAGGCCTGGTCCCGGACCTTCACGGGCGGATTCACCCGGTCTGGAAGCCCGGTCTCGTCACGGGACGGTGGTCGAGCGAGCCCAACTGCCAGAATTGGCCGTATCGTGGCGTCGATCCGGCGCTCAACATGCGTCGGATGATCGTGGCGCCGCCGGGCCGCAAGCTCATCGGCGCCGACTACGCCGCGCTCGAGCTGCGCATTATGGCGTCGTTGAGCGGGGACGAAACGCTCATCCGGATCATCAAGAACGCGCGGGAAGACCGAAAGCTCGAAGAGCAGTACGACCCTCACTCGTTCCTCTCCAACGAGGTCTTCGGGGACGTCTGGCAGGGCGCCGCCAAGGCAGAGCGCAAGCGTTTGCGCGACACCACGAAGCGTGTCTGGTACGGCTCGCTGTACGGCGCGGGCGCCCAGACCATCATCGACTCGATCCTCGACTCCGACTACGAAGGGCCGCCGTTGACGGTGCCTTTCGTCGAGGGCGTGCTCCGCATGATCGTCGACACGTTCCCGGGTGTCGGAGACTGGCGCAGGGAAGCGTGGGCGGCGATGCAGCGGGACATGGCGGTTTACAGTCCGATCACACGACGGCATCGCATCTTCCCCCTCGGGGACGTGGACATCACGGTCGCCTACAACTACCCGATCCAGTCGGGCGCGGGCGATTTGATGAATTGGCGGATGGCCGGGCTCGACGACCGGCTTGCCGATGTGGACCCGACGGCCTTCATCATCGCCCAGGTGCACGACGCCGTGTACCTCGAGTGCGACGAAGACCGCGCGGAGCAAGTCCGGGATCTCGTGACAGAGACCTTGACCGTGGACTACGCTATGAAGCCCGGCTCGGAGCCAATGCGCTTCGACGCCCAAGCTGAGATTGCCGATACCTGGGATTGTTGCTGATCCCCCATGCCGAAAAAGGGAACGCATGCCGAAGCCTGCGAAGAATCACCCGTGGCGTCTGCGGATGCTCAACAACGCGCCTGCGCCTCGTCCCGCCTCCGAGCCGCCTCCGCACCGAGGCCCGCTCCGGCCGCCGCCTTCGAAGAAGTCCCGACCTCGAGACGTCATCACGGATCCGGCGTGGGCGTGGATGCAACCGACTCCGTATCCGCGACGCGCCGCGCTGGAAGCGTACATCGAAGAGACGAAGCGGGACCGACGCTTTCGTCACGGCCTCGCGCTCGCACGTATACTCCTCCCCCACGCGGATTGATGGCGTGGTGGCGACACCATCTTCGGCGCCGGCTTGCTCGAATGCTGGCGCCGGAGACGTGGCAAGAGCGGACACGAGCGGAGCAAGAACTCATCTCCGCTCGTGCCCAGCTCGATGAGGCGCGCCAGATCATCGCGGGCTACGTCGAGGGATCGCGCCCCCTGGGCGCGCTTGTCCGCTACTTGAAGAAGACCGATGAACCGCAATCCTAAGTTGACCATCGCCACGGTAAGCAGGCGCCCTCAGATCATCCGGTGGACGTACGCAAGCGTTCTCCGAGAGGCGCTTGCGTTCCGTGACGCGACGGGGGAGGCCGTGGAGTGGGTCGTCGTCGGGGACAACTGGTCTTCCGAGGCGTGCGCGCGCTTTAGATGCGCGATCGGGGATGCGTCGTCCCCGGACTTCGCCGTGCGTGCGTTCAACGTCGAGGAGGCCGCCAACTGCGGCGCGCTTCGGAACACTGCGATCCGCAACGCGTGGGGCGAGTTGCTCACGTGGCACGACGACGACGATTGGCACCATCCCGATCGTACGGTGGCGTTGTACGAGGCGCTTCGCGCAGCGCCCCGTTGTTGGTGGGCGAGCTACGAGACCGTTCCGGTGCTTGATCTTCGCACTTTGCAGACGGGCTTTCGAAACATCCGCATCCCGTTCGCGGGCGGAGGTCTTTTCTATACCGACCGCATCCGAGACGTTCCCTTCGATGAGACCCGGGTGAAAGCGAGCGACGTCCCTTGGACGCGACGGCTTCGCGAGGTCACGCCGCCTGCAACTCCTTCGCGGGATCTGGCTCAGACCCATATGCTGGCCACGCTCCATGGGACCAACACGGGTCACGACCACAGCGGGACGGTCAAGGCGGGCTGCCGGGAGCCCCTCGAACGCTTCGTTTCCCGTGTCGGACACGAAAAGTGGGGGCTCCACACGAGCCGGATGCTGAAGCGGCTGCAAGCCGAGTTGTGCAGCCTTCAGTAGGGCGGTACAGTTCGTGCGTGCCGGGCACGTCTTCCCAGACCGTCTCCATCAACGTCAGGCTGACGCATGACGTTATCGATCGTTTGGATGCGCTGGCGTCGAAGGACCCGGACATGAACAGAAGCCGGATCATCCGACTTCTTCTCGGTGCGGCGCTCGACGACGACGCGAAGACGCTCCTCACGCGAGAGCTGTCCGTGGACATGGTCCAGGCACGCAAGGAGTTCGCGGCCCGCATCGTCGCGCACATCGGGGACGCGATGCCTCAGATCCTCGAGCAGGGTCTCCAGTCGCTTCAGGATCGATGATGGATCGCCGGGTCGCACGCGTGGATTTCGGCGGCATCGCAGAGGCGGACGCAGTCAAGCTCCTCGCGGAGTGCGAACGCTTCATCTTCTTCGAGGTTCGCCGGTGGGGGCAGGCGGACCTCGAAGGCCTGGATCTCGAGGATCTTGCGGCCATTGGGCGCCTCGCCGTGCTCGAAGCCGCGGTGACGCATGTGGAAGGTCGCGGACGCAGTCTTCGCAGCTGGGCCCGGCAAATGGCTCGTTGGCGCATTCAGGAAGCGGCCCGCCGCGCAGAGCCCGCCGTAGTGCCCCCGGAGGTGCTTCACGAGGCGCCGCCGGAGAGCGCGGACCCTGATCGACTCGCCGATCTCCGGCGCAAGCTCGCGGCACTGCCTGCGCGTTCGCGCTACGCCGTGACACGGACCCTCGAAGGCGCGTCGGTCTCGACCATCGCGACGGAGTTGGGCGTCACCCGCCCTACGGTGTACGCCGACCTAGCCGCCGTGGCCGAGGCCTCGTAAACTCGACGTATGCGGGTTGCAGCACTCGGATCGGTCGATCAAACCCAAACGCAGGCGCAGCGTCGCGCCGCAATGGACGGGGAAGCCGCGTTCAAGGTCGGAGGGCACATCGCGCTCCAGGCGGCGTTCGTGGCGCCGGGCCTCATGCTTTTCGGTGTTCGAGGGTGGCGGCTTCTGGGCGCGTCTCTCGCCGGCTCCGCGAGCTTTACGCTTCTCAGCTGGATCTGGGCTGCGGTGAACGGTTACGAGATGATTCCGATGGGCGAGCGTCGCTTCGCGTCCCGTCGACAGGCGCCTTCGACCGGGGCCCCGGGGCTGCCTCCGCAGCGGGCGGCCGACGCAGACGTGATCGACATCTGACCGTCAGACAAGCCTGCTATACCAGGAGGCATGAAGCGTCGGGAGACCGTGCGTCTGATCCGTACACGCGTGGTCGCGCGTGCGCTCGACGACATCGAGGCAGACGTCACCCTTCTTTTGAAGGAGCCGCTGCCTTTTCCGGTGAAAAAGCAGAAGCTCATGGCGCTTCTGCACCGGGCGATCGAGTCTGCGTACGACTCGGCGGCGGCGCGGGAGGCCGATCTCCTCAGCGCGATCGACACCCAAGACGCGGTGCTCCGCCGGCATCGAGATCGCGTACGGCAGCTTCAGGAAGACTTAGCGCTGGCGCTCATGCGCGGCTCGGCCGGCGACTGACTCTCCCGGACACGTTCGAGTTGCGCGCGTAACGCGGAGTCGCTGTCTTTCCGGCGAGCGGCTCTGCGGACGCTCTTCGCGACCGCGACCGCGTCGTCCAACTCCTCCTCCATCTCTGCGAGCGACGTTCGGACCTTGGCGAAAATGGATGCGACGCGTGCGTCCGCGTCCTGGTCGATCTTGGTGATGCGCTCTTGCGTCGCCTCGACGCTCACGCGCTCTTCGTCGACGTCGTCGACCAGGTATTGCGTCCCCATCGTTTCTCCTGCGTGGCCCACCGTTATTTCCGGTTCATCGCGTCCCGCAGCCAGTCAAGCACGCTGCGGACCTGCTCCATAGAGTGACGGATCGCGGTAGCATTTTCGACCATGCGTTCTGCGAGGGTGCTTAGCTCGCTGACGCGTTTCTCTTGAAGCGCATCGAGCGCGGCGGCGTAGCGCTCTGCCTGTTCACGTCGCTCGACGTGAAGCCCCGCAATTTCCTCGTCGTGCGCCCGGCGCTGGGCGTTGAGCGCCTGCGCGTGCTCTTCGCGCATTTTCGCTCTTTTTTCCGACTCTTCCGCGTGGATGCGTGCGATCTCGATGGCGCTTTCCGCGGCTTCGGCTTGCGCCGCGGAGAGCTGCTTGACGAGCCAGCGGATCAGGAATCCGCCCCCGCCGAGGGCCATCACCATCAGAAGAGCGACGACCCCCGAGTTGTGAAGGACATCACGCAAGAGCGCCCAGAATTCGCTCATGCTGCCATGCTACGCTGCGCGCAGGAGACAGACCATGGACAATGACGCCTGGAATGGATTGAAGATCGTCGCGGAGGCCTTCCTCCCCTACTTCCAGATCGCCTTCTACGCGGTCGTTCCGCTCCTGGCGCGGCAGGTGAGCCGATGGATCGGGGGCAAGGACAAAGAACAGGCCCTCGTCGTCCAGGCGAAGTTCGAAGAGCAACTGGGCTACGCAGCGGAACAAGCTGTTCGCAGCGCGGAGGAATGGGCGCGATCCCGCGGGAGCGCCGGCCCGGAGAAGCTCAAGCGCGCCAAGGAAGTCTTCGAGGGCGTCGCACGGCGTCTCGACCTTCCCAAGGTCACGGAAGATGCGCTGGAGGACCTTCTCCATGCGCAGCTCTCCGTGAACCGAGAGTGGCTGCTGTCGTCAAAGCCGGCGGACACGCCTACGGAAGAGGAGGCGGAGCAATGATCCGGGTGACGGTGCTTGCCGTCCTCTTCCTTGCTGCTTGCGGGCCGAAGCCGCCCGCCGGCGATCCCACCGAGACGTCCCCGGCCGTGAAGCACGCAGAGGCCATCGTCGTCGTCGACGGGGCCCTCGACGTGTTCACGGCGAGCGTCAACGACGAATGCCCTGGGCTCATCGAGCGTCATGGGCCGCCGCTCTTCGAGGCGTGTCGCACCGCAGGAGAGGCCGTCGCCGCAGCCCGGGACGCGTGGCGTGCGTGGGCGCGCATTGCGCTCCTTGCGGTGGAGGACAGCGAGACGTTCAACCTCGCCGGGGCCGCCCAAGCGCTCGGCGATGTCGTGCGGTTTTACGAGAGCGCGCGTGCAGCGCTCGAGGGCCACGTGAACCTTCCACCGCTGCCTGAGCAGGCGGCTTTCCTCCTGCCAGGAGATTCGGATGAGTGATGCACGCGAAACCGCCGCACGCGTCTTGCGTGCGCTCGCCAACCTGAGCACGGTCACCGGAGACAGCGCAGCCGCTGCGGGCGTTCGAACCGCGGGCCGCGTCTTGGACCTCACCGCGAACTTGATCGAGAAGTTCGGCACGGACGACGCAGAGCAGTTGCTTCGTATGGTTCTCGCCGAGCAGAACGAAGACGTCGATTTCGACGCCATGGACGCGGCGCTTCAGCGCTGGAAGACACGCAACGGAGTCTGAAATGGCCGGCAACCAGAACACGAACGCTTTTCGGCCTTGGTGGGGCGAATACGTCTCCGCGGCGCAGCTTCCGAACGTCGCAGGCGCTACCTTCCAGACCAGCAATCTCTTCGTGGGTGCGATGGCGTTCGTCACCGGCAGCGGGCAGTACGTCTGCACCGATGCCACCCGAGGCGCGGCGGTCTGGACTCTCCTCGGAGGTGCGTCCGCAGGGATCCCGACCATGGCGGGTGCGCTTCAGGATCTGAGCGCCGTCAACGGCTACACGGGGCTCGCTTCCGTGTACCGTATGCCAGCGTTCGCAGGCTTCCTCGTGAGCTGCTTGGTTCGTGTGCGTAGCCAGGGCACGCCGCCGGAGTTCTTCGTACCCATCAGCACGTTCACGACGATTGGCGGAAACCAGGGCTACGAGTTCTCCCTTGCGCCGGATCCCGACGGCGGTAGCGGACCGGGCGGCGATCTGCTCATCAGCTTCCGTGCGACGGACGACCAGGCGACGGTGCTGACCGTGTCGCGGCAGTTCAAGATCCCGCAGAGCGACACGGTCAACGACCTCGGCGGCAGCTGGCAGGGGAAGCTCCTGCTTCTTCAGGGCGTCGGCGGCCTCAACGGCTCAAGCCCGGAGACGCGTCTCTTCGTCAACGGCATCGAATGCGGGCCCCCGGTCACGTCCGGCCTCGGCTCGGGGTACCAGCCCAGCACGGCGATCTTCCGCGTCGGCGCGCGTCCGGACAACTCAGGCCCAGCGTCCGGGCTCGCTGTTCTCGGGTTCGGTATGGCTCGAGGCGTCAACTTCAACACCGGCGACTACACGAACCTCGATCTCATGGAGCACTTCGACGCCTGCGTGCGTGCGCAGGACTTCGTGCAGTTCCCCGGCACGGTGAGCTTCGACGAGTTCCACGACGGGGCGAGCTTGCTTGCGACGCCGCAAGCGACGTGGACGTCGCAGGTCGGCGCCGTCGATCTCACGCGCATCGGTGCGCCGGCGAACAACCAGCAGATCCCCGCGGTCCTCTGGTAGATGCCGATCCTCATCGGCGGTGAGCCGACGACGCTGATCCCGGACGCGGATCGCGTTGCGCTCGACATTCGCTTCAAGCCCGGCACGAACAGGAACACCCGCGCGCGCAAGACGCCGCCCCGCGTCATCGTCCACCACTGGACGGGCGCGGAGAACCCCGGGCGTCGTGTCGTGCAGACGCTCTTGCGGCGCGAGCTGTCGATTCACTTCGTCGGCGAGAAGAACGGCGATCTCACGCAGCACGCGGACATCATGACGCGCTGCGCACACGCGGGCGCGATCAACGATCGCTCCATCGGCTTCGAGTGGGTGAGCCGAGGGTTCGCGCGCAAAGAAGACCTCCGCGGCGAAGACCTCCGCGAGCGGACAACGCTCGATTGGGCCGAGCCGCGCGACGTCTACCGGGACGTCCTCTCCGGCAAGGGGACCAATATGGTTTCCTTCTACCCGGAGGCCGTCGAGGCGATGCTCTGGAGCACCGAGACGCTCTGCGGGCTCCTGCTCATCCCGCGCCAGCAACCGTACAAGCTCATCAGTGAGCGTCCGCCGCGCAGCACGATCATCGCGCGCGAGCGACTCCGGCAGATCGCCGTTCCTGACGGGATGGGAAAGTGGGCCGTGCCCGCCTTCGACCGGGATCCCCGAGGGCGGTACTGGCCGCCCAGCGGCAACAACCGCGCGCTCCGCTTCGAAGGCGTGCTCGGGCATTTCCACGTCCACAAAAGCAAGTGGGACCCCGGAACGCAGTTCTTTTACGCGCTCTGGGCCGAGGGCTTCAACCCGAAGGGGCGGAAGCTCTTCGGGTGGAAGCAGCTCATCGCTTAGTAAGCCATTAGTTGACGACTAGTAGCCTACTAGCTAGGGTCTCCTTCGTCGCGCTCACGCGACCCACACAGGAGACACCGCAACATGGCCACCAAGAAGAAGAAGTCGACGACGGTCGACGCGATCCGGTTCCAGCGCGAGACCATTCAGGTTCGCGTGACGGGGATCTCGAACCTCGTACTGCACCGCTTCGACGACAAGTCGAAGGAACAAATCCTCGCGAAGCAGATGGGCGCCTCCGTCCCGAAGCGAGAGGCTCGCGACCCCGAGCGCGAGGTGTACTTCGCACGCTACCTCGTCGGCTTCGACGAGCTACACTACAAGCGCACGGGCGAACTCCTTCTCAAGCCAACAAAGTGCAAGCTCTGGGAGGAGATCAAGACCGGCGTATCCCAGGAGCCCGCGCTTCCTGCGGTCGACTGCGTTCCAGTGACGGCCGTCAAAAACGCCATGGTCAGCGCGTGCCGACTCTTTCACGGGGTGACGATGACGGCTGCAAAACAGATCATCCACGTGAACCGCGGGGCGGCCTACATCCCCATCGAGGTCGAGCCCGGCGTCTACTACGGCGAAGGGCACAAAGACTTCGTCCGGCCGATCGGGCGCGAAGACGTGATCCGCTTGCCGAACAAGAGCGCGGATCTTCGCTTCCGCCCGGTCTATACGCCCTGGTCGCTGGACATCACCATTGACTACGTCGCGAACGTCTACACCGCAGAGCAGGTGGTCAACCTGCTTGAAGCGGCTGGCTTCTCAGTGGGCATCGGTGAGAACCGTCCGGAGAAATCGGGCGGCTCCTGGGGCACGTTCACGACGGCGGGCAGCGAGGCCGCGGCCTCCGCGGCAGAGTGATGGGTCAGGCTGCACAGGAGCTGGCGCAGGCGCTCTTCGAATGGGCGGATCCGGTGCTCGAAGCGTCGTCGGTCGCCGCCGAAGACGTCGCAGAGGACTTGACCAAGATCCCGGATGGCCAGCGCACGCCGCCCAACATTCTCGACTGGGCACGCGCGCATCCTGCGAGCGCGCTTTATGCTGCGTTCGACGCGCACAACGCGTGGGACGATACCCACGCCGCCAGGCAATTTCGTCTTGAGACAGCCCGGCGCATCACCCGCGCGATCCGCGTCACGGTGCTGAAGCGGGATGAGCCCCTCGGCCCTCCTGCGCGGGTCTACACAACCGACCCCCTCGAGCCGGGGTACATCGAAACGGCGAAGATCCGCCGGGATCCCCGAAAGTCGCTCGCGAAGCGGCGGAAGGTCTTCCGGGAAGTCCTGAGTTACCTCAACCGCTACCGCGACATCTTCGAAGAATCACAGGCAGGCGCCGTGTTCATCGAACGCGCGATGGACGAACTCCGTCAGTTGATCCTCGACACCCAATAGGCACGCGTCACCGCGAAGAGGCGCGGGCCTCTTCGCGGTGACGCGTCCGGCACAACACGGCCGGCAGGGCGTGGCACGGCATGGCCGGGCCGGGCAAGGCAAGGCGTGGCAGGCAGGGCGTGGCAGGGCCGGGCGGGGCGTCGTCCGGTGAGGCAAGGCCGGCAAGGCGAGGCAAGGCGAGGCGGGGCAGGGCTCGGCAAGGCAAGGCAGGCATGGCGGGGCCGGGCTGGGCGTGACAGGGCTTGGCGTGGCAGGCATGGCTGGGCACAACACGGCAGGGAAGGCAAGGCAAGGCAGGGCGTGGCAGGGCGGGGCGGAGCGGGGAAAGGATGGCTTTGAAGGGAGTGG
>CAZFIV010000029.1:0-64557 GCA_964519665.1 uncultured Myxococcales bacterium
CTCGATGTCGCCCACCGTGCCGCCGATCTCGACGAGGACGAGGTCGATGCCTTCGTTGCCATCAAGCACGAAGGCCTTGATGGCATCGGTGACGTGCGGGATTACCTGGACCGTGCCGCCCAGATAGTCGCCGCGGCGCTCACGGGCAAGGATGTCTTGATAGATGCGGCCGGTAGTGATGTTGTCGGACTTTTTCGCTGGCACGCCCGTGAAGCGCTCGTAGTGCCCAAGGTCGAGGTCGGTCTCCGCACCGTCGTCGGTCACGAACACCTCCCCGTGCTGAAAAGGACTCATCGTACCGGGGTCGACATTTAGGTACGGGTCTAGCTTAAGCATCTGGATCTTGAGGCCCCGATTTTCCATGAGAGATCCCATGGACGCCGCCGCTAGGCCTTTGCCGAGGGAAGAAACAACGCCACCCGTCACGAAGATGAACTTCTGCTTTTTCGTTCGAGACATTTAGTCATTCCTAGTTTGGACTGAGCGCCCGCAGGGCCGCCTCGACCCGGTCGACATCCTCGGGAACGTCGACGCCGATCAACGGCCGCGGAGATAAACACATCATCACGCGAATAGGGATGCCGAGCTCCAGCGCCCGGAGCTGCTCGAGGCGCTCGGCGGTTTCGAGGGTCGACGGCGCCGCTGCGCACCATCGCCGGAGCACTTCAGGTGTACAACCATAGACGCCACCGTGAATATTCGTGGTCGCACCACCGCCCAACGCACTGTACGGGATGGGAGCCCGGCTGAAGTACAGCGCTCGCCCATCGTCGGTCAGCGCGACTTTGACTCGGTTCGGGTCGGCTGCTTCGGCGGGTTCCAGCGGCTTTCGAGCCAGCGTGGTGATCGCGTCTGGGAACCGTCGGCCTTCCTCCACGACGCGATCGATGTCGTCGGGGTCGATCAGAGGCTCGTCCCCCTGAACATTGACTACGAAGGCTGGTCGAACGTCAGCGCGCTGGGCGAGTGCCGCCGCCACCCGATCGGTGCCTGATGAGAGGGCTTCGTCCGTCATCACCACCTCGAAGCCCGCCGCCTCGACGACCCGGGCGATTTCGCGGTCGTCGGTTGCGACCCACACCGAGTCGACGGCTTGCGCTCGACCGACGCGCTCGGCGACACGAACGACCATCGGAACTCCGCAGATGGGAACGAGAGGTTTTCCGGGGAAACGGGTAGCGCGGTAGCGAGCGGGAACGACGGCGATGGCGGGCCGCCCAACCACCGCTAAGTCCTCTCTCTCCAGAGGCGCACCAAAGCACGCTAGGCGCCTCGGCGGTCCGGTGTCAACGACGAGCTGCCACGACGACTCGGCGCCCACTCTTTCCCGTAAACGGTCGGCTCCGTTCGAAGTCGTCCCAGTCTTCAACGGTCTCGAATCCCGCGAGGTCGAGCCACACGTCGAGCTCCCGCGGAAACAACACCCGCAGCCGGACCTGCGCTCTTCGTTCTGGGCCGATCGGCCGGCCTGCTTCATCGACGCGCTGATAATAGAACCGCATCGTATTGATCTGGCGACGATGATCGTAATCGTTGTTCTCGGTAACGATGAAGCGATGACCGGTACGAGGATCGATCATCTGCTGGGGGTCGTAGCGACCGTGGGGATCCCGGGCGAGCAGCTCGATCAGCGGTGTATGCAGGTCCAGGTAAAATCGCCCGCCCGTCGGCAGATGTGCGCGAGCCGTCAGCAGGGCCGCATAGAGGTCGTCGTCGGACAGCATGTGCATGATGGTGTTGAAGGCCACCACCACCGCGGAAAAAGTCTGTCCGAGCCGCACTTTGCGCATGTCGCCGAGGTGGAACGTCAGCCGGTCTCGCTCCGACTGCGGCAAGCATCGCCGCTTCGCTTCGGCCTGCTCGATCATGGACGGCGCGGCGTCGATGCCGACCACCGACCGTCCCGTCGCGGCCATCGGAAAACTCAGGCGCCCAGTTCCGCAAGCGAGCTCCAGCAGGGTCCCTTCGTGGGCTCGGGCCACCCTTTCGTAGTATGGGACGTCGCCCCGAATATGAACGTATTCGGCGTCGTACCACACGCCGTCGCCGTAGTGGTCCAATTCGATGGCCATGGCGAAGCCCGGGCCGCCGCCGAGGAGCCAAGCCGCCTTAGTAGCGAAAGCCGCGAGCGTGTTTGCTCCAGCGAATCGCGTGGCAGTACTTGGCCACCAGCACCGTGGGCGAGAGCTGGAAGTCTTTCTCTTCTCCGAAGAAGCCGACCATAAGGGCGGTCGCGTCATCGTCCTCGGCGAACGTCACGTAGCTGTGCAGCCCCGCTCGAACCATGAGGGCGGGCAGCACTTCGGGACTGCCCATATGGGCCTTCAGCCGACGGGAGAGCCGACTCCAGAAGCGGGACTCCACCGACCGTCGGTCAGGATCGAGGACCAGCGCCGCGCCGGTATACGCGGCCTCATCCGTTTCCCGCCGGAAACGGCGGAGGATGTCGTCGTTCATCCGCTTGGTCGGAACACCTTCGAGCAGGCCCCGGTACGTCCACTCGATATGAAGCGACTCCACCTGAACCTCCGTACCATCGTCGAGGGCGAACGAGCCCACAGGAAGCTCGTCGACTGGGGTGCTGATGGGGACGTCTTCACTCACGGCATCAGTTGCTTTCGCAGTCGCAAGCGCAGGGCATTGAGCTTGATGAAGCCTTCAGCGTCGCCCTGCGAGTACACCTCGTCGGCTTCGAAGGACGCGTGCTCCGCGCTATACAGCGACCGATCTGCCTTGCGGCCTACCAGGTGGGCCATGCCTTTGTACAGCTTCAGCCGTGCGGTTCCGGTGACCGGTTTTTGGGCCTCGTCGATCATCACTTGGAGGGCCTCGCGCTCCGGTGCGTACCAGTAGCCGTTGTAAACCAAGTTGGCGTACTTCGGCGCCAACTCGTTTCGTAGATGGAGCACCTCTCGGTCGAGGCACAGCTGCTCGACCCCCCGCAAAGCGATGTGGAGCAGCGTCCCGCCCGGTGTTTCATAGATTCCTCGGGACTTCATGCCAACGTAACGGTTCTCGAGGATGTCGATCCTGCCGACGCCGTGCCGACCAGCGACGGTGTTCGCCTGCTCGAGCAACGCCACCGGCCCGTATCGATGGCCGTTTAGAGCGACCGGGACCCCCGACTCGAACTCAACTTCGACGTACTCAGGCTCGTCTGGGGCTTCCTCCACCGGGACCGCGAGGGTGTACGTATCTTCGCCCGACTCGACCCACGGATCTTCGAGCACCCCTCCTTCGTACGACATGTGAAACAGATTCCGGTCGGTGCTAAACGGCTTCTCCTTGGTCGCGGTGACCGGAATACTGTGCCGCTCGCAGTAATCGATGAGATCGGATCGGCCCTTGAATTCCCACGTTCGCCACGGGGCGACCACTTGGATGTCGGGCTTCAGCGCGTATGCGGTCAGCTCGAACCGCACCTGGTCGTTGCCCTTGCCGGTGGCGCCGTGACAGATCGCCTGCGCGCCTTCGGCGACCGCATGTTGGACCAGATACTTTCCGATCACCGGCCGCGCCAACGAGGTCCCGAGCAGGTACCCACTCTCATAGGTGGCATTCGCGCGAAGTGCCGGAAACACGAAGTCGCGCACGAACTCTTCCCGCACATCTTCGAGAATGAACTTTTCGGCTCCGGTGTCTTTCGCCTTCTGGTCGAGCGCATCGAGCTCTTCGGCTTGGCCGACGTCGGCGGTAAACGCGACGATCCGAGCCCCGGTCTGCTCTTTCAACCAGTGAATGATCACCGAGGTGTCCAGGCCCCCTGAGTAGGCCACAATAATGGTGTCGGCGTTTACCAGAGTCACGAAGGCGAAAGCTAGCAGGAACCGTGCAAGGTGCAAGCCGACATTCGCTGGGAGGGTGAGCTGGGGTCGGCCGGCGGGCGAATGGCCGGTCGGTCGTGTCAACTCGGTTCGCCCACATGAACGGCGATAAGCTCTTCGGGCGTCGTGAGCCCCTCCGTCAGGAGATGATTGGAGTACCGCGACATCGGCACGTACGCCCCCTGGAGCGCCACATCGCGCAATTGAAACTGCCCCGCCCCGGAGATGATCTGCTGTCGAAGCTCGTCGTCGGCCACCAAGAGTTCGTAGACCCCCACCCGGCCGCGATAACCGGTACCCCCGCACACGTCGCAGCCGACCGGTCGGCGAACCGTGCCTTTGAAATCGCCCCTGATGACGTTGGCCAGGACCAGCTGGTCGAGGACATGCGGCGCGGGGCGGTCTTCCGACGCGCAGTTGGGGCACACGCGCCGGACCAGTCGCTGACTGATGATGCCGACCAGCGAGGCTGCGATCGCGTAATTCGCGACCTCCATCTCACGCAGTCGCTGGATGGCACCCAGTGCGTCGTTCGTGTGGAGGGAGGTGAGCACGAGGTGACCGGTCAGTCCCGCTTCGACGACGAGCCGCGCGGTGGCCCGGTCGCGCGTTTCGCCCACCAGAATCACATCGGGGTCCTGGCGCATGCTCGACCGCAAGACGGACTCAAAGGTCAAGCCGATCTCCGGGTTGACACTAACCTGCGTGACACCGCGCAAGTTGTACTCTACGGGATCTTCGATCGTCGTGATGTTCGTATCGGGCGTTCTGCGCAAACCGACGGCCGCGTACAGAGTGGTCGTCTTGCCGGAACCCGTGGGGCCGCACACGAAGACCGACCCGTGGGGACGTTGAACCATCTGACGCACTACCCGACAGACCTTCTCGGCCAAGATCAGCCGCTCGAGCGGCTGCACCGCGTGCGCCGTATCGAGCAGGCGCATAACGACCTTCTCGCCCTGCTGAGTGGGCATGGAGCTGACTCGCAAGTCGTATTGTCGCTCGCCGACCCAACAGGACATGCGGCCGTCCTGGGGGCGACGCCGCTCACTGATGTCCAAGTCGGCGAGGACCTTGATGCGCGACGCGAGCGCCCGGTGATACGACCGGGGAATCGGAGCGCCTCGACGCTCGACCAGCCGGCCGGCCACCCGATACCTCACATCGACGCCGTCCAGTTCGGGCGAGATGTGGATGTCCGAGGCCTCGACGTCCACCGCCTGAGATACGATCATGTCGACCAGCAGTTTGAGCTCGTCGCCGGCCGACTCCAGCTTCTCGTCCCTGAGCTCTTCGCTTTGCCATCGGACCGGCGCCAGTCGTAGACCCACTCGTTGCGCCGAATCGGACGGAGCGCTCGCGGCGTACTTCGCCACCGCCGATTGAAACTCACCCTCGGTGATACCGAACGGCTGGATGTCCACCCCCCGAACCAGTCGCCGAATCTCGTCGATGCCGGTCAGGTCTTTCGGGTCGACGCATCCGAGCATCAGGCATCGATCGGTCATGTTCACCGGGATCATTCGGTGGCGCTCGACGATCCGCAGCGGAACCATCCGAAAGACGTCGGCGTCGAAGCGAAGGTCGGCGAGATTCGTCTTCGTCGCCCCGCGTTCGCGATTGAGCTGATCGATCCGCTCGGCCAGTACCGCCGCCACTGACAACGCGACCTGCGGTATGCGCTCGACGATGGCCAGGAACGTCGCGTGGCTCAGAATCAAGCAGCGAGTCGGTTCGAGGGCCCGACACATGGCAGAGCGCTGATGGCGGGTGATCACCGCCATCTCTCCGAACACCTCGCCACTTCGGAGACGGGCAAGCTCGTACTTCAGACCGATCGAAGGATCGACTAGAAATACGCCGATGGTTCCCGACCTAATGATGTAAAGCGCGTCACCATCGTCGCCCGCCTGGAACACCACTTCGTTGGCGGCGAAAGTCCGCTCTTCCAAACGCGCGGCGATCGAGGGCAGATACTCCGTCTTGACGTGCGCGAACAGCGAGATGCGACCGATGAACTCGACGACCTCAGGGGCGGACGTTTCCACGGATGGGCACCATAGCAGGCGTTGCGCTCCATTCACGAGCCCTCACGGCGCTACAACCCGGCAAAAGACTCGGCCGCGAGGGGCGCACCCGAATGCGAAAGAGCTCTGCCGCCTCGCCGACCACGAAGACGAGGCCATGACAGAATCGCAGCCTGACGATGAGGCTGAGGGTTCGAGGTAGCTTAGAAATGCCGGAGACGTTTCACACTCCTGACGCGTTAGTGCCTGGGAAATCGCTTGTGCCCTCGACTTCACCCGGGCAGGCTGCGTTGTTGCATCGCATGCAGGCCGGTCTATCAACACGGTTTCGGCTTTCCCGAATCTATCCCCGTTTTTGCGCGCGAGCCCGTGGGCCGCAGCGTGGGCGGTGGGGGTGGCTCTCCGTCTTTCTCCTATCGACGGCGGTCGGTTCGGGGCCCGTCGTTTCAGGGTCCGTCGTTTCAGGGCCCGTCGTTTCAGGGTCCGTCGGTCTGAGTCTGGGTCTCGGAGCGGTCGGATGGGGGGCGGTCGGCACGATCGGGCTCGTGAGCGTACTGCCGCGGACCGCAGCGGCTCAGCCCCGGCCCAACGCCATCGACTCCGCAACCCGGTTGGACCCGGTGGTCAGGCATCCTCAGGCCCGATATGCGCGGGCCACGGTTGTCCATTCACTAGAAGAAGCCTTCGTTGGAGCCACCGACCATCGCCTGGGTCCACCCCTAGCTCAGGTCGTGAAACGGGTCATCGTGTGGTGGATGAACCCACGGCGCGACCTCCGCAAAGGCGACGTTTTTGAGGCGATATTTGAGGAGCGGCCGGATGAAGAGCCGCTCTTGCTCGCGGTGTGGATGACTTCACAAAAGACGGGGAAGCGGTCCGCCGTCCGATATCGAGCCGCGGACGCCGACTTTTTCCGGTATTACACCCGAGACGGGCGAGAAGTAGAGCGTCGACTACGCCGGAGCCCGGTCCGCAACTACGAACAGATCACATCGCTGATCGACGACGGGCGAGGTCATCGCGGCGTCGACTTCAAGGCCCCTGAGGGAACACCAGTGGTAGCGCCGTTCAACGGGGTGGTGCTCCGTCGAAACTGGTCGACTCGACGCAACGGTCGATGCCTCGAGATCATCAACCCAAAAAATGGACATCGGGCAATCTTCCTCCATCTGAAGTACATCTATCGACGAATAAGGCGGGGCGTCCGCGTGAGGGCGGGTCAGAGGATCGCAGCTCTGGGGAATACCGGGCGTAGCTCAGCACCTCATTTGCATTATCAGCTGGAGACTCGAAGCGGTCGGCTTCTCGACCCGCTTCGGGTGCACCGCACCTGGCGAGCCAAGCTAAAGCCAGCCGAAACAGAAGAGATGGTCCGGGTGTTCGACCGCC
This sequence comes from uncultured Myxococcales bacterium, assembly GCA_964519665.1. Taxonomy (GTDB): domain Bacteria; phylum Myxococcota; class Kuafuiibacteriia; order Kuafuiibacteriales; family Kuafuiibacteriaceae; genus JANQQN01. The sequence continues at coordinate 7,241 of CAZFIV010000029.1, forward strand.
TAGACCAGATGAGGACGGGATCGAAGTGAGTACGGCCCTAGCCACTAAGAAAAATCTCGAGGTCGTCCAGCCGGGTGCTCCCGAGTCCCTGATCATCCAGGAGGAGCAAGACCTCCTGGCGCGCGTGCAAAAGCAGCTGGCCAAGCACTCGTTGGACCAGGCGGCCCAGGCCGAGTACGACCGCGACCTGCTCGCGCTGCGCGACCAGATCGCCGAAGCCCACGTCGAAGACTTGGCCCCGCTCATCGCGGAGATGTACCGCATGCAGGCGCTCGGCCAGGCCAATGGAAAGGGGCGCGATCTTCCGGTCGACGTGAATTGCCCATACTTCGGCCATCTCAAGCTGAACGACGGCAAGAAAGTACGCGACGTCTTGATCGGCAGCCGTGGGTTCGTTAAGCCCGGCAGCGACGTCGCTATCGTCGACTGGCGTAATGCGCCGGTGTCCCGGATCTATTACCGCTACGAAGAAGGCGACGACTACGAAGAAGAATTCGGCGGGCGCGTCGTGAGCGGCATCGTCGAAGCGCGGCGGACCATCAGCATCGTCAACGGCGAACTCCGGTTGGTGAAGTGGTCGAATGGCTCCGTTCGAAAGAACGGCAAGGGTGAGTGGATCTACTTCCCCCTCGAGGCTGGTCCGGTGCTCGCCGGTGGCGCGGGCGTGGCCGCGCGTCCGCCGTCGGACACCGATGCGCCGTCGGCGTTCCGCCCCGGCAAGCTGGGCGTAGTGGGCGACGACGAGTCGCTCCGCGAAGACAAACACCTGCGCGAGATCACCGCCCTCATCGACGCGAAGCAGTTCGAACTGATCACCCAGCCGGATAGCGGGATCGTCATTCTGCAGGGCGGAGCAGGCTCCGGCAAAACCACCGTCGCCCTGCACCGAGCGGCATACCTGCACTACAACAACCCGAACGTCTTCTCACCGAAGAAGATGGTGGTCGTGGTCAAGAGCGAGCCGTTGACCGAATACATCTCGCGAGTGCTGCCGTCGCTCGACGTCAAGGGCACCCAGGTCGTCACCCTTGACGGCTGGATGCAGCGAACGCGACAAAAGGTATTGCCCGAGATCAAGCGCAAATACACGACCGATGTGCCGCCATCGGTCGCTCGCCTCAAGAAACACCCGGCGATTCTCAGCCTGTTGGAGCGAGGCGTGACCCACGAAGCCGACCACGTCGAACGCGACCTGACCGCCAAGTTGAAAGGCGACGCCGCGCAGGCGCTGCGCAGCAAATGGCGAAGCCTGCGGCGCCTGGCTCTCCTGCCCCGGATTCGCGAAATGAGCAAATGGATCGACGGGGCCGGGGGCACCAAGATGCAGCTCACTTCGCGAGCGAAGTCGTCTCTGCAAGGCGTTCTGCGTCGCGCCAAGACGGCCGGCCAAGACATTTATTCGGCCTGGGCGGACTTCCTGACCGACCGTGAGCTGATCTCGGGTGCCCTCGACGAAAAGGGCTGGGGCGCAGCGACCGCCGAAGACGTCAACGAGCTCATCAAGTGGGTCGGCCTGCAAGCCGACGAGCCGGTCGACCTCGACGACGAAGACAGCAAGGCCGACACGACCAAAGCTGCCGAGTCGGACGGCACCGAAGACAGCAGTGAGAGCATCTCGTTCAGCTATGGCGTCGACGGTCGGCGCCTCGACGAAGACGCGCCCTTCGGCAAGCTTGATGAGCACGACGATGCGCTCCTGCTCAAGCTGACCCAGCTGCGGTACGGCGGGCTTCCGGTCACCGGCACCAGTCGAACGGTGAACTACGAGCACGTGATCGTCGATGAAGCCCAAGACCTTTCCGCAACCGACGTAGCGGTCCTCAAGGGAGCGCTGTCCAAGCGTGAGAGCATGACCCTCGCCGGCGACACGGCTCAGAAGCTCATCTTCGACAATGGTTTCGAGGATTGGGAGACGATGCTCCAGAACGTCGGCATCAAAGGGGTCAAGATCGACCAGCTTCGGATCAGCTATCGGTCCACCCGCGAGATCGTCTTGTTCGCCCGCCACGTGCTCGGACCCCTCGCCGATCCCGAGCCCCCCATCGTGCCGAGAACCGGGGCTCCGGTCGAACAGTTCGAGTTCGGCTCGACGGGTGAGGCTCTCGCTTTTCTCGGTGAGGCGCTGCGGTCATTGGTGCTTCGCGAGCGAAAGGCCAACGTCGCAGTCGTGACCCGGTACGCGGCCCAGGCCGATATGTACTATCAGGGGCTCAAGAAGTCCGAAGTGCCCGCGCTTCGCCGCGTTCACGGCAAGAACTTCAGCTTCCAGCCCGGAATCGACGTCGTCGACGTCACGCAGATCAAGGGTCTCGAGTACGACTACGTCGTGCTCGGCGAAGTCAACGCCAATAGCTACCCGGCGCGAAAGGAAGCCCGCCACCTCCTGCACATTGCCGCCACCCGAGCGGTTCATCAGCTCTGGGTGACATCGGTCGGCGAGACCTCGCCGTTGCTCCCTGAAGACAACTTTTAACTCGAAAGTCGTCGGGTTGGGTGAGTTCGTTTCTGAAGATGAATCAGCGCTATTGGAGTCCCCGCCGAGAAGGCACCCCGTACGAGGGGGTTTCGGACGACGCGTTTTGTCAGTGGAGTTGGCAGGTCAGGAACCGAATATCGACCCCTGAGGCGCTGGGAGCACTCGTACCACTCACCGCTTCGGAGCGCTCGGGCCTCGAGGAAACCGGGCGCATCTTTCGATTCGGCTGCACTCCCTACTACGCCCTGTTGATCGACCGGGACGATCCGAACTGTCCGATTCGCCGGCAGGTCGTGCCCACCCCGGCGGAGACCCGAGTTCAGATCGGCGAGCGGAGCGACCCCCTCGGTGAAGAGCCTCGCGAGGTCGTCCCGAACCTGATTCATCGCTATCCCGATCGCGTCCTCTTGCTGTCGACGGACCGATGTCCCGTTTACTGCCGGTTTTGCACCCGACGCCGGATCGTGGGTCGACTGGAACGCCAAATGACGCGCGGCCTCTTCGACGAGGCCTTCGGGTACATTCGCGACCATCGAGAGATCCGCGAGGTCATCGTCTCCGGGGGCGACGCTTTCATGATGGGCGACAACCAACTCCGGTACGTCCTCGAGCAACTGCGATCGATCGGGCACGTCGATATTGTCCGCATCGCGACGAGGATGCCCGTGACATGCCCCATGCGAGTCACGCCGGCGCTGATCGAAGTCCTCCGACCGCATTCGCCCATCTACGTGATGACCCACTTCAATCATCCTCGCGAGTGCACGACGGAGGCGCGAGAGGCCTGCGCCCGCCTGGTCGATGCCGGCGTGGTCGTGTACAACCAATCCGTTTTGCTGCGCGGCATCAACGATGATGTGGAGACCTTTCGAAACCTGAACCGTACGTTGGTGCATATGCGGGTCACGCCCTACTATTTGCACCAGTGTGACTTGGCGGAGGGCATCGAGCACTTCCGGACACCTCTCTCCACGGGCCTGGAGATCATCGAGGGCCTTCGTGGCCATATGAGCGGGTTGGCGGTTCCCCAGCTGTGCGTGGATGTTCCAGGGGGTCTGGGCAAAGTTACGCTGGTGCCCGAATGGGTCGTCGCTCGCCGAGGACGCACGACGACGTTTCGCACCTATACCGGGCAGACAGCGGATTACGTCGACCCCAACGGTGCACATCCAACTTCGCGTTGACAGCGCCCCAGCCTAGGCCTAGCTTGGCGCTTCGGTCACGCCAGTGCGGCTTGGATGGTAAGGAAGGGCGAAAGCGGATGACCAAAGCCGAACTCATCGAAAAACTCCAGAAGGGTTCCGGAAAGAATCTATCCAAGAAGCTGATCGGTGAAATCGTCGACGAAGTCTTCGAACAGATTCAAAAGTCGGTCAAAAAAGAGAAGCGATTCTCCTATCCTGGGTTTGGTACCTTTACGCTTCGAAAACGAGCGCCTCGAGTGGGTCGAAATCCCCGTACCGGCGACGAAATCCCGATCGGCCCGAGCAAAACGGTCGCCTTTAAGCCCGCCCCGAATTTCAAAAGCTCGCTCTGATGCCCTGACGAGTCCACCGGTCGGGCCTCGTCGCGAGTCTCCGATCCAAGCCACTGGAGAAGTCGCTGTTCGCGGCGTTCAGTCTTGCTGCGAAGCGCCGGACACGTCATGGAGAGCCCGTGAGCGGTTGGCTTCAGGCACTGATTCTAGGCATCGTACAGGGTCTTACCGAGTTCTTGCCGGTCTCCTCGTCGGGCCATCTCGTCTTGGCCGAAATCCTTATCGTTTGGCGCGAAGGAGAGTTCATCTTCGCCAAGCAGCAGCTGGCGTTCAACATCGTGCTCCACGTCGGCACCCTGTTGCCGGTCCTCTACTATTATCGCCGGGACATTGGTCGAATTCTGGCCGCCTTGGTGCGCAACCCTCCACTGACTCGGCCTTCCGCCCTCCCCGGCTGGGTCTACTCCGACCCGGACCGATGGACCGCGTTTTTGGTCGTTGTCGGCACGATTCCAACGGGACTGATCGGCATCGCCTTCAAAGATTATTTCGAGGAGACCTTCAACTCGGTCGTACCCGTTGCACTGGCACTCCTCGTCACTGGGGTTTTGCTGCTGCTCACCCGCGTCCTCGAGCGGCCCGACGGTCGTGTCCGGCTCGCTCTTTGGATGGCGCTGCTGATCGGGATTTCGCAGGGCTTTGCCATCACTCCCGGTATCTCTCGCTCCGGCACCACGATCGCGGTCGCCCTGCTGCTCGGAATCGAGCGCGACCAGGCGGCCCGGTTTTCGTTCCTGCTCTCGATTCCGGCCATCCTGGCCGCATTCACGCTGGAGACCAAGAACGCGCTGGACGCTGGTTTGACCTTGCCCCCCGGCGGATACACCGCCTTGGCGGTCGGCTTCGTAAGCTCCATGGTGGTCGGCTACCTGGCGCTCTGGATGCTCGTCGGTCTCGTCAGGCGAGGTGGGTTCTACCTGTTCACGATCTACTTGTGGCCGGCTGCGGTGGCGGCCATGTACTTCTTGCCGTGGGAGCTGAGAGTCACCCACGAAGAACCGGAAGCCGCCGTCACCCTCTCGGCGTCGGCACCGGCGGCCCTCGCCGAGGCCGTCCCGTTCGTCCGATGACTTGCAACGGCTCGGCGGCGCTCTTCGGAACCTAAGGTTTAGTTGCGACCGGGAATCGGAAGCCCCAGGAACTTGAGAACGTTCTGGATGTCCTCCCAGACCGGCCTCTTTTCGGCCGGATTTCGGAGCAGGTAGGCCGGATGGAAGGTCGGCATCAACGGGATGCCCTCGTACTCTCGCCACCGGCCGCGCAGGCGGGTGATCGGCGTTGAGTCGCGAAGAAGCGTCTGTGCCGCGTACTTGCCGAGCGCGATCAGCACCCGAGGTCGAATGACTCGAATCTGCGCCTTGAGAAACGGCTCGCACTGCTCCACTTCGTCGGGCTCGGGGTTTCGATTGCCGGGCGGGCGGCACTTCACGATGTTGGCGATGTAGACCTCGGCCCGTTTCATCCCCATGCCGGCCTCGATGATGCGGGTCAGGAGCTGGCCGGCCTTGCCAACGAAGGGCTCGCCAACCCGATCCTCGTCGGCGCCCGGACCTTCGCCCACGAACATGACCTGGGCGTCCGCGGGACCGACCCCGAAAACGATGTTCTTCCGGCCGAGGCGGTGCAGCTTGCATCGTACGCAAGGCCCGAGAATCGCTTGCACCTGTTCTAACGAGAGCGCGGAGTCGAGCTGGTTCTGCAGCGGCGGCTGAGAATCCGGCAGGTAGGCTTCCCACGGCCGGTGGGGGGGGGCAGAACGCCGCGGAGATGGCCGGGCGGAGGGAGCCGCCTCGACGGCTGCGGACCGAGGGGACCCTGCGACGTCAGTCGACCGGCTGGACGACGCGGCATCCGGAAAGCCTGACGCCGTCCCCCACTGGCCTTCGCGATCCGGCAACCGGTTCGGGTGAGGCCGGTTCGGGTGAGGCCGGCTCGGGTGAGGACTTGGCGCCGGGGCGGCGGGTTCTTCGGACCGAGGCCCAGCATCGGTCCGGGGCGCCCTGATGGCTACTTCTTGGTCCGCGGCGCTGGAGTCTGGGTCTTGGTTGGCCCCCCCTCGTCGGGCCACCTCTGTTGCGGCCATCGACGGAGGGGGCGGAGGCGGAGGGGGCTCGATGCCCGTTCGCACCGCCCATTCGAGCTCGACCCGCAATTGACGGATCAGGTCGTGGAGCTCCTGGCTGCTCATCAGTTCGGCTGTTGTGTCCTCAGCTCGAGGACCTGATCAAGGATGAACTCGGCCACCGCCGGCTTATCGGCGGGCCCGAACGGGACCGGCTCGCCGGCCCGTCGAACGGCGAGGACGCTCGTCGATCCGGCCCCGAACCCCTTGTTGGGTCCTACTTCATTGCCAATCATCAGATCGCAGCCCTTGCGGATCAGCTTGTCTTTCGCATTCGCGATCACTTCGTCGGTCTCCGCGGCAAACCCGACCACGGTGGCCCTAGGGTTCATCTGTCGAAGACCGGCACCAACTGTGGCCAGTATGTCGGGGTTTTCCGCCAGCCGAAGTACCTGCGCCGAGGGATCGGAGCGTTTAAGTTTTTGTGCGCGGGCGTCGGCCGGTCGAAAGTCACTCACCGCAGCCGTTGCGATGAACACCTCGGCACCCTCGACAGCGCTCTGGGCGGCGGACAACATCTGCTGGGCTGTCTCGACCCGATCAACTTCGACTCGCCCGTTTCGAGGCGCCAAATGCGTGGGTCCGAGGATCAGCCGAACGTGCGCCCCTCGCTGGGCCGCTGCGTCGGCTATCGCGATCCCCAACGAGCCCGTTGAACGGTTGGTCAACAACCGAACGGGATCGAGCGGCTCCCACGTGGGCCCGGCGGTGATGACGACCGTGAACCCCTCGAAGTCGGCGACCCCTGATGACATGACCGCTTGCACGATCTGCTCCGGCTCCCACATGCGGCCTTCGCCGGCTCGCCCCGAGGCAAGATCACCGCGGGCCGGGCCTAATATTCGAGCCCCGCGGGCTGCCAGCACTTCGACGTTGTGCTGGGTCGCAGGATGGCGCCACATATTCGTTTCCATGGCGGGTGCGATCCACACCGGCGCCGTCGTAGAAAGCAGGGTTGCGGTCAACGCGTCGTCCGCCATTCCTAACGCGTACCGAGCCAAAAAATTCGCTGACGCCGGCGCGATGAGGACCCGCTGGGCGGCATAAGCATCCTCGACGTGCTCAATTTTTCGCTCTTGATTTCCTGTCAGGCCCCACACGCTCTGACGGACCGCCCGCCCTGTGATGGACTCGAAGGTTAGGGAAGTCACGAAGCGCGTCGCGCCTTCGGTCAGCATGGCCTGTACCTGCACGCCGCGCTTCGTGAGCAAGCGAGCGATGTCGACGGCCTTGTACGCCGCGATGCTGCCCGTAACGCCCAACACCAGTCGCTCAACCATCGTCGCCAAAGTACCGCGAGGCGGTCTCCGATGAAATGTGCCGCGACGCATTGAAGCGACCGTGAGGCAAGTCACCGATCTTCGGCATCTCACAGAAGTGGGGGATGGCGATGTCGACAGAGCGGCTCAGACCCGTTAAGTGGAAGGATAGGTCCATGTCGCTCGCGGTGCACAACATGTCGGACTATTTTCAAGGGCGTCCCGAGCGATACGAAGAGCGACTACGCGCCCTGAACGGTGAACATCAGCGGGGCATTCGAAGATTCCGCAAGCGCCTGGAAGACTTCATAGAAGAGGGCATGTTGACGCCGCAGCAGACGGTCGTCGTCACCGAGCATCTGCTCCGCCTTGGCGAACGAGCTCGAAACCCGGCCAATACCGGCAATATCGAAGACTTGTTCTGCTACACGCTGATGGACACCGGCGACCCGATACGCGCGTTCGCCCAGGCGCTCGCCGATTCGGTCAAGGTCGTCCCGCTCGACCCCCAAGCTCGTCTGTTCCCTGAACTTCAATGGGGCCAGCAGCGCTTTCGCCGGGTCGCCGACCTCACGCATCTGAGCGAAGGCGACAAGATGCTGGTCGCCCACACCATGGTCGCGTACGGCGATGACGAGATGTGGGCGTCGGCCTGTCAATTGGTTCGACTCACCCTCAACAATCCGACCGAAGATGCGGTCCAAAGGCAAGCTGCCCGCATGGCCGTTCAGTCCCAGCATCTGCCGAGCTCCTCCTTCGTATTGGCCCGGGCCACGAATCTCACGATAGATTGCCGCCCCCTCTATCAGGCCGCCGGCTATCATGACGCCCAGATCGAGACCGCTCAGCGCTTCTACGACGTCTGTTCGGAGTTCGATCCGGAGTGGTCGAACGACTTCAGCGAAGGGCGAGTACCGGTCGATGCTGCGTGGGACCGTTGGCGAGAGCGCTATCTCACTGCACGGGCGCAGCTTCCTTCCGAGCTGATCTACCAACTCGCCAGCGACACCCTCACCAACTTCCTCGACGGCACCCTGGAGTCCGGCAAGTGGACGGACGCCTCCGTGGTGTTTGGAGGGGTCGAGCGGGTCGAAGACGTGCCTCACGCCTTGGCGCAAATCGTCAATCAGTACATCGCAGAGCACATCGCTCTTCATGATCGGCCGGCCAGCGACCTGACGGTGGCCTGCGCGGAACCGCTTCGTCCTTGGGGCATCGCGTTTCATAACGACCGGGCCGTGGTCGTGTCCGACCGACCGGAAAAGGCGGCTCTCCTGCAGATCCAGTTCGAGGCCGCCCTTCGGCGCAAAGAGGCCAACGAAGCCATCTCGCGCGCCGCAGAAGGTTACTGAGCCCGGTGTTCGCCCATTCGGGCCGGTTCTGGCTTGGCGTCCAGGTATTTCGATGGCATACGCCCCCGACGACATCATCGTGCCGCTGTCCCCGGTCCTCCGGCACGTGCTGGAAGAAGCTCGAGACATTGCCGAGGCGACCGAATCTCCGGTCACCAGCGCCCATGTCTTGTTGGCGTTTTACGTAAGCCGCAACCCCGCCGAACGGCTCCTCCGAAGCCGCGAAATCGACGAAGACCTGCTGCTGGGCCTCGTCGATGAGGACTCGAAAGAGCCCCGGGTGGTCCTCCGGGAAGTGGTGGCCCGAGGCTCTCAATTGGCCGCCGGCTGCGGCGCGAGAGAGGTCGACTGTCTGCACGTGCTGGTGGCGATGACTCGCCACCGGCAGTCTTTAGCCCATCGCCTGTTGTCTCGGGCCGACCCCAAGCTAGGTCATCTACGGACGCGCGCGCTCACCATTTTGACGGGAGCGGTACCCCGGTGGATGTCACGTCGATCCTCAGGGGCTTCGAACCCTGACCACGAGGTCCCGGCGGTTCCGGTGAACGCACCTCGTCGACGCGACCAGCGATCGCGCAAGCCGGCCATCAGCTGGACACCACCTATCGTACCGAGCTCCGGGCGTCGCGGACCACCGTCGGGGGTCCGCAAGCGGCCCGGCGGCGATTCCCGCGGGCGTCGACTCCGCTCATCCGTCCCTGCGGCTGCGATATCGCGCCCTCTGGAGCCCACCCCGCCGGGAGCCCACGGCTTGCGAAGCCGCGGCCGACGAGACGTTACGCCCGACTCCGAGGTTCTGACGCCGCCGGTGCTGGCACCGCCGGACCCGGTCGTGACCTCGGCGCCGTCCGGAGCTCGAGGTACGCCGGAAGCGCCGACCACGCCGATGCCCCCCCCGCGTCCGGCACCGACTCGCGGCAATGTGCCGGACCGTGCTCGATCGGGGCCCGATTCCCGATCGACCGCAGGGGAAGCGGAACCCGGACCTGCCGCCGCCATCGATCCGGGCGCCCCTTGGTTGCTGGACCCCGAGAGCTACCCGTGGCTGACCACCCTCGGTCGCAACCTGTCGGCCGCCGCTGCTCGGGGGCACCTCGATCGGCTCGTCGGGCGAGAATCGGAGATCGAGTCGGTGATCGATGTTCTCGGCAAACGCCGCAGCAACAATCCGGTGCTGCTGGGTGAACCCGGAGTCGGCAAGACGGCGGTCGTCGAAGGCCTCGCGGCCCGCCTCGTGTCGGACGACCTGCATCGCCTGGGTCGCAAGATCCTCGTCGCACTCGATGTAGGCGCCCTCCTGGTGGGAACCCATTTGCGCGGGTCCTTCAGCGAGAAGATGCAGGGGCTCAAGGAAGAAGTCCGCCGCTCCCGGGGCCGCGTAATCGTGTTTTTCGACGAGCTTCATACCCTGGTGGGCGCCGGCTCGACCGGCGACGGCCCTCAGGATGCCGCCAACGAGCTCAAGACCGCGCTCGCCCGCGGCAACTTTCCTTGCATCGGCGCGACGACCTTCGATGATTTCAAGAAACATATCGAACCGGACCCCGCGCTCGCTCGTCGATTCGTCCCCGTTCTGATCAAAGAACTCTCCAGCGACGCGACGATCGAGATGCTGGCGACCGTGCTGCCGGCCTACGCGCGCCATCACCGGGTGAAGTATGCCCAACCGGCCGTCCAGACCGCGGTCGACCTCTCGGTTCGCTACATCACCGACCGCTTCCTGCCCGACAAGGCCATCACCGTGCTCGACCTGGCGGGCTCGCGCGCGGCCCGACGCAACCTCGAAGTAGTCGATCGCGAGCTTGTCGCGGAGATCGTGGCCGACCGATGCGACCTCCCGGCTGAGCAGCTCCTCGGTTCCAACGCGTCCACCGTCCTCAATCTGAAGCAGCACCTGAAGGCGTCGGTGGTCGGCCAAGCGGCCGCGCTCGAGCAGATCGCCAAGGCCGTCCAGCGAAACGCGGCGGGGTTTCGGGGTCATCGCCCCGCGGGGAGTTTTCTGTTTGTCGGGCCCACCGGAGTCGGCAAGACGCAGACCGCCAAGGCGCTCGCTCGGCTTTTGCACGGCTCTGAGGACTCCCTGATCCGAGTGGATCTGTCCGAGTACGGAGAGGCCCACAGCTCGGCGCGCTTGGTCGGCGCGCCGCCCGGTTATGTCGGGCACGACGGGGGTGGACAGCTCACGGAGGCGGTCCGACGCCGGCCGGGTCGTGTCATTTTGTTCGACGAGTTGGAAAAGGCCCACCCCGAGGTCCTGCAGCTCCTGTTGCAGATCCTCGACGATGGGCGCCTGACCGACGGTCACGGGCGCACGGTCAGCTTCGCGGACTGTATCGTCATTCTGACCTCCAACCTCGGGGCCGACCTGGTTCGCACGGGGCGCCGGATCGGTTTCGATGGTGACGCGGCCAGTCGTTTCGAGGAACGGGTCCTGGAAGCGGCTCGAAAGGCCCTGGCCCCCGAGCTGTGGGGCCGGATCGACGACAAGCTGGTGTTCCGCCCCCTGGTGACCGAAGAGATCCGCGCCATCGCGCGTCTTCAAGCCCAGGAGAGCAGCCAGCGTCTCGAACGGGAGCGGGGCATCGTGTACGAGCTCGACGAGCGGGCGATCGATTTCCTCATCCTGCAGGGGGGGCACGATCTTCGCTTCGGCGCTCGTCCAATGCGACAGGTGCTTGCCCGACTGGTCGAGACCCCGATTGCCCAACGCATCCTCGAGGGCCGCCTCCATGCCGATGAGCACGTATCGGTCTCTACGAGGCCGGACGGGTCCCTTATCTTCGTGGTCGAAGACGGAACGTCTCTCAGTCAGCGGCCCCCTGCACGGTAACGGGCCGGCCGGATGGCCGTTCTGCCCCCGTCGACTTGCCCGCCGCGCCCGCCCGATGGAACCTACGGGCGGTGCGTCGCTTGGTTCTCATCGCCCTCGGATTCGTCGGCGGGCTCGTCGGCTGCAGTGACGTCGACGTGTTGACCGCCGAGTTCTCTGACGACCTCGTCGAAGCTCAGGCTCGAACGGTCGAGCTGAAGGTCGTCGACGACGCGGATTGCTCGACCCTGCTGCGGGTCGAGCACGCCGAGATCGAGTCGGTCGCCAACGTGATCGCTGTGCGAAGCACAGGCTACCCGATCGATCCGGAGTCCGACATTCTTCGCGACCTGCCCCGTGGTCGCCCCCTGATCTTCGACGTGTCGGTCGTGGACGCCGAGGCTCGACAGGTCGCTCGGGCATGCGAGGGCGTCACGCTGCCGACCAGTGGCTCCACGGAAGTCGCGATCACCCCCTCGGCGCTGCCGACGTGCGAGTCAACGGCCGACGCCCTCGACCTGGTGTTCGTGTTCGACGCCTCCATCGCCATGCGCAACGCAACCATCTCGCTGGGTGGTAGCGACGCGCTGGTCGATCGTCTCACCCCGTTATTCGACAGCGGGATCAGTCCCGGTGGCGACCGCTGGACCCTCGTCGTTCACGGCCCCGCCTCCGAGCCCCAAAGCGCGGTTGCGCTCACCGACGACCGTCTCGAAGTCCTCTCGGCCGTCGAGCAGGCCGCGACGAACCTCAGCGGGCCTTCGAGGCTGTACGACGCCATCCGGTTGGGCACGATCGTCGCCCGGTCGCGGGCGGTATGCGGTCGACAGCAGGCCCTCATCGTGCTCGCGGGCGGGCCGGACGAAGGCCCCCGAGGCGGTCGGGAGCTGGCACTGGCGGGCCTCGACGGCGACCGCGGCCGGCCGGACGACGACCTTTACGCCGTCGGCATCGGCATTTCGGCGGCCGGCAAACAAGCCCTCGACCTGGTCATCGTGGATGACTTCGGCTCAACGCAAGCTGCATTGACTGCAGACGGACTCGGGGCCGCGATGTTGCGCACCCGCGAGCGGCTGCAAGGGCTGATCGGTCTCTAGCAGCCTTCGGTGCCGCCCCTGCGGGCCGGATCACCTCGAAAGCCATCGCAAGGGGTCGACCGGCTGTTTGCCTTCTCGAATCTCGAAGTACAAGAACGGGCCCTTGGTGGAGTCGGAGTCACCTAACAGACCGACCACGTCGTGCTGCTGGACCGATGCGCCGGGGGCGACCTTCAGGGCGGCCAGGTGGCCATAGAGGGAGAAGTAACCGCCCGGGTGCTCGACGATCACCAACCGGCCGTATCCCCGGAGGTGGGCCGAATAGACGACCTTTCCCCTGAACACCGCGCGCACCGGGGCCATGGCGGGCGCTCGAAGGTCGATGCCTTTTTGGACCATGACCATGCCGGACTCCGGATCGACTTTCTTGCCGAATGCGACCTCAACTCGCCCCGCCACGGGCCACGGCAAGCGCCGCCGTTGCGCGCCGAAGCCGCCAGAGACCGGCGCCGGTGGCTTCTTGAGCCCTCGGATCACCGATATCTCGCGGTCGAGCGCCTTCGCCGCCTGTTTGAGCTCCGCCGCCAACCGCTCGGCCCCCTCGCGCTCCTGACGAACCGCACGTAAGAGTGCGGCTCGGTCGGCGCGCAGCTGGCGGGCGGCCTCGACCTCGTCGGTCAAACGAGCCCGGGTCTGGTTGAGATCGTCTTGGCGAGCCCGAAGCGTGGCGCGCAGCTCTCGATCGGCGGCACTGGCTTCGCGAACCGCGGTGAGCAACTCCGCGTCGTGGGCGACCACCAGCCGCAGCCAGTCACGAATGCGCCGCGCCTGCGTCGGCGCCGTCGCCCGCTCGATCACCCGCGCGACGTTGATCTGGCGCATCCGGTAGAGGGCCGCCGCCCGGTGGCCCATCCGGTCCCGAAGCGCGTTTAATCGGGTATCGACCTTGATCAGCCGAGCGTCGATCTTCGCCATGTCTCGTTGGAGGATGAACATGACCTCGCTCAGCTCTTCCGCGGCCTCTTCCTTGCGGTCGAGCTCCTCTCCGATCTCGTCCAGGGCCTCCAGAATCGAGGCCTCCTCATTGCGGAGAAAACTCGTACGGACGCGATCGCGGGCGAGCCGAGTTCGGATCGCCCGCCGCTCCGGCGTGTCGGCTACTTCGGCGACGCCGCCGAACCCCGGCTCGGACTGGCCGACGAAGGCCGCGCCCCAACAAATCAGCGCCGTCGCCAAAGTCATGCTTCACACCCGCAAGAAGCGCCCGACCGCGAAGCCGCTGCCTAGGACACCGAGCACGGTACCGGCCAGGAGAAGATACCCTGCCCATGCGAGCGGCACCAGGTCGAACGTGATCGTGGGATAGGTCAGCTGAAGAACGGCGCCCAGAGCCGCTCGCAGAACTTCTTCGAGCGCGAGCAGGATCAAGGTGGCCAACGTCCCGCCTAACACTCCCCCCAACGCGCCTTCCAAGATGAACGGGGCGCGGATGAACCACGGCGTCGCGCCCACGAGGGCCATGATCGCGATCTCGTCCCGACGAGCGTAAACCGCCAGGCGAATGGTGTTGGAGACAATCAAGATCGTGGCGAGCGCCAGCGCCAATCCTAGCGTGGTCGTACCGAGCCGAACCACGCCGAGGATCGTGGTGAGCCGCTGGATGTCTTCCTGCCCGAAACGAACGTCTTCAACGTTCTCGAGAGTGCTCAGTCGGTCGGCGACCCGCTGGACTTCGTCGGCATCCCACTGACGTCGAGTGAGCTGGACTTCGATCGATGGCGGCAGCACGTCGGCGGGCAGCCCGTCGAGTATCACCGCGTCTTTGCCCAAGCTCTTGCGGAACTCGGTCATGGCCATCGAGGACGTCAGGACCCTGACCGCGGCGACCTCTGGCCAGTCGGCGACCTGGTCGGCCTGCCGGAGCATATCGAGTTCGGCCGACCGGTCCACGTAGACCGACAGCTCGACATCTTGGCCGAGCTCTTCGACTACGTTCGAGATGCCCTGGACCACCGCCGCGAACACCGCGAGGACCGCGAGCGCGGTTCCGATGGTGCCCACCGCGAGGATCGTCAGACCTGGCGATCGCAACATCGCCGAGACGGCCTGCCGGAAGAAGAACCGTAGGCGAGGGCCCACACTCACGCGGTACCGCGGGACCGCGGTCATGTCGAGAGGCCGAGGCGCAGGGACGCCGGATCAGGTACGCTCCCGGTCAGCTTGGAGGCATTCGGGCCCTACACCCTGTTCCGACCCATCGGGTCGGGCGGAATGGCGACGGTCCATCTCGCCCGCTCGCGGGACGGAGACGACTGGTTGGCCATAAAGCGCATTCATCCCCACCTCGCGGACCATCCTGACGTCCAACGGATGTTCCTCAACGAGGCCCGGCTCCTGGCCCAACTCGACCACCCGGTCGTCTGTGGCATTCTCGACGCGTCGCTTATCCATGAAACGCCTTACTTGGTGATGCGATATCTTCACGGCGTCTCGTTGAGCGCGTTGATCACTCGGTTGCTGGCGGTCGCTCAGCCGGTCCCCGTCAACCTGATGGCCTACATCGCCGCGACCCTGTGCGATGGACTTCACTACGCCCACCAGGCCGTCGGAGACGACGGCCAACCACTCAACCTCGTCCATCGAGACATCTCGCCGCAGAACATCTTTTTGACCTTCATGGGCGGCGTCCATCTGCTGGATTTCGGGGTCGCCAAAGCGGCGGGTTTCGAAGACTTGACCCGAACCGGACGCGTGAAAGGCAAATACGCGTACATGTCGCCCGAGCAAGTCGCCGGACAAGTCGTGGATCGACGATCCGACATCTTCTCGCTGGGCATCGTGCTGTGGGAATCTCTGACCGGACGTCATCTTTTCAAGCGACGTAACGACATCGATACGTTGCGCGCGATCAAGTCCGCGGCGGTGCCCGCCCCGAGCGAGCTTAACCCCGAGGTTCCCCAACAACTCGACGCCATCGTCGCCCGGTCGCTGGTCGCCGACCGTCGGCGTCGATTCTCGAGCGCTGAGGCACTCGGCTCAGCGCTTTGGCGCTACCTCACCGCCGCGAAGCCGCCGGTCGGGGCCGACGAGCTGTCCGAAGCGCTCAGCCTGGTCTTTCCGCGTCCTCCAACGCCGGAGGAGCGCGCCGCAGGGGCTCACCGGCACTTCCCGGGGTGGCCCCGGGAAGGTGGATCGATGCATCCGGACGCTTCGGCGGCGGCGATCGTCGATTCCCCGGACATTGAGACGCAGGCCGGCGCTGGCCCGCACACCGAAATCTCACCCTTTTTCGACCCGATGGTGGGCGTCGAGACGACGGCCGCCGAAGCGCCGCACGCGAATCCGAGCGCGTTCACCGATCACGATGAGGATACGGCGGCCGAAGCGAGACCAAGCCGCGCGGCCAAGGTCACCCGAACCGAGAGCGCAACGCAGCGTGAGAACGATGTTCCGGCCGCGACCGAAGTCGGCATCGCTTCGGTTCCGACTTCCCCGCTTTCCGGCTCGAATTCCTGGCCTACGACACCCGCGGTGTTGACCGACCGACCTGCGTTTCGCCCTCATCCACGCGACGGGCACCGCCCGTCCCTCAACCTCGAAGATGTGCAGTCAACCTTGACCGAGGTCGGCGACACGGCCGCAAGTCTCCCCCCGAAGACCCATCGGGTCCCGCTCGCCGACATGGAAGACGGGTTCCGTCACCACTGCGGTTGGCTGCTCATGGCCGGCATCGGTGTCGGCGCCCTCCTGATTGTCGTTATCTGGGCGATCGCGAGCGGATGAGTGCATCAGCGGGTCCCTCATCGGGATACAACCGGGATCATTCGCACGCGGATATCCGCGCCTGAAGTTCGAATCCGATTGACCTCGCGGGACCCTCGAGTCGAGGTCAAACGATGGATCGTGCTCCGTCCGGGGTCGAAAGCGCCCACCGACGAACGGAACGAACCGGAAGGGAAGCAGGTTATTGATGCCTTCATCGCCGAGATTGCTAGGTCTTGCCCCGTGGATCATCTCCACGCTCATCGCTGCGCCGATCGCGATGACTGGCTGCGACGGTCCTTGCCAGGACCTCGCAGAGAAGATCTGCTCGTGTGAACCCAACACGCCGCGGGAGCGCTCGTGTCTGGTCACCGTCGACACGGCGGTTCGCGATCCTCTCGACAGCGATAGCGCTCGCTGTGAAGAACTGCTGAAGACCTGCTCGTGCGCCGCCCTCGACCGCGGCGACTTTGCCGCCTGCGGCCTCACACTCGACGGAGACGACTCATGACCGTCGTCGATGCGAGTTCAGCTCTGCAAGACATCGAGGCCGCTTCTCCTAAGGGTCGCGGGTTGTCACGGCTCGCCCGTTCTTTACAGGGGAGCGAGATCTTAAAGATCGCCTACGAGGTTCGCGGGATGGCCGAAGGTGGCCACGACGTGCTGAACTTGACGGTGGGCGACTTCAACAGCGCCGCGTTTCCAATCCCGAATATGCTGCGCGAAGGCGTTGCGACCGCACTGGCCAACGGGCACAGCAACTATCCCCCCGCGAACGGCGTCATCGAGCTACGCCACGCGATCCGCGACATGCTCGAACGCCGGATGGGCCTTCGGTACCCCTTGGAATCGATCTTGGTGGTCAACGGGGCTCGTCCCGCGATCTGTGGCGCGTACCAAGCCCTCATCGACCGAGGAGAGAAGGTCGTGTACGGCGTCCCGTCCTGGAACAACCACTACTACTGCACGATGGTCGGCGCGGCGGGCGTCCCGATCCCGACGTCACCCGACCGAAATTTCTTTCCACGCGCCGAAGACATCGAGCCTCACCTCGCCGACGCCCGCCTCCTGTGTTTGAATTCGCCGCAGAACCCGACGGGCACCGTGATCGACCCCGACGAGCTGGCTCGCATCTCTCGGGGCGTACTCGATGAGAATCGACGACGAGCGCGTGACGGGCGCCGTCCACTCTACCTGCTCTTCGACCAGGTTTACTGGCTCTTGGTGTTCGGCACCTCTCGCCACTGCACCCCCGTCCATATCGACCCAGAATTGGCCAGGTACACGATCATAGCCGACGCCATCTCCAAAGGTTTCGCGGCGACCGGCCTGCGGGTAGGGTGGGCGGTCGGTCCGAAAGACATCTTGCAGAGGATGACTGCGATCCTGACCCATACCGGAGCATGGGCTCCGCGAGCCGAGCAGGTCTCGACCGCCGCTCTGCTCGCCGACGACCACGCCGTCGACGAGTACCTCGCCTGGATGAAGGAAGAGGTCATTCTGCGCCTCCGAATGCTCGAAAACGCGGTCAATGGTTTGGCGGCCGACGGATGGAAGACCACCGTCATCGCTCCGCAAGGCGCGATATATCTGTCGATTCGGCTCGACCTCGCCGGCTGGTTCCGGGCCGACGGCCGGCGGATCGTTAGCGACGAAGATATTCGTCGGTTTCTCTTAGAAGAGGCGGGCGTTGCCCTGCTGCCCTTCAGGTGCTTTGGGCTAGACCAGGGGGACTATTGGTTTCGCGCGAGCGTCGGCGCCGTGACCCGCGAGCAGTGCGCCACGATAGGCGACCGGCTTCGTCGCGCTTTGTCGACCCTCAAGAGAGCGGATAACCCAGCGCTCTGACGAGCGATCCGTCCGTTCGAGGCTGCTCGTAGGGACTCTTTTCCCTCGCAATAGTATCGTGCGCCAGCTCACGTTTGGCAGCTCGACGTCAACAGACATGTCGCACGCGAACCGGAGGCGTACGTACCATGCTGTACCCAACCCGGCTTACGATGTGCGAAGACGGCCGCCGTCGGCTACACTGGAGGTGCGGTTGTCCGCTGGCTGCCCGATGGAACTGCTACTGCTCACCTTCAGCGTCATCGCCGCTCTTGGTGCGGGAGCGATGGCCGCTTTGATCGTAGCCCGTCGCGACGAAAAATCGGACCGCGAGCTCAACATCAACCAACGTCTTCAAGAACTCGAGCATCACGCGAAGGTCGACCGAGGCCGAATCCAGCGGGTGAGCGAAATATCGAGCGCTGGCGACCGCGACATCCGCAATCGACTGCAGGCGGCGCTGGTTGCCCGCGACGAGAGGTTCGAGGCCCTGCAGGTAAGGTTGCACAAGCTCGAGCGCGGATACGATGACTCGTCGGGCAGCCTCGCTAACCCGCGGGTCGTAGACCGCCTCAACGAGATCGAGGGCCGGCTCGACCTCATGGCCGATGAGCTGAACCGCGTCGAGCACGCGACGCAAGCCAAGTTCGTCTCATTTCGCGAAAGCACGCAGGACGTCCTTGGGAAGTTGGCCGAGCATCGGATCGACGAGGCCGAACGACTGACCAATGTCACCCGCGCGGTCGCCCTATTGAACGAGCGGATCGAATCGGTGGCCGCCTTGGAGGACGCCGAACGACCAACCACCGCCGCTCTGGTCGAAGTCCTCGAAGCGCAGGTCGTCCTGACCGACCGCGCCCGAGAGCTCGAAGCTCGGGTCGACGATGGCCTCGTCCAGCTCGAACAGCACCTGAGCGACATCGAAACCAGGATGATGGCCCTCGACGAGCTCAGGTCACGCCTCACCCAGATCGAAGACCAGCCGAGAATCGACGATCAGATCTCGGCGCTGCACACGGCAGTGTCGACGCTCGAAACGCGCCTGGAGCAAACACCGGACACCCCGCCGCTCGTCGACGGACCCATTCGCGGTGATCTCGAGCAGATCTACGGCATCGGCCCGAAGCTCGCGAAGAAGCTCCGGTCGGAGGGCGTCCCCGACATCTTCGTGCTCGCCGAGCTCGACGAGGAGGATCTCGAACGGCTAGGCAAGACGATCCGCGGCTTCAGCGAGCGCCAGCTGCGCCACGACTGGGTGGGCCAGGCCCGCAAGCTGATCGGGCCCGGTGCGCCCCTGGAAGGACCGACCCTCGAAGCCGACGTGAACGAAGTCGTGGTCTCGCCAGCGACCGACGGCGAAACTCCAGCCGCCTCCGCCGCCTCCGCCGCCTCCACTGCCTCCGCCGCCTCCACTGCCTCCGCCGCCTCCGCCGCCCCTCCGCCCACCGGTTCGTCCGCGGTACCGGTCGACGCCGAGCCGACCGTCGCGGCCACCAGCGCCGAGGACGTTTCCACCGCCGACCTGGCGCCGGACCAACGACCGCCCAACGCGCAGCTGAGCCTCGATGCTCATCTCGGAACCAACGGTGAGACCGCCGATGCTGAGCGGCAGACCCCGGGGGTCACCGCTGCCAGTCCGCCGGGCTCCCCAGACTGGCCCACGCATCCGGTCGACCCGGACTCCATTCATTAGCTTGACTGCCGATACCGTTCGTAGAGCCACGGAACCGGGCCGAGGGCGGTAAACAGAGCGCCGGTGAGCCCCGCCGCGGCAACGATGGCGAAGTCGTAGAGGCCGGCGGTGGTGGTCACCGCGAAACCCGCCAGAGCGAAAATGGTGGTGACGGTCGTGAGAACCATCGCCGGTGCGCAAGCGCTCAGCGGGTCGTCCATCTTTAGCCGCAGTCGGTGGAGCACATGGATACTGTCGTCGACACCGACCCCGGCCACCAGGCACCAGCCGGGAAGGGTCAAGAAGCTCGCGCTGATCCCGAGCGCGGCGGACACGATCACTGCGGCCGCGAAGCCCACTCCGACCGGGAGCAAACAGAGAACTGAAAGCCTGAAATCTCTGAACTGAACGACCAGGGCCATCGCCACCCACAGGAGGCTCGCGGCCAACGCCCAGCCGAAGGTCGTCGCCGCTCGGCCACGCTCGGGGTCGATGCGGGCCATGAGCCTTGCGGGCACTCCGAGCGAGTCGGCTCGCTCGAAGAAGCCCGCGAAGGGTGGCGTTCCCCAGGGCTTCGGCAGCGCGTGAATACGCGCCACCAACTCGACGCCAACCTCGGTCCGACGGACATATCGCTCCGCATCGATGTGCGGAGGCCCGCGTCCGCGCACGGCTTCGAGGATCGTTTCGAGGGTGGCCACGAAGTCTCCCGGTGCGGGGCCCGCGGAACGCGCGAGGCGGTCGAGATTGAGCGGAGAGTCACTAGCCAGACGATCTTGTAGGTGGGTCCACCCGTTGGGATCGACCGCCCACTGCGTGTACCCATCGACGAACGCGATGCCCAGCGCGCCCCTCCACGGCGCGAGTTCGGCGAGGGCCCGGCGCTCCGCGTCCGCCGCCTGTTCGAGCGAGTTGCCCTCGGAGACCATCGGCAACGACGCAAACGAAGCCCCCATCTCGACCGAAAGCCTGTGGAGCTTGGTCAGGCTCTTCTCGTTCCGGATCAGGTCGAGCTCGGAAGGGGACTCCCATTTCAGCCAGAAGCTGGCGACCATCGCCCCGACGACCAGGGCGGCCAGAACCCCCGGGCAAAGGCGAGGCCGACCCCACGCAAGAAGGGGGGCCCGCCAAAGAGCCTGTCGGCCCGCTTCGCTCATCAACAGCTGGCGGAGCAGCGTCTGACTGTAGAGGACCACGAAGCTCATACCCACCAAGAATACCGTCGCGAGTTGATGAAGGAGGCGAACCTCGCTGAGGTACAGCGCGGCGACGCTGCCCGCGGTGGTGGCGGCAGAAAAGGCGATCGGTACCCGCGTTCGAACTATCGCCTCCCGGACCGCGACCCGCCCCGTCAGGCCCGAACGGTCGCCACGCGCGGCCTCCAAAGCGATATGAAGGGCATAGTCGACGCCCAAACCCACCAGAATGACCGCCGACGCCCACGCCACGGGACTGAACCGGACGTCGAAGAACGCGAGGGCGCCGGCCGTGCTCAGGACGGCCAGGGTGGTCGGACCGAGCAATACCAGGGGCATCAACGCGCTTCGGAAAAACAACCCGAGCCCTGCCACGACCAAGAGAACTCCGAGGGTCGCCGCCCGCCGCAAATCGTCCAGTAACCGACGACGGAGTTTGTGCTCCGCCGCTCGTTGACCAAACACTTCAGCCCTGACCAGTGGTGGTGGCGGTGCCTCGGCAGCGCCGAGCAACCCCGAGACGTCTGGGTCGCCCCGCGCGATCCCAACGAATACGTTCGCCCTCCATCGAACCAGGCCGTCACGGAAAGTCAGGCGCGGCGGAACGTGGGGAATGAACGGGCCCACCGCGGCCATGAGTGTGGCAGCAGGGTTGCCGTCGCTGGCACGCGCCTTGGCCAAGGCGTCGGGTAGGCGTTGCTCAAGCCGGTCGATCACATCTCGGCGTACAACGGACGCCGGAACCACCGCGGCGGCGGTCGGAAATTGGAAGGTGACCGAATCGATCCCAGCAACCAACGCCAGCCGGTCTTCGAAGGCGGCGAGCGCCTCCCGGACCTGTGAGAGAGGCACGCGAGCATCGGTCGAGACCAGCACCAGGTGGGTGTGGCTCGCACGAACAGAGCTGGCTCGCTCAGCGAATACGGCCAACTGAAGTCGGCTGGCGGAGAAGACCGATGCGGCGACTACCAGCATCCAGGTCACGGTCGTCACCACCGACCATGGCCGATTATCAGTTGTACGGGCTATGACGAGCTCCGCTCAGAGAGGCATCCAGCGCCTGTGATCGCCCTCTTGGCGATCCTCAGTCGACCGTAAAGGAATAGGCGCCTTCGGTCTCGGTGACGTCGATCGCAAACCCGGACCCAGTGGACCGGAACGTCATCTCACCGAAGCTGAAGTCGTCCCCGCCTTCGCTGAACGTCTCGTACCCCGCCGACCCGGTGAGGGAGGTTCGGTCACCGTCGACGGTCAGCTCCACATTGAACAGGATCATCTCGAAGGGCGGGTTCACGGACGTGAACGATCCGCTGTCGGACGACAGCTCCAAAGAACCGTCGGACGGGTTCGAAGTGACGTCGACCGAGGCGATGGCGAGCGGGACCCCAAACGAGCCCGTGGGTCCATTCAAGGTCACCAGGGCCCCGCTGGTAAAGTCCACCGGCAGCGAACCACTAAGGGTCACCGGGACGTCCGTCTCGTTCATGCTCGGATCATCGTCGAGGTCGAACGCCACCGTTCCGGATACGAACAGACCGCCATCAAAGAGGTCTACGCCGGGACCCGACCCGTCGGTTTGCGCGGCCGCGACCAGTCGATCGGCCCCGTCGGTCAAGGCGGTAAACTGCCCAACCACGTAGGTCAGAGCGGCTTCGATGGTCGCGGGAACATTCTGCGGCGCGGAGCCCCCGTTGTCGCCGCCGCTGCAGCCGACCAGAAACAGTAGCAGAAACAGTAGCAGGCATGTACGAGCCACCGCCGAGCGCCTTAGTAACACAACCCACTCTCACAGCACGGGCAAGCGGACATCGCAAACGCGATGAGGCAAGATAGAACGATCGTTTTCAGCACGGCGGGAAAATAGCCGAATCAGGGGAATAAATCCGTGTTCGACGTCACCTTACGGGCTTAGCTGGGGTCGGAACGTCGCCGTCCCGGCGTACGCGGAGCCGAAGACCGACCGATAAGAGGCGCGGTCCATCTCGGCTCTCACGTCCCCCGGCGCTTGAAGACGCCCGTTCATACACTCAATCGATTGACGGCTCGCCGAAGCGGCGTCAGCCCCAAGTCCCGCGAGCGGCGCCGACCCAAAGTCGTAGACCGTACCTTCGTTCCGAATACGAAGCAGCGAAGCCGTCACAACCCGTCTAAGGAGCCCCATGAGTTGGGAGGACTTCCCGTCGACTCAATGCGCCGGGAGGGATCGTCGGCTTGCACGCATTCCACGCGGAGATGGACGTGATCCTCCTGTATTCCTGAGATCGAAATACGCCCCCGCCAACGCTTCGACGGTGCACTCACACGACCATACGCTCGTTTTCGATACCCCGAATAGTCCGGGTGGACGCTTGGGAGGGGAGTTATGCCGCGATAGTACCACGGGGTCGGTGCGCGATAGTTGATGCACACAGTATTCGTCGACTTTGTCGGGCCGGAATACTTACCGAATCAAATACGACTATAGGGAATGTTCCTTCGGGCTCCGAATTTGACGAATTGGCCACCCGACGCGACGCGTAAGTGGTACTATGAATCCAACACGGCGCCAATGGTCGGGCTCATCGCAAGAGAACTTGCGGACCAGACGACGAGGCGTGTGAGAACTGGGCGGTACGGCTAGGCATCAAGCCATATAGCTGCCGACCCTGGGTGCCGTGCTGACCACCCCTGGTCCGACGGGGGCGGCGGTGCCGACGGTCGCGGCGACTCGGCGACACCGAGAAACGATAAACTAGGGAGTCGATCCGCTCTACGCGCGAGGCGTCCCGGCGAGCGACCGGCAGGCCTCGTTGGCCATCTGCGGATGGCATTGGGCGCGCCCAGCGCCTGAGCACGATCATTGGCCGGCCGACGGCCGTCCGCCTGCAAGCGGACTTGCCGAACGTCGGTACGCACCGTGGGTTTGGCGGTTCGGCTCTCTCGGTTCGAAACGAACCGGGAGGCAAGGCTATGGCTATCAGAAATCCCATCCTCGAAGATCAACGCGGTCATGTCGTTTGGAGGCCCGAGAGTGTCGTCCTTCTCGAACGGGACCGCGAAAAGAAAGCCGATCCGTCCGCAGAGCTGCACAGCCTCGTGATAGAGCTCTTTCGCAAGCGACGGAGGCGACTGCTGGAGTTGGCGGAAAGGGTCGCTTCGACCCACGACGAGGCCAACGATCCCGAGGGGCCACGACAACGTGACGAGGCGCCTCAGGGCGCGAACCCCGCCTCGCTCCCCGTCGATCTGGCTCGGAGGTCAGACGCGAAATCGGACTGAGGCCCCTCGCCATGCTCTGGTCAGGGGCGACACTTGGCCCGAACCCGCGCATTGTAGCGATTCACGCCGCGAGCGGCGGCATCGAAGTCATCCTCCTCGGGCAGCAACAACCGCCTTCGAAGCTCGAAGTAAGTTTCCTCTTGGGTGCTCGGCCGGTACGAGAGCGAGATCAGGCCCGGGATCAGCATGGCCAGCGCCACGCCGGCGGCAGCACCGAGCAGCGGATACGACGAATCGTCGAAGTCACTGTCTTGAAGAGCTGGAACCGTCGCCGCGGTCACGAGACCCAGGCTTATTGCGCCCAGCCCCAATGCGGCCCACAGCCATCCCCAGCGCGCATCCTTCTTGTCCTGAATAGGCTGAAGTCGTCCGATGTGCAGCTCGGCCAGCTCTGGTTCGCCCAATTGAGGCAGGACCTCGCGCAGGTCGAGCGCATCGCCACCACGAAAGACACCGAGCCCTTTGACCCGCTCTTCCCGGGTATCGACTCGGACCCAGCCCCAGCCGGCATTGCTCTCTCGGGTAGCCTCGGCGAAGCCGGTCGCCGGGACCAGATTGAGGAATCGGCGCGTTTCGCAAGCGCTTCGAGGCTCGCCCGTAGGCAACCGAATCGGGCGCTGTTCCGGCACGATGGTCGTGCGGGGCCCGCAGGCTGCACCAGCAAGGAAGACCACGAGGGTCGCTACGGACGAGCAGCGCATCGACAACGAAGGCATACCGGGACTCTACGGCGACGGAGGAATCTGGGTCAGGCCAAAAGTGCCGCGACCCACACCGACGAAGTAGGTTCCCCACCCCCCGTCACCGGTATCGAAGTTGACCGCCGCCAAGCTCGTGAAAACGTTGAGGAGACCCTCCGTTGGGGTGGGCGGGGGTACCAGTGCGAGCGCGGCGGAGGGAATCTCTTTCTGCCCGGCCGTCATCACGTCGATGCACAGAATCTGAGCACCAGCGCCATCGTCGCGGAATGCGAGGATCTCGATCAGAACCAGCGGCGCGGGCACCTCCGACCACTCGGCAACGACCCCATCGGCCGGGACAACGTTGAACAGGTTAAACGCCCCGGACGCCGTCAAGACCGGCGGCACCGGCAATGGAAGCGATGTGAACGCGCCGATCTGCGAGCCGCCACCGCCCGAGATAGTTATCGACGCTCCATCGCCGAACGCCGAAAGAGGCACGCCCATGAAACCCACCGACGGCACATTGCATTCGTGACGGATTCCGCTGCTGCCGGGTTCTCCGGTCGTGTCTGGAACCTCGGCACAGACGGGGGTCGTTGGCAGAGGTACATCCACCATGAGGATTTGATCGCGAACCGTCCCATTCGGCATCGTCGGGCTCAGCCCGCTGAAGGTGAGGTCACCGCCGCTCGTAGAGTCTCCTCCAGGCAGGTTGGCCAATGTGAACGCGTAACCGACGCAGTTCGGAACCGAAGTCGAGTCGATGAAGTCTGGCGGCGCGGCCGGTCGCGTGAACGCCGACCGCACCAGGAGCAGCCGACCCGGCCCGGGGCCCGATGCGGTTACCCCAAAGCCGTCGAGCTCGGCGATTATGCCCGACACCTGGAAGACGCCGAGAGCCGGAGGATCGACACCCTCGTCGCAGGCGATCGGCAACATGAGCAAAAGCCACAGGATCCTTCGCATGACGACCTCAGATGCTCGCGTCGAGGGTGAAGTGGAAGTTATGGATCTGTTGGTCGACCGCGGGGGAGGTCGAACCGCCCAGGCCGGGGATGGCCGGGTTCGGCCCGGCAAAGGCATACGGATGGTCCGTTTGGACGAACAGGTAACCAGCCCGCAGGAACAGGGAATCGTTGATGGGAACGATGAGATAAGTCTCGGCCGCGTAGCCTCGGGTCTGCAGTTTTGCCAGGAGGCGGTCGGTGTTCTGGGCCAGCGAAATCATGTAGCGCGACCCCATGTTGAACTCGAAGCCCACCTTCGGACGATTGAGGGCGTCGACCGGGATCGTGTAGCGAAACCCAGTGTAAAGGAACGTGGTCAGAGCCTGACCGTCCTCCTCGGTACTGGGGAAGAATAGGAGCGGCGTCGACTCCCGAGGTTGCCCTTCCAAAAGCGAGATCTCGTATTCCACCCCTTCGTTGCTCGAATCGATGAAGCCGAGCGAACCACTCAGGAAAACGTCGAAGCCGGAGTCGAGCAGATCGTAGAAGACGACCGTACCGTTGATCGTCTGCCAGGTGCCGAAGGAGTCGGGGACCTGGCTCGGAAAGATGTTGCGGGTGCTGAGCGCGCCCGGGGCGTTGCGGAAGTCAGCCTCGGGATCGTAATTGGGATCGTCGATATTGGCCGGAAACAGCGTCCACCGCGGGATGATCAGGTACGTGAACTGGAACAAGTTCCGCCCCAGCGAGGGCAGGCTGAAATCGATGTTGCCTCCGACCACCCGTAGAGCGTCGGTGCCGTCGTTGAGAAAGGGAAGTTCATCGTTCGGGTTGTCGAAGAAGTAGGAGGAGTAAAAGCCTCGGATATAGAATTCGGTACCGGGTATCCGAAACGTGACGTTGATGGTGTCGTACTCACCATCGACGATCGGAGTGCCCCAAGTCGCCTGTCGGGTCGCCTTGTTGTTCATCAGATCGGCCGGCGGCCCCCCCGCGTACGCGACTCGCCCCGCGGAAATCGCCATCCAATCCGTCACGAACCAGTCGATCCATGCCTGGTCGAAGCGCGCGACAGTATCGCGCGGCAGCCGGCTTCGCTCAAAGTCGGCCACGAAGGCCGGCTCATCGTTGTCGCCAAAGTGCTTGAACATGACCAGCCGGGCCGTAATGCGCACCGAGGAGACCGGCTCGGCTCGCAGCTGGACCCGCAGCCGGTGCGACCAGAGTTCTTCGGTGACTTCATCATCACCCGAACCATCGTCGTAGATGTATCCGTTGTAGATCGTTCGATACTCACCAGAGAGATAGATGCGGTCGAGAATCGTCTTCTTCTCGATCTGCTCGAGCCGCTCTTCGACGTCCGCCAATCGGTCGCCAAAATCGACCTGCGCGTACGCCGGCCCTGTCAGGCAGACGAGCGCCGTCGCCCCTCCCACTAATCCGATGCCAATTTTCATTGGACCGTCCCTTTCCGTCATCTGACACCCGCCGCAACGTCCGACTCGACGTCGGCGGCGTTCGCCAACAAGAACGATTTGATGTCGGCGAGCTCACTCGCTGACACGATTCCCTTGAGTGGCGCCTTCCGTTTATGACGCCCGTACGCAAAGTATCGATCCCATCCGTCCTGTGTGTACCGACGGGGATCGATCTCGGCCACGTCCTCGCCGTGGCATTGATTGCACTTGGCGGCCAGTAGGCTGCGGCCACGTGCCGCGTCACCCACCTGATCGAGCGCGACGAGCACCCGATCATCGTCGTCTTCCGTTTCTCGGGTCGCCGCGCCCGGAGCGGGCTTCGGCCGAGGAAGCGGCGTCAAGGTCACTCGAAGGTCATTCGATTGGCTCGCCTGCGGCGTGAGGGTTCCCGTCCACTCGGCGAACTCATCTTTGCGGACCACGAACCGGTACCGCACGCCCATCTCTAGACGCAGGCCCTCCACCGGCGATCGACCCACCGGGCGGCCATTCACCAACACGGCCGCCCCTCCCGGACTCGTAACCACGTCGACGTCGGCGAACTCCGGCGGCAGGGCGACCAGATTGACGGCGATGGGCGTCGTCTGACCTTCGGCCACTTCGATGGTCCGAGCGATCGTCTCGAAGCCGGCGGCGCTGACGACGACCTCGTGCTGGCCGGGGCCGACATCGGAAATCGTGAGCGGAGACGAACCTCGCACCCTCCGTCCGTCGACCGAGACTTGAGCTTTGGCCGGCGTGAAACGGACAACCAGTCTCGACGGTTCGGGCGCGACCCGCGTGCGACGGGACCGGGTCTGACTTCGCCGAGAGCGACGAGGCGAGCGAGTGGCGGAGTCGTCTTCCACGACCTCCTTGACCTCGGCCGCATCTTCGGCTTCCGCGGGGGCCGCCGCCGCGACCTGGTCTGATTTCCTGACCTCGATGCGTCGAAGGTTCACGTAAATATTCCTCGTGCCCCGCGACGGTGCGCGCTCTATTCGGGTCACCGACCGGTAGCCTTCTTTGAAGACCTCGAACGTGACAGTAGCGTCGGCGAACGTCTCGAGAAGCACCCCATCGATCCCCACCGGATTTGGATAGAGCGTCCCGTTCATTTTCACCCGGGCGCCGTCCGGACTTACGTGGATAAGAAAAGCAACCGACTCTACGGTGGCCGGCAACGAGGATTCGGCATCCGGTTTTTGCAACGCCACGACCGGCGCCGAATTGCTCGACCTGCCGAGCACATAGGCGGCAAGAATGAGGCTGACCAGAATCAGCGTAAAGAGAACGGTCAGTAGGATGATGAGGCCCGTTCGTCGGCCGTCATGGGCGTTGGACGCGGTCACCTGTCCCGCCACCGAAATGGGGACGCTGTTCGACGGGTCAAGAAGACTTTGCGAAGCGCCCCCCGAAGGCGCCGAAGATCCCGACAACGACGGCGAAAACGCGGACGGAAGCTCTTGGGTTCTCTCCAGTTCCACCGGGTCGGCGCTCGCGACCTCTTGCTCGAGCATCTTGCGCTCTTCCCATTGCTCGGCCAAAACCGTCTGCATCCAGCTTCCGACCTGGTGCGGCCCGACGTGCCACTGGTGCTGCTCCATGACCCCTTCGATCTGTTCGCGCAGGTTACGCGCGGTGGGCGTCCGCTGGTTCCGGTCGCGGCGTAGCGCCGACAAAACGATCTGATCGAGTTCCTCGGGGACGTCGGAATTATAGGTACTGGGCGGCGGGATCTGGCGTTCCATGACCGCTTTGAGCACCTCGCCGGGGCTGTCACCCCGGAACAACCGCCGAACGGTGAGCAGCTCCCACAAGACGACCGCGACCGAAAAGACGTCGCTTCGCGAGTCGAGCTCGAGGTGCTGGACCTGTTCCGGCGAAGCGTATCCGTACTTACCTTTCAGCGTCCCGGGCTTGGTGTAAATGTTGTGAACGTTCGCCTTGGCCACCCCGAAGTCGAGAAGCTTCGTGGTTCCCGTGTACGTGACCATGATGTTCGTCGGACCCACATCACGGTGCACGAGCCCCAACGACCGGCCTTGCGCGTTCGTGGCCCGATGGGCAAAGTCCAGACCAGCGACCGCATCGGCAATGATGCGGCAAGAGATGGCGACCGGAATTCTAAACTCTTCGCGTTTAGCTCGCCGCAGGATCAATCGCAGGTCTTCGCCCGAAAGATACTCCATCACGATGAAGAAGTCCTCGGTTTCGCGCTCGATGTTATAGATCTCGACGACGTTCGGGTGGTGGAGGGAGGCCGCAAGCCGAGCTTCGTTCAAAAACATGTCGACGAAGCGCCCATCCCCTCGGAGCTGAGGGAGGATTCGCTTGATGACGACCAACTTCTCGAAGCCGGCAATGCCCTGCTGTCGTGCCAGCAGAACTTCGGCCATGCCGCCGACCGCAAGCCTTCGTGCGAATGAGTAGCGAGAGAATACCATCTTGGTTCAAGCCCCGGCCGGGTTCGGCCCTTGCGCTGCGGAGCGTCCCAACAAGAACGCCGCCATCAACAGCATCAGCAAAATGAGTGCGATGATAGATGCCCAGCCCACTGCGGGGAGGGTGCTCGGAGTGGGCGTCGGCCGCCGCCTGACGGCTACCGGAGGCGGCTTCGTTCGTGCGACGACGGAAGTTGCCCCTCGTACCTCGAGAACCCCCACGTTCTGCCGAACCTCCCGTTCGAGGAGGATGCGAGCGCGTCGAGCTTCGGCCATCGTCGTCTGAATCCACCCGGCCAGCTGCCGCGGTCCGACCACCAATCCGGCGGACCGGAGGTAGCCATCGATGGCCTCCCGCATTTGACCCGCGGATGGAAACCTACGGGCGGGATCGCGGTCCATTGCCGTTTGCACGATGGTATCGAGTACCTCCGGAACCTGAGGATTGGAGTCCCGGACGGCAGGGAGCGGTTCCCTCAGTATTGCATCGAGGATCGCCGCCGGATGAGGTCGGTGAAAAAGGAGGCGACCGGTCAACAGCTCGTGAAGCACGACCCCGAGCGAAAAGATGTCGGCTCGATGGTCCACCGGGCCGCCTTCGAGCGCTTCGGGGGCGACGTAAGCGGGCTGCCCTTTGACCGCTCCGGGCTGAGTATTCCGAAGTCTCAACTCCGACTTGGCCACCCCGAAATCGATGAGCTTCACTCGCCCGTCGTAGGTCAAGACCACGTTTCCAGGATTGATGTCCCGATGCACGAGATTCATCGGTTTCCCCTGCGAATCGGACGCCCGGTGCGCGTACTGCAGAGCGGCCGCAATCTCGGCCACGACCCGACAGGCGATCGGAACGGGGACGGTCATCTCGCGCTCCCGCACTTCGTCGGACACGTGGCGCAGATCGGCTCCCGATAAGTACTCCTGTACGATAAAGAATCCGATTCGGTCACGGCCGAGGTCGCGAACGCTCACGATGTTCGGATGGTGCAGAGCCACCATCAGTCGCGCTTCGCTCAGAAAATCCTCGACGGTCTCCGAATCATCCGCGAGATGCGGCAGGAGCCGCTTGAGCACCACGAGGCTGGGAATGCCGGTCGCCGAATGTGCGATCGCCAACCGAACTTCGGCCATGCCCCCCACGGCCAGCCGGGTCTCGCCCATGTAGCTCGTGGTCCCCATTCTCGCCGGCCAGCCTTACCATTTTAAGCACAGAGTATGAGGCCGCAGAAGTGATTACACAGGACTGAAACATGAAGGTCTTCGTGCCGCCATCGGAACCGGGAACGTCAATGCGGGTCATGACGCCAAGCCGAGCGGTCGGGCTTGGCACCCATCGCAACTGTCGACGCGCAGCGAGCGAGGATGGGCGCGATTCCACTCGCGATCGGGACTCGCGGTCGGGACTCGCGGTCGGGACTCGCGGAATTGACAACCGGCATTGCGCTGCTCAGTTCTTGTCGAAGCCCCCTTGCACCGGCCGTCCATATCCACCGATGACCGGAGTCTTGCGGCGGCGAACCGGCGTGGCTCGGGCGGCCAGCCACGCCCGGATCAGAGGAAATACTTCATCGGGGGCGCGGTCGGACAGGAGCAGACCACCGTGCCCATAGTCCGCGGCACACCCGGTACCGCGTCCCATGATCTTCAAGGCGACCTCCTCGCCGGCTCGGTCGCGAAGGTAGGCCATCGCGGCGGGGGGCGCGAGGTGGTCTTTGGCTCCCGCCACGAGGAGGGTCGGGGTCGTCAGGCGCCCGTAATCCGGTTCGCGATCACCGCCCGCCGGAGCGCCTACGATCTCGCCGTCGACCCAGTCAACGACCTGTCGCAGAAGCCCGACCGGAATGTCTTCGGTCATCGAGGCGCAGATACCGCGGACTGTTCCCGGCATAAGGGGCGCTACCGGAGCGGCGAGGCCCCGCGGCCACCGCGGCCACAGCAGCAATAGGGGCAGCGCCAACCAAGCGAGTCGACGCAGCGGCAAGCCGGCACCGGTGAGCTCGATCCACTGGCGGAGCAACGGCGACAGTTTTTCAAGGCTCGGCTGCATTCCGAACTTGAACGGACTTCCGATGGCCACGATCGCCTTGACCCGATCCGCCAACGGCTCTTGCCGAACTTGAAACAAGACCTGCAATACGCCGCCCCAGCTGTGCCCAACCCAAAGGACCGAAGATGCCTCGGTGAGGTTGAGAACCGTCTGGACCGCTTCCCCGATGTCTTCCTTTACCTGGTCGTCGACCGTCCACTCGGCGTCGGGCGGGACGGTCGCGAGACCGTGTCCTCGAAGTTCGAGAATCCACACGTCGAAACCGGCGCGGCACAAGGCCCGGGCGAGACTGGAGCGATCGCGTCCGGTTCCATCATCGAGGAAGTCGACGTTGAATCGATTCGCACCCAGGCCATGGCACAGAATGACCGGCTCGTGGAACCGAACGCGGTCGGGGGGCAGATGGAACAGAGCAATGTGGTGCCCGGGCGTCGGAAGCTCCCGGGTCAACGTTTCGACCGTTGGCCACGCGATCCGCCATCTGCGAGCCAGGAACCCCGCGAGGCCCAGGTAGATGAGCAACAGGGCGACGGCCCCGGCAATGATGGTCAACGCGCTTTCCATGGCCCCCTTCGGCTCGGTGTGACATGCTACGGGAGTTGAGGTGTCGCGGCCAGCGGAGAGTCAACAGCCACGGCGCACCGGGATCCGGTTCGACCTCCGGCGCGCTCTGTTTGTCGTGCCCAGCCTATTTACGCTGTGCAGTATTTTCTGCGGCTTCTACGCGATCGTCCTTTGCCTGGAGCGGACGTCCGAAGGGTTTCGGCACGCGGCGATCGCCATCTTCGTCGGGATGCTGCTCGACTTGTTTGACGGCCGGGTCGCTCGACTGACGAGAACACAGAGCGAATTCGGCCGCCAGCTCGACTCGCTCGCCGACCTCGTGTCCTTCGGAACGGCCCCCACCGTCCTCGTCTATGCCTGGGGCCTCCATCGCTTCGGCTTGACGGGGCTGGTCCTGGCCTTCGCGTATACCGCCTGCGCCGCGACCCGACTGGCCCGGTTCAACTATCTCGCGGTTCAGTCGAACGCTCTCGGCGCTGCGCGCCCCACCGTCGCGTCGGCGTCGGTCGGCTTGCCGGTCCCTCCCGCGGCAGGGCTCCTGGTCGGCCTCGTCCTGGGTGGCCCTTCTCCACCCACTACCATGCGCCTCGCCGAAAGCGGCGTTGCGCTCCTGGTATTAGGTGCACTCATGGTTTCCAGGGTCCGATACCGGACCTTTAAGACACTGAAGCTCACGGCGAGGACCGTGGGAGGGTCGATCATTCTGGCGATAGCCATCGCGCTCATAGGGTTCGCCACGAACCCGGGCTTCGCTTTGTTCGTGGTCTTCACCGCCTACGGGGTGAGCGGCGTGGTCGAATCGCTGTGGCGGTGTCGCCGCTGCCGGGGCAACAATAGTCGACCGGGGTAGACCCGGGCGGTCGACCAAGCGTTTCTAGCCGTGTGAATCACCGCAGACATCCAGTGTTCCGGATCAGCGATCGGCCGGAAACGAGACCCTCCGGCTCCAGGACCCTTCTCGCCCTGGTCGGCCTCTCGCTCGTGGCCGCCGCGCCGCCCACGGCGCAGCTGGGGCCGGACGAGCGCCGCGATACGAAGCCGATCGAGGCGCCGATCGACGAGGTCATCGTTTTCTCGAACCGGGCCCGGGTCGTCCGTCGCGCCCGTATCGAGCTCCAAGAGGGAGCGCAGGTCTTCCGCTTCGAACCGCTGCCGGCGGGCTTGCTCGAAGACTCGGTCCGGGTCAGCGCCGCGGGAGCGCGGGTCATGAGAGCCGAGATTGGTATCCGGTCCACCGAATCGTTCGCGGTCCCCTCGGTGGCAGAACAGCTCGAGACGCTCGAACGTCTTCGCGATGAGCGATCGGCGTTGGCTGACCGCTCCGAGCAGGAGCGACGGGAGCTGGACCTCATTCGGACCCTCCAGCCGACGCCGTTCGTCGAAGAGGCCCAGCGCGACGGTCGAGCCTTGCCACCGATCGGCGTCGGCTCATGGCTCCAAACCGCTGACTTTCTCGCCGACCGGGCCGATGCGGCGCGTCGGAACCTACGAACGCTCGAAGCCCAGCTCCGCCCGCTCGACGAGCGGATCGCCGCGATCGCCAACTCGCTCAACGAGCTTCGTCTGAGTGGCGACATGCGGAGGGTAAGCATGGTCTACGCTGTCGTGCACTCGCCTCGACCGCAGCGCTCGGAACTGACCATCTCCTACGAAGTTGACGGCCCGACCTGGTCGCCCGTCTACGATCTCCACTACGCCCCCGAAGACGGCCAGCTCAAGGTCTTTACGGGCGCGATCGTCCGCCAACGAACGGGGGAGGACTGGACGCGGGCCCGACTCATCTTCTCTACTGGAGTCCCCGACGACGACATCGCACTCCCCCTGCTCAAGACTTGGACCCTCGGCGAACAGAGCGACTTTCTCCCCGAAGTTCGACCGGTGGGACCGGTCGCGGCGCCGCGCTTCAACCCACCTCCGGAGCCCATCGATGATCGGCCATCGGAGGCGTTGATAGCCCTTCGGGAACGCTGGTCAGCTGCCCTCGGGAGGGTCAAATCCAAGCCGAAGGCGAAGAAGGTCGGCGAGGATGAGTCCGTCCCCGACCAACGTCCGCGGGCCCCACCTCCGGCCGCCGCCCGAGGCGATAAGGCCGTCGAAATGGAGGACTCGATGGAGGTCGCCGAGGTCTTGGGCGCCGCGCAAATCCTGAGGTCCGAAGCCCCACGACGGCCGCGCCGAGAGCGGCGACCGGCACCGACGCTCGAGCGGAGGGCCTTCGTGCTCGCCCAGACGGTGGCTCCGAACCCTCTGCATGAACTCGGAAGCGAAACCCCGGCCAAGATGGTGGCGGGCATTGAATACCTCTATCCCGCTCCGGCCCGTACCGACGTGAAGAGCGACGGGATGCCTCTGAAGGTCCCCGTGGCTGTCGAAAGGTTCGCAACCGAAGGCTACTACGAAGTCACGCCGGGTCTGGATCCGCCGACCGCCTATCTGAAGGCCAGATTGACGAACCGCAGCACCCGTCCAATGCTCGCCGGACCGACTCATATCTTCGTCAACAACCAGTTCCTAGGCCAGGGCCAGATCGTCACCGTCGCCCCGGAGAAGCAGATATCCTTCGGTCTGGGCGCTGACGAGAGCATCAAGGTCAAGCGCACCGTGCGGCCCACGACCCGAGAAGAAGGGGTCTTCTCGAAGGACGCCATCACTCGCTACCACATCGAAATCCAGGTCGCGAACTACCACCAGCGAGGGGTGAAGGTCGAAGTCCTGGAGCCCATTCCGCAGAGCCTCAAGGACGACATCGGGATCCGGGTCCTGAGCTTGAAGCCGAAGCCGCTCGTGGGGCCGATGGACAGCAACGTCGCCCGCTTCGGCCTCGAGGTCCCGCCGGGTGAGACCAAAACCGTCGAGCTCACCTATGAAATCGAACGTCCGGCCGATTTCGTGCTGGAGCAACGCTGAGGATCGACATGTTGAACTCTGCACTCGCCGCCCTCATCGTCACTGCACCCAATAGCTCGATCGACCGGATCGTGGTCCTGTCCGATCGCGCCGAGGTCGTCCGCGTCGCCACGGCGCCATGCACCGACCGAACGGCGGAGATCGATTTCGAACCCCTTCCCTCCGGAATCGATGCCCGCACCCTTCGAGCCGAGTCCGAAGGCACGACGGAGGTGTTGGGGGTTCGATACGAAACGATCCGCCTAGAACGCGCCGCCCGCGACGAGGCGGCCCGACTCGAGCGGGAGAAGGTCACCCTCCGGCAGGAAGGGGCCGTTCTCAAGCACCGCGAAGAGAGCGTCCACGAACGTCTTCAAAGGCTCGATGGGCTGGTAGAAATCTATCGAAAGGCGACCCGCGAGAAGCTGCGGTCATCTCGACCCGACCGCCGAACCTGGAAACGCGACCTCGACCGTTTCAAGGGTGAGCGCGACCAGCTCGCCGCTCAGCGGCGAGCGCTCGACAAAGACCGGCGCGAACACGCTCGTCGCTTGAGCCGGGTCAATCGAGAGCTCGCTCGTCAATCCGGCCGCGCGAAGCGATTCATCCGGGCCACCGTTTCCGTCAAGTGTCGAGGTCAGAGCGCCGCCGCGAGCTTGGCCTACGTCGTAAGCCGAGCCCGGTGGAGGCCGGAGTACGATCTGGACTTTAGACGGCGAAAAGACGGGAGCGCCGAAGTCCGGCTGACCGTTTCAGCCCTGATCGAACAATCGACCGGAGAAGACTGGTCGAATGCCGAACTCCGCCTGTCTACCGCCCGGCCCCGGCTAGGCGCCGATGCCCCCCGGCCGAACGCGATCTTCATCGACGGTCGCGAGCGCGAGCGAACGAAAGTGCTGGTCCAAGGGTCCCAGGACCGAAGTCGTCTGCGGGAGGGGCGAGTCCAACCGCGGCGGGGTCCAGTTTCGGCACAACTGGAAGACGGCGGTCA
Organism: uncultured Myxococcales bacterium; assembly: GCA_964519665.1. Taxonomy (GTDB): domain Bacteria; phylum Myxococcota; class Kuafuiibacteriia; order Kuafuiibacteriales; family Kuafuiibacteriaceae; genus JANQQN01. Next base: position 43,564 of record CAZFIV010000029.1, read on the forward strand.
CACGGTGTCGCTCAAGCTTCCCGGCCGGGTGACGATCGCCGCCGACGGCCGGCCGCACTGGTTCCCTATCGACGAAACCCGGACCACCGCCCAGGCCAAGTGGGTCGCGCTCCCTCGATTGAAGCGAGCGGTGTTTCGGGTTGCCGAATTCAACAATCCGGCCGGCTATCCTCTCCTTGCGGGTCGGATCAACAGCTTCGTGGAAGGAGCGTTCGTCGGTCGGTCTCCGCTCGCCTTTACCGGCACCCAAGAGACGCTCGAGGTCTCGCTGGGCCTCGAACCGGGCCTGAACGTCGAGCGCGAGAAGCGGACCGACCGGGAGGCCGTCGAGGGCTTTTTGGCCGACAGCAAGCACCTGACCCGCGCCTACCGCATCACCATCAGCAATCGGTCCGCGCAGGCGCACAAGATCGAGGTTCGCGAGCAAATCCCGGTTTCGGAAAATGAAGACATCGAGGTGCGGCTCCTACCCGACGGCACGACCGCGGGCCACTCGCGAGACGACCGTCGCGGCATCGTCAAGTGGACGGTCGACATTCCCGCCCGCGGGCGACGAAGCGTGGATCTCGCCTTCGAAATCGAATTCCCGGACGACTGGGACGTCAGGTAGCCAACGCCAGGCAGCCGGCGTCAGTGCTCGAGCTCGCTCTTGAGTGACCGGGTCATCAGGCCGCTCAGCCCTTGGGCCGCGGGTAGATCTTCGTAGAGCAACCGGTAGACGGTCGTACAGATCGGCATGTCGACCTGCTCGCGCTGGGCGAGCAGGTACACCGACCTGGCCGTCTTAACGCCCTCGGCCACCTGACGCATGTCGGCCATGATCTGCTCGAGGGTCATGCCCTGACCGAGTTTCTGGCCAACGGTGCGGTTTCGGCTCAAGCCGCCCATGCAGGTCAGCACCAGGTCGCCCATCCCGCTCAGGCCCGCCAAGGTCATGGGACGAGCGCCGCGCTTGACCGCCAACCGGGTCACTTCGGCCAGACCCCGCGTCACGATCGCCGCCGCCGTGTTGTACCCAAGCCCCATCCCATCGGCGACCCCCGAAGCAATCGCCACGACGTTCTTGAGGGCGCCTCCGAGCTCGATGCCAACGACGTCCGCCGACGTGTAGACTCGGAAGTAAGGGGCGACCATCATCTGCTGGACCTCGATCGCCACCTGCTCGTCTGCGGACGCCACGCTGACCGCCGTCGGGAGCCGAGCCGCAAGCTCCTTTGCGAAGCTCGGACCGGAAAGGAAAGCGAGGTACGGATGAAGCTCGGTGGGCAGGACGTCCTGAAGGACCTCGCTCATCGTCATCAAGCTCTCGTTCTCGATCCCCTTGGCCGCGCTGACGATCGGCACGCCGGTCGGAAGGTACGGAGCCGCTTTGGTCATCACGGTCCGCATCACGTGGGACGGGCAGACCAGGAGCACCAGGTCGCGCCCGGTCAGCGCTTCCTCGAGCGAAGAGGTCGCCGCCAGCCGCTCGGATAGCGGCATCCCCGGCAGGTAGATCCGATTCTCGTGAAGCGTATTGATATCTTGGACGACCTCTGTCTCGTACGCCCAGATCGTAACGTCCGATCCTTGATCCGCCATCAGCTGAGCCAGAGCCGTCCCCCAAGCACCAGCTCCGATCACTCCTACCGTCTTCGTCATTTGGTCAGTTTACCTTAAACCGTCCGGCGGGTGTCCTCGTAGATCGACCGAAGAGTCGGCAAGCCGGAGGCCATCTCGCCGGCCGCGATGCGATGAACGGTTCGTTGAAGAAGCGCGTTGACCGGCACGGAAAACCCGTGATCTTCGGCCCGGCGGACGATCTCGCCGTTCAGGAAGTCTACGGCGGGAGGCCGGCCGCGTTCAATAGCGCGCAGCATCGACGATCGGAGGTTGCGGTACCGCAGACCGGCAGCCAGCACGACCGCGTGTTTGGCGGCCAAGTGAATCGGCGCTCGACCGGCGACCTCCCGGTCGGTCAGAGCGAGGCGCTCGAGGTCTACGGTACCGGCGATCCTCTCGAGCTGAACCTGCTCCGCCCGAGCAACCCGAACAGCCTCCGACATGACCTCGAGTCCCATCCGGCGAACGAAGCTCCGCATGAGCAGAGGTCCCGCTCGGTCACCCCCAACCGTCCCCAGCGTGGAGATCGCGCAATTGAGAGCGAGCTTGCTCCAGCGCGCCCCTCGAAGATTGGCGGTGGTCGACACGGGGCCGATCTGGGCCAAACAAGCGCCCAGCCGACGGCAACGGTCGTCCACCGGGCCACTGAGAGTGCCCAAGACGAATCCGCCGCGGGAAGTCCGCATGAACCGCCCGGGCTCGAGCATCGAGGCCCCCCATGAGATCACCCCTCCGATCACGCGCTCGGTCCCGACGTACGGCGCGACCCGCTCTTCGCATAGTCCGTTTTGAAAGACGACCATCGCCCCTTTCGGTGCCAAAAACTCGGCGGAGGCCTCCGCCGCCGCCTCCACCTGCGGCGGCTGAGTTGCGAGCAAGATGAAGTCGTAGGCCTTGTCAGGGGGCGGTGAAGCGAAGACCGGCCCCGGCACTCGGCGAGGCGCTCCCTCACCGAGGACCTGAAAGCCACCTTTCTCGACCGCTTCCCGAATCGACGAGTTCGAGCTGACCGGCGTGACGTCGAACCCCTGCTCCAGAAGGTGGCCGGTCACGATGCCGCCGATGCCGCCGAGCCCAACCACCATGAAGGTCGGCGCCGAGCTCATGGCCGCGGCGCTCCAACCTCGAAGACGAGATGCGGCGCGACGCGACAGTAGACCGAGCGCCATCCCCACTTGGTGTCTTCAGGGTGATCATCTAAAGGGATTCTCGCCGCCGCCTGCTCCCGATGAAGCGTGTCTACCTGTGCGGGTTCAGCCACCTGAAGCGTCACCCAAACGTCGCCTTCTGCAAGTTCACCTGCGGGCGGATGATGCGCGACCGACGCCGCACCCATGTTACAAGAACGCAACCGGCCATTGTCGCCCTCGAGCTCGCCTGAAACGACGTCGCAAAAGCGCCTTAAAACTGCAGCATCGTGGCTGAATAGACACACCTGAGCGAGTTGCGCCAGCATAGCGACTTGCATCCGCCACGCCGCACTCGTGGTCAAACTGGAGGCGCAGATAAAAAGATTTTCGGTTCCGACGCGTCGGTTGTTTTGGTTGGATCCGTATTTACGCCCGTTTACGAAAACCGTCTGGAAAGTCGGGCGTTTGTGTGGCCCCTCACCCATGAAAACGACGTTGACCGACCTGTCGGCGAGAGGCATATGTCCGCCCAGTGAATCGGCAAGCCGTCCTTCGTTTGCGGTGAGCCGAACGACCACTAGGAGAACCAAGAACATGTCCCGCACCCTTGTCGACGTTCTAGGCAACGCCGCGCTGGTTGACGATCGTGGCTATACTTTCCTCGCCAATGATCTGTCGCCCCGCGAGTGGTCGTTCCAAGCCATGTCCGCCGAGGCCGACCGCCGAGCCCGTTACTTTTTGTCCCTCGGCTGCCGAAAGGGTGACCGGATCGCGATGGTTGTTCCGGACGGCGAAGACTTCGTTCTCAATTTTCTGGGCGCGGTCCGAGCTGGGCTGGTGCCCGTACCGATGTACCCACCGCTCGCTCTCGGCAAGATCGACAGCTATCTCGATTCGGCCACCCGAATCATGAGAGCGGCCCGAGCGAAGCTGCTGGTCACCACCAAACAGGTATCTCCTATTCTGTGGTCGCTCGTTAACAAGGTCGAGGGTCTGGACGACCTGCTGCTGACCGACAAGATCCGCAATCACGACGAGTCGAAGGTCCGAGCGACCCTCGATGACGTCGTCGTTGACCCAGCGGATCCGTGCTTCCTTCAGTTCACCTCCGGCTCGACGTCTGACCCTAAAGGTGTGGTCATCACTCACCACAACCTCGTCGCCAATGCCCACGCGATCATGGTCGAGGGCCTCAACTCCGACCCCCTGGTCGACCGAGGTGTCAGCTGGCTGCCCCTGTACCACGACATGGGCCTCATCGGATTCGTCGTGGCGCCGCTCCTCAATCAGGTCCCTGTCGTGTTCATTCCGACGATGGCGTTCGTCAAGCGGCCTACGGTCTGGCTCGACACGGTCGACCGTTACCGCGGCACCATCACGTTCGCGCCCAACTTCGCGCTCGGTCTCGCCACCAAACGCGCCACCGCGAAGCGACTCGCCGACATGGATTTGTCGTGCTTGAGAGTGCTGGGATGCGGTGCCGAGCCGATCAACCCCGAAACCATGCGACGATTCGTCGATACGTTCGCATCGGCTGGCCTCAACGAGAACGCCATCATGCCCGCCTACGGCATGGCCGAAGCGACCTTGGCCATCTCCTTTGATTCGCTCCGGCAGCCGATGACGACGCTCACCATCGACCGCGAGTTGTACGAGTCCGACAACCTCGCCCAACCGATCGACCCGACCATCGGTTCCGTCGACAAAAGCCTCGCGCTCGAGCTCGTCGCCTGCGGCCAGACGTTTCCCGGCCACGAGGTGGCCATCATGGATGACGCCGGTCAGCCGCTGGAAACCGGGCGCGTCGGCGAGATCGTCGTCCGCGGCCCGAGCGTGACGGCGGGATACTTCGACAATGCCCTCGCGACCGAAGAGCTGCTTCGCGGGGGCTGGCTTCATACGGGAGACCTCGGCTTCTTTCACGACGGCCACCTGTATATCTCGGGGCGGAAGAAAGACCTCATCATCCTGAACGGGCGCAACTACTATCCGCAAGCCATCGAATGGGAAGTCGAGCAGCTGGACGGCATCCGCAAGGGCAACGTCGTCGCCTTCTCGGTGCCTGGAGACTCGACCGAAGAGCTCGTCATCGCGGCCGAAACGAAAGCTGAAGATCACGACGCGCTCCGGACGACCATCATCAGCCACCTCAAGTCGACGGTTGGCGTCCGGGCCCGCGACGTCAAGCTGGTCGGCCCTGGTCAATTGCCCAAGACCTCGAGCGGCAAACTCCAGCGTCGAAAGACGAAAGCTCTCTACCAGCAGAATCGCCTGGGCCGCGAGGGCAACCGAACACTGGGTTCGACCACCACTCGCCTCGTGCTGGCCAAGCACGTGACGGCTGGGGCCCTGGCCCGACTCCGTCGCGCGGTGGCTCGACCCGCTCGACGCGTCTTCTCCATGGTGCGTGCGCGCGAAGCTTGAGCGCGCGGTCGTCCACTTAATCTACGCGAGGGATAGTCATGCCTACCGACCAAGAGATCGTTGAACTCTTCAAGACCTCCGTCAAAGAAGTAGACAACAACATCAAGGTTGATGATGTTGACATTGCCACCGACATAACGACGCTGGGCCTGGACTCGGTCATGACCATGGAAGTCATCGGCGTGATGGAAGAGAAACTCAATGTTCGCTTCCCCGATGAAGACCTCGCCACCATCAAGAAGATGAGCGACCTCGCCGCCCTAGTACGGCGACTGGCCTGAGGGAGAGAATGGGCGCGAGCGACAGCTTCCGACAGTCGGTTTACCGTGAGTACATGTCCTTCTTCGAGCGGGCGGAGAAGAACCGGCGCTGGAACCTGTTCAACGACGTCCCCTGGGACGAGCTCGACCCGTCGACCTACTGCCCCTTGGCCGCGGTGAACGCAGAGACCTTCGTCGGCGTCGAAAGCTATCTTCCCGACTACGTCGCTCAAGGGATCAACTGCGTTCGATCGATGTTCGGGCAGGCTTGGTTTAGCGCCAACTGGGGGTACGAGGAGTCGAAGCACGCACTCTCGCTGCGAGAGTATCTCGTCCGGTCTGGTCAGCGAACCGAACTGGAGATGTTCGAGTACGAGAAAGCGGTGCTCGCCAAGCAATGGGTCATGCCGTTTCAGACGCCTCGCCAGATGACCTTCTACGGCGCCGTTCAAGAGCAGGCGACGTTCATGATGTACAAGCATCAACTCGAGCTCGCCCGCGCTCGCGGGGACCACGTTCTGGCAAAGATCTATGGCTTCATCGCTCGAGACGAAGCCGCTCACGCTGACTTCTACCGCCGTGTAGCCCTGCTCGAGCTCGCCGACGACCGCGACGGCACGATTCGAGATATGGCTTTCGTCCTCAAGAACTTCCGCATGCCCGGCACCGACCTCGTGCCTGACTACTCGCTCCGCACCGAAAAGATGCGACTCTCGGGCGGCGTCGATCGGGGAGTATTCTTGAAAGAAGTTTGGTTTCCCACGTTGAAGAAGCTCGCTATCGGCCGGCATGAAATCACGCGCGCGATGAGTGAGCTGCGGCAGGAAGAACTGCGAAACCGCGCGGCGTAGCGCCGCCCGCGGCCGAGGCCTCAATGGAACAGAATTCATACGGACCGTCGACCCCGATCGCCATCGTTGGCATCGGCTGCCGCTTTCCCCAAGCCAAGGATGCGGACCAGTTTTGGACCCGCATCGCGCACGGGCAAGTCGCATTCCGCGAGATCCCGAAGGATCGATGGAATCACGACATCTTTTACACCACGAGCCAGCGCGACGTCGACAAGACGTGGACGGCGTCAGGTTCGTTCATCGACGGATACCGGGAATTCGCGGCCCTTCATTACGGCATCGCACCACGGCGGCTCGAGGTCATGGACCCGCAGCAGCGCTTGCTGATCGAAGCCACCCGGTGGGCGCTGATGGATGCCGGCTACGACCAGCGCGCCTTCGACCGCTCTCGCACCGGCGTCTACGTAGGCATTTCGACCTCCGAGTTTCAGAAGCTGACCGAGGCACGGCTCGTCGCCATGCAGATGGCCGGAGGTGACTTCGGGGCCGCTGCCGGCGACGATGAGCTTCGACGAGCCCTTCTCGCGTTGGTGGAGCGCACAGCCCCTATTCGTGCCTTCACCCTGAGCGGTTCTTTGACGGCGCTCGATGCGGCGGCGGTGTCTCAGACCTTCGACTTCGGCGGACCGTCGTATACGATCGATTCGGCTTGCGCATCGGCGTCGGTAGCCATTCACGACGCGGTGACCCAGCTTCGCGCGGGCGCGATCGATTCTGCTATCGCAGGCGGTGCCTACATCAACCTGTCGCCGGTCAACCTGGTCGCTTTCACGAAGATTGGTGCGATCAGCCCGAACGGAGTTTGCCGGCCCTTTGACCACCGGTCTGACGGCTTCGTTCAGTCCGACGGCGTCGGGGTCGTGTTCCTGAAACGGCTCGAAGATGCGGTGGCCGCCGGCGACCGTATCCATGCCGTGCTGCTCGGGTCCGGCTGCAACAACGACGGGCGCGGCGAAGGTCCGATGACCCCGAAAGCCGAGGGCCAAATCGCGGCCCTGAGGGCCGCCTACCGGGATGCACGAGTATCACCGGCCACCATCGCGTACTTCGAGGCGCACGGCACCGGGACCAGCATCGGCGACCCGGTCGAAGTGGGCGCGTTGGGCTCGTTGCTCCTTGAAACGGGAGTCACCGAGCCGGTGTTCCTCGGATCGGTCAAAGCGAACATCGGCCACGCGATGTCGGCGGCCGGGGTCGCCGGCCTCATCAAGGCGATCAAGATTCTCGAGCACAAGAGCGCTCCTCCGCAGCCCGACTTCGAGAAGCCTCATCCAAAGCTAGAGTTCGAACGCTTTCCGCTGCGGATCGCGACGGAGTCTTCCCCCCTTACCCCACCGGATGGCGAGCCGCTGCGGGTGGCGGTCAGCTCGTTCGGTTTCGGCGGCACCAACTCGCATATCGTGCTCGAAGCGCCCCAGCGGCCCCTTCGGTCGGCGAGGGTCTCGATGGCGGTCGCCGACGACCTCGAGGGTCACCAGGTATGGCCGGAATCGGTCGTGGTCACTTCGGCGACGCTTCGCGACCTTCCCCGGTTCCTCGACGAGATCGCTGATTCGCTCGAATTCGGACCATCGCGCCGAGCCTCGCTCGCGGATGTCGCCTACACCCTCAACGCGCGCCGTCACTTCGAACGCTACCGTGCGGTGGTCGCCGCGCGTACTCCGCAAGAGCTGATCACCCACCTCCGGGCGACGAGCTCGACCCTGAGGGCCGCCGAAGGCTCGGTTGTCCTGCCCCTCTCGGTGTCGAAACGGGTGGGCGTCTACGACGCCGGTGAACCCGATGCACCCGCGCCCAAGCTCGCGTTCTGCTTTGCCGGCCAGGGCGCGCAGAAGGTCGGACTACTTCGCGGCGCGCGCAATCGGTTTGCGCGCTTCCGGTCGGCGCTCGATCGGCTCGACAGGGCCGCGCAAGACATTCTCCCTCGCCGACTGACCAGCTTCGTGTATCCGGAGACCGACCCGCTCGCGCCGAGCGATCCCGAAGCCCAGACCGAAGCCCTTAAGGCCACCGAAATCTGTCAGCCCGCGATGGCCGCCCTCGGCCTGGCGATGGCCGACTTCCTTCGTTCGTGTGGCGTCGAGCCCCACGTTACGTTGGGCCATTCGCTCGGGGAGTTTGCCGCTCTGGCCCACGCCGGCGCGTTCAGTGCCGAAGCCGCGGTGAGGCTCGTGGCTATTCGGGGCCTGGCAATGAAACAGCTGGCCGCTGAAGACCCTGGCACGATGGCCGCGGTGATGGGCGACGAGGCCACGGTCCGAGGTCACATCGAAAACATCGAGTCGGTGGTCGTTGCCAACATCAATCATCCACAGCAGGTCTCGATCTCCGGAACGACAGCAGGAATCGAGCTGGCCACCCAGCGTCTGAAGGCCGCCGGTCTAGACGTTCGGCCTCTCGAAGTGTCCCATGCGTTCCACTCTCCTCTTGTCGAAGGGGTGGGACCAGCGATCGCGGACGCGCTCGATGGCATCACCTTGACCTCGCCGCATCGACCGGTCGCGTCCGGCGTCGCACCGGAGCCTTACGGCGGAGACGTGTCGCGGATGCGCGAAACGCTGATGGCGCACGCCACCGCACCGGTCGACTTCGTCGGCGCGCTGCACCAGGCGAGGGACACCGGGGCGCAGGTCTACCTGCAGGTGGGCGCCGGCGGCCTCCTGACTGGCTTCGCTCGGGCGACGCTCGGACGCGACACGTCGACCGTCAACTTGGCTTCTCTGGAAGACGACGCAGGGCATGGGCTGGTGCATGGCCTGTGCACCCTTGCTGCGCTCGGCGTGCCCGTGAGCCTCGAAGCGTTGTACGAAGGAGAAGGCCGACAAGTGGTCAGCCTGCCCGAGACGCCCCTCGCGCGCGAGGAGTATTGGCCGATCAAGGACGTCCCGCAACCGGTAGCCACTTTCGACGGCGTGCCCAAAATCGATGCGTCGGTGCCCACGGTTCGCTTGAGTCACGGCGCCGAAACTCAACCCGCACCAAAGGCTTTACCCGCCGCCGAGGGCCTGACGACCTTGTTCGCCCAGCAGACCGAGATTCTTCGGCTGCATGCCGAGATCCTCGCGACGCAGAACCGAGTACTACTGGGGGATGCCGAGGCACAACCTGACCTGGCCGCCCGACTGAAGGCCGTCATGACCGAGTTGCCTAGCGTCGCTCCCCCCGAGCCGGCAGTGGGCGCCGCGGCTGAGGTCCCCCCAGCTCCGGCCGCAGCGGAGCCGGCCGCCCCCTCGCGGACGAAATCGGAACCCTCGCCGACCGCGCAAGAAGGTCGGCAGGCAGAAGAGGTGCGGCGCCGCGTCTTCGAGATCGTCGCCAAGGTGAGCGCATTTCCGTCCGAGGCGCTCCGCGCCGAGCAGCGCCTGGTCGACGAGCTGGGCTTCGATTCGCTCATGGTGGCCGACCTCGGGGGTGCACTGGAGTCCCAGTTCCCAGACCTAGGTGGTCTTCCACCGTCTCTCTTCCAACTCGAGACCACCCTCGACGACCTCGCCTCGCACGTCGTTGATACGCTGACCCGTACCAACGCGTCCGTGCCGGCCGACGAAGCGGTCGACGCGGTGCCTGCGGGTCTTTTTGTCGTGAAGGCGGTGGAGAGCGCCGGGCCCGTTCTGCCAGCCCACGTTCCCGCGTTGGAGACGTGGCTCGTCACCGAAGATGGTTCGCCGCTTGCAGCGCACATCGCGGGTGACCTGCAGCGACGCGGAGCAGCCGTGGTTCGCGTACGATTCGCGCATGACGGGGTCGCGACACCGGCCCGACTGGTTGCGGACGCGGTCAACCTGTGGCCCGAACGTTTCGTCGAAGGCCTGCCGGAGGCCTTGAGCGACTCTGGGTTCAACGTCGACGGATTCATTCATGCCGCGGCCATGGGGCTCGCCAACGGCGGTTCGCCCCTGGACCCGGTCGGTCAGCTGCATCCGCTCGCGGCCGCGCTTAGACCTCGCCGGATGGCCGTGGTCACGACCCTCGGCGGCCGACTTGGCCTGACCCACACCGAAGAAGGTACTAAACACCATTCGCAGGTTGGTCTGCACGGGTACGTCAGGTCATTGGCCCGAGAGCGCGCCACCGACGCGATCCGGATCCTCGACATCGATCCTCGGGCCGGCACGAACGCCGCCGAATGGGTGGTCAGTGAAGCGCTGTCCGTCGACCGCACGACGGACGTCGGGTACGACGGGCGCCGCCGCTGGGTCACGGCGTTCGAGCCCACCCCGCTGTCAACCTCGCCGGGCGCCCAGCCCTTGTCCGAGCAGGATGTCGTCCTCGTGACCGGCGGGGCCGGCGAGATCGGTGCTTTGGTCAGTCGGCGCATCGCGGCTCGCCGCCCCAAGATGCTGATCCTGGTCGGCCGACGAAGCATCACTCCGGAGATTCAGCAGCTCCTGTCCGACCTCAGGGCGAGCGGAACCGCTACGGAGTATGTTTCTGCCGACGTAACCGACGCCGATAGTCTGCGCCGGGCCCTCGAGCCCATCACCAACGCCACGGGGCCGGTTACGGTCGCGCTACACGCAGCAGGAACGATCGATGATGCGGTCGCGGAGCGAAAGACGACCGAGCGCCTGCAGCAAGTCATGCGGGTCAAGGTGGCCGGCGCCGATGCTCTGGTCGCCGCATGCCCTCAGCTTCGGCTCATGGTGTACTTTTCGAGCTGGTCCGGTCGGTTCGGTAACGCCGGGCAAACGGACTACGCCGCCGCCAACGCGCTTCTCGACCACCGCGCAGTGCTGGGGGCGCCCGGTGTTCGCGTGCTCTCGGTGGCATGGCCACCATGGTCTTCGACGCGAATGGTGGCCAGCATGCCGGCGACCATTCGAAACGCAATGACTCAAGCCGGCGTGACCTTCCTCGATGACGACGAGGGCGTCGACCTCGCGCTCGGCCTCATCGAGAGCGACGTCGACGGTAGCGTTGTCGTCGCCCGGTCGCTGCCGACCCAGGAGTTCCGAACTCGCCTCTGCGAGAAGTTCGACCTCACCCGGCATCCTTATCTGGACGACCATCGGCTGAAGGGCCGGGCGGTGGTACCGCTGGCGTCGATCACCGACCTCGTCGCCTGGGCCTTCGACGCCCCTGAAGACGTTGCCGTCGTCGTGGAAGACATGGACCTCGTGCGAGGGGTCATGGGCGACGACGTGGCGCAGGTCGAATTGACGGGACGCCATGTAGACGGACAGAAACATGCGGACGCGGAAGTGCGGGTGGACGGCCGGGTGGCCTACCGGGCCAAGATTTCGACACCGTCCGCGCCCCAGATGCAGGTCCCGGTCCCCGACGCGCTGCAAGGAACACCGACCACGGTCGACCTCAGCCTCGACGACTTTTACGAACGCCACGCGTTTCACGGCCCGATGCTACGCGGCATCGAGGACGTGGAGATGATGTCGGACCACGGTATCGTGGGCAGCGTGACGGGCGTCGCCATCACCGAATGGTGGTCCAACGAACGTCGCATGCGGTGGACCATCGACCCCAAGGTCGTCGACGCGAGCTTTCAGCTGGCGGCGTTCTGGCTGGTCGCTCATCATGGCCGCGAAGGCTTCCCCACCGGATTCGACCGATTCGTCCTCTTGCAACCGTTTGGCCAGAGGCCGATCCGCTGCACGGTCACCCTCGACCAGGTCGAAGGAGACGAGTTTAAAGGTCATATCCATTACGCGGGCCCCGACGGTCGCACCTATGGCTGGATGGAAGGAGTCCGGGGTCGGTTCGCGAGCCTGCGGGTCGAGCGGACCGCGCCCACGGCGATCGACGTCCCGGCCGAAAACTACGACATCGCTCAGTTTCCGGAGATTGGCGAGCTCGACCAGCGGTTCGAAATGGCCAAGCTGATCGGGCTCGACAATCCATACTTCCACGTCCACTCGGGCACCGCGCGAGATACAAGCGTCATCAATGGCGTCGAGATGCTCAACTTCTCGAGCTACAACTACCTCGGGTACTCTGGACATCCGGCCGTCGTCGAAGCCACCCAGGAGGCCGTGAGCCGATTTGGCACCTCGGTGTCCGCGAGTCGGATCGCTTCGGGCGAGCGCCCGATTCACCGGCAGCTCGAAGAAGGGCTGGCCCGCCACGTGGGCACCGAGGACGCGATCGTCTTCGTCAGCGGCCACGCCACCAACGTCACGACGGTCGGCCACATGTTCGACCGGAACGACCTCATCGTTCACGACAGCCTCATTCACGACAGCGTTCTGCAGGGCATTTACCTGTCGGGCGCGACTCGGCGCCCCTTCCCGCACAATGATCTCGACGCCCTCGAGAAGTTCTTGGGGCCGATTCGCGCCAACTACCGCCGAGTCTTGATCTGCGCGGAAGGCATCTACTCGATGGACGGTGACTCGATCGATCTCCCCCGCCTTATCGATATCAAGCGCCGCCACCGCGCCCTGCTTCTCGTCGACGAAGCGCATTCGACCGGCGTGCTCGGTCACGCCGGACGCGGCGTCGCCAACCACTTCGAGGTAGACCCGAACGACGTCGACATCTTCATGGGGACTCTCTCGAAGTCATTTGCGAGCTGCGGGGGATTCATCGCCGGCTCGTCGGCCCTCGTTCGGTACCTCAAGTACACCGCTCCGGGCTTCGTGTACTCGGCCGGAATCACGCCCGCCAACGCGGCCGCCGCCCTGAAGTCACTCGAGCTCATGCATCGTGAGCCCGAAAACGTCGAACGTTTGCGCCATAACTCGCGCTTCTTCCTCGATGCCTGCCGATCGAGAGGGATCAACACCGGGGACGCCATGGGCGCCGCGGTCGTGCCTGCCATCATCGGCAACTCGTTGGAATGCATGCGCCTATCGGCGGCCCTAGCGACCAAGAAGATCAACGTGCAGCCGATCGTGTATCCCGCTGTCGAAGACAACGCCGCCCGGCTTCGGTTCTTCATCAGCAGCACGCATACCGAAGCCCAACTGCAGTACACGGCCGAGACGCTTGTCGACACCTTGCGGGAGATACGACAGGGCGACGGCGCACCGACCCAACCTCAGCCGACTTCAAGAGCGTGACCGGAAGCATTTTGGCCGAGCGAGACCGGTCTGCGTCTCGCTCGGGGTCAGCACGGGCCGACCGGAGGCTTTGAACGCGATGGGTCGCCCGACGTCCATCCGGACGATGTCCGTTGACAGTAGCGGCGGTGGGTGAGCAGCTTTAGTGCCTTGCGCTGGGCGGAGCGAGCTTCTTGAAGGACGACTTCCCGGTCACAGCAACACGACTGGGACGAGTTACTGCGTTTAAAGCCAGCACCGGTAGATCATTGGCAGGGCCCGAACTCGGACCCCGGGGGCGGCGATTCGGTTGTAAAGTTGGGATGTAAGCCTCGGGTACAAGGCCGTTGAGGCTACCAGCTGGCTTTCTTCAACCCGGCGATCTGCCCGCTGAGGCCCAGGTCGCGCAACGACACCCGCGACATCTGGAACTTGCGGTAGTAGGCGCGAGGGCGCCCCGTGACTCGGCAGCGGTTGCGGACCCGCACCGCACTCGAGTTTTTCGGCAGCTTATTGAGCTTGTCGACGGCCTCGAACCGGTCTTCCTGGGAAGTCTCGGGATTGCGGATCAGCGCCTTGAGCTCTTCGCGCCGGTCACGGTACCGATCGACCATTTCACGCCGGAGATTGTTGTGATTGATCTTTGATTTTTTGGCCATCGCCTTACCCTTGCTTGCGTCGACGCCCGTAACGCTTGTTGAACTTCTCGACCCGACCGACGTTCGAGATCTGACGCTGAGTGCCGGTGTAGAACGGGTGCGAGCAGGACGTCACGTCGGCCCGGATGACGTAGAATTGGGTGCCGTCAACCTCGCGCACCTCGGAGCTCGTCATCGTCGAGCTGGTGATGATCTCGTCGCCCGTGGACGAATCGACGAAGATAACCGGGTGAAGACGGGGGTGCTTGTCTTTCTGCATCGCGTCGTTCCTGTCCTTGCGGGTCCCTCCCGGGACGCGCGGGACCCGAGTATTTACTGCCAGTCGTCCCACTTGGCAACCTCTAGATCGACCTCTGGCTCGACTTTGTCGGGGGCCCAACGAAGATTTAAAGTGCAAGAAAACCCGGTACTTGTGAAACCAGATCGACGCCCGTCACTCGAGGGTGCATCCTACGACCATGCCGACCGAGATCCGGGCGGATGCACCCGCTGGCTACCGTGTGCTGGCCACCGCGCTAGGCCCCCTCCAAATCGTCAGCAGAGACCGAGCGATTACCGAAGTGGTCTTTCTTCACGATCGGCCGCCAGACCCGCCGGCCGCGGCGGCTGAAGGAGGACCGGTGGTCGACCTCGCAGCGGCCCAGCTCGAGGCATACCTGTTGGGGGAGCGCAGAGGCTTCGACCTGCCGCTGGCGCCCCAGGGTACGGACCACGACCAGGAAGTGTGGCGTCGTCTTCAATCGATACCTTACGGTACGACGATGACCTACGGCGCATTGGCCCGATCGATGGAGCCTCCGGGAAGCGCGCGAGCAGTGGGGATGGCGAACGGGCGCAATCCGATCGCGATCGTCATCCCATGTCATCGAGTGATCGGCGCCGACGGCAAGCTCACGGGGTACGCAGGCGGGGTTAACGTGAAGGCCCAACTCCTAGACCTCGAACGCTGGGGTCTGATCCCGCGTTCGACCGACGACTACTGAACTTTTGATGGCCCTCGGCTACCTTGGAGCCGAGCAGCGTGAGGTCGACATGACCGCGGACGAACTCGCGGCACCAGACGCCTCCGATCAACGTCTGATCGGTAAGGATTGCAGAAGGTGCGTCCGCCACGGCGAACCTGGTAGGGTCTTGAGGTGACTGGCGCTGGCCTAGCGGGCGGGGCAGTGGAGCTCGCTCGACGAGCATGCCGAGCACTGGCGCGGGCAGCCCGAGGACATCGCCTTTACGCATCGAACAACGCGACCCTTCATCGAATGCTCGATGAGCTCCAGACGTCCTTTCACGAGCTCTTGAGCCATGAGCAGCGGGTTTCGCTCGAAGTGCGACGGACCGCCTTCGAGCTGGACGGGGTGGCCGTACTGACTGAAGAAAACTTGGATGAATCGTTGCCGTTCGCTTTTTACCGCGATGGTGTCCGGCGGTTGGCGTTTACGGCGGGCCTGCAGCCCGACGAATTGATGCAGCTTCTCTCGGCCACATCGCAGCGGCTCAACTTCTCCGGCCTCGGAGAAGATATCGTCTCGATGCTATGGCGTCTCGATCTCAATCATATCGATTACGTCGTGGTGGATACCGCGTGGGCCACTGCGGATCCCGGAGCCCCCGAGTCGGATCCCGCAACCCCGGCTCACGGCACCGGTGCCCGCCTCGGAAGTGTGTTGACGGCCCTGTTCGGTTCGGGCGGCCACGACGCGCCGATGTCGATGCACCTCGACGCGCACGACGTCCCAGCCAAAGCCATTGCATCGGCGCTCGGGCGCCCCGACGAAATGTCACCTGGGCTACACCCTGCGACCGGTCTGACGTACGAGGCGAGTTACGCTCGGCAGTTCGCCCAAGAGCTCGCGAACGAGGGTGAGGCGGCGATCATGATTCGAGGGCTGGAAGGTGCCCTGCGCGCCCTCGGGGAACGACTTCCAGAGCCGGAGATCGCGAGCATCGGCGAAGCGCTGCTGCGCATGCTCGACACGGCCATTCTGGAGAACCAGTACGAATTCGCGAGCCGGCTCGTGTACGGCATGCGCAACGTTCCGCAACCGAGAGAGCGTATCTCGTCGTGGATGGACCAGGTGGTCGCGGAGGCTCGGGTTCGGCACGCAGGTGCTCGATACGAATCCAAGATCTACGAGGGCGAACGCGAGCAGATCCTGAAATTCTTTCGGGCGTGCGGCGCGTGGGCCGTCGGCCCGCTGCTTCACCTGCTGCCGTCCATTTCCAACACCCAACACCGCCGACGCATCTCCGACCTGGTACTCGACCTGGGCATCTTCGATCTCGACTTGATCCGATCCCTGTTGAGCAGCGAGCAAGCCTACGTCGCGCAGGAGGCGGTGTATCTGCTGAGCAGGCTCAGCCACGAGGGGAGCGTCGACATCCTCCGCGAGCTGCGACAGCACCCCTCCCCACAGGTCCGCGCTTCGGTGGCCGACTACGCATCCGCCCTACCGAAAGAAGCGGCGGCCGAGCTCGTCGCCAACCTCCTGGACGACCCGGAACCTCGGGTTCGGAGCGCGGCGGCGCGGGGCTTGGCCAAGCACCCCAGCAAGACCGCCGAGTTGCTGCTGGAGTCGGCCGCCCAGAAGAACCGACTCGAAGGCTGTTCGCTCGACGTGAAGCGGTCGACGCTCGAAGCCTACGCGGACGTAGCGCAGGAGCGCGCGATATCGTCGGTGGCCCGCTATGTTCGGGACGGAGAAGGCTTGTTTGCAACCCGAGAGCAAGAGGATTTGGCCGTGGCCGGGGTGTGGGCGCTGGCCAGAATCCGGAGCGTTACGGCCGTCGAGCTCCTGAAGAAAACCTGCGCATCTCGCCATCGACGCATCAATACCGAAGCGCGAGAAGCGTTGCTTTGGATGAGGCAGAACGTATGAGCAACGGCGACCGGCCCATGACCAGCTCCGGTCTACCGCCGGGGCCGAGCGGTCCTCCGTCGCCCTTGCCTCGGCTTCCGGACCGAACGGCAAACTATGCCCGAGAGTTCTTGTCGGCCCTGTTCATGAGTCTGCGGACCGCGCAGATTCACAACCCGTCGAACCAGGCGTACCAAAGTGCGCTCACGCGCCTTCATCAATCCGCCGAGGCCCTGTTTGCCGCCAGCGGCGGCTTCGAAGTTCGAATCGTCGATGATTCGTTTTTCATCAACGGGGCTCGCCTGACCTTCGACCCCGGAAGCAACACCCCCATGCGGACCTTGCGCAACCTGCTGCAGGCGCAGGGCCTGGGCGGGTTCACCATCGAGACCGCACCCACCCTGCAAGGGCTGTTGGAGCTAACCTCACTCGTCGCGGGTCGAAACGCTGGGGCGCTCGAAGGTCAGGAAGACGAGCTGCGAAAGCTGAACATTGGGGTGCTCGGGATTCAGCGGATCGTCGAAGGGCCCACGGCGAAGGTCGATCGAGCCGCCATTGGCGTCCACACTTATGCGAAGCTGATCCTCGCCCTCCGGGATCGCATCCAACAGTTGCGCCCCCACGAAACACCAGAGTCGGTCGAGGGACTCACGGGGGAGATTCGGGCCGTCCGGGTCGTGCAAGACCTCGTGGAGCTGGTCTCGGATCGCCTGGACATTCTGCTCCGACTCGCCGCCAATACCCACGGGGCAGCGGTCGAAGAGCTTCACGGTGCCAATACCTGCGTGTTGTCGGTGGCCCTCGGGCACTCGTTGGGCTTTCACCGCCGGGACCTCAGCGACCTCGGCGTAACGTCTTTGTTTCATCACTTGGGGCCGTACGTCGTCGCAGCCGACCCGCGACAGAACGACCTCTTTCTGGCCGCCGCCCTCAGCCGAACCCTCGCCGAGACCGGCGTTGGACGCAGTCTATTTACCCGGTCGATGATCCTCGCCGAACAGCAAACGTCGACCGGTACTGGACCGCGGCGCGCTCACCCGTTCTCCCGCGTTCTTCGGGTGGCGGCCGCCTACAGTCGTTTGGTACTGGGCTATGGAGTGCCTAACGGAGTCACGCGCTCGTCGATCGAAGCGATTACCACCCTCTCTCAGGACCCGACAGGCTGGTTCGACCCGGCGCTCATCGACCTGTTGGTCAATCTATTGCGCGCGTTTCCCCCCGGAGCGCCCATCGTTCTCGAATCCGGTCACTACGGCGTCGTAACGAGCGCTCTCAATTGGCGGTGGGATCGCCCGGTCGTTCAGGTCGACTCGCAGCCCCCGACCTCCCTCGATCTCATGACCCAGGCCGAAGGGCGCTTCGTCAACCAGATCGTCGGGACTCAACAGTATCTCGGTACCCAACCTCCGGCCGGCATGACGACGCCCCCACCGCCCGGTTCGGTCGCTCTGACCCCGGGACGACAACCGATCGGTCCGTCAACCGGACCGCGAACCGGCTCTCTAACCGTTCCGTCGTCCGCAATCAATCCTGCCGCAAGTCCGGTCTCCTCAGCTCCATCGTTCGCCGCGTCGATTTCCGCGTCACTGTCGACGTCTATGACCGCCGCGCCATCGCCGAGCCCTTCGGGACCGATTCGCGAAGCGTCCGCATCGGTGCGTCCGGTCCGTGATGTCGGACCCCCGCGACCATCGCCCGCCGGCGGTACGGCGGCCAGTCGTGCGATCTCCGAGGCGGGACACGCGAGGGGGGCCCCGCGCCCTCCCTATCCAGCCGCCAGCGCGGTCGCCCCCCGAGCTGAGGTAGACGTCTCGTCACGTCCATTGACCCCGTTGCACTCCGCGCCTCCGTCCGGAACCGCAGTGCCTCCTCGGCTCGACGAACCCGCTCCTATCGAGCCGTCCAGTGGCGGTGACGCCGAGTCGGGGCCGGCGTCGCGCTTTCGGCAGCCTCGGCCGGATCGCCTGCTCGGCAGCTTGCTGGCAGCCAAGTACCGCATCCTCGAAAAGATTGGGGAAGGGGGGATGGGTACGGTGTTCTTGGCGAACCAGGAACCCATCGACCGCCAGGTCGCGGTCAAAGTGCTCCACCACAGCCTCACCAACGACGACGTGGCCGTTCAGCGCTTCAAACGAGAGGCTCGGGTCATTTCGAAGATGAAGCACCCGAACACGGTGACCGTCTACGACTTCGGACAAACCGACGAAGACGAGCTCTACCTCGTCATGGAGTTTCTCGAGGGGCAGACCGTCGCTCAGCTCTTGCGCGTGGAAGGTCCGTTGCCGGGCTTTCGGGCGGCTCGAATCATCCGCCAGGCATGCGGTTCACTCAGCGAAGCGCACGAGTTTGGAATCATCCACCGCGACCTCAAGCCGGATAATCTGTTTTTGACTCGATACGGTGACCAGAAAGACTTCGTCAAGGTGTTGGACTTCGGGCTGGTTAAGCTCGGAGATAACGACACCGTTCATCGCCTCACCCAGCAAGGCAAGGTGTATGGCACTCCTCGCTACATGGCCCCGGAGCAGGCCGAGGGCAAGCCGATAGACCATCGTTCCGATATCTACACTCTCGGCGTCGTCCTGTACGAAATGCTCACCGGCCGGCCGCTCTTTACCGCAGAGACCATGGTCGCCCTGTTGGTGAAGCACATCCAAACGCCACCACCTCCGATGGCCGCTGTCCGCCCCGACCTGAACATCGACCCCCGCCTCGAGTCGATCGCCATGTGGGCACTCGCCAAAAAGGCATCCGACCGTCCTCAGACGGTTCGCGAGCTCGCCCGGGAGCTCGAGCGTTGGGAACAGGAAGCGCAATCTGGATTGGCTGCACCTTCCTTTACCGAGGCCCCGCCCTCGTCTTTGGAGCCTTCGCCGTCTCGCGCGGCCAAGGCGCCGCCCGAGACGCCCTCCGACGATTTCGGCCGCTCGCTCGACGCTCTGCTGGATGACTATCTCGAGGAGCTTGGCCCGGTGCGCGCACCCGACGAAGACCTGTAAAAACACGGTCACCACGCCTGAGTCCGGCGCCCAAGCCAGCGCTTCGTACGTCAAATACGCTCTGCTTCGCATCTCCGCGCTCCACTTCACTAAACCGGCCGATTTAGGCGGAGGCCCGACTTGCGGCCTGATCCGACCGTTGGCTAGTCTGAAGTTCGAGCGAGGATCCGCTGTAAGCTACGGACTCTCCTCAGCCCAGTCAAAAGGGCCGACGACTTCTCCGGCACGGTCCTCGATTTTGCGGATCGCCGTGTCGAGCCCGTCGATCTGCTTCAGGTGCATTTCGATCAGGAATCGGTGGTGTGCAGTCACGCGACCCCGACAAGCCTCGACGATCTCCGTCCGCGAGCGCTTCATCCGTCGGAGCAGGGCTTTGTCGGCGAGCCGTTCCGCATCCGTTTCTCCGCCGACGATCGCGTCGAGGATCCGGCGACCGCTGACGCCCAATACGTCCTTCATGACGCTCGTGAGCTTCAGGTTCGCGTCCTCTAGGGTCTTCTGGATCCGTTGGGTGTGCCGGGCCTTCTCGCGCACGAGCTGCTTGCGAGAGCGCGTCAGATCTCGCACTTCTTGAATGTGTCGCGGAGGCACGAAGCTGCCCTGGATCAGCCCATGGGCGAGCAGATCCGAGATCCACTCGGCGTCCTTCTTGTCCGTCTTACGGCCGGGGACGTTCTTGATGTGCCTGGCGTTCGCCAATACCAGCTCAAGTTCCCGGTCCTCGAGCAGGTGCCACACCGGCTTCCAGAACACGCCAGTGGCCTCCATGGCTACATGGGTGCATCCGGCTTTTTCAAGCCAGTCCCCGAGCTCAAGTAGGCCCTTGGTTGTCGTCTCAAAAGACCGCGATTCGTAGGAGATCTTCCCCTGCGTGATCGTCCGGACACACGCCATCACCATCGCCTTGTGAACGTCCAGGCCCGCACAGCACCGATGCACTACTTCCATGTGACTCCACTCTTCGCGTTGGCAGAGGACCCACGTTTTAGATGAAGTCTGGTTAGCGTGCTCTGGATGCCGGCGCTGCCGGCCCCTGGCGACATTCTTGGGTGCTCGTGGGGTCCCGGGTCCAACTCAAACACGGGCTGCCTGCACCAAGGAAACAACGACCTCGCTGCCAACACCCCGGCATCCTACCCGTTTCGTCCTCTCGGGTCAGCGCCAGCTGGTAGCGAACTCAAACGCTCGAGTTCATTCGCGATTCCGTGCTGGCGCAGCCTCG
>CAZFIV010000030.1:0-63220 GCA_964519665.1 uncultured Myxococcales bacterium
GCCGAAACTTTTGTATATCGATAGCCCCGAGGCTCACCCCTCGGGGCTTTTTTTTTGTCTTGAACGCCGTTCACGGCGGCCAACCAGGACCTTCCTTGTCCGTCGTATCGACTTGAGGTACGGCGACTTCTTCGCTCGGGTCCGCCGTCATCGCGAGGCTCCCGACGATGGGTTCGCTCAGGCCGCCCTCTCCTCCGGCGGGTGCCGTGGCCGAAATCGATAGCCTACCCGCGGTTGCTTGGTGCCGCGAACGGATCAAGGACACCGCCGTTTTGATCGAGATCCGAAGGGGCACTGGGATCCGCGGGCGCTGTTTCAACTCCGTCAACGCTTGCAGCCACGTCAAGTCACCCTGCCGACCCACTACGTCGATGACGGCGCTTTGAATTCTGGGTGCCGGGTGCATGAGGAGCTGGGCCAGGGCGCCGGCGGTGCGGCCGATCCCGAGTCTTTCGAAAAATCGAATGCTCTCCAGGACGAGCTGGATCGGGGCGTCCGGGGTATAGGCCCGAGCGAACACTTTCGGTAGCGCACGCTCTCGATCGAGGCCGCCCAAGCGTCGCAACGCCACCACCGCGACCCCAACATCCTGATCGTACAAGAGCCGCTCGAGCACGCCTTCGAGGTCAGGCCGTCGAATAGCCGCGATCCCGTCGATGGCGGCCACTCGAATGCTGGTGGGCTTGTGGCGATTCTCGGCCAGACTGCGCATTTTTTCCCAGCCTTCGGCACCGAGCGCGCGCGCGGCGCTCAGCTGAATCGCCGGATCCCGGTCCATCGTCATCCGGAACAGCGCGCTGCGCGTGAGCGGGGTCGGGTAGAACTCCAAGAGCAGGCGCAACGCGCGAAGCCGGTACTCGGGTTTCGGCCCGGATAGGGCCTCGTCGACCAACACCCGTTCCACCCCCGATGTGCCGATTTCGGCCATTTCGTGGGCGACTCGAACGGTCCTGCGGACGAGTGCGACGAATCCAGCCGGTTTTCGATGCTGGCAAGTGGTGACGCGAAGCTCGTTGTCCCGCCAATGCACTCGCTCCCCTTCGCCCAACCAGTTGCGAAAAGGCAGCTCGAGGAGCGTTGCCACCCAGTCGTGCCGCCCCCGCAGGACGACCGTGGGCTGCATCTCGACGAGCAGCTCGGTGCGCGGCAGCGGCGCTGGCGCCTCGACGACGATCGTGGCGGAACTGACTCGATTCGGGGCCCCCATTTCGTCCGGGTCACGGCGAGGTCGCAGCGCGAGCGACCGGACTACGGAGGAGCGGGTCGCTTCCGATGTGCCGGCTTCGTCGGTCACACCGAACCTGACGTTGACCCGACGCTCGTCCAACGGACCGGCAAGCCTTCGCGGACCGGCCGGTCGAAACCCCAGCTGTCGAATCAGCTCGTTCCGAGCGAGTCGTTCGTGCCGATGGCGCTTGGATCGTCGCCACGCCCGGGCAACCAGGAGCGAACCGAAGATGAGGACCGCGGGCGCGGCGGCCACTGCGTAGATGAGAATCTCGGCCCCGCCCATTCGAATGGACGACAGCCGACGGAGTCCGGTTGTTTCAAACAGAAGCTCGTTCAGCCGGCGATAAATCGAGAGCGGATTCCCGTCGACTTTCGATGTCCACATCTTGCGGTTGTACCGATACGTCATACCGGATATGGACATCCTAGCCGGAAGCCGCCGTCGTAGGCTGGGGAGGACCACCCGTCTGCTCGGGGCGGCTTCCGGCCATCTTCAAATTGCGGCAAGTACTGAAGCGGAGTCTTGAGCCCCAACCCATGGATGCCAACGAAACCGCACCTACGGTCATGCTCACCGAAGAACAGTTGCTCAAGCGGGTGGCCGAGATGGGAGCAGAGATCGCGAATGACTACCGCCACCGCGACTTGGTAGTCGTCGGCGTTCTCAACGGCAGCTTCATCTTCATGGCGGATCTCGTGCGTTCGATCGGCTTGCCGCTGCGCTGCGACTTCCTGGGGCTGTCTTCGTACGGGTCGGCGACGGAGTCGTCGGGCGTGGTGGCGTTCACCAAAGATCTCAGCGGTCCGGTTGAAAACCGCGATGTCCTGATCATCGAGGACATCGTCGATACCGGCCTAACGATGGCTTATCTGCTCCAGAATCTCCGCACCCGGAGACCCACCTCGATCAAGATAGCCTCCTTGCTTTCGAAGCCCGCCCGGCGACAGGTGGATATCCACGTCGACTACCTTGGCTTCACCATCGAAGATCGCTTCGTCGTCGGATACGGACTCGACATCGACGGCCTCTACCGCAACCTGCCTTACATAGGCACGATTGACTGACCGACTCATCAAGATATCGGAGGCTTCGTGGACGAAGAAAAGCCCAGCCGTTGGCCATCATTTGCCCTGCTCGAACGGATTCAGTTCCGGAGGGTGGGCGTTGTTCTCGTCGTCCTGGTGGTTCTGTTTCTGGCGGGCTACCTGGCGTCACTGTACAACCGGAGCAAGTACTTCCTGGTCGTCGATGCAACCCACGTTCGAGTCGAGCAAGGGCGCATGCTGCCCTTCGGGTCGGAGCTATACATTCCCGACGATCCGCAGCTGTTGAAGGCGTATCGCGCGGTACCGTTGCCGTCGGGGTGGCAGGTGCCAGCAGGGGTTTCGAGCTACGGCGACCTCACGCAGCTCGAGCAGGCGCTGTTTCGCATCCTGATGGA
Source organism: uncultured Myxococcales bacterium (assembly GCA_964519665.1). Taxonomy (GTDB): domain Bacteria; phylum Myxococcota; class Kuafuiibacteriia; order Kuafuiibacteriales; family Kuafuiibacteriaceae; genus JANQQN01. Next base: position 2,673 of record CAZFIV010000030.1, read on the forward strand.
CGCGGCTGAATTCACGCTCAACAGCGGCGACGCGGCGACCGCCGAGCAGACGACCCGTTACCTGAACCAGATTGACGCGCTCGCCCACCTGAGCGCACAGCAGACGGAGGCCGCCGCCCGCCTGCGCCGAACAGCCCGCTACGTCGAGGCGCGGGGGCATTTCAACGCCGCGGTCGAGCTACTCAAGAAGGCCCAGATTCTGTTTGAGGGCTCGGCGACCACCGCTAGCGGCGACCGGTATACCGATGGGAAGCAGCGTGCCGAGTCGATCCGTCAGGCGCTGGTTCTCCTCGTGGGCGTGATGCCTGCGGCCATCCCGTCGGACCCGGAGGAGGGCACGGTCGAGGAATCCGCGGCCGGTTCAGCATCGGAGGCGCAAGGCGAGCCGGACGCCGAAGCGGTGCGGCCGTCTTCGCCCGAGCAGGCTGGGCTTCCCGACCCTCTCGATGTGGAGACGCCCGCCGCCGTGCCTTCGGTTCGCGCATCGACCACTTCGACTTCGTCGTAAGCCACCCAAAGGCGCCCTTACCCCTGCGATAGCTCGAGAGGCTCTATCGGAGCCATCCAGGTTGCCGTACGCCAGCCGCCTTGACGCATTCGGACAACGATCGAGGCCCCAGACAAACAGGTCCGTGTCGCAGGTTTCGTTGTTGATTCCTCACCTGGATTTGCGTTACCAGCGTGCCCACCCTTCCGGGGATGGACCCACATAGGCCGGGTCACAGGAGGGGCGAGAGGCAGACATTTTCATGGCTTCTATCGAGGAAAAGGTTAAGTCGATCATCGTCGAGCAACTGGGCATCCCTGAGGATGAGGTGAAGCCCGAGGCATCCTTCATCGATGACTTGGGTGCCGACTCGCTCGACATCGTCGAGCTGGTGATGGCGATGGAAGAGGAATTCGAAATCGAGATTCCCGACGAGGAGGCCGAGAACATCAAGACGGTCGGCGACGCCATCAAGTACATCAATCAGCACAAGCCGGCCTGAAGCGCGGGAGTCCGTCAATGGTCGATAGAGTCGACAGCAAAGGGCGACCGCGGGTCGTCGTCACAGGCATGGGGCTGGTCACGCCCTGCGGGACCGGCCTCGAAAAGGCCTGGGCTTCGTTCGTCGAAGGGCGATCGGGTATCGCACCCATCCAGGCGTGGGACCCGGCCGCCTTCGATACGCACTTCGCCGGTGAAGTGAACGACTTTGATCCGACCCAATGGATGGACGCCAAAGAAGTCCGCCGGAACGACCGTTTCATCCAGTTCGCCCTGGCCGCGTGCGATATGGCGGTCGAGCAAGGCGGCTTCAAAGTCGATCCCAACCACGCCGACCGCGTCGGGGTGATCGTGGGGGCGGGGCTCGGTGGTTTGTCCACGATCGAGAAGAACGTCGACGTCCTCAACGACCGAGGGCCGAAGAAGATAACGCCCTTCTTCATCCCGTCGTTGATCGTCAACCTGGCGCCGGGACAGATATCGATTCGACTGGGTGCCAAGGGGCCCAATTGGTCGCCGGTGTCCGCGTGCGCGACTTCGGCCCACGCGATCGGTGAAGCCGTCGAGCATATTCGACGCGGCGCATGCGATGCGGTGGTGACCGGCGGTTCCGAAGCGACCATCACGCCCCTCGGGATCGGCGGCTTCAACGCGATGAAGGCGCTCTCGACTCGGAACGACGACCCGGCCGGTGCGAGCCGACCGTGGGATGAAGAGCGCGACGGCTTCGTCATGGGCGAAGGGGCGGGCGTGCTGATCCTCGAGAGTCTCGAGCACGCGGAAGCTCGCGGCGCCACCATCCTCGCCGAAGTCATGGGTTACGGCACCACCAGCGACGCTTTTCACATCACCGCGCCCGACGGTGAAGGCGCCGCTCGGTGCATGAGCATGGCGATCACCGACGCCGGCTTGGAGCCCAATGCGGTGGGTTACGTGAATGCGCACGGGACGTCGACCCCGGTGGGTGACCTCAAAGAGATCGAAGCCATCAAGAAGGTGTTCGGCGCTCATGCGACTTCGCTGACGATCTCGTCGACGAAGAGCATGCACGGCCACATGCTGGGCGCGGCGGGGGCGGTCGAGGCGATCCTGAGCATTCAGACCCTTCGGACGGGCACCGTGCCGCCGACCATCAACCTTCACCAGCCCTCGGAGGGTTGCGACCTCAACCTAACGCCGCTGGTCGCCGGCACGACGGACGCGACCTACGCCCTGAGCAACTCGTTCGGGTTCGGGGGCACCAACGCGAGTATCTTGCTCCGCAAGTTCGACGCGTAGGCCCCCCTCTTCGCGTTCGTTCCTACACACGAACCTACAAACGAACGGCGATCCCGGCCAAAACCCGCATGCCGAAGACGGTCCGCACCGTGTTCAGGTAGGGCCCCATCTTGACGTCGGCCGTCAAGGCGAGCTGGGGCGCAACATGAAACTCCGCAAACCCGCCGAACAGCAGAGGAGCGGCGAAGAAGGCGCTGCCTTCGCTAGGAATCCCAACCTCCATGGGGATGTCCATGCCTCCGCCGATGATCAGGTGAGGTTGGATGGCGTAGCCCACGTGACCTTGCACATTCAATAGAAGACCGAACAGAAACGGGTCATCCAGGCCAATCCGCACGCCGGGTTCGCCTCGCAAGCCGATCGACCAGCGATCCGTATGAAGCAGCGAGTAGCGACCAACCCCGGTGAAGACCAAGCTCGTCGTGAACGCCTCTTCCGGTGCCCACCGTGCATAGTCGAGCGCAAACAGGCCGCCCACGGAAGCTTTGGGCGCGATGGTGTGGTGGTAAGCAACACGCGGCAAAGCCGAGAACCCCAGCTCGGCCTGCAGGATCCCGGTGCCTTCCTGAATGCCGCCGCCGAGCATGTCCCATGATAGCCCGCGCACCGCGATGTCGGGCGGGTTCGAAGGCGAGGCCTCGACGGGCGTGGTCCGCTCGGCGGGTGAAGGTGCCGATTCGCCCTCGTCCCTCGCGGGTGAGGCGGGGGAACTATCGGGGGGCTGGTTTTGAGCGAGCGCCGGAGGCGCCAAGGTGGTGACCGCAGCCGCGATCAAGACGCAGGTGATTCGCACGAGGCGGAGATGGCATACCTCCCCAGCCTGGCCAACCCTGGGCTGAGTTCCAAGCCTTGAATCCGGTCGGCGCTTCATGTTGGGCGCGGTCCACCACATTCCGGGTCAAGGTGTCTTGAAGCGACCGATCACTGGTCATATCCTCGAAGGCAGTGCGGTGTTCATCGGCAGCCTTCAGCCATGTCGGCATGAAGCGCGACCACAACGAGGACGCGTACTTCGCGAGCGACGACATTCCGCTTTACATCGTTGCGGACGGCATGGGCGGTCACGCGGCCGGCGAGGTGGCCTCCTGGGAGGCCATCGAGGCCGTGCACAGTATGACTCGCCAGGGCGCCAACGTCATGGCCGCGTACCGCGCGACCCCTAACGATGAGACCATGCAAGAGCTCCGACGGCTGGTCGAGAGCGCCATCCAACACGCGACCTATATGGTCTACACGATCGCGGAGCAGGACCCGACCCACAAGGGCATGGGCACGACGATCACCGCGATGCTCATGGCCGGCAATATCGCGGTCCTCGGCTCGGTCGGTGACAGTCGAGCCTACCTCGTTCGTGGCGACCGGACGTGGCAGGTCACCGAAGACCATACCCTCGTCCAGCTTCAGATGCGGGCCGGCCTGATCAGTCCCGAAGAAGCCAGTCGGTCGCCGCGAGGCAACGTGATCACGCGCGCGGTGGGGCCCCGCGACTACGTTCAAGTCGACACGTTCGTCGTGCCGCTCCAAGACGGAGACCGATACCTGCTGTGTTCGGACGGCCTGCACGGGTATCTGCAGCTGCAGGAGATCGCTCCGATCATGAATCAGTTCGGCCTCCACGACGGGGTTCATCAGTTCATCAAGCTCGCCAATGACCGCGGGGGCAAAGACAACATCACGTGCGTCATGGTCGAGGTGTCGGGCCTCGGGATCGTCTCGGGCCACTCTGACGCACGCTGACACGACCGCTACCTCGCTCCGGTGCGACCGGTCGCGGTTTTGAACGCGCTACGGGTCGTTCCAGCCGCGGCGTAGCACCACCGGTGCTCGAGGGCGAGGATGCGGATGAGCGAAGCCCGGTCCTCGACCGGCACGTCCGAGAAGTCCATCGCTGACAATCGACCGAAGCGCCGTAGAAACTCGAGGGCTCGGCGGATCGTCGCGCCATCGGTCTGAGACCGCCGAGGGCGGGATGCAGCCCAGTCCTCGAGTTGGGTGACTTCTGCGGCCAAGCTCGCGCAAAAAGCCTCGAGGCCGTGCTCGGCGGAGGCCTGGGCGGCGCGCCGCAGCGGTGTGGCCCGGTCGACGCGGATGACGGGCCAGGGGCCCTCAACGGGAACCACTCGGGCCTTGGCCCGGGCTCGGCGTGAACAGCGGGTGGACTGAGTCGCGGGTGTGGTCCCCGCCACATGGGCATAGATCGAGTTCTGCGCGGTCGAAGCAGTCATCTCGCCCTTTAGACGAGCAAACCCCGTGCAGGTTCTTTCCACGTTGAAATAATTGAGCTTTTGGTTGGGTGTGGCTGTGCGCACCCCCCGTTGGGGGTCGGAATGACCACGCATCCGACAGTTTGGCAGCCCGTGGCAGCCCGTCGGCCCGACCCTACAGAAAGCCTTTTCGAACCAGCGCGTCCCGAAGGGCGCGTTCGTCCAGCCCCGCCATGATGAGGCCCCCTACGTCGATCACGGGAACACCTCCGGGCCGGATGCCGGCTCGAGCGGCCTTGGCGACCAGCTCGTCACGCGCGCTCTTGGAGGCTTCGATGTCTTTATCGACGAACGGAACGCGCCACTGCTTCAACAGGCGCTTCGTGGTCCGACAGACTCCGCACCACGATGCGCTGTAGACCACCACCTCACCGCGCTGGCCGTCGACCACGGTGGCCGTCGACGTCAACATGGCTTCAAATCCGTAGCGACTCGCTACCGCGACGGGGAAAGTGCCGTCTTCCCGCGGGGCCCGAAGATCGGTGACGTATACGTAGCGCCCCGCTTGTCGCTGTTCGGGAGTGAGGCTGAGATCCGTCACGACGACCGCACTGCGGGCGGCTACCGGCACTTCGTCGCGAGCGGTGGCCGTGGTAAACGCGCCGGTCTTCGGGTCTCGGTACGTGAAGGCCAGGTCTTGGCGCGTCTCGGAGACCACGATCTGCGGGGGGCTCGTCGGCTCGGCGCCGGCGTCCAATGATGAAGCCGAATCAACGGACGGGGGGCAGGCGGCGGCGAACACCGTCAAGGCTACGGCGGCGACCGGAGCCAGCGAGCGACACCGAAGATGACGATATCGGTTCTCAAGGGACGAAAGGGCCGCGTTCATGAGCCCGAGGCTAGACCGGCCTCTCACGCCACGCTAGACCTTGTTAGGTGGCGGGGACCATCGACTTCGTTGCGGCGAACGTCCGTTCTGTACTGCAATCGCTCGTCGCTCGTAGAGACCCGTTGCGGCTGCAGGTGACCCTGCGTGGTCCCGTGATCGCCCTATCGGAACGCGCGGTGGTTTGTGTCGCGGACGGACGCGTGCATCTCGTCCGAACCGCGGACCGATTCGGGGTCGATGCCATGACCCGGATTCTGCTGGCTGATGGCGGATCGATCGAGGTGCTCGCGGAATCGAGCTCGGCTCGGTCGGTGACTGCGCCCACGCTCGAGACCCTGCTCGCCGAAGGCGAGGCGCGGGCCCAGCAAATTCGAACGCCGCTCGCTCCGCTGGGCGGATTGGTCGGCGTGCTTTGCGCCGACCCCGACCAACGGGCGGCCCAGACGCGGAGCATTCCGGACGCCGCAGACCAGGTCATGCGATTGGCCGACGGTCGACGATTCGTCGCGCAGCTGCTGGCCGACTCTCCGTATGACGAGGTTCTGACGGCCCGGATCCTGGCCAAGCTCTACGCGGTCGGCATCTTGGTCGCCGTCGAGCCCTCGAGGGCGGCGGCGGTGGCGATGGTCGCGCCGTCGCAGGCGGAGGGGACCTCCGATGAATGGGTGATGCCGACGCGGGGGTGGGGCGACACGGCCGAGCTACCCGGTGAAGACGACCTGGAGGTCGAGGGTCCCGAGGTCACTGGAGACATCTCCGGGTGGCTGTCTACGGGGAGCGCCCCGCCGCCCTTGATGTCTGATGACGCTTTCGCCAAGGCCTTCGTGTCCGAGGGATCGGAGCCTACCGGACCCACGTTTCTTTCCCCGCGAGCGGCCGCGGTCGCCCTCGAGCAAGGCTTCGTGCCCGAGGAGCGGTCCGAAGACCTCCTCCACACGGCGCTGGGCGACAGCGAAGCGCCGACCGACGCGGTCGGCTTGGTCGACCGACCCAAGGGGCCGCGGTCCCGGCTGGTGGCCGCGGTCGTCCTGGTCCTGATCGTCATGCTCGGTGGCTTGCTGGCCACCGGAGCCGGATTCTTCGACCAGGAGGCGACCGTCGACAAGAAGCCCGACGGATCGGACGCGGTCATGATGGCGCCCGAGATGTTGGCCCCCGAGCCCGATTTGACCGACGAGCCCGAATCCGACCTGGTAGGGCCCGCGCCCGATGCCCTTCGCCGAACGATCGCCCCTCGGGACGCGCCCGCGGCGGTCCGGGATGCCGAGGCTCTGTGGGAGGCCCGACAATACGGCGAAGCGGCCCGAGTACTGCAGCGACTCCGGCGGACCCGCAAGAACGACAGTTCGGTCTTCGTGTTGAGCGGCATGGTCTTCGTTGACACCGGGAGACTGGATCTTGCCAACGCGATGGCCAATCGCGCTCTGCAACTCAACCGGCGTTCATTTCGCGCCTGGGTGTTGAAAGGTTCCGTCCAGCAGTTCAAAGACCGCCCCCGGCGCGCGCTGGCCGCGTATCGACGCGCCCTGAAGCTCGGGCCCGACCACGCCATGAGCGACGAGCTTCGCGCGGTCATCGAACAACTCGAGCAAGAAGTCGATCGCTGATCCTCGCACCGGTCGTGACCGGAGCGAACACGGGCTGCGCGCTACGGTCGCGGTTGGGCTGGCGGCGCCACATGGCGGACCGGTTCGGGGTCGTAGTGAACCGCGGCTAGGTACAGGTGTTCGGCCGGCCCGGGGGCCGAGGTCGCCGCTCGGTTGCCGCTCGCGGCCAGGGCGACCAGCGCGTCATCGGACCGTCCTTCGTGGGCGGTCGTGAGGCTGGTCGCGACCAACACGCGCACCATCCGTCGCAAGAAACCATCGGCCTGGACGTCGAAGCGCAAGCGTGGTTGCCCGTCGAGCGACGTCCAGTGGACCGACGCCCGCATGAGTCGCCGTTCGGTGCTGCGGCCGTGGGGCACATGGCGAGCAAAGGCCGAGAAGCATCGTCGACCGAGGAGGGCGGTCAGCTGACGACGCAGCCGGTCGATCGCCACCGGGGGGGGCTTGTCAGCGAGATAAACGTAGGACCGACTCCGGGCTGAAAAACCGGCATGAAACCAATGGGGGACCCGCCGGACGTCCAACACGGACAGCCCCTCGACGCCGTCGAGGGCATCCTGCAGCTCGAGTTCCGGTACCGGCCCGGCCAGCCGAAAAGAGACGACCTGCCCGACGGCGTGCACGCCTCGATCGGTTCGGCCGCCCACTCCCAGCGCCGGCGGGCGGTGGTAAAAATACGAGGCGAGCGCAGATCGGATCGCCCCTTCGACAGTGACTCGGCCCGGCTGCCGGGCGTAGCCGTGAAACTTGCGCCCGTCGTAGGCGAGGGTGATTCGATATGTCGCGGGCCAATGTCGGCGACCTTTCCCCGGCATCAGGGCTGGCATAACATTGTTAGCCCCGATGGCGGGTGCAAGCGGTCGAGACCGTGGGGGATCGTTCGGGCCCCCGTCCTCCGACGCTCGGTCGGGCGACGATGGGTCATCGAGCCGCGGTGCGGACGCCGACCTTCGCGCCGCGGTGCTCGACACCGAATGGCTGTACGAAGAGGACGAGCAGGTGTTCGGTCCGATCTCGACCCGCGTCTTGCTCGGCCGCCTGTACGATGGAACCCTGTCGGTCGACACGCCGGTCGCGCTCGAGGGCGGCACGTTCACGCCGATTCGCGAGATCGCGGCCTTCGCGAGCCATCGGCAACAGGTCGCGACCCATCGGGCGCGACAGGCCGAGGCGGCCGCGGCAGAGCTTGAAGCGCGTCGCCGGAGGGTTCGCCGACGTTTGGGCTGGGTCGCGCTCGGAGGTTTCGTGTTGTCCTTGGGTTCGGTGGCGATGGTCCTGGGGGTTCGTCGGTTTCAAGCGGCGCAGGCGGAGGCGATCCGGAAGGCGAAGGAGCAAGCCATGCTGGCCGAGCTCGATGACCTGATGGCTCGAGTCACGATCGAGCCGCCCCTCGAGGCGCTGGTCGGTGGGCAGGATGAATCCGACCCATCGCCGCGGCGTCGGCAGGCGCGTCGGTCGCGTCGGCGCCGACCGGCTCTCCCGGACCGAGTCGACCGACCTTTGAGCCGCCGGGAGGTGTTGAGGGGGGTCCGCCCGGCCTTCGGTGGATTCAAGCGGTGCATCGTGGCGCAGATCCAGCGGGACCGCGGGTCGGTCGGGTCGGAGATCGTGTTGCTCTTCTCGATCGGCAACGACGGCCGGGCGCGCGACATCAGCGTTCGGGACCGTTTCTTGCGGGAATCGCCTCTTCGGACCTGTTTGGCCCGTCGGATGGAGAATCTGAAATGGCGCTCCTTCACCGGGGAGGTGCGAAACGTCGAGTATCCCATATCTATCCGACGATGAGCGGAAACGTTCGCGGCGCGGACCGACCCGGGCGGGGCTCGTAAAATCGTGCGTTCGTCCGACCTGTGGAAATCGTAGTGCGCGAGTCTTCCAGCTTCATGTCAGGCGGGGTAGTTTCCTCGCCATCCAGGGGACCCATGCCGGCCAACCACAAGCCGAAGCTCGGGGAGTTGCTGGTGCGTCGGGGCACCATCGACGCTCAGCAGTTGACAGAAATTCTAGCCAGCCAGGGGCGCACCTTGCTGCCGTTTGGCTCGACGATGCTCGAGCTTGGCTTGGCTTCGGAGGCCGACATCTGCAGCGCCCTGGCCGAGCAGTTCGGGGTTCCCTCCGTTGCTCTCAATGCGAGCTGCCTTCGCACCGACGAGCTTGGGGTCGTCCCCGAAGGAGTCGCCTACAATCACCGGGTGATGCCGTTGGCGACCGAGGGCTCGGCGCTCAAGGTCGCGCTTGCGAACCCCGCCGACCGCCCGCTCCTCGATGAGATCGCGTTCGCCAGCGGCAAAGCGATCCTTCCGTTCGTCGCGCCGCGGGTGATTCTGGAACAGTCGATCCGCCAAGCGTACGCGGCTCGACGGGACGGGGTGGCTCTGTGGCGTGGACCGTCGGCGCCCGCGGAAGACGCGCCTCACCTGTCGGTGCTCCAGCCCCCCGCGCTCGAACCGGCCCCGCTCGAGGCCGACCCGCCCGAGCAAGCCCTGTCGACGTTCCCCGAGGCCCCCGCGGTTCGTCCTCGGCCGGCCGGCGGTAAGCCGCTCGTCCTCGCGGTCGATGACGAGCCGGAGATCCTCGATATCATCGACCTCGCGCTGAGCAATCGCGATATCGAGGTCGTGCGGGCGACCCGGGGGCGTCAGGCGCTCGAGCTCTTGCGGAGCTCGGCCCCCGACATGGTGCTCCTCGACGCGATGCTGCCCGAGGTGCACGGATTCGAGATCTGCAGTCACATCAAGAAATCGCCCCAGTTCGCGCACATCCCGGTGATCATCATCTCGGCGATCTACACGGGTTGGAACTTCATCCAAGACGTGAAGCGCATCCACAAAGCCGACGGCTACATCGAAAAGCCGTTCCGGGTGATGGAGTTGGTGCGACGGGTGGAAGAGAGCCTCGCCAAGGTGAGGGGCGCGCCCGAACCTCCGCCGATGCACCAAGCACGCCGCATCGCTATGCATGCGTTGAGCCGAGCCGGGGAGGCGCTCAAGCAGGGCCAGCTGGATGAGTGTATCGCGGCGGCCCACCGAGCGATACAAGCGGACCCGCTCGATGCCCGTGGCCACTTCATGCTGGCCTCGGCACTACAAAGAAACGGGAAGCTGTACGAAGCGATCTCGGAGTTCGAGCGGGTCGTCGAGCTGGCACCCAATCAATTTCACGCGCTCAAAAACCTCGCTGTTCTATACGAACGGCAAGGTTTCAAGGCGAAGGCGGTCGAAATGTGGATGCGAGCGATGGAAGAAAGCCCTAACGAGGCGGTGAGAAAAACCATCAAGGCGCATCTTATCGGGCTACTCTAGGCTACCATCGAGAGCGCATGACATCGCGAGCAGGCCATCAGAGAACTCGTGTGAGCGCCCCGCTGGTGAGGCGCGGTGGCCGGTTTCCGATGCCAGCACGCAGGTACCGATTCGGGCGCCTTCGAAACGATGGCCCCGATAACGACGTGAACAACGGCGAGATACGGCGGGATACGGAATGAAGTTCCTCTGCGGCAGCTGCCGGACCAAGTACCAGATCTCCGACGACAAGGTCCGGGGAAAGATCCTGACTATCCGCTGCAAGAAGTGCGGCGCGAAGATCCTGGTCCGCGAATCCCTGGCCAACCGAGGCGAGACGGCGGTCGCACCCGTCGCTCATGAAGACTCGACGCAGGGGCCCAGTCCCCACGTTTCGTCTCGGCCTCACGCCGCGGCGATGTCCCAGACCAACTCACGGTCCGAAGTTCCGGCGCCGGCGGCTCGAGGACCGGCCGAACATTCGACGCCTCGGCCGACCGCTCCGTCCAGCGGAAGAATGACCGGGCCCGCGCGGACCGGGGGATCGGCGGCCCTGGCGTCAGCCTATGAGCTGGCGATGGGGCAGGGGGCTTCCGACTCGGATGACATGCCGACCAGCATCGCCCCTGTACCGGCGAACCTCGATATCGCGGGGGCCGAGTGGTACGTGGCGATCGACGGTCAACAGCAGGGCCCTTTCGCTTTCGCCGAGGTGGTCAAGAGGGTTGAAAGCGGTGATCTGATCGGGCGCCACTACGTCTGGCACGACGGGATGGAGAACTGGACCCGCCTGCGCGAGGTTTCCGATCTGGCCAAGTACCTACCCACCCCCCGTTCGGTGCCACCGCTGCCTCCCGCGCCGCCCGAGGACAACCGGCCCGCAGCCGAGGTGGTCGAGCTGGCGGCCCGGCGGGCGCGCCTGGATCAGGCCCATGATCAGGAGCCGAGCGAAGCCGAGGCAGGGCCTCGCGAAGAGGCAGCTCGGTCCGCGGTGCTGCTGTCGCCGTCAGCGCCAGCCGATCGAGCTGATCGGGCCGAAGAGCTCGATCAGGCGATCAACGATGTATTGGGCATCGAAGGCGAGGGGCAGACGACGCGATCGCCCGCGCAGGCCGGCCTGGCGAAGGAAGCGACGAACGAGGTCGGCGACGACGTGCTCGCCTCCGACGACATCTTCGCCAATATTCCCCGCGCCAGCGGCGCCGATGACGAGCAACGGGAGTCGACCCGATTCTTCGTGGCCGCGGCCGGGGTCAACAATCAGCGCAAGCGTAATCGCATCGGCCTCATGGTCGGCGTCGCGGCCGCGGTGCTGTTCGTCGGCTTTGTCGTCGGCCTGAGCCTGGATCTCTATCGCATCGAGCTTCCTGGTATCGGTGACCCGTTCGACAACATGCGGCAGAGCTGGTCGCGGGGCGACGCCGACGACGAGTTTTCCGGGTACTCGAAGGACGAGCTCGCGAGGCTCGGCCGCACCCAGGCCGAGCGGGAGAAGAAACGCAAGGCGGGCCGAGGGCCTCGGCGCTCCGACGACGGCAGCGGCCTGGGCCTGCCGAGTGGAGGCTACGTCGACGACGGCGCCGGCTCGGGTGGCCGACTCAGCCCTCGCGGGCTCACCGAGGCCGAGAAGATCGCCATCGGCACGCTCGCCACCGACGGAGCGGGAGGCGACACCGCGCTGCCGCAAGCCGACCTGCCAGATTCGTCGCCCGACCTGCCGGCCGTCGACGCCGATTCGTTATCGCAGGAAGCGGTCGCCAAAGTCGTCAAGCAGAACAGCGCCTCGGTTCGACTGTGTTATCAGCAGTCGCTCAAGGGCAGCAAACACCTCCGAGGCAAGCTCGAGATCAAGCTCCGGGTCGAGCCCAGCGGACGGGTCTCCAAGACCGAAGTGCAAACGAGCCTGTTCAAGGGCACCCGCCTCGCCCAGTGCATCAGCCGGAAGATTCGCAAGTGGACCTTCCCCAAGTCGCGCGGGTCCGCCCAAGAATTCTTGGTGCCGTTCGTTCTGGAAAAGTCAGGCTGAGTAGAGCGCGGTGGCAATATCGAGCGACGAGCCGGTCGGCATCGCCCGGATGCTAGAGGCGCTCGGCCGAGCCCTCGAGGGTGCGCTCGGCGCCGAGATGCTCGTTTTCGCGGCCGATATCCTCGACGAACAGCAACAAGACCCCGGCATTCACGACGCGCTCCTCGTTCGGGCGCTCCAGCTCGACCCCGATTCGTACCTGGCGGTCGATCGAACGCTGCGTGCGTCGTGGGCCCGCGGGGACTGGCTGGTTCTCGCGGATGCGCTCGGCCTCGCCGCGCAGATGGTCGACGCCGATGAAGCTCGAGCGACCATCTGCGCTCAGCGAGCCGAGGTGATCGGCCATCGCCTCGGTCGCCTCGAAGAGTCGAGAGCTCTGTACATCGAGGCGGCCGAGCGTTCGCCCACCCTCGCCGCGGGGGCGCTCGCGGCCGTAGAAGACGTAGAGCTGCGCTTGGCCAATCCGATCGGTCACGACGCGGTGTGGCCGGAGGTGGCGGCGCATCGGGTCGGCTTCGACCCCATGGTCGCGGCCGGTTTGCCCCTGGAGCCACCGACCACCCCATCGTTCGACTCGGTTCGCTCTCGGCTGGCGGCCGGTTTCGACCGCAAGGTGTTCGCTGACGGCTTGATCGAAGGCGTCGACAACGGGTGGGTCGACATCGCGCGCGTCGTGTTGCCGGGTTGGACCTCCGAAGCACGGCGGGCCGAGATCGAGAGCCTGATCAGCGAGGCGAACCACGACGGTGAGCTGGACCGAAGCGCTCGCCTGCAGGCCGCCGCGTTTGCAGAAGAGCCGGGTTCCGCTCACTACTTCGAAGCGGCTTTGTGGGCGTTTGGGGTGGAGCGGTGGCCGCACGCTCGAGTCGAGGTGCTGCTGCGGCGCCGGCGCGTCGTTCGGTCCGTGTTGGAGCGCAGAGCGACGCTTGAGGCGCTCGGCGCGCTTGCCGCCGCCATGGGACACGGGATGGCGGCGGCCGAGGCCTACCTCGAGCTGCTGCGCATTTCGCCAGCTCAGGACGGGTCCGCGTTGATGGCGACGATCGACCAGCTCTCACGGTCGACCGAGGTTCGGCGGCTGTGGGCGCGGGCGCTCGCGGCGGCGTCGGCCCGACCGGGATTGGTTTCGGCCGAGCGTCGAGGGGTTCTGTGGGAGCTGGCCCGCGTGCTCGACGAGGAGCTCGAGGACCCGGCCGGGGCCACGGCTCTGCGGGCGGAGCTCACGGTCACCGGGGGATCCGTGGACCGGTCGGCATCCGACGTGTTGTCGTCGTCGCAGGACCTGCCGGTGGTTCCCACGGGGTCCGACACGCCGTCGGCGGCGGCCATCCGCGCTGCCTGTCAAAGCGGTGACGTTCCCGCCGCGGTCCGGATGCTCAAGCGGGCGCAGCTGAGCCCGGCCACCACCTACGCCTTGTGGCGGGAGATCGCCGAGCTGGCGGAGGTTCTCGGGCAAGATGAGCTCGCCCGGCTCGCCTACGGTCGGGCCGAGCAGCGCGCGCCCTTGCCGAGCGAGCGGCACCGGGCCCAGGCGGGCCGAGCTCGGGTCGCGCAAAGGTTAGGCGCCAAGCGGGAGGCGGCGGAGGCGCTGTCCAACGTCGCTTCGGCGAGGCGGGTCGCTGAGGCCCAGCTCGCGGCTCGCGATCTCGTCTCGGCGCGGACCACCTTCAGCCGGGCGCTGGACCAAGACCCGTCCGATGTCCAGGCGGCGGGGCAGCTCGTGCGACTGCACGCCGAAGACGGCAACCGGCGGACGGTCGACCATCTGGCCGACCTGATGGCCGCCCAACCGATGAACGACGACCGACGTGCAGTGTGGTTGACCGAGCTCGCGACCGCCCTCGGTCGTCTCGGGGACGCCGACGCGGCCCGGCGGGATTTCGTGCGCGCCATGCGGCTCGATGTCGCCAACGTGGATGCGGCCACCGGGCTGGTGTCGCTGGGCTCGAGGTTCGACCAACCGGAGTGGGTCGACGAAGGGCTCTCGAGCCTGCGTGCCCGATGGGCGGCCCGCGGCGAGTGGATGCGGGCGTTCGTGGCCTCGGCGCTGTTGGTCGCTCGAGGGCGCGACGTTGCGCCGGACCGGCTAACCTACGAGAGCCTGCGATGCCATCTGGCCGTACAGCCGCAGGCCGCCTTGCCCAAGCAATGGGTCGGGTTGTGGCTCGGGTTGGTCGGCGATGGACCCCGAAGTCACGTTTCGTCACGTCCGGAGCGGGATGAGGGCCCACGAAGCAAGGGCCCGTCGCCGGTGGTTCGCTCATGGACGCCCGATCAGAGCCTCGGAGAGATCGTCAGCACGATCCAGGCCCTGTTTCGTGCGCCCGAGCCGCAATGGGGTGAGGACGATGGTCCGGGGGTTCGGATCGCGCCCGGCCCGGTCGTGGTGGTCGGCCGGGGCGTGCCGCGGTGGCGGCGTCGATGGCGGTTCGAGGTGGGACGCGCCTTGGCCGCGCTCGTCGAACCTCGGCTCGGCGCCGGGCTCGCTTCGACCGACGGGCCGGCCACCATCGAGCAGCAGGTTGTGGATCGAGCGGGGTTGATCGCGGTCGTCGACCCGGCCATCGCGCTGTCCGCGGTGGGCGCGCATTCCCCCCGCGGCCACAAGCTGGTGCCGTTCGCGATTTCGGACGCCTTGGTCACGATCTGGCGAGGGGTGGGGTTGGGCCTCGACTCGTCGGTGGGCCGTCCTTGGCCCCACCGCCCGACCATGCTCTGAATGCAGCATGGCCGACGAATCTGCTCCGCCGCTGGCGGCGATGATCGATCACACGCTCCTGAAGCCCGAAGCGAGCGAAGGAGACCTGGAGCGGCTGTGTGACGAGGCGGTCGAGCACGGTTTCGGGGCGGTCTGCGTAAATGGGGCTAACGTTCGGTGGGTTCGGCAGCAGCTCGAAGGCAGCCCGGTGCGGGTCGTCGCGGTGGTCGGTTTTCCGCTTGGAGCCACCCTCGGTCCCGTCAAGGCGTACGAGGCCAGGGCGTTGCTCGACGAAGGCGCCGACGAGCTCGATGTGGTCGTCAATATTGGGGCCCTGCGGTCGGGCCAATACCGGACGGTGCTCGACGACCTGCGAGCGGTCGTCCTGGCGGCAGATACGGCGCCGGTTAAGGTCATTTTGGAGACCAGCAAGCTCGACCGCGACCAGAAGTTGGTCGGGTGCGCATTGGCCAAGGCGGCGGGGGCCGCTTTCGTGAAGACCAGCACGGGATTCGGCGGCGGCGGAGCGACGGAGGAAGATGTCTCGCTGTTGCGCGCCGTGGCCGGCTCGGAGCTCGGGGTGAAGGCCTCGGGGGGGATTCGCGACCGCGCGACGGCCCTCCGAATGATCGGAGCGGGAGCTGACCGTCTCGGCACCTCCGCGTCGGTGGCCATCGTGACCGGAGCGACCGCCGAGTCGACCCCCGGCGAGTGACCGCCCGCGTGCGGCCGTCAGGGGTCAGTCGAAAGAGTCCAGGAAGTCGTCGTCCTGGCGCACGCGAATGTACTCCCGGGCCGCGCCCGCCAGGTCGATGCCGAAGAGCAGGGCGGTCTCCTCGACGTTGACCGACACGAAGAACGCCGGGTCGACCTGGCCGAAATGAAAGCGCACGCCGGGCGTGATCCATACGTTCGTTTCGTAGTCGCGGCCCGCCGCGGCGTCTTTTCCGACCACATGAAAGCTGCTGGCGACCTCGAGGTACGGGTCGAGCAGATACGTTGGCTTGGCCGACACGCGGGCCGCCCAAGAGACCAACAAGAGCGCTTCGCTATCCGAGGTGGTCGTGAAGCCGGGGGAAAAGCCGAGCTCGCCCTCTACGATGACGACGTCGAACGACAGCTCGGCGTGGGCCCGGATCCGGAAGAACATCGCGTCTTCGATGAACAGCTCGGGCTCGAAATTGTGCAGGAACCGGCCGCCGGCGACCGCGATGGCGCCCAGAAAGGCGCTTTCATCTTCCGGGGTGCTGGTGGTGGGCAGGTACATGTCGACGCCGGCCCCGAGGCGAAAGCGGGCCGACCGAACATCGCGGTTCTGAGGTTGAAGACGGACGTCGAAGCCGGCCACCGTCCCCACCCGAATATTGCCGAGGACGAACTGATTCGTGCCGCCCGGAGGAGAATAGAGCGCGAACGGCAGGTTGGCGCCCACCGACCAGTTGTCTTGGACTCGCAGGAAGGCCTGCAGGTCGAACGTCCAGAACGACAGGTCCGTGAAGAGTTCCTCGCCGTCGCTGAAGCTCCCGCGGGTCGTCAGATGAAGACGCGTACCGCCGGCAGGGTCCATCAGCTCGGTCGAGATGTTCGGGGGCTGCCGGGAGCGGAGCTTTTGATCTTCATCGAGCGTCCGGATCTGACCGAGGGCGACGGACGGAGCCAGGATGGCGGTGAACAGGACGAGGGAGGCCGCGCGGCGCATCGCGCTGGAGCATAGCCGCGGTCGGGACGGCCCGCAAAAGCCGAAGGCGTGACTTTGCGCTACTTGCCGTGGACCTGCCGACCTGGTTTCTCCAAGACGATGCGGGCGGTCGACCTCATTCGAACCAAACGGGACGGCGGCGCCCTGACGACCGATCAGGTTCGATGGCTCATCGACGGCTACGTCCGCGGCGAGGTGGGCGACGACCAGATGGCGGCCTTCGCGATGACGGTCTTCTTTCGAGGGCTTGACGACCGCGAGCTGTCCGCCCTCGTGGAGGCCATGATCGCCTCGGGAGACGTGATCGACCTGTCCGACGTGCCCGGGCGTAAGGTCGACAAACACTCGACGGGGGGGGTCGGAGACAAGATTTCGGTGTGTCTTGCCCCGTTGGTGGCCTCCTGTGGGGTTCCCGTCCCGATGATCTCGGGACGAGGTCTCGGTCACACTGGGGGTACGCTCGACAAGCTATCGGCGATCCCGGGGTTTCGCACCGATCTCGACGTCGGGACCTTTGCTCGACTGGTGGCGAGCCACGGAGTGGCGCTCAGCGGTCAGACCCGACGGTTGGTGCCCGCGGACCAGCAACTCTACGCGCTGCGGGACGTGACCGGTACCGTCGAGTCGATCCCGCTCATCGCCGCCAGCATCATGTCCAAGAAGCTCGCCGAGGGCATCGACGGGCTCGTGCTCGACGTCAAAGTAGGCAGCGGCGCATTCATGAAAACCCGCAGTCAGGCCGAAGCGCTGGCGACCACGATGATCGGCATTGGCCAGCGCATGAAGAAGAAAGTGCGGGCCCTCCTCACCGATATGGACCAACCCCTCGGCCGAGCCATCGGCAACGCCAACGAGACCTGGGAGGCCATCGAAGTGCTGAAGGGCGGCGGGCCGTCCGATGTGGTCGAGCTCACCGTCGAGCTGGGCGCCGAGATGCTGATGGTCGGGGGCATGGCGGCCGACCCGGCCGAGGGTCGGCGCCGGATGAGGCAGGCGATCGCCGATGGCCGCGGGCTCGACCGACTCCAAGCCGTGATCGAGGCGCAGGGGGGCGACGCGAGGGCCCTCGACCGCCGCGATGTGATGCCCGTGGCCCGCGACGAGGCGATCATCGGCGCCCCGCGGGCCGGGATCGTACAGGGCTTCGATACCGAAGCGCTCGGGCGAGCGGCTATGATTCTCGGGGCCGGGCGCGCTCGGAGCACCGACCCGATCGACCATTCGGTGGGCTTCGAGCTCATGGTGCGGCCGGGGGTCGAAGTGGCGGTCGGCGAGCCGATCGCCCGGATCGCCTTCAATGACCCGGACCGACGGGCGCAAGCCGAAGCGGCGTTCGTAGCCGCGGTGAACATCGGTGATGTCGCCGCCGAGCCGCGGCCATTGATTCTGGAGCGGTTAGGATGACCGGCGGCGATATAGGGACGGCCGGCGGGGGCTCGGCGCAGACGCTGGAACCGGCCGCCGCAAGCGCCCTGGACGCAGAGCGGATGTCGGCGGCGCTCGACGAAGCGGTGGCCTTCATTCGCGCAGTCGACGGGTCGGTGCCTACGGTCGGCGTGATTCTCGGGTCGGGCCTCGGGCCCTTCGTCGATGCGCTGGAGGTCGAGCACCGCATTCCGTACCCAACGATTCCGCACTTTCCGACCTCGACGGTGACCGGCCACGCGGGCGCTTTGGTCCTGGGGCGGCTCGGATCGATCCCGGTCGCGGTCCTGTCGGGGCGGGTTCACTTGTACGAAGGGTACAGCGCCTCCCAAGTCGCTTTTCCGGCTCGAGTGTTGGGGCGACTGGGGGTGGGGGCGGTCGTCCTGACCAACGCCTCCGGAGGCATCCATCCCGACTTTCGGGCGCGCGACATCATGGTGATCCGGGATCAGTTGAATCTGACCGGGCGAAATCCGCTGGTGGGACCGAACATCGACGGGTTGGGACCCCGGTTCCCCGACATGACATCGGCGTTCGACCCCGACCTGGCGGTGCTCGCCCATCGGGTCGCCGCCGATCATGGCCTTGTGCTGCGGGAAGGCGTCTACGCGGGGGTCCTGGGGCCCTCGTACGAAACGCCGGCCGAGATCCGAATGCTCCGAACGCTCGGGGCTGACGCGGTGGGGATGTCGACGGTGTACGAGGTCATCGCGCTACGCCACATGAGCGTGCCGATCTTGGGCTTGTCGTGCATCACCAATCTCGCGGCGGGCCTCTCCGCGACGCCTTTGTCCCACGACGAGGTCAAGGCCGAGGCCCTCGGGATGCAGGCGCGACTGACCCGATTGGTCACGGCTTGGGTGACGGAAGCGGTGGACCTGTTGATGTCCTGAGTCGCTCGTGACCAGCGTGCTCGACGAAGGGGCCGCTTCGTGCTTCGGTGGACGAGCCCCTTCGGTAGGACGGAACTTTGCGGATCTTAATGGTCAGCAGTGAGTTGGCTCCGTACGCCAGCACCGGCGACCTCGGTGACGCGGTCGGGGCGTTGGCTCGAGGCTTGGCGCGGCGGGGCCATCAAGTCGTCGCCGTGTTGCCCGAGTACGGGCCGGGGCCCGATCCTTCGCTCTTCGAGCCGGCCCCCGCGGATCCGTCGTCGTCCGCGCCCCCGGCGGGCGCGGCGAGCTTGCGGCAACCCGAGGGCCGCCCGTTGGGCTTGCTGGGCGAGGTGCCGACCACTGCGGGGCCGCGTCGGGTATCGGCTCGGATCGAACCGCCCGTGCATCCCTACCTGCAGGTGGTCCGACTTCAGTGCCCACCTTTGTACGACCGGCCCGGGGTCTATGGGTCGCCCGAGGACTATGGAGACAATCCGGACCGGTTCTGGGTGCTCTCCGCCGGCGCGATGTCGTCCGTCCGCCGAATGGGCTGGACGCCCGACATCGCGCATGGCCATGACTGGCACACGGGATGGCTGCCTGCGATCCTGCGGAGTCAAGCCGACTTTCAGAGCGTTCGCACGGTGCACACGGGGTACGACCTTCGGATGTCCGGGTCGGCGCCGCTCGGATGGGCGGCCGAGCTCGGCGTGGTTCACGAGCTCCTGAAACCGGAGGGTATCGAGTACTTCGGACAGGTCAGTTTTGCGAAAGCGGGCCTTCGGTTCGCCGACATCGTGGTCATGAGCTCGCCAGAAGCGAACGATCCCGAAGAGGGGCTGACCGGGGTCGTCCGCGCCCGGGGGGCGGCGGTCGCTCGCATTCCGCGCTCGATCGACGCCGCGATCCTCGACCCCGAGCATGACCTCGGCCTTCCGAGTCGATTCTCGGCCCGGTCCGTGCACGGCAAACAGACCTGCAAGCGCCGTTTGCAAGCGGCCATGGGCCTGGAGGTCAATCCCGACGCCTTGCTCATCCTGATGCCCGATGAGCCCGCGCCCGCGATCACCCCGCCGCTACCGGGGCCTGTTCAGTGGTTGTCGCTCGACGGGCTATCCGACGGTTTGACCCGTCTCGCCTTTGCCGGCGCCGATGCCCTGTTCGAGCCGTCGGCCGACCCCTGGAGCGGCCGGTGTCTGGCCGCCGAGCGTTACGGGGTTGCGACCTTGATCGCCCACGGTCCCGACCTGCCCGTCGATGCGTACGGGTACGATCGGCACTCACCGAATGGCCTCGGCGAGACGGTCGCCCGCGTCCTTCGGGACTTCTCGGACATCGATCGATGGAGGGAAGGGGTTCGCGCGCGGTTGTCGAACGACCCGGAGCGCGGAATCGCGCGGTACGAGACGTTGTACCGTCAGGTTCTCCTAAGCGAGGCAGGGGACCCCGTGCCATGGGCGGTACCGAGTCTTCGGGCGCGCCTCGAGGGTCTCGGTCGATGATGAGCCCACCAGCGGTTTTTCGTGGTTGATTCGGCGCTGGGCATCTCCGTCGACCTCGACGACACTCTTTATCGAGTGCAGCGCCTTCGCGTGATCTGGCGTCTCCGCCACAAACGGGGATTGTTGGTGGCGCTGGTCGCGGCTCGCGAAAAGCTCCGGCACGAGTCGCCGTTCGAGGGACCCGAGCACCTCGACGCTCGAGAGGCCGAGCTGGTCGCCCCCGCGTTCGGCATGACCCGACAGGCCGCGGCTGAAGCGCTGCAGCAGCTGCGGTCGGCCCTGCCGGCCGCTCTGGCCGAAGACGCCCGGCCGTTCCCAGGGGTTCGGGCCGCGCTGGAAGCCGCGGCCGCTCAGGGCCTGAGAATCGGCGTTCTGTCCGACTATGACCCGATCGAGAAACTTCGCTACTTGGGGCTGAGTGACCTCCCGTGGGCGGCGACCCTCGGCGCCGAGCAGCTCGGCGTTCTCAAGCCGCACCCCCGCGCCTTTCACGAGATCGCGGCGGCGATGGGGGTCGATCGTCGCCGGGTCGTTCATGTCGGGGACCGCGAAGACCTCGACGTTCGGGGAGCGCTCGGATCGGGAATGCGCGCTTGGCGCTATGCACCGTCCGCACTGCGCCGAAGTCAGGCCGAGCTGTCGTTCAGCCGGTGGAAGATTCCGCTGTTTCAGCCCCTGTGGGCCCGCTGATTGCTTGGCCCAACCAAACGTACTAGGCCCTGGACATGGGCCGAGTCGTTGCCGTCGCCATCATCGTGGGCATGATCTTCGTCGGGGGCGGCTTTCTGTACACTCAGTACGCCAGCCAGCAATCCGCCGCTCGGACCGCCGCTGCCCTGAAAGACGTCCGCGAGGGTTTCGTAGAGGTGGTGCGACCAGCGATTTCGGTGGAGGACGACGGCGAGTATCGTCGCCAGCTCCGCACCGCGCTCGCGAATTACGACCGGCAGCTGGCCCGCGTGGTGTATCAGGAGCGGCCCGATCTGCGCGATCTGGAGGCGTTCAAGGCAAAGGTCGCCGACCAATTCTCGCGCGGCAAGATCGACGAGCACCGCCGAGACTCCGCCTTGGAAGGCTATCGCATCGTGGCCGAAGCGTACGAGACCCTGAAGAAGGGAAGGTGGAAATCGGTCCTCACGAAAGCCGGCGCGAAGGACACTCGGCTCGACATCTATGAGATCCGCCGGGTCCTCGACCGCACCGGAACGCCCCGTCTCGAAGCTCGGTTCATGCTTTGGGGGGTTGATGATCCGGCGGAGGTCAACTGGGGCGAACTCAGGATGCGGTTCTGGAAGACCGTCCACAAGAAGGTTCGCAGGGGTCGACGGAGGGTCGTCGAAGACGTTGACCAAGTCTTCGCGACCTCCGACACCAGCGCTCGTCCGTATGTGGTGATCCACAAGCCCGAACGCTTCATCGCCGAGTTTCCATCGTACGTTTCGGTCGGGGCGCTTCGGTTGTCGGTGGTCCCCCCGGAAGCGAACCGGTTCGATATCACCTACACGTACACGGTGAACCGCCGGGGCAATCGCACCGATGCGGTCCTGAAGTGGAGTCAACTACCGGTGCCTCCGGGCTGGCAGCTGCGAGAGGGGGAGACCTGGGAGGCCGACGTACGCGACGCAACGCCCGAAGAGATTGCCGGCGAGGGCGAGTAAGCCTAACCAGACATCCATGTCCAACATCGCTGACCTCCGGCGCGAATATATCCGCGCAGGCCTCGATGAGAACGAAGTTCATGAGGATCCGCTTCGACACTTCGAGAAGTGGTTCCGGGAGGCGGTCGACGCCGACGTGCTCGAGCCCAACGCCATGACCCTCTCGACGGTGACCGAGGACGGCTGGCCGGATGCCCGCATCGTTCTCTTGAAGGGGGTCGAGGAAGGGCTTTTCCGCTTCTTCACGAACTACCGTTCCGCCAAGGGCCGGCAGCTCGAAGCGTGTCCCCGGGCCGCGCTCCTGTTTCATTGGGCACCGCTCGAACGTCAGGTCCGGGTGAAGGGACCCGTTTACCCGCTGACGGCCGAGGAATCGGATGCGTACTTTCAGTCGCGGCCCCGCGGCAGCCAGATCGGCGCCTGGGCGTCGGCCCAGAGCGAGGTGCTGGCGTCGCGGTCCGTTCTCGAAGAGGCCGTGGCGCGGTACGAAGCGCTGTACCCACAGGGGGCCGAAATCCCACGGCCGCCTCACTGGGGAGGCTACGGCTTGGCGCCATCGGCGATCGAGTTCTGGCAAGGTCGACCCAATCGCCTCCACGATCGGATCCGCTGCGTGCAGGAGGGAGGGCAATGGCGTCGAGAGCGGTTGTCCGCCTGACCGAAGAACCAGAGAACACCGAGCTGGCGCCGCCCGGCTCGGCGACCTACAGCGGCTCGAGTCTCACGTTCAGGCTGAAGTGTCCGGCTTCGTTGCGAGTGACAATCCTCGAATACTTTCGGTAGCCTTCGAGATTCAGGGTGATCGAAAGGGCCGCCTTGTCTCGGGGGCCAGGCTTGATGAGGGGCGTTTCTCCGTAGACCAAGCCGTCGATGTTGACCATGGCGCCGCTCGGGGTGCTCACGATGGTCAACATCGGGGTCGAGGTCGTCGACCGACGGCGCCCTTCGGTCGACCCCGCCGAAGACGAGCCGGCGGGATCGCTAGAGGTCATCGAGGGACCGGGAACGGTTCTGTTCAACGGGGCGGTGCCGGCTCGAGCCGGGACTGGCGGTGGCGGAGGAGCCGCGGCGGGCGCCTCGGCCTTGTCGGGTCGAGACCCGTTAGCCCGAGTGAACTGGTAGGCGATCGCGGCCACCATGACGATCAGCACGGCGACGATCGTCATGTACAGCTCGCGGTAAGCCCGGGCGCCTTCGACGACCGGCGAGGCGGGCTGCGGCCCTCCGAGCCGCTCGACCAAACCTGCGCTCGAAAACCCGCCGTCGGGGCCGATGGGCGCAGAGTTCTTGGTCATCGGGTGCGCCGGGAGGGCCTCAGCCTCCGGCGCTCTAGGTATGGCACCGGGCATCGATGGGTTCGTGGGTCGCGAAGCGACGACGGGGGTCGCATCCGACGCTGGCGCTCGGGGTGTGCCTTCTTCCGGTCTCGGCAGGACGAGGCGTCCGAGGTCACGTTGGCTCCGAGAGGCTCGGGGTGGCGGTTCAACGTCGACACCCGGCGACGTGGTGGGTTCGGCGGCCGGGCGCCGGCGGGGTCGAGCGGCCGGGGCTCGGCGAGGTCGCCGGTCATTTTGCCGGTCATTGTGCGGGTCGGGCTCCGAGGACCGCCGTTCAAGCGCTTCGGGGCCATCCAACTCGGCGAGCGCGGCGAGCACCGGGTCGTCCGATCCGGACGCGGACGCATCCGGTGGTTTCGATTCGAGGACGGGCGCCGGGGGGCTCGAAGATCGTGCGATGGTGGGCAATACGAAGGTGACCTGCGTGGCGGCCGATTCGGCGGTCAGGTCTTCGAATTCTGGTCGTTCGACATCGACCTTACCCAATACGTCGGACCACCCCGCTCGGTTGGGGTCGTCGCTGGGGTCGTCTTTTCGGCGGCCCGCCATCCCGGAGCGGGAGACTAGCAAGCGCCATCGGTGCTCGCCACCCTCGCTATCACGCGCCGATTGGCGCATGCTCGAAGAGTACATGTTCGGGTTACGGGCACGACTGTGGCGGGAAACGGTCCGGGTACTGGCCGCCACCCGCAGCGACCGCGTGATGAACGCGGTCGTGGGCGTGCAGAAGGCTCGGGCCTGGGTCGAGGACGTACAGGACGGTGTTCTGCACTTTGCTGCTCTTCCGACCCGACAGGACGTTCGGCGGTTGCAGCGGCAGGTCGACGACCTCCGCCTGCGGGTCGCGTTGATCGACCAGGCGCTGACGGAACTGGAGCGGCAGAACGCCGATCGGTCGGGCGCCGACCGGATACGGGTCGATTGACCCGGCCGGCCGAAATTCAAGTTGACGACCTCGCCCGAAGTCGGGCCGGCGTGTAGCGCGTACCGACCAGGCCGCCTATCGTAGCGGGCGATGAGTGAGACCCTCGAGCAGTGGGCACGTGACCAACGGGCGCTCGCTTCGGCCCTGGGGTTGTCGGTCGACCGGTGGTTGGTAGTGCTCGAAGCGGCGGGGGCGAACCGGGCCGGGGTGACGGCAGCGGTGATCGGCGCCTCGATGGCTCGGCGGTTGGGCATGCCGAATCTGGCCGAGGTCGACGGGCCAGCGCTCGTCGAGACCGCCCGGGCGTTGCTGGATCCCGAACCTCCACGAGTGAGGCATCCGGTCGTGGCGGAGGCGATTCGTCGAGCCGACGGATGGGAGCCGGGTCGAGGCGCTCGCCGTCTCACCCGGACGCCTGCGGCCCGTCCTGACCGAGCCGCACCCTCCGACGCCCCATCTTCAACTCAGGCCACCGCCGATGCCCCGGGGGTCGATGAATGAGCCTGCTCGGTCGGTCGAGAACCCTTCGTGTCGATGAGGTCGTCAAGAAAGCCCTGGCTTCCTATGGTCGGGCGCCGGCCGGGGAGCGGGCCGATGTCGTCCGGCAGCTCGCGATGCGGATGACCCCTGAACAACGGCGGTCGTTCAGCGATCGGCTGGCGGAGGTCGCCCTCGGCCACCTATGGGTTCTGATGCGAGAGAGGCAGGGTTGATCCAGAAACCAACCGCCGGATGGCGGGATAAGGTTCGTCGTCGTTGCGTCCGGCGCCCGCGATGACTACGTTCTCCTGGCCTACGATGCGCTACGCCATCCTCTCGGACATCCACGGCAACATCGAGTCGTTGGAAGCCATGTTGAAGCGGCTCGATGAGATCGGCGGCATCGACAAGTACTATTGCCTCGGCGATATCGTCGGTTACGGCGCCGATCCCGATACGTGCTGCAGCAAGATCCGCGAGCTGTGTGAAGTCACTCTGCTCGGCAATCACGACGCGGCGGTGGCCGGTCGAATGGATTACTCGTACTATTACGATGCGGCTCGAGAGGCGCTCGATTGGTGTCGAGAGCAGGTGTCCGACGACAATCTCGAGTGGTTGAAGGGCCTGCCGTACACGCATCGCCTAGGCGAAGTCGAGCTCTGCCACGGATCGCCCTACGAGCCGGAAGAATATGATTACATCTTCGCGCTCGAGCAGGCTCGCGACCTGATCGACCAAAAACCCGACCTGGCCGAAGTCACCTTCATCGGGCACTCCCACCTGACCAAGGTCTTCGCTTTGACCAAAGACGACGCGCTCGATGTCGTCGCGCCCAAGTTTACCCTGAAGCCCGAGATGCGGTACGTCATCACCGTCGGCTCGGTGGGGCAGCCCCGCGACTATGACCCTCGAGCTTGTGCCGGGGTGTATGATACCGAAACCCGTCACTTCGAGTACGTTCGGGTCGAGTACGACATCGACTCCCAGCGTCAAAAGATCGTCGACGCTGGGCTCGCTCAAAATTTTGGCACTCGCCTCTACCTCGGGATTTGATAGGTCGACCCTGATGGGTCTTTCTTCGCGCCTCATGGCCCTGTTGATGCTGGTGGGGGCCGCCGGCTGCTGGGGTCGCACCGACCGTCCGATCATCGACGTCCAGTTCGTTCAGCGACAACCCGAGGATGTTCGCGTCCCCGAGGATCCACTCAAGCCGGCCGTCCGTCGCATGATCGATGGATGGCCCCACTTTTCATTTCGTACAGCGAAGCCCGACGAGCCCGGATGGCAGCTCACGGTGCGGGTCGACCAACTGACGGACCGACCGCAATCAGGCCGCTCAGGCTTCCGAGCGCGGTCGGTGGTGGTTTCCTTGGTGCTGCGCGCCCTCGGTGAGGTCGAAGGCGAGATGCAGACGTACTCCGCCGATCGATTGGTGCTGAAAGAAGAGCCCGAGAACCGTCCGCTCACCGACCTGGTCATCGAGGGTATCGAAAAGACCGGTCAGCGGCTGATGCGGTTTCGTGGCATCCAGACCGGCCGGCCACAGGTCGTGGTGGCGGCCATCGATGATCCCGATGAATCGGTTCGGCTGGTCGCGGCGCAAACGGCCGGTCAGCGAAAGCTCGAGGTCGCCGTGCCGGCCCTCATCGAGCGCCTGAAGGATGAAGAGGAAGCCGGGGCCGTCACCGTGGCCGCCGTCGGGGCGCTCGCGCAGCTCCAGGCCACCGAAGCGACCGATGCCATTATCGCGACCGCCCGCCGCCAAGACCGCCGATACTTGGTGCCGCTGTTGTTCGCCCTCGCCCGGCTCGGGGGCCGACAGGCCGAGGGCTACCTGTTCACCGTCCAGAGCGGACACCCGGATCCGGTGGTTCGGCAAACGGCTGAACAGGCCCTGAGGGAGCTCGAGACCCGAGCCTCATCCTCCTCCGCCGACCCCGAAGCCGCGCCGTAAGCGACCCCGTGCCCTTGTCATCGAGGGCCGTCGATGGTTTTTCGGACTCGTGCGGGCACCATTCGATCAACGGGTTGCGACGTTCGCCGTCGCCTTCGCGTGCGCTTTGGGGTGCGCGTCGGGCGGGTCTTATGGGATCGACGCGGTCGACGCGATCAACGGTCCGGGCCGCGACGCCGAGGATGGCCCCAGCGCCCGTGAGTACGCCCCCTACGGGGTGGGCGCCCAGTGGACGTACGAAATGTCCGCGGGCCGTCAAGCACGGAGAGGGCAGATGGTGATTCGGGTCGTCGACAAGGTCGACGGGTTCTTTCGCGACAGCGCCGGCGGTGAGTATCGCCACACGGCCGGGGGTCTGCGCGACCGGCGCCGCTATTTGCTTCAGAACCCCATTGTGGCCGGTCACCGCTGGAAAGCGATCGTCAGTACGGCCGCGGTTCAGTACTTTACGGTGGAGTCGGTCGGGCAGCCCTGCGAGGTGGCGTTCGGGTCCTTTGCAGACTGCGTGGTAGTGACGACCTTCGAACGCCGCAGTGCGCAGGAGATTCAGCACGCGCGGTACACCTGGATCCGCGACGTGGGCCTGGGTGAAGTGCTGTTCGAGGGCGAGGTCAAAGGCAGAGGACGATTCCTCCAGCAGCGGATGTCGCTCCTCGATTATCGACTGCCGGGTCTCGACGGTCGCCGACCGGGGCCGCGATCGCCCCCGGCGGGCGAGTCAGACGCCCCAAAGCAGTGGAACCGCTGACAAAACCTTCGAATCCGAGCCTCGTCACCCGCGATCTCGTGAAGCCGCCCCGGGATGACTTGCGTATGAGGGCGCGCGATGACTACTCGGTAGTGAATCGGGCATGAGCACCGCGGGCATCGTCGTCATAGGGAACGAGGTCCTTTCGGGCCAGGTGGAAGAAGCGAACGCCCGCTATCTGATCCACGAGCTGCGCGCGCTCGGCGTTCAGCTGATGCGGGTAGTCGTCATCCCGGATGAGATCAACACGATCGCGAAGGACGTGAAGCTCATGTCCGAGTCATACACTCATGTCTTTACGTCGGGTGGTGTCGGCAGCACCCACGACGACGTGACGCTGACGGCGGTGGCGCAAGCCCTCGATCGACCGCTCGAGCCTCATCCCGTCTTGATGCCGATGCTCGAGCGGCACTTCGGCGACGATATCAACGATGCCGTTCGACGGATGGGGCGCCTGCCCCGCGGGGCCGCCCTGCTCGGGTTGCAAGAGCTGCGGGTGCCGCTGGTTCGCGTCGAAAATGTGTACGTCTTTCCGGGAGTCCCGGCATACCTGCAGAAGAAGTTCGAATGGCTGAAGCCTCACCTGGCCGATACGCCTTTCGTCGTCCGGCAGGTCTTGCTCAACGTCGGTGAAGAACGCATCGCCGAGCGCCTGGCCGTTCTCGACGCAAAACATGGCGCGGTGGCGTTCGGGTCGTATCCGCGGTTCGATACCCCCGAATATCGCACCAAGCTCACGCTGGAATCCCGGGATGCCGAACAGGTGGAGACCGCGCTGGCCGACCTCCTGGGAGTGCTCGAACCCGAATGGGTGGTGCGGGTGGATTGACCCTCTGAACAGCCCGTGATGGCCTTCACCCATGCGGGCCTGCGGGTCGATCTTCATCCTGTTGATGAGCGGTGCATGGGCTTTGGCGCCCGTTGGGGCGGCGCACGCTCAATCCTCGGGGCGGGTCTTGGTTCTGCAGCTCAGCAGCGACTTTCTATCGGGGTCGACGGCCGCGGACCTCGACCGTCACTTGCGCAAGAAGCTCCGCGCGGCTCGTCCGCGCCGCTTTCTGCCCAAGCCGGCGGTCGACCTGGCGTCGCTCCAGCTGGTGGCCGGATGCGGAGACGACGGGCCCCGTTGCTTCGCCCTGATTGGCCGCACCGCCCAGGCTGCGTCGGTCGTCCAGGTCAGCATCGTCGGCTCCGCCGAGCGGGCTCGTCTGTTGGTTCGTCAGGTCGACAGCCGAACCGAGGCCCTCACGACCTATAAAGCCGGCCTGCGCGACGTCAGTGGTTCCTCGAGAGAAGAGATCGCCTGGCACGTCGCGACGGCCCTCGGGCTCCGGCCGGCGCCGCTGACGGGCCGAGTGGAGCTGACCAACGACCTCCAGGTCGGATCGCTCGAAGGCGCGACGGTCCTGCTCGACGATCGGATCGTCCTGCTTTCAGCGCTCGAGCAGATGAATCCAGGCCGGCATCGCATCGAGGTTCGGCAGGATGGATTCGAGCCCTTCGTCTGGATTGGGATGGTGCGGCCCGGCCGGAACACCAAGGTTCCGATCCGTTTTGTTCCCCGCCCCCGCTTCGGCGAGGACGAGGAAGGAGCGTTTGCCGATGCCCCTGGTGCAGTCCCGCCCGACCGCGGGTCGAGTCCGGTCGCCGAGGCCGGGCCGATCGCCGGGGCGGACGCCATCGATGACGATTCAGGCCCGTTGTGGACCTGGATCCTGGGGGCGAGCGCGCTCGCGGCGGCGGGGACCGCGACCGTGTTCGGGGTCCAGGTGTTATCGCTGGAGTCCGATGCCGAGTCGGCGGGGCTCGACTGCGACGGTGATGACCGGAACGCCGACACCTGCGCGGACGGGCGCTCGCGGGCGTTGCTGTCGAATGTCACGTGGGCGGTGGCGGGCGCCCTCGCGGTCAGCGCGGTGGTCGCTTACTTCCTGGAGACCGATTCGCCCGAAGCCGATGGAGCCGCCATGTCCACCCGAGTAGGGGTTGCGCCTACGCAAGATGGCGTCTCCGCCGCCATTGAGATCACGTTTTGATGCTGGCAGGGGTGCTCTTCGGGCTGCTCGCGGCCAACCCCGGCGACGGGGCGCTGCCCTTATGGGTGACCTTCGACATCATCAACCCGGAATCGGTGGGTGGCCACCGCATCCTGCACCTCGAGGATGTGATCGGACCCGAGCACCGGCGCGACGTGCCCGGTTTGCCCTCTCCGACCGCGGTCCTGCTGTTTTCGGTGGGACCGGCCGATTGCGTCAGCGACGGACTCTGTGCCGAAGTGGCGGCCTGGAGCGCCGGCGCGCGGAAGGAAGGCGCGCTGGTGGTGGCCGTCGTGCTGACCGAACGGGAGCGGGCCGATGCGGCGCGCACCCGGTTGGCGTCGGCTGAGCACCCCTTGACCATCGCCGTCGACCCGCACGGGGCGGTCAGTGCACTGGCCGGCCTTCAAACCCCGGGAACGTTCATCGTGGTCGATAGCGCGGGTCGCAGTCGGCGCTGGGCGCCCGAGCCAGGAAAGGCGCAAGTATCGAGTCGCGCCCTCGAACAGATCCGAGCCGCGTTGGGCGCAGCGGCCCGACCGCGCGGAGGTTAGTCACGGATCACCCACACGTAAGTCCCGCTGCGACCCAGCGACGACGGTCGGGCAGGGGCGAAGAGCCGAGCGAGGGATGGTGAGGTGCGGGGAGCAGTTTGGCGATCAGCGGGGGCATGGTTGGTCTTGACCGGATGCGGCGCATCGGTGCCGTTGGCCGCGCACCGACAAACCGTGGCCGAGCAACGCAAAGATTACGAGCGTCGTCTTTTCGAGGCTGAACGCGCGCGGTTGGCTTGCGCCGCGGAGGTCGAGCGGGTCGAGGCGGCAGCGGAGGCCGCCCAGCTGAGTCTCCAGCGGCGGGTGCAACGACTCGAGCGAGCGGCGGCGCGGGTGCCGGGACCCGGGCGGAGAGCGCCAAAGGAGCGTCCGGGCGACTCGAAGAGCCCGTGGGACCTCGCGGCGCGGGTCCGGTCGTCGGTCGGCTCGGTCGGAGAGGTGGTCGAGCGCCAAGCCCGCGACCTTCGATGGCGAGTGCCGGTCGCCGACCTATTCGATGCAGGGGCGACCCGATTGCGCCCGGAGGTGCTCGATTCCTTCGATCGGCTCGCCGAGGTGTTGGCGCCGCGGCCGCGCGTATCGATGTCGATCGAGGTTGGCCGAACCGACGGGCCCTCATCCGCGGGGGCGGCCCCAGGATGGCGGGAAGCGAGCGAGCGCGGAGTGGCCCTGTTGGCGGCGGTGCAGCAGCGAGGCATCGCCCCCGCGCGGTTGACCTTGATCGTGAGCGGGGCAGTCCCCGACGGGCTGATCGTTTTCAGTATCAGTCGGGCGCGGGGACGGGGTCGGCGCTAAGGTGCCCTCGATTCGTGCCTTGATTCGTTGATCGGCAGGAGGCACAGACAAGAGACCATGTTGGATGCCGTTCGCGTTGCTGACCCCGAAATATATGCGACTCTGACCGCGGAAACCCGTCGTCAGGCCGAGGGCCTCGAGCTGATCGCCAGCGAAAACTTCACGAGCCAAGCGGTCCTCGAGACGGTGGGCACGCCGTTGACCAACAAATATGCAGAGGGCCTGCCCGGCAAGCGGTACTACGGGGGCTGCCAGCACGTCGATGTGGCCGAAACGCTGGCCATCGACCGCGCCAAGGCGCTCTTCGGGGCCGAGGCCGCCAACGTTCAACCGCACTCCGGGGCGTCAGCCAACATGGCGGTGTATTTTGGCTATCTCGAGCCCGGCGACCGATTCGTGGCGATGAGCCTAGCTGAAGGGGGGCACTTGACCCACGGCTCGCCCGTCAACTTCTCTGGACGGCTCTATCAGCCCCTCGAGTATGGTGTTCATCCGGAGACCCATCGACTCGACTACGACCGGGTCCACAAGCTGCTCACCGAACACCGTCCGAAGCTGTTGGTAGCGGGCGCTTCGGCGTATCCGCGCATCATCGACTTCGAAAAGCTGGGCGAGATGGCCCGGAGCGTCGGCGCGAAATTCTTGGTCGACATGGCCCACATTGCGGGCCTGGTCGCGGCGGGGGAACACCCGAGCCCCGTCCCTCACGCCGACTTCGTCACGACCACCACCCACAAGACGCTGCGCGGGCCTCGCGGGGGTCTGATCCTGATGAAACAGGAATACGCCAAGACCATCAATGGCCGGGTGTTTCCGGGCATGCAAGGTGGACCGCTGATGCACGTCATCGCCGGCAAGGCGGTGGCCTTCAAGGAAGCGCTGGCCCCCGAGTTAAAGGCATATTCCGCGCAGGTCGTGAAGAACGCTCAGGCTATGGCGGAAGCGTTCTTGGAGAGAGGATATCGGCTGATCTCCGGTGGCACCGATAACCACCTGGTGCTCCTCGACGTGAAGGCGTCCCGCCACATGACGGGCAAGAAGGCGGAAGCCACTCTCGAGCGCGTCGATATCACCGTGAATAAGAATATGATTCCTGCCGACACCGAGTCACCTTTCGTGACCTCTGGCATCAGGATCGGTACGCCCGCGCTGACGACCCGTGGAATGAAGGAAGACGAGATGAAGGCCGTCGTGTCGCTGATCGACCGCGCGCTGCTGAACGCCGATGATACGGCCCAACTCGAGGCTGTGACCGCGGACGTTCACGCACTGACCGCCAACTTCCCTCTTTACCCCGATTGGCCGCGCTAGGGGCGACGTCAGGCGCGGCACCACGTTCGCCACATAGCTTGCTCGAGACGGTACAATGGGTTTGACTGGTCGTACGGGGGCCCAACGTGAAGTGCCCATTCTGCGGCAACGGGGAAAATAAAGTTATCGACTCGCGCTTGTCTCGGGATGCGCAGGTGATCCGCAGGCGCCGCGAGTGTAACGACTGTGGCAAGCGCTTTACGACCTACGAGCGCATCGAAGAGGTGCTGCCGATGGTCGTCAAGAGCGACGGTCGCCGCGAGCCGTTCGACCACAACAAGATCGTCGACGGCATTCGAATGGCCTGTGAGAAACGCACCGTCCCCCTGAGCACCATCGAGGATCTCGTCGACGACATCGAAAAGCAGCTCCAGGAGACCGGCGAGAAAGAGGTTGAATCCTCGACGATCGGAGAAGAGGTCCTTCTTCGGCTCGCGGAGATCGACGACGTGGCATACATCCGATACGCCTCGAAGTTTCGAAACTTCGCCGACCTGTCGGAGTTTGCGGATGACCTGAACGCGCTCATCCAGCAGCGCCGGCGTCGCGCCCAGGCGAACGGGTGACCCTTTCCTCAGCGCAACGTCGTTCGATGGGGCACGGGCTGATTCGGCGGGCGCTGGCGGTCGCCCGTCATCGAGTTTACCCCGGTGTACATCCTGACGGAGCGATCGTGTGGGCGCCGGCCGGCGGAACATGTTGGCTCGCCCCACCGTCGCCGTCCGACCCCGTCGGGTCGCGAGCGGATTGGTGGGGGTCATCGAAGATC
Organism: uncultured Myxococcales bacterium; assembly: GCA_964519665.1. Classification (GTDB taxonomy): domain Bacteria; phylum Myxococcota; class Kuafuiibacteriia; order Kuafuiibacteriales; family Kuafuiibacteriaceae; genus JANQQN01. Next base: position 35,712 of record CAZFIV010000030.1, read on the forward strand.
TTCGATGCACCCGGCGGCATCCTGGCGGTCGTGGTGGAGCCCTCCCCGAGCGCCGTCGACTCGATCGCGGCCGCCGACATCGATGAGGTATGGGTTGCGGCCGGCCACCCCGACCCGCAGCTGCGCGGTCGGTTCCGGTTGGCGGCCGAAGCGCGGGGATTGAAGGTCGAGGCCTCGCCTTGTTCGTGCGGGCGGCGGTTGCTTCAGCCCTACGTTCATCTCGCCAGGCATCGAAGGGCCTTCGTCGTTCTAAAGGCGGGCACCAGTCTGGACGGTCGACTGGCGACTCGAGGCGGTGAGAGTCAGTGGATCACGGGAGCCGTGGCGCGGGCGGCGGGTCGCCGGCTGCGCGGGCAGATGGGCGCGATCCTCGTCGGCGTCAATACGGTGGTCGCGGACGACCCCCTGCTCACGGTTCGGATCCGAGGTTGGCGCGACCCAGTGCGGCTCGTTCTCGATAGCCGGCTGCGGATTCCGCGGTCATGTCGTTTGGTCCAGACCGCGCCGACGGTGCCCACCGCCGTGCTGACGACGTCGAGCGCTTCGGTCGAGGCGGAGCGGGCCCTGGCCGCATCGGGGGTGCGGGTGATTCGCCTCGCCGCCGACGGTCGGGGTCGGGTGTCGGTCGTGGCCGCCGCGTCGTGGCTCGCGAGTGAGGGCATCGCATCGGTGCTGATCGAAGGAGGGGCCGAGGTGCACGGGGCATTTCTCGATGCGGGCCTCGTAGACCGAGTGGTTTGGTTTCAGGCGCCCATGTTGCTCGGCGGCCAGGCTCGGGCCGCGGTCGAAGGCGAAGGGCCGAATCGGTTGTTGGAAGCGGTTCGATTCGAGGTGGTTTCGGGTCGCCGAATCGGTCGAGACTGGATGGTCGATGCCGTCCGGCATCGCGCTGTCGAGGACTAGCCATGGTGGCCCGCCAACGCTACAGCGTGGACAGCGATGTTTACGGGAATCGTAGAAGACGTCGGTACTGTCGCCCGGGTAGCCCCTGGTGCGGGCGGCGGACGCCGCCTTCATATTCGTACGTCCTTCGACCCGAGCACCCTGACGATCGGTGATTCGATCTGCACGAACGGGGTCTGCCTGACTGCGACCGAGATCCACGGCGATGTCTTTTCGGTGGACGCTGGCCCTGAGACTCTGAGCCGGACCACCACCGGTCAGCTCCAGGTCGGTTCGAAGGTCAATCTGGAGCGCTCGGTGACCCCTAGCACCCGGCTGGGTGGACACCTGGTCATGGGTCACGTCGACGTGGTCGGGCGAATCCGAACGTTGGTGAAGCGAGAGAACGCGTGGGATTTTTGCGTCGAGGCTCCGCGCGAAGTCCTGAAGCTGATCATCCCGCGAGGGTCGGTCGCCGTGGATGGTATCAGCCTTACGGTCACTGCCCGCGACCCGGAGACTTTCGGCCTGTCGATCATTCCTCACACCTGGAAGGTGACGACCATGGCCGACCTGAAGCCCGGCGACCGCGTCAACATCGAGGCCGACGTGATCGCCCGGTACGTCGAGGGCCTCCTGTCGTTTGCGCCCGAGGCGCTCGCTCCCAACGGGGGGGGCCTGACCGAGGCCGTGCTCAAAAAACACGGGTTCTGACTCGCGCCCTCGCCGGGGAGCCCGAACCATAGAGCCCGAACCATAGGGCGCCGAACCGAAACAATCCGCGCCCGGGATCGAGGGTAACCAGGACGAGCCCCGAACCTCCGGTTGCCCGAGCGGCCCCACCGGTCTATCGGCGGGCAGAGGTCCAAGATGTTCGAGAACGTAACCGCTGCGCTGGAAGACATCGCGGCAGGAAAAATGATCATCCTCGTCGACGACGAAGACCGAGAGAACGAGGGTGACCTATGTATGGCGGCTGAGAAGGTCACGCCGGAGGCCGTCAACTTCATGGCGAAGTACGGTCGGGGGCTCATCTGCTTGACCCTGACCGAAGAGAAGATCGCTTCGCTCGACCTGCCGATGATGGTGCAGAACAACTCTTCGCCCTTCAAAACCGGCTTCACCGTTTCGATCGAGGCTGCGAAAGGCGTGACGACGGGGATCAGCGCCCACGATCGAGCGACGACCATTCAGGCCGCGGTCGACGACGGTGCAAAGCCCGGCGACTTGGTCACCCCGGGGCATGTTTTTCCGATCCGGGCGCGCCGCGGCGGCGTTCTCGTGCGCACTGGGCAGACCGAAGGCTCGGTCGATCTCGCAGAGCTCGCCGGTCTCCGCGCCGCGGGCGTGATCTGTGAGATCATGAACGACGATGGGACGATGGCTCGCCGGCCGCAATTGGAGGACTTCGCGGCCAAACACAGCCTCCGGATCCTGACCATCGCCGAGCTCGTCAGCTATCGCCTGACCCATGATTCGCTGGTCGAGAAGGTGGCCGAGCGGGAGCTCGAGACGCCCGAGTGGGGAACGCTCCGGGTCACGGTGGTCAGGAACAAGGTCGATGACCTCGAGCACCTCGTGCTCAGCCTGGGCACGATCAACGGCGACTCGCCGCCTCTGGTGCGGGTTCAGTCGATCAACCTGCCGGCCGACTTGCTGGGCATCGCACTGTCGGGGGGCGGGGCCGAGATGCGGGCGTCGTTGGCGCAGATGCGTCGCGAGGGCCGGGGGGTGTTCATCTATCTGCACCATCCCGCGCCCAATATCACGATGGCCGAGAAACTCGACCGAATTGGTTCGGGCAATCCGGACCGCATCGGTACGCGCATGGATCTTCGGGAGTTTGGTACCGGGGCCCAGATTCTAAAGCTCATGGGCGTGGCAAGGTTTCGCCTGCTCACCAATAGCGACTTTCGGATCGTCGGGCTCGAGGGCTTCGGTCTCGAGCTGGCGGAGCGCGTTCCGCTCGCTCTGCCCGAGCGGCCGGAGTAAGGCGAACGACGCGAGGGGACTATGACGAGTTTTGAAGGTCAACATTTCGAAGGACAGCTGAACGGCGGCGGCATGCGCTTCGGCGTTGTCGTGTCGAGGTTCAACAGCATGATAACGGAGCGCCTGCTCGAGGGGGCGGTCGACTGCCTGGTTCGGCACGGAGTTGCAAAAGACGAGATCGATGTCGCCCGGGCCCCGGGGAGCTGGGAGCTTCCTTTGGCGCTCGAGTGGATGGCGTCGGGGTCGAGCGGGAGAAAGTACGACGCGCTGTTGGCCATCGGCTGCGTGATTCGAGGTGGTACGCCCCATTTCGACTACGTCGCGGGGGAAGTCACCAAGGGCTCGTTCGCCGTGCAGATGAATCATCGCATGCCGGTCGCGCTCGGCGTGTTGACGACCGATACGATCGAGCAAGCGGTGGAACGGGCGGGCACCAAGATGGGCAACAAGGGTTGGGAAGCGGCGATGGCCGCGCTCGAGATGGTGAGCCTCCGCCGCAGCATGGGTTGACGATGGGATCGCGACGCCGGGCGCGGGAGCGCGCCTTGATGATGCTCTACGCCCTCGATGTCGCGGGCGGGTGGCCCGATACCGTGATCGAGCGGTTCTATGGTTCGTTTGGCGACGGCGAGCCGCTCGACCCGCGACCGGGATACGTTTCCGAGAAGGAGTGGGACCGCACCGCGATCGACCAGCGCGACGACGAAGTGAAACGGTACGCCGAACGATTGGTGCATGGGGTGGCTCGCGAAAAATCCTCGCTCGATTCAGCCATCCAGGGAATCTCGAACCGGTGGCGGCTTGCCCGCATGGCGTTGGTCGACCGCAACCTGCTTCGCTTGGGAGCTTTCGAGCTCACCGCTCTGAAGGATGAAGTGCCGCGCAAGGTGGCTATCAATGAGGCGGTGGAGCTCGCCAAGCGTTTCGGTTCGGCCGAGTCGAAGGCATTCGTAAATGGAATCCTCGACCGGGTCGGTCGCTGATCAAAGGAGCGCATATGGGAACCGTTTGCATCGCACCGGCGGATCTGGCCGGCCTCAACGCACTTCGCGTCGACTCGATCGCCCTGCCGATGTTCGAGGTCGTCACTCAGCCGCGTTCCGTGGCTGGATATGTCGACTGGCGGCTGTCCGGGCGGCTGGCGCGGTTGCTCAAGAGCGGACGGTTCACCGGCAAAGCGCAAGAAGCCCTGCTGATGTCTCCCTTGGGCCGTCTCGGGGCCGACCGCATCTTCCTGATGGGGTTGGGTCCGCCTCGGTCGCCCGCGGAGATGTCGCTGCTCCTGCGCAAGCAGGTCGGCTCGCTGTTCGAGGCGGGGGCACGAGCGGTCGCGGTGGCCCCTCCGTCACCCGTGATCTCCGACTCGCCCGCGCCCGTGTTCTTGGAGCGGTGGCTCGAAGCCGTCGCGGGGACGGGGGCCCGGTTCGATGAGGTCGTTCTGCTCGACCCGGGCGATGAGCTGCTGATGTCGCAGGATACCCTGCACTCGGCAGCGAACAAGGCTGGAATGACCTGGAGGGATTGAACCATCGACCTTCAAGACATGGTTCAGGTCGTCTGCGACCGAATTCCGCGGGCCATCGGCGCCGTTCTGTGCGACCAGCACGGAGAAACCATCGTCTCTGTTCTCGGCGCGGCGGACGTTCCCCCCGAAGCGAGAGACCGAGCTAAAGAGCACGTTCCGACCCGCATCGGGCTCAACATGCCGGTTAACGAGTTCCTGGTTCGGTTAGCAGGAGCCGAGCCGTGCGCGCTGCTGCGCCAGCTTCAGGTGGCGAACGACGGGTACGCCGCAGGTGTGCTTGACGGGTATGTGGCCCGGTACGCCGAGGTCGACCTGATCGTCGAGCCGTTGCCCGAAGACCTTTACCTGTTGGTGGTGCTGCGCCGCCCGGCGTCGGTAGGACATGCTCGGTATCACACGGGTCGGGTCGCGCGGCGGTTGCAGGCCTTTCTCGATTAGGCCGGCCGTGCTAGCAGTGACCGACATGCGAATTGCGGAGCGAGGGGGTCATGGCTGGCCTCGAGTTTGATTTCGTCCTCTATCTCGGTGACCCCGACGAGGGCGCCGAAGCGGTCGAGAGCCGCGCGGTGGTTCAAGACATCGAGAGTCTCAAAGACCGGATCGACAATCAGGGGCCCTACGGGGCGCTCGTGATCAAACAGGATGGCCGACCGAGTTTCGCGAACAAGCCGGATCCGGTCGTGTCATTGGTGACGCACCTATTGAAGGCGGTGCCCTATGTTCTCGATGGGGAGCAGGAGAGTGTCTTGCTGTCCGAATCGGAGCATGGGCTCAACCTCGTGGGCGGCCCCGATGACGTCATGGTGGCCTTCTTCGCCGGCGACCAGTTCGAGCCCGACGAGTTTCTGCTACCGGAGACCGCGATGCCGCTCAAGGACTTTGGAGAGCAAATGGTGGGTGTGGGCGACCGCCTACGGACCATCCTCGAACGCGCGGCGCCAGACCTGTTCGAAGCCGACGCGAGCTTTCTCGAGTTCCTCGAGGTCGCCAGCGACGCGGTGAAAGAATACAAGCTCAAGCTCGAGCACGGGCTTCGAGGTGCTTGAGGCCTGAGGCGCCTCAGACGCCTTGATCCCGACTGACCACGGGGCGATGATACCCGCATGAATCGGCGCATCACTGCCCGACGCTGGCGCGTCGGTTCCGATGGCGGGCTCGACGCCGAGGATATCGATGCGCTCGAGCACCGGCGCGAAAAGCACGCCCGAATGATGCAGAGGCCCATCCGACCGTTCGGCGAAGTCCTCAAAGACCGGGTGAAGGCCGATCGTCCGGACAAGGAAGAGGGCGGGGTCGACGACGAAGCGCCTGGCGCCCGCGATCCGCTCCTGGGGCTCTCGCCGCGCCAGAATGCCAAGCTCGCGAACCCGGCCGCCGGTCGCCGCAGCGGCCGGGTCATCGTCAAAGGGTGAGTCGGCTCGATCCCACGGCCCGCGATGTCGCCGTGCTGGCCCGGGCCGGCTACCCGCTCGTGTACCTGGTGACCCAGGAAGAGCAGCGGGCTCGCGGGTTGGTCGATCAGGCCGCGGAAGCGAGCCGACGGGGGGTCCTCCGGTGGTCGGTGACCGAAGGGCTCACCGGTGAAACCGCCGACGCAACCCTGAACGAGCCTGAGGGCGCGCTCGAGGCGCTCGCCGCGGCCGACTCCGCAAGCTTCATTGTTCTTCTCGATTTTCATCGGTACCTCGACCAAGCCCGCGTCGTCCGTCGGCTGAGGGATGTGTTGGCGGGCGCTGCCCGCCGGCGGCAGACCTTCGTGATCATCGCGCCGGTCCTGTCGGTGCCGCCCGAGCTCGAGAAAGACTGCGCCGTCGTCGACCTGCCGCTTCCGCGCGCCGACGAGCTGCGCGCCGAGCTCGATCGAGTGGCGGAGTCGGAAAAACGCACAATTGACGATGTGGTGGCGGAGCGAGCCGTGCGATCGGCGCTGGGCCTGGCTCTGAACGAAGCCAGTCGCGTGTATCGCAAGGTGATCGTGCTCCGAAAGGGCCTGACCGACGACGATCTCAAGCTGGTCGTCGAAGAAAAGAAAGCTATCCTTCGCAAGAGCGAGGTGCTCGAGTTCCATGAGCTCAGCGATGGGCTCGATGAGGTCGGGGGCCTCGGTGAGATGAAGCGATGGCTTCAGGCCCGCAGTCGGGCCTTCGGCGCGGAGGCCCGAGACTTTGGTCTGCCGGCGCCCAAAGGGCTGCTGCTGCTCGGTGTTCAAGGCTGCGGCAAGAGCCTCTCGGCGAAGGCGGTGGCCGAGCTGTGGAAATTCCCTCTTCTCCGCCTCGACGTCGGTGCGCTGTTTTCCGGGACCATTTCGCCCGAGGCGTCGGTCCGAGAGGCGATCAAAGTCAGTGAGCGACTCGCCCCCGTCGTGCTCTGGGTCGATGAGATCGAGAAGGGCTTCGTGCAGACCGAGGGCACCGAAGCGTCGAGCCGAGTCTTCGGCAGCTTCATCACTTGGCTGGCCGAAAAGAAGGCAGAGGTTTTCGTGGTCGCGACCGCCAACGACGTCGCGGCCCTACCGCCCGAGCTGCTCCGCAAGGGGCGTTTCGACGAGATCTTCTTCGTCGATCTGCCCAATGTTCACGAGCGCCTCGAGATCCTCAAGATCCACCTCGTCAAGCGAAGGCGGTCGCCGGAGAACTTCCTGTCGCTGACGTCGTTGGCCCAGCAGGCCGAGCACTTCTCGGGGGCGGAGCTCGAGCAGGTGGTCATCTCGGCGCTCTACCGGGCCTTTTCCGATGACCGGGAGTTGACCGATGAAGACCTTCGAATCTCGGTTCAGCAGACGGTCCCCCTCTATCGAACGTACGAAGAGAAGATCAAGGCGCTGCGCGACTGGGCGAAGCGCCGCGCGCGACCTGCTACCCAGGACTCGACGGTCCTCGACCTGTTCAACGGATGACGCCCACCCAGCCCGACCGCGGGACGCGGCCCGAACTGGTGATCCGGTTGATCTGGGCGCCCGGGCCGCTCGACGGCATCGGGCGGCGGATCGCATCGGAGCTGATGGCCCGGATAGGATCCGACCGCGTGATGCAGCCCGGGGCGCTCCCGGCGACGGGGACGGTCGGTCTGTGGGTGATCGGCCCGTCATCGTCCGACCCAACGTCGTCGCAAGAAGTTCAGGCCGGGCTCGATACCTGCATCGAGCACGACATTCCGGTGCTGGTGGTGCGGGTTCACGGCGCTCCGATGCCTTCGGGGGCTTCCTGGCCGGACCCCTACCGAGCCCTCCTGGTCGGCTCCGGATACGTGGTGGAGTCGGGCGTCGGCTTCGAGGACGACCTCCGATCGCTTCTCGCCGGCGTCGATCAGGTCGTGGCGCCGGTTCGAACGGCCGCTACGCTGTCGATTCAAACGAAGGTCATATTGAGCTTGGGCTTCGCCGGGGTGGGGTTGGCGCTTGTGCTGTCGACGACCGATCTCCCCCGAGCGCTGTGGAGGCTGACCGGTGGAAGAGGCGGCGGCCCGTCTTCGGCGGTGACGAACCAGCGCCGGGCACCGACCTCCGAAATCCTCGAAAACATGGTGTTGGTGCCACCGGGCCGATTCTTCATGGGATGCCGGGCCGACTCACGTCAGGAGTGTGACGACGATGAGGTTCCGCGCACGCGGTCGTTGCCGGCTTTCTACATCGACAAGACCGAGGTCACGGTGGCCGCCTACGGCGATTGCGTTCGCGCGGGTGTTTGCACGGTGGAGGGCCTCGACCGTGACGACTTCAGTGACGATGCCTTTTGCAACTGGGGACAGGCCGACCGGCAAGACCATCCGATCAATTGCATCGTCTGGGCGCAGGCGGACACGTATTGCCGCTGGAAGAATAAGCGCTTGCCGACGGAGCCGGAGTGGGAGAAGGCGGCCCGCGGAAGCGACGGCCGGACGTATCCCTGGGGCAACCGCGGATTCGAAGGCGAGCCGGTCGCCAATATCGCCGACGAATCGATGAAGCGCTGGCATCCCGACCATCCCGGGGCCAACGGGTACGACGACGGGTATTACGGCACGTCGCCGGTCGGCCGCTACCCGGCCGGCGCGTCACCGTACGGGGCCCTCGACATGGTTGGCAATGTCTACGAGTGGATGGCGGACTGGTACGTGGAGGGCCGGTTTCGTTCTCTTCGCGGGGGCTCGTGTGGGCTCGCTCCGGAATTGGCACGGGCGTCGAATCGCAACAAGGCGGCCCCGGATCGCCGAAGTCTGCAAGTGGGGTTCCGATGTGCGTGGCATGACCGGGACGGTGGTCATCGCTGATGGAAGACCGCCGCCGGTTCGACGGCGGTGTTGCAGGCGGCGATGACCTCTTCGCTCAACTCGAGGTCGCCGGCGCCCGCATTTTCAATGACTTGTTCGGGCCGGCTGGCCCCGATGATCGCGCTCGATACTTCGGGACGGTGAAGCGTCCACGCTAGCGCGAGCTGCGCGAGGGTCATCCCCGCTTCGGCGGCGATCGGTCGGAGACGCTCGACCGCCTGCAACTTCTCTTTCTGGAGAACGCGGCTCATGAAACCGCCCATCTGGGTGCTCGATGCCCGCGACTCCTTCGGCGGAGGGGCGTCGGTCCGGTACTTTCCGGTCAGTGCGCCCTGCGCGAGCGGAGACCAGATGATGTTGCCGATCCTTTGTTCTGCGCATTCCGGGAATACTTCGGCTTCGGGCAGTCGATACAGCAACGAGTATTGCGGCTGGCTCGAGACGAATCGTTCGACGTTCGGTAGCGCCCGGGCGTCCCGTATCTGTTGCGCCGACCATTCGCTGAATCCGAGCCACCGCGATTTGCCGGCTCGGACGACTTCGGTCAGAGCCTCCATGGTCTCCTCGAGCGGAGTGTCGACGTCATATCGATGACACTGATACAGGTCGACATAGTCCACTCGAAGCCGCGACAACGACGCGTCGATCTGCTTGAGAACCTGCGCCCGCGACAGTCCACGGTCATGGTCGCTCATCGGAAAGTACAGTTTGGTCGCCAGGATATAACTGTCACGGGGGCGTTCTGCGAGCAGCGCACCGAGACGTCGTTCGCTTTCTCCGCGTCCATAGACGTTGGCGGTGTCGATAAAGTTGATGCCTACGTCGAAGGCGGCGTCCACGCAGGCTCGGGTCCGCTCTTCGTCGACGCCGCCCGAGTACGTGAGCCAAGAGCCGAGGCTGATGACGGACACTTCGAGATCGCTCGCTCCGATCTTTCGATAGCGCATGCCGCGAATATGACACACTCGCGGGGCGGTTCGCCCTTCATACATTTTTGTCGGTATTCGTCGTCGGTCACGACGAGCCGGATGCGGCGGCTCTCGTGAACGACGATTCCGGTCAGACCCGGCCGGTGGGCTGCCCGGCGATCTCGCCGGACGATACCCCGGCCACGAGTCCGTACCGACTGGAGTCCACGCCGAGTCGAGTCTACGCCGACGGGAATCCAGACTGACCGGAGGAGCATGGTTGGCTAGCAAGGCATCTTTCTGCGTAAGCTGATACGCAGCTGGATGACTGACGGGTTGCGTCACGGGTTGCGCGACAAATAGCGGTCGCCGCCCGCTCTCGCCTTGCCTTTGCGCAGCAGCTGCGAGAGGCCCATAGGCTATGGTTCGCATCGGACGGCCCGCCGGAGGGCAACGATGACTCGACTTGGTGTCTTTGGGTGGGGGGTGGTCGCGCCGAAGTCCCCCAACACGGCGGCTTTCCGCGAGAACCTCAAATCAGGCGAGCCCTGGCTCGAGAAGTTCGATGGGTTCGGGCCGAGTAACTTCTTAGCCGGGATGCCCGCGTTCGACTTCGAGGACTATCGCGCCTGGATCGGGGCGCGGTTTCCGCCTCGAAAGTTCACTCAGCTCGAAGAAAAGATGGGCCAGCCGGCGAAATACGCGATCGGCGCTTTCATTCAAGCGGTGTCCGAGCGACCAGAGCTCGAGAGCATCCTTCAAGAGCTGGGCACTCAGGCGCACGTCTACCTCGCGACCGGTCTCGGTGACTTTCCGACCATCAGCGACCAGACGATGAAGTATTACCATGCGCAACGCGATTGGAACCGGTTTTGGACGGATCCCGAGCGCAACCAAGCTCTGCGGTCGTATCTCGAGGATCCGAGCGATTATCGCGAGCGACACCCTGAGGTCCCCGTCGATCCGGCGACCGCCGATCTGACCGAACGCACTCAAGCCGAAGACGTGTGGTGGAAGTATTGGTCGGCGCAATCAGACGGTCTGCAACGCTTCCTGACCGAGATTCTGACCGTCGAGAGCGCCGACCTTCAGGGCCCGGTCGAGGCGGGCAAGGGTCGGTCCATCAAGCAAAAGCGAAGTCAGCTGGCCGCCATTCAGAAAGCCCACGGTGCACCGACGCCGCCCTGGATGCAGATCTCGGCGAACTTGCTCTGGAACATCCCCAATACTTCGGCATCTCAGATCACGATGCTCGGCAAGATCGTTGGCATGGCCTTCGCGCCGGTCGCGGCGTGCTCGTCGTTCGGCTTTTGCCTGAAGCTGGCGATGACCGCGATTCGCTCCGGAGAGGCGAAGGCAGTGGTAATCGGGGCGACCGACCCCGACCCTCACCCGCTGTCGGTTGGGGGGTTCTACGACGCTCGGGTCTTGTCGCACGACGGCAACGTCTCCAAGCCGCTGACCGGGCTTCGCGGCACGCACATCGCGGGCGGGGCCGTCGTGTGGGTGGTGGGCGACTTAGACTATTTCCGATCTCGGGGCTTGAAGCCGATGGGCATGGAGCCGGTGGGTATCGGTATTACAGCGGACGCCGACCACATCATCACGCCATCGAAAGAAGGACCGCTGGCGTCGATTCGGTTGGCCCTCGAGAGCGCCAACCTGAGCGCCGAAGACGTCGTGGCGTGGGATCTGCACGCGACGGCGACTCCCGGCGACTATCTCGAGGTCGAGAATCTTCGGGAGGTCCTCTCCAGCTCGGTTCTGATCAGCGCCCGCAAGGGTGTCTTCGGTCACGGCATGAGTGTCGGCGGGGGCTGGGAGCTCATGGCGCAGTACATGGGGGCGGAAGATGGCATCATCCCCGCAACACCCCTCAAGCGCGACGAGCTGCACGAGCAGATCCGGCGGCTTCACGAACGGTTCGTGTTCGACGAGGACGTTCCACTGCCGAATGGGCCGATCGGAAAGCTGTCGATGGGCGTCGGCGGGGTGAACGCCTGCGTGATCTCCAAGCCCTGGGCCCCCGCAGACCTGAAGTAACCTACAGCCGGCCGTCGGAAGCTCGATGATCTGTTAGGTCAACAGCCCAGTGATCGGCGCGCTTCGGAGATAACTGGGATCCAAGCCGACCGAGGTCAGGACCGTCGCCAAGACGTGCTTCGGCGACAGGGTGACCGCCCGGCCGCTCTGAAGGTCCGCTTCCGACGTCGTGGACGCGCCGGTCTCGAGTTCAGTGTACAGGGGCATCATGCCGATCTCGGCGCTGGCCCCGATCGTGATGCCGCGGCGCATGCCCGGGCCGGCCACCAGGCAGCTGTTGCCCAGAAAGTGGTCCCGACCGCGGAGCCCGTTGAACAGCGGGGTTCGCGCGAACTCGCTGAACACCACCAAGGTCGTACGATCCCACACGGAGCTCGATCCGTCGCCGGCCGCGGCCAACTTGAGGTCGCTGATCAGCGCGCCGAGCGCCTGCCAACCGCGCGCCTGCCGACCGGGCTGGTCTTCGGCCCAGTTGGCATGGGTGTCGAGGCTCTGGGCAACCCGCACCGAAACGGCCTGACTCACGTCTTGCTTGAGCGCCTGGCCGGCTACGAAGGCGAGCACCTCCGGCGAGTCGGGGCGGCCGGTGTCGCCGCCGCCGATGCCGTAGCGATCGCGAAGCGCCATCATCTCGGGGTCGGTCCGCCCGAGGTTGAAGACCTCGTTCAGCTGCGACTCGATGTACGTTCGGGCTCGGACTTGATTTCGCCGAAGGGTCGCCGCGAGGCCCTCGCGGTCGAGGCTTTCGGCCACACAGCCGGGATCTTCGTCTTGGTAGGCCCGGATGGCGCTGACCACCGCCGGGTCGATCCTTGGAAAGGCGGGGTCGAGCTCCGAAAAAGGGGTCAAGGCCACTTCGAGGTCGGAAACGCTGTTGACGACCAGAGGGCCCGCATACGGCGGAAGACCCGTCGAATAGGCTTCGACGGCCGCCGACAAGTGGGGGATCGGTGAAGCGTCACTCAGTTGGGCGAGAATCTCGGCCGGCGTCGACGATCCGACGGCGGAGATGCCCCGCGGGAACCGACCGGTAATGAAGTATCGGCGCCCCACCTCGTGCGACGCGGTGTCCATGCCGATGCCGTTGATGATGGTGACGTCGTTGGCGTGGGCCAAGAAGTCGTCGGGAACGATGGGGCCGAAACGCAGATTGCCGGCCCGTTGTACGCCGCGCCGCTGGTACTCGGCGCTGAGTTGGTCGTATCCCGGATCGATCTTTTGAATGTCGGGTCCGGTGACCCCAGGGTCGCGCGGGTCGAGGCTCAGTAGGATGTCCCAGCCGCCTTCGAAGTAGGCAAACAGAAACTTCTGGTCGGTGCCGCCGAGCCCACCGGTTTGCGCCGCGGCGCGGCTTGGCAGCAGATGGGCCAAGGCGAGCCCGGTTCCGGTGAGCGCTGCCTGTCCGAGGAAGCGGCGTCGATCGATAGCGTTGCTCATTTCAAGGCCTCCTCAGTACAGAAGAAATTCGGGCGAGGTGAACAGGGCGATGCAGACCGCTTCATAGCCGCTGACGTCGCCCTGGGCGCCTTGGCGCCCAGTATCGAAGACGCGCGTCAACCGCTCGACGTAGGGGGTGGCGTCGTCTCCGTCGATCCCGGTCGTGACGAGCACCGCGTGTCGCAGGCTATCCTGCAGGTTGGGATATCGGTTGAACACCCGCTCTTCCACCGGTCGGGCTTGGTCGGCTTGGGCGAGCCCCGAACAGATCAGGCTGCCGAGGTCGAGCATGAACTTCATGAACAGCGGGGTCGGCTCGAGGTTTTCTTCGGTCGTTTGAAGATAGTCGGGCCGGCCGAGAATGATGGCGAGGTCATCCGGGATCTCGACGGAACCGGGGGGCAGGTTGCCGAACGCCTCGATCGAGCGGGTCAGCTGGCTGACCGACATTCTTCGGGCGCCCCGGGACTGCACGTCCAGCCCCTGCACGGGGGGATGATCGGGCGGCAGCGGGTCGACCACTTCGACCTGGGCCGGCTCGGTCGAGGGCTCCGAGGTCGCAGGGTCGGAGGTTCCGATGCAGGCGGTTGCGGACACCGAGGCGAGGCAAGAGACGATGATGGCACGTTTCACGGCTTCCTCCCGTAGGCGGGCTGAAGGACGATGGATTTGATCAGTCGCTTGAGCGATCGACCGTTGGCGGTATAGGTGGCGGTCAGCTCCGGAATGATGGTCCCGTCTTCCTCGAGGGTGGGCTCGCGGCGCATGAATTGGGTCCACATCCGCCGGACCGTGCACCGGTCGAGTCGACCCGAGGCCAGGGCGTCTCGAACGAGCTTGGTGGGCCCCTCCGCGATATTCTGCTGTTCGGCGGGGGTTCGGAACACGTACGACAGCAGATATCCGGCGTACGCCTGTTCCTCGCCTACGGGGTCCAGTTCGTAAAAACGGAAGCACTCGAAGAGCTGCTCGACCCCGCTGACCGGCGGAAAACAACGCGAGTCGACCACCGTCGGAAACTGGGCCTCGTCCATGTGCAGGAAGCCGTACTCCGCGAAGCGGCCCCAGTGCGAGGCCAGGGGCTCGAGGGTCTTGTGGCAGGCATCGCAGCCGCACCGTTGGGTCAGGTCTTCACGCTGGGAGCACGGTTCGAACGGTGAAGGGAGGGGACCGCTGGGAATGAACGATGAGCACTCGAAGGCGTTGTAGAAGCGGTGGGCGCGCTGGCGACCGGTCTGGAACTTGAGCAGATAGCCGGGCGTCGTCAGCACCCCCGCGTGACGACCGGAGCGGGTTGCCGGGACCCAATCGCGGTCGGTGTAGGTTAACTCGAGGGGGGGATGGGCTGTGGGGTCGATGCCCGCGTACGTATCGAAGCTCAGGTTCGACATGTACTTCAAGTAGTGGACGACCGGGCCGTTGAACTCTATCGACTTGGTCAATAGGGCTTGCTGATAGGGGTCGTCCCTGCGGATGACGTCGTCGACGATCCGCAGCTCCTGTTCCAGTAGGCTGTTTCGGATCTCGCGGTCGGTCTCCGGGGTGGTGCAGAACCGAAGGTCGGGCCCGCAGCCACAGTCGGGCGCTAAAATGGCCAGGGGCCCACTGCACGACGTCTCGGTGTTGCGAAAGGGTGCTTGCACGAGGTTCCCGAACCCTTCGAATTGGGCGCAGAGGGGCTCCGCGAGGGGGTATCGGTCCGGCGGACCGGGGCAGACGGTGCCCGTGGCAGCGTCGAGCGCATCGAGTGCGCACACCTTGATGGTCGTTTCGGGCGCCCAGTACGGCGCGACCTCCACGTAGCCTTCCTGGTACGCGACCACTTCATCGCCGACGACCACCGGCTCCAAAATCAAGCGTCCCTGGTCGTCGTACTCGGCCGGTTCGGCGCGGCAGGGCAGGAAGATATTCCCGCTGCCCGCGGCCCGAACGAAGGCGCCTCGGAGGGGGGACAGGTAGATCGTCTCACCTTCGGCGAGCTCCAAGGGGATCAGCTGGTGGGTCTCGGGAAGCAGCTCGATCTGGTCGATATTCGGCCATAAGAGGTCGGCGTGATGGAGGCGCATCACGCCGATGAACTCTTCGGAGCTCAGGTATGCGTCGATGGTCGACTCCGGGATGTCGGGCCGGTTCCGCTGGGCCTCGATCTCCCGGCCGGTCGGAACTCGGCCCCGAAGGTCGAGCGACAGTCGACGAAGCAACCGCTGGACGGGCAGGGGGCGCGCCGGCTCGGTGCACGTGGCGCCGGTCGTTTCCGGTGCCGGCCCTTCCGCGGGTTGCGCGGCGGCGGAGCCGAACGAGCCGGTGATGAGCAGCGTCGTGGCCGACGCGCCCATCAGGCGGATGATGGCGTTCATTCGCAAATCCTCACTCAGGTAGACCGGCGCGGATCCACTGT
This sequence comes from uncultured Myxococcales bacterium, assembly GCA_964519665.1. GTDB lineage: Bacteria > Myxococcota > Kuafuiibacteriia > Kuafuiibacteriales > Kuafuiibacteriaceae > JANQQN01. The sequence goes on from CAZFIV010000030.1 coordinate 51,145, forward strand.
TCCAGCACCGCGTATTCATCGGGTGAAAGGTAGCTTTCAGGTGGGCACCGAACCCCGCCCGCGCAGCGCGGCATGTCGCCGGAGCGGACGCGGGTCAGGGCTTCGGAAGCGACGCCCCGAAAGACGTCGACCTGTCGGAAGTCCTGGGTCTGATTGGCGTGGCAGAGGGCGCAGTGGGCTTCGATCCAGGGCCGGACGTCGGCGGTGAAGGTCACGACCTCGTCGCCCAGCACGCCGGTGCTGCCGCGAGCCAGTCCGTCGGGGCTCGGCGCGTACACGTCGCCGAGCTGATCGACAGCGAGAGGCCCGGTGCCCAGCGCTGCAAAGGCAGTCAAGGAATCGTCGGCCCACCGGATGACCGAGGTGTCGGTTCGGGCCCAGACCGAGGTCCCCGCGACGGCCAAGCTCTCGACGGGGGCGGGGGCACCGTCGTCTGCGAGGGTATACTGAGTCCAAGCGTCGTCCTGGTACCGGTAAAGGCCCGCTTCGGTCGCCACGAAGAGGGCGCCGAAGGTCGCGGCAACGTCGGTGACCGGGTCCGTGAAGGGCGCGTCGGCGATGCGGAGCTCGCCCGCCTCGGTGGTCAAGATTCGGACGATGCCGTCGGATACCAACGCCGCGGCATCCGCGCTCACGGCGAGCTTCTGGGCTGGGCGCTCGCTCTCGATCCGCTGCGCAGTGTCGGTAGCAATCCAATACACCCCGTCGGTGGCGGCCAGCCACAGGCCGGCGAGGGGGCCGGCATCGACCTCCATCACGTCGGCGACGGTCGGGTCGGTAAGGTCGGTCGGACGATGGCGAACGAACAAGCCATCCGCCGACCAAAGGCCGGTCTCGGTCGCGAGCCAGGCGCCGCCGGCGAGGCGCGGGCGGATGCGGTAGACCTGGCCGAGACGGTCCGGTGCCCCGGGATCCCCGTAGCGCTGACGAAGGTCGAGGGCGCCGGCCTCGACCACGAAGGTCTGGCCGCTCACCACCGCTCGAAGTCGACCTTCGGCGTCGACCCCGACCGCCTCCGCCGGCGTGGCCGCCGCCAGGGCGCCGGTTTCCGTCCAGGCCCCGGTCGAGGGACGCTGCGGGTCGACGGTCACCAGGGCAACCGCGCCGCCGGAGTCGCCACCGCAGGCGAGGGCCGTCAACATGAGGCCGATCGAGGCCATCCAGGAGGGGGGAGATCTTTTCGTCATCGGCGTTCCCCCGGGTTAGACCGGCTGGTCGCCGAAGACGGAAAAAGAAAATACCGTTCAGGTCAGCTTGATGAGCCCGTACAAGAGCAGGCAGATGGCGCCGAGGCCGGCGAAATAGAGAAAGGTCCGGACATTGCGGACCACCAGGCCCAGTAGCACGCCCATCAGGGTCAAGAACGCCCAGGTGAAGATGAGCGGTCCCCAGGCGCCGGGCCGTCGGTGCGAGCTGACATAGATGATGCCCGACCCCCACAGCAGGCCGGCCAAGACGAGGCTGTACGGGTCGTCGCGAAGGCTAGGGATCGGCTTCGGCGATGGGGGCGGGTCGATCACCCGATACAGGTTCTCGCTACCGCACGCATTGCAGTAGTTCGCTTCGTCTTGCTCGTAGACCGTACCGCACGCTCCGCACTGCCACGCCACGGATGGTCAGCCCTCGGGATGTTCGGTGACAAAGCGGGCCAGCGCTTCTTGCCAGGTCGGCATCGGCGGTAAGCCCAGCAGGCGAAGAGCACGTTTTTCCAGCCGACTGTTCGCGGGTCGAGGGGCGGGCCGCGGATACTCGCTCGTCGGGCATGGGATGACCCCCCGCTCGAAGCCGCGGTGTTGAAAGATCGCCTTCGTGAAGTCGTACCAGGTCGTTTCGTCTTCACACGTCAGGTGCATGGTGCCGACCGCGGGCACGTCGAGGAGCTGCCGAATGTGAGCGGCGACGGCGTCGGTGCTGGTGGGATTGCCGTGCTGGTCGTTGACGACCCTGAGGGGGTCGCCCCCCTGGGCGCCCAGCCGGAGCATGGTGTGCACGAACGAGGGCCCTTTGGCCCCGTACAACCAAGCGATGCGCAAGATGAGATGGTTGGGGCAGTGGGTTCGCACGGCCTGTTCGCCGGCCCACTTGCTGGCTCCGTACACGGTCTTCGGTCCGGCCTCATCCCACTCGTGGTACGGCTGTTCCTTGTCGCCCGCGAAGACATAGTCGGTGGAGACGGCCAGGACTCGGGCGCCGATTTCATGAGCGGCGATGGCCACGTGGGCCGATCCTAGGGCGTTGACGGCGAACGCGAGGTCTTGTTCGGTCTCGCATTTGTCCACCGCGGTCATCGCCGCCGCGTGAATGATGGCGTCGGGACGGATGCTCGCGATCGCAGCCCGAGTGGCGGCGGGGTCGCGCAGATCGAAGTCTTCGATGTCGACCGGAACGACTTCGTGCTCGAAGAGATGGCGCACCAAAGTGCGGCCCAACATTCCCTTGCCACCGGTAATAACGATTTTCATCGGCCGCCAAAGCCTACGGGCGCCTCTGGATTCCGTCTACTCGAACGCTGCTTCGCCTTGCCGGGGGCCGCGATCCCGCGCATCATGCGTCACGATGGAGCGGAGATGCAGGACGGGTCCATAGTAGGTTCCGCGGTGCCCCCGCCTTTTCCACCCCCGCCTCCGCTACCGCCTCGGCCGGTGATCACGACTTTCGCGTGGACGCTGGCCATCATCTTTGCGGCCTCGATCGTCCAGTCCTTCTTGGTCGTCGGGATTTTGGTCGCGCGCAGCGGCGGCGATTTCGACGCAGCCATGCTCGACGCCGAACAGGTGGAGGCCGACGGATTCATATGGGCGGTCTCGTCGATCGCCTTCGCGGCCGTCGGGTCCTTGAGTATCGGGCTGGCGACCCAATTCAGCGCCCACGGCTCGCCCGGCGAACAGCTCGGCTTTCGTCGCCCTTCGGTCGGCCCGGTCGTGTTGTGGACGGTCGCCGCGTTGGCCACGGGGATCGCGTTCGATTTCGTCGGGTCGTTTTTCGGGCGCCCGGTGGTGGCCGAGGTCGTCTTGAACGCCTACCAGAGCGCCGGCAGCCTCCCTTTGTTGTGGTTCGCGATCGTTGTCGTCGCGCCGGTGTTCGAGGAAGTCATGTTCCGGGGGTTCATCCTCGGCGGTCTCGCGCCCTCTCGGATGGGGCCGGTCGCGGCCGTCCTGATATCGTCCGCCGTCTGGGCGGTGCTGCACCTGCAGTACGACGTCGTCGATATTCTGTGGATCTTTGGGCTGGGCATCTTGATGGGTTTCGCGTTCCTCCGAACCCGGTCGGTCTGGGTGACCATCTCGATGCACGTCGCCATCAATCTGCTCTCGATGATCCAGACCGCGGCCGTGGCGAACGCTCGATGATCCAGACCGCGGCCGTGGCGAACGCCGGGTCTGGGACGACCCACTCACTTGCCAGCCGAGCCCGGCGGACCCGGGTGGTCGCTGCGGCTGGGGATCGGCATGTAACCGATCGTCGAGCCGCTACGTCATACATTCGGCGCCCTGGGGCGCCGGAGGCACCATGTTTCAAGATGTTCGAGACCCTCGACCGCTTCCGCTCATCGACCAGCTCCAGCCGACCGAGACCGACCGTTTCACCTTTGCATTGGGGTGATTCTGGGGCCCCGACGCCCAGTTTGGGCGTCTCGACGGAATCGTTCGTACCGAGGTCGGCTACACCGGTGGTTCGACGCGAAACCCTACGTATCATTCGATCGGTGATCACGCCGAGGCGGTCGACGTTCGCTTCGACCCTTCCGTGATCACCTACGACGACCTGCTCGACCGATTCTGGGCGGCCCACGACAGCACGGCCTTGGCGCGAAGCACGCAGTATCGCGCGGCGCTGTTCTGTCACTCGCCAGAGCAGTACGCGGCCGCGCTCGTCAGCGCCGAGCGCCAGGCGAAACGGCAAGGGTCGCCGGTGCGAACCGAGATCTTCCGAGAACTGCCGTACTATCCGGCGGAGGGCTACCATCAAAAGTGGCGTCTTCGGCGCAACGGGACGGTTTTCGAGGATTTGCAGGCTTGCTTTCCATCGGAGGCGGCGCTGCTGGCCTCGGCGGCGGCGGCCAAGCTCAACGGTTACGTGGGCGGGCAGGGCGACCCGGCCGAGCTCGACCGCATTGTCGACACGCTGGGACTGTCGGAGGTCGGCGTCCGGGCGCTGACGAAAGGACGCCGACGGTAGCCGCTACAGAACGGACTCGAGGTGCTCTTCGAGGACCCGATTCTGAGTAACGGTGTCGTACTCGCGCTCGACCTTTCGTCGGGCGGCGGCCCCCAACCGAGACCGGAGCGCTGGGTCCGCGGCCAAAATGGTGAGCCGATCGGCAAGGGCGTCAACATCTCGTTCGGGTACTAGAAAGCCCGTCTCTTCGTGGTCGATGATCTCGGGGATACCGCCGTGGTGGGTGCCGATGGTCGGAAGGGCGCTCGCGCCCGCTTCTTTGAGCACGATGACCCCGGACTCGCGGTCGCCGGTCGCGGAGACCACCGACGGAGTCATCAGGAGGTCGGCGTCGGCGAGAGCGGTCCGGATACCGGCGGCATCGGTGACGCCGGCGAAGTCGACCGCCGCGTCGACGCCCAACGTCTGGGTGAGGCTCATCAGCTGGGCACGCAAGGGGCCGTCGCCCACGATGCGCAACCGGGCTTCCGGCACGGTTTGGCGCGCTTGGGCGAAGGCCTCGATGCCGTAGCGCATGCCCTTCTTTTCGACCATCCGGCCGATCATGAGGATCGTCGGCGCGCGGTCGGGGCGCGGGGGCACCGCGAACTGCTCGAGATCGACACCGAGGCGATGAACCCGAATCTTGTCTTCGGGCGCGCCGATCTCGAGCAGCCGGTGTGCGAGCTCGCTCGAGCAGCACAGCAACAACGACGCGCGCGCAAACATCGCGGGCGCGAGGCGGCGATAGCGATAGTATCGGAGCGACCGAGCGTTCGCCGGCATGAGGCCGGCGACGTCGTGCCCGTGGAAGGTGACCACTAGAGGAAGGTCGAGACGCCGAACATGGGGCAGCGCGAGCACTCCGTTCACGCCGAAGTGAGCGTGGGCGAGCACGGCTCCGCTGGCCGCGAGGGGCCGGTCGAACGCTCGAGATGCGCCGACGCTGTAGAGCGCCTCTTGCCAAAGCGGGAGGGTGTGCACCGGCGAGTACGGAAAGGCGTGGCGATGGCTGCCCCAGCGCCGAGCGAAGACCTCCGCCCGGAACCGAGCTTGGCGTTTCACTTGGTCGTAGATGAACGTTTCGCTGTACGAGAGCCACGAGCCAACGAAGAGCGCCAGGGCTTTCGGCATGAAGGACCGCTAGCAGGCCCGCCGCGCGCCTTCAACCGCAGACTCACCCATCCTCGAAGCGACAGCCGGTGCCGTAGACTCATTCGTCCCCGAACCGAAAGCCGGTGCCGTAGACGATGATCTCGGCGCCTCCATCGACGATTCGAGGGTGCGAGAACCGGACCCCGAGCGCCCCGTCGTATCCTTCTTCCGCCAGGCGCTCGCGAAATCGGGTCAAGCCGCGCTGCACGGTGGCCTCGAGCAGCTTCTCGTACCGATACATTCGACCGCCGAAGATGTTGATGATCTTCTCGTGGATATCGCGAATGATGTTGGTCGCCATCACCGCCTGCGCGGTCACCAGCGCTCCGACTTCGACGGCGCGGCCCGCAGGGGGCGTTTCCAGGGAGATCAGGAGGATGTCGGTGGGATCGCGGCGACGGGCCGGCAGCGTCGTTTCCATGTGAAGTGATCCCGGCCTAGTCGTCGGACCGCCGCTTGCGGAAGAGCCCAACGACGCGGCCGACCAGGCGGATGGTGCCCGCGACCCACCGCCAGAGGGTCCGGAGCATCAGCAACACGAGCACGACCGGAACCGCGAGCAGGGCCACGAGCGCCCAGCCGTACCGGTAGAACAACACCATCGGCGACACTCGCTGGGCGATCACCGCGTCGGCGTGCTGGGCCCAAGCATCGGGGGTCCACCACGACGGTGGGCTGACGAGAATATCGAGGGCGAGCTCGGGCTCGGCACTACCGGCGACCGCCCCCCCAGCTCGGTCGAGCCGCTCCATCAAGGCGGGCGTGGCCGCGACCCGCTGCAGCCAGGCCAGTCGGGTTTTTGAATCGGATGCGGGTCGAAGCGCATCGAACAGGTTGGATAGCTGCTCGGCATCGAATCGGCCGGCGAGCGTGAGCAGCGGGTCATCTGGGACGGCGACGGCCTCGGTCCGACTGGGCTCCCGCATCGAGACGATACGTTCTGCGACCCGGTGATCCTTGATGGTCAGGAGCCGGTCGAGGGCAGCGTCGGTCAGTTCGTCGGGTGCGACGTGGGCCGGCAGACGAGCCGCGAGCGCGGCCTCGAGTCGAGCCCCTGCGCGGTCGTGCCAAGTGATGAGGTCGGACACGGAGACCCCGAGAGGCGTCCAGGTCTCCGTGTGAGCGACGATGTTCGGGATTCGAAGGGCGCGGGCCAGCAGACCTCGGTCGAGGGCGTCGAGAACCGCTTCGTCGCCCCCCGGGGGCATCGACTTGATAGCTTCGACGACTACGCTCAGGCTCTCGAAGCTCTCGGGCGGTTGCTCGGTGACGAATTGCTTAAACCGAGGCTCGCGCTCGGCCAGCTCCAGGATCGCGCGGTGCCGGGTCTTGAATGCGCGCCATCGCACGACCATGTCGGCCGCGATCTCGTCGGCCCGTGGATCGAGCTGCTCGGGCGCGATTCGGGACAGCTCCTCGACGAGGGTCGATTGGATCAGTCGCTTGGTCTCGGGACCGGTCAGCTCGTCGCGGATGACCGGAAAAACACCGTCGGCGCCCGCGATCAGCTCGAACGCCAGGATCGCGATGCCAACCACGACGCTGATCCAGGCGGCCAGCCGAGCCGCGATGGCGCCGGCCAGTCGACGGATGATCGAACTCACGATGCGCTGGACGAGCCGCCGGAAGACCAGAGTGAGAATGGCGGCGACGATGCCGGCCAGGCTGATCGCGGCCGACGTGCCGATGCCTTCGATCTTGATGTCGGGCCGGACCTCGGTTTTTCGGACCTCGTGGGTAAACGCGGCGCTGATGCTGGTGGCGTAGCGTTGCCCCAAGAACACCCGGACGCACTCGGTGGCCCGCGACTGGGCCTCGAGGTCGGCTCCCGCCACCAGCGGCTCCATGCGGCGACCGATCTCGTCTTGCAGGTCTTGTTGCAGGGTTTTGAACGCTTCCGAGCTGAAGACCGCGTCCGTCGTCTTCTTGGCCATCTCTTCGGCGCGGCTCGGGATGTTGCCGTCGAGAAGGCGCTCGAGATAGTCACGGTCCTGCCGGAGAATGTCGATTTCGGCCTCGACGATCTGCTTGAAGCGAGTGTCGAAGCCGACGGCTTCCCAGCTGTCTGCGACCAATGTCGAATAGTCGACCGCGCGCAAGGCGGCCCGCATCGACGCGCGAGCGGCATCGGCGACCTGGGTTCGGAGCTCCTCGTCGGTGACGATCTTCTCGCACTCGCCGAATGTCGGGTCGGCGGATTGAGCGAGCGTCGTCATCGGCCATCCGACCGCGAGGACCAGAACCGCCACCGGGACCCGTCGCTTCTTGTGGATGGTCGAACGCAAACCCGCCCTCCGACCTCCGTTGTACCATCGACGGAGGGGGCCGCCGACCGACGTGATCCAGAGCAGTCCGCGCTGGGACGGGGGCACAGAACCGCCACTGACCGTCCGCTGGTCATCGGCCGGGGATTCCCGGTTCGTTACGTTGGTGTCCTGTCCAGGTGCAGAGTAGGAGATCCCTTCAGACAACTCCGGTTGGCGTGGCCTGTGCATGTTCTTGGGGGCATGGCCCGACCCGCGCTCTCGCCAACCCAGAGGATTCGGCGGGCGATGCTCCTGGCCTCGCTCATGCTGTTTCCGGCGACCCTGTTCTGGATGTCGCCGTACATCATCATCGACGGGGCGGCGCACGGGGTCGTGAACGGAAGTGCATTCGTGTTCGCTGGCATGCTGATGACGGCCGTCGTCTTGGGCCGAGCCTGGTGCGGATGGTTGTGCCCGGCGGGGGCCCTGCAAGACCAGATTCGAGAGTTTCGAACCGCGCAGGTTCCGCGCGGTTACGGCCGGATCAAGTGGGTTTTGTGGGGCGCCTGGCTCGCGGGCCTCGCGACCGCCGCCTACGCCGGGGGCGTTCATCGGATCGATCCGTTTTATCATCTCGAGTGGGGCGTCACCTTCATGCAGCCCGGCTGGTGGGTGGTCTACTTCGTGATCATCACGTTGTTTGGGGGGTTGGCCCTCGCAGTCGGCCGACGCGGCGCTTGTCACACGATTTGTTGGATGGCGCCGTTCATGGTCGTAGGCGGGCGGCTGGGGCGCTGGGCGGGCACCCCTCGACTCCGGCTCAGTGTAGACAACTCGGCCTGCACCGAGTGCGGGACTTGCTCCGACAACTGTCCGATGAGCCTGAATGTGCGCGCGATGGTGGCCAAGGGCGATGTCACCAACGACGATTGTGTTTTGTGCGGTACCTGCGTGGAGGGTTGTCGGCAGGGCGTCCTCTCGTTGGGGTTCGCGTCGAGCGCGCGGGGCGCGCCGAGGCGCTTCCCTCGGGCTGGTTGAGGTCGACCTTCCGCTCGGCTAGAGGCTCGACATGCGGCTTTGGCTCGGACGGCTAACGGCCCTCGTCATGTCTTCGGCGAGCGTGGCGGAGGGCGTCGAGCTGGAGGTCGAAGTCGACGCGTCGTTCCTCTATGGAACCACCACCGACGCGCCTTCTGGCGCCGAACCGGCTTTGTTCGGGGCCCTGGTTCGAACCCTGGTGGTCCTCGACCCGGTGGGTATCGAGATCGAGGGAGGCTTCGCCGATTGGACCGTCGACACCCCGGTCGGCGACTTCTCGACCGGGATCCAGGGCACGAATCTGCTCGTGGCCGGTCACTACTTTCTTCCGGTTCGGGTGGTCGATGCCCAGATCGGTCTCGGGGTGTCGGTGCCGACGGCCAGCGCGTCCGCCCTCGACGACGAGGCCGGAATCGCGGTCGACGACCCAGTCCGGCTAGCTTCGCCGCCGTTCGGGAGCCGAGATCTGTGGCTCTTCACCCCGGGGCGGTTGGGTGTGCTGGTGCCGACTCGGTTCGAAACCTCGTATTACGACCTTCTTCGACTCGATGCTCGGTTCACTCCCTTCGCCTTGATTCCGGTCGTCGCGGGGCCGCCTCTCGGCGCGGCGGAGGAAGACCGGCCCCCCTTCGCCGTCGGAGTGCAGACCGAAGTCGAGGGGGCCATCGAGCTCCCCCAGCTCCTCGGCCCGGTCGGTCTCGATGTCGGCGTCGGCATCTCCCAGGTCGTGTACTGGGAGGACGCACCGCAAACCGGTCTCGACGAAGAAGGTGAGCTGGTGTCTCAGGTCGCGGTCGAGCCGTTCATCGGCGTCACGACCGGACCGGTGACCATCTGGACTCGCCTCAACATCAATGTCGACCCGCCTTTCGGGCCGTCGTTTTCCGAGGTCAATCCGTTCGGGTTGCGAGTGCAAGTTTCATTGCGTCTCGACTAGTCTTGGAGAGCGGTCGGTCGTGGCTACTGCTTGATGGGGCCGGTCGTAGCGTCGCCGGATCCGAATGCGAGACGGCGGTACTTCTTGAGCATCCCCCGAAGATACTCGGGGGTCTGGTCACCACTCGAACCGCTCCAGCGGATCTGAATGTCTTCCTCGAGCATTTTGTAGGCTTTTCGGGCCTCCGGGGTTTTGGGGAAGCGGCGGATGACTTCTTTCAGATAGAAATCGACGGTCCAGTATCCATCCGCCTGCCAGGAGCGGCGGCGGATATCGCCCAGCATCAGCAAGGCCTTGGCGAGCCGAGGGTCTCCGTCGAAATTGGAGACGAACGGAACCAGGTAGCTGGCCGCGATGTAGCGGGACGCGGCCCCCGTTTCGTCGCCGGCTTCGGCGTCGGAAGTGCCCTTGCGATAATACTTCTCGCCCAAAGCAAAGAGTTTGTTGGCGTCGTCCGTCTCGGCGAGGCCGCCCAACTTTTGCCACTCGCGAGCGGTCGCCAGCCACTGCTCGACATCGTCGGCGTTCTCTTTGCCGAGTTTGGAGTCTTTTTTGACCGAGGCGAGAAACGCGACCGCCTCACTCGGGTCTCGCTTGTGTTGAAGGTGAATGCGGGCGACCTGCTCGATGACCCCGAAGCGCCGGGGATCGTCTGGCTTCGCGGCCTTGAGATATTTCATCAGGAGCGGAAGCGCGGCGCCGTAGTTTTTTTGGTGATACGCCGTCTGGGCTTTCGTGAAGAGCTCGGTGCCCTCCGGCGAAGCGTCAACGGGCGTCGCGCACGACAGCGCGTGGCTCATCAATAGTCCCCAGGATAACGGAAAGATGACGTTCCGGAACACGCGGCCATCATAGGTAAAGGCCCTGGGCGGCGCAAACGGAGCGGTCCCGCGAGCGACGCCTCGTCGCGGGATGGCGCGAAGGTTCAGCTACGGGAATAATCTCCCCGATGCGGTCTCGCATCCGGTGGACAACCGGGCCGCCGTCGTTCATCGTCGCTCACGGTGAGAATCCTCGGTCAGCGGTCCAAGCCCGGGGCTGCGTCCACGCCGCATTCGACGCCCCTGTCAACTGACGGCGTGAAGGCTCCGGACCTCGAGCGGCTCGACGGACCGGTCGCCGGCGCGGGCCGAGAAGGTCGTCAGGGTTGGAGCTCGGCCGACCGCGGGCGCGCGAGGCGCGGGCCCTCGTGGTGGCCTGGTTGACGGCGGCGGGCCCGCTGCGTCGGTTCCACGAGCTGCGCCTTCACCTGGGCGTGGAGCGGTCCGACGGCTTCAACCCCGACCGCGTCGTTTTCGAGTGGAAGGTCGACGGCGTCGCCCCGCTCACCTCGATGCCCCCCGGTGCCCTGTCCGATGGCAGTCCGCTCGGCGTCGACGTGGCCGACTATCCCCACGAAGCTCTCGATGCGCTTCGGTCCGCTACCGGCGCGCTGGTCGAGTGGCGAAACGCCCAGGCGCTCCGGACCGAGATCGAGATCAAGACCCGACTGCTACCGACCCTTACGGACGCGGCCGGAAAATGAACCCCATCCAGGCGTGGCTCGACGCCGCCCTGGCGGGGGCCACGGTCACCCTGCCTGCGGGCCGGTTCGACGGGCCCCTTCGGATCGAGCGCGACGTCGTGCTCGAGGGTGACCCCGCCGACGCTTCGATCATCGATGCCCGCGGCTTCGGGCCGGTAGTGCGGGTCGAGCCCGGGGTTCAGGTGGAGCTTCGACGTCTGACGCTGACCGGGGGCCGAAACGCTTCGGGACGAGGGGGCGGCCTCACGCCGGAGGCCGGGAGTGCCGTGGGGGTCGTCGAGTGTCGGTTCGTCGCCAATCGCGCGGTCTTCGGGGGCGCGGTGTTCGCGGGGACGCAGACCGAACTGACGTTGGCCGACTGCGCGATCATCAGCAACCAAGCCTGCAAAGGCGGCGGCGGCGTGGCGGCGATCGGGTCGGGTCGCGTGACGATCGATCGATGCACCTTCGTCGACAACGTTGCCGGCGACGGGGGGCACCACATCTACCTGATGGGCTACGGCCCGCATCGACCGGTCGTTCGGGGTGAACGAGTGCAGATGAGCCCGTGCCTGGGGCGAGGGACCAGCCTCGCGAACGTCCGGGGCTTCGAAGGGCGGTACGAGTGGCCGGCCGAAGCGTGGCCCGCCGACAGTCTGAAGGTGCCGAGAAGCCCCTTCGTCAAGCCGGGCGCAGGGCCTCGGCGACGAGGCGGGTGATCACGATGCCGTGAATGAACAGCGACAAAAACAACGGCGCGTCGGGCTCGACCTGTGCGATGCCGACGAGCAGGGCGGTGATCATCAAGGGCGCGGCCGTACACACGAGGCCGTAGGTCTTGAAGCCCTTCCAGAACATGTACGCCGCCAAAGGCGGCCAGAAGAGCCACGTCAGCACCAGACCATAAGTCACGGGGGTGGACTACGCGATAGGGATGGCGGCGGCAAGCCCGCTCGAACCGGCAGGGAGGACCAGGGCAGATACTCCTAGAGCGCCGATTCACTTGGATCGCACTATTGTCGCTGGTTCTCACCCCGT
>CAZFIV010000031.1:0-63117 GCA_964519665.1 uncultured Myxococcales bacterium
AACGCGGCGTCAAGGGGGGAACGCGGCGTCAAGGGGGGAACGCGGCGTCAAGGGGCGACCGGCACAACGTCCCACCAAGCGCCGACACCGGCGGGCGATCCGAGCTCGAAGCGAAATGAGGTGGTGTGCACCGGTGGGGGGCCGAATCCTCGGGCGCTTCGTCGATGGCGGTAGCGGGGCTGGCCAGATGATGGTATCGGCGGCATCGAGCAGTCAATGGTTCGAAGCTGTGCCTCGTCTCGAGCCTCGCTGGCAGTGCTATGGGTACTGGTTGGCTGTCACGAGCACATCCGCATTCCGGCACCAAAGTGGAGTGCACAGCGCTCGTACCTCCTCGCGTTGGTCGACGGCCATAGACCGGTTCGGATGTGGGCGGTCGACGTCGCGGAAGGCCAACCGGTGCGCGGTCCGGCGTTGTCGATCCTCGAGGGCTCCGCAACCGTGGTGAGTTTGCATTTTGCGTGTTCGCTCGACGCGCTCGGACTCGCTCCCGGCGAGATCGAACCGCGCGACATCGCGAGCGACCGCGTGCCACTGCCCCGCGCGCTCGGCGTACAGACGCTCACGGTCGACCAAGACGGCTCTTCGGCCTGGCAGGCGCTGCCCGGTGCTCCCGACAACATCATCGAAGCACTGCGATTTCTGCCGATCGACCAGCAGATCGATTGCACCACAACCGCGCCGACCCTGGCCATCGATCTCCTGCCAACAGCGGAACGACGAGGCGCGGCTACTTTCGGTATCCCCCTGCGGTCCGGCGAGTTCTTGGTGGGAACGGCCCTTGACAACCACGTTGTATTTGAAGCGACGGGGCGGAGTCGTACAGTCAGTATCGGCGTCGAAGGCCCCTTCATCGCGGCCTACGAGGCTCCGGACCAAACCCTGTGGCTGCTCGCGAAAGACGGCCGAGTGGTTTCAGGCCGCCTGGGGGGTTCGTGGGCGGTGGAAACGCTCGTTCCCATCCTGCGCCGCGACCCCGAGACCGACGAGCCCACCTCTGACTTCGGCGCGCTCGTCGGACCCGACAATTCGGATGACCCGTTCGAGCTATACGCCGCGACCGATGACCAGACCTTCGTGAGGTTCGACGGCACCCGGTTGACTGAACTTACCCGCACCGACCGCGACCAACGGGACGACGGGTGCGACGACTTGCGAGAGCCAGAGTTGTTGTGGGTCGGCCCTGGCCGAATTCTGGCCGGCGACGTCGCCCGCGACTGCCGGGCTGTGACCTTCTTCGAGAACAATGTACCCACCATCGAGCGTTTCTTGAATAGGCGCGACCGAGTCGAACTTCTCGAGCGCGATCCGGATGGCGCCGCCGTGCTCGGCACGCTTCGCGGCGAAGTATGGCGCCGTGACGACGACGGATGGACCCGTCTAGGTTCTACGACTCGGTCCAACGCCGAACCGATCATCGTGATTCAAGATTCGATGGTCGTGGGCAGTCGCTTGGGACTTCCCGGTACGTTTCAATGGATTCAATTCAACGATGGTACCGTCTGCCCGCTGCCTCCCGCCAACCTTCCGCTGGTATTTGCCGCTTGGCCTACGGACGCGTTTCAGTGGCTTGTATTCACGCGCCAGCGGACCTTCGCCTTTGGGGAGCCCGAACAGGAGCTCGATTTCGGCGTCATCCGGATGAGTGCGTCACCCACACAAGCCACTGACTGCGGCGGCGGCACGATTTCTCTACAGCCGTTTCGCTGACCACCAGAGGGCAGATGGCGAGAGTGTTACACCCCGCCAACCCTAGTGCGACTGCCGACCTATCGCCGCGAGGGCATGGTAGACCCGCCTTATGCGACGGCTCTTCCAGCTTCTGATCGTCCTTTTGGTTGTGCTCGGTGTCTTCCTAGGCTTCGTCAAGCTCCGGTACGGAGGTGGCGAGCCCTACGATGCTCCATACGCCCCCGAGACAGGACGCGCGCTGATCCCGGTGGTCGAGCTCGACTTTCCTCTCGGCAACGTGACCACTTCGAGCACTGGGCGCGTCTTCTTCAACCTGCACCCGTTCGCCCAAGCGCATCGATTCACCGATGCCTTCCTGTTCGAGCTGATCGATGGGGTTCCCAAGCCGTACCCGGATCAGGCCAGTCAGACCGACCTGAGCACGGTGTTTGGCATGACCGTCGATCGGATGGGCAGGCTGTGGTTGACGTGCCCGGCGACCCTCGATCGGGAGCAGACCCGCCTGCTCGCCTATGATCTCGAAACCGGCCAGCGCGTGGTCGAGCACACTTTTCCGCCCGGCGTGGCCCGCTTTGCGCAGGACATGCGAGTGACGCCCGACGGCCGGCACATGATCATGGCGGACACCGGCCTGTTCCGCTTCACCCCGGCTGCTCTGCTGGTGGTCGACCTCGAGACCTTCGACGCGCGGCGAGTTCTGGAGGGTCACCCGTCCATAGCGCCCCAGGATTGGTACATCACGACTTTCGAGGGAACGCCGCTCAAGCTCGCGTACGGGCTGGTCACCTTTGCCGTCGGGGTAGACGGCATCGAGATCTTTGGTGACTCCGTCGTGTACGCTCCGATGACGCATGACGGCGCCTACCGCGTGCCACTCGCCCAGCTCGTCGATCCGGCCGTCTCCGCTAACGACCTGGCCGCCGCCGTCGTGCGCATTGGTTCCAAGCCGCTCAGCGACGGCATCGCGGTGGCGAAGGATGGCTCCGTGCTGTTGACCGACATCGAGCACGGCGCCCTCGCCAGGCTCGCGCCCGACGGGTCGCTTCATCCGTTTGGTTACTCGAAGGACATCATCTGGTCGGACGGGGTCGCCGTTACCTCAAGCGTCGCATATGTGACCGACAGCGCGATCCCTGCGTATATCGATCCTTTGGCGCGTCCGCCGGCCAAGGCCGACATCGACGCGCACGCCCCCTACGGGCTGTACCGAATCGCCCTATCGGACTGACCGGACGGCGCGCGGCCCCCGCTCTTTCTAAACTCACCCACCGGCATCGTTTCGCGCTCGTAGTCTCGTCTTTGTTCGCATGCCTCGTGGCGTGTTTAGATCCCAGCACCGGCAGCTTCAACCCGCTGGACGAGCCTCTCTTTCAGAGCATCCCGCAAGGATGAATATCTCCGTACTTCCTACAAAATACGAATGGCATCTGGAGCTCGCCGGGGGTGGGCATCAACAGGCCAGGTACGAACTACTACTTTCTTTCGCGGTCCAATGGGTTCAGCTGTTCTTCGCGGTTCATTCCGTTGTCACAATATCTCCAGTCCCGGGTAGGGATGTATCAGGTCGACGACCGCAGAAGGGCCATATGCCATCAACTCGGGAACTGGATGCGGGGGCCGTCCTAAGCCGGGCGATCGCCGATCAGCGCGCCTGGCTGGCAGCCGTTGGTCTTACAGATTCACGGGTTACCGTAGATGACGCCGTCCCAGTCATATTCGAGGCGATGTCGATCGACGATATCGATGGATGGAGATCGGAAGGCGGACCGTTTACGGCCCCGAGTGACCCCATGACCTCGGTCGGAAAGCGGGCTTTGGATTTTCCTCGGGCTGATTGCGGTCTATACAGAAGCGGTGCAACGAACCAACGTTATTGCGCTTGCCGTTGTATTCGGTTCACTCGCCGTCGACCTCTCCACTGCCCTCGCGGAGTCGCGATTTCGCGAGCAGTTACCCAACGGACTCACAGGCGGATGCCGCACGTGTCACAACGGGTTCCTCGGTGGGTCCCGCAACGACTTCGCCCGCGATTTCGTTGCGAACGGACGCCGATGGAGTGCGATGCTGGCCGCGCTAGACAGCGATGACGATGGCCAGACCAATGGCCAGGAACTCGGCGACCCGTGCGGCACCTGGTCGGTCGGCAAGGTCCCCGATCGCACCACCGACATCTCTTTGCCCGGCACCAAGAACTCCACCACTGCGGATCCCTTCACGCCTGCATGCCCTCCGCCCGGGGCAGAGATCCCGGTGGGCGACGACGACGGCCACGGAGGATGCGGCGGGTCGGCCCGGCGCGGCGACCTCACCTGGGCTTTGCTCATCGTCCTCGGAATGGCTTGTCGTGCGCGCTGGTGCTCACGCTTCGATCGGTCCGGTAGTTTTTTCGATGCCCCCTACCCGCCCGCACCCAGCTTCGATGAGCCGCAGCGCTCGAACCTTGACAGGCGTTCGCGCCCCGCCAATACAGCGCCTGTGAGCGTCACTCGGGTTGTCATCGGTTTTTTGGTCGGTCTCGGCGTCTCCATCGTGAGCGTCTACAGCTTCCTGACTTGGGCCCCGCCTCAGCCGACAGACTATGAGCGTCACATTGGAACGCTCCGGGAAGCAACAATCGGCTATGAGAAGCCGAGCTCGAAATCGGACCCGTTCGTCTACCTCTATCTCGAAGGCGACAACCTTCGATATCGCATCAACACCGGCCGGCTCGGATCCTTTAGAGACGTGAACGGCTTCCTGCAGGCGGTGTCCACACCCGGTGTCAGGATCGATATCGGCTTCGAAGCCGGGGAACGTCAGAAACCTCGCGTACCTCCCGGCGACGGCGTCGCGTCGGTCGATATGCGCATGATCGCGGTCGACGGCGTCGAGTACTTCTCTTTCTCCGAACTTCAGGCCTACGATGAGAGCCAGAAGACGGCCTTTACGATCATGGCGGTCATCTTTCCCCTTTTGACCCTCGGTCTCGGCATCTACCTCATCGTGCTGCTACGCCGGCGCTGACTCGCGGCGTGACTCGACTCACCCAAGGCTTTACGGACGGCGCGTATTGCGTACTTAGGAGCGCAACTGTCTCGCTTAACCACCGTTTCTCGTTTCTTCCTAGTATAGATGGCGTTCGCTCACTATGACTAAACACAGGATGCGCTCGTCGGAACGTCCGTGGCCTCATCGCGGTTGCTCGCTCTTACTGCTTCTGGTGGTCGCCAGCTGCGGCGGCACGATCGGCGAAGGCTCACCGATCGATTCCGAAGAGGAAGCGGCCGGTTCGACGGAGCCATCTGGCTCATCGAGCGAGACCCCGGAAGGGCCTGGGTCCGGTTCTTCGGAGGACGAAGCGCCTGAGGCCCAACCCCCGATGTCTCCGCCTTCGGATGACCTGCCGCCGCAGCCGCCGGAAGCCCCGCCGCCCGAGCCTCCAGAAGATCCGCCCTCAGAGCCTCCAGAAGATCCGCCCTCAGAGAATCCACCCTCAGAAGACCCGCCTCCGGAAGATCCGCCCCCGGAAGATCCGCCTCCGCCGCCTCCGGAAGACTCGACACCGCCACCCGAGCCCCCGGACGACGACATCCCACCGCCGTCGGCAGCGTTTCGGATCGACCTTCAATTCGGTGATGGCATGGGCCCGGGGCGTCGTCAGGCCCTCGAGGCGGCTCGCCAACGTTGGGAAGAGGTCATCGTCGCCGGCCCGCCGCCCGCGATCGTCCCCGTTCCACTGCTCGAACAGGCCTGCGGCCTGACGACCTCCGGCGACGAAATAGAGGTCGATAGCCTCCTGATCTTCGCGCGGGCAGTGACCATCGACGGACCGGGCCAAGTCCTCGGACGCGCCGGCCCGTGTTTGGTGCGAAGCACCTCGGGCGCCCCGGTGGCAGGGGTCATGGAGTTCGACGAAGCCGACCTCGTGAGTCTGCAGGCCTCCGGAGGGCTGGATACGGTCTTTCTGCACGAAATGGGGCATGTTTTGGGCATCGGAACCTTGTGGCCGGATGCCGGGCTGCTCGCCAACCCGTCGCTTCCTGACGATCCGGGGGCCGATACCCGCTTCCTGGGCCCGCTAGCGGCCGAGGTTTCGGATCAACTGATCGGCAGCGGACAGAGCGTCCCGGTCGAAAACGGTGCCCAGCCCGGCTCTTCGGATGGCCACTGGCGCGAAAGCGTCTTCGGCAACGAGCTCATGACGCCGTTCTTTGGAGGGCCCGGAGAGACCTCGTCGCCGCTCAGCGCGCTCACGGTCGCCTCGCTCGCTGACCTCGGGTTCTACGACACGGACCCGACCGCCGCCGATCCTTTCTCCGCTCCCGCTCCGACGGCCTTCTTGGTCGCACCGACCGCAAGCGCCGTCGGTACGTGCGAGATGATCTATCCCTCGGGATATCTTACGGAGCGTTGACCATCGACCGCCTAGAAAGCAGCGGTCAGCGACGGCTCGGGTCAGCGGGGTCTCCTCCACACCCCTGACTGAAACATCAGGGACGCACCGGCCTACGGAGCACGGCGAGACCTGCGGTTGCGCCCCTGGACACAATGAGACTTGCTCCGAGCGAAGCGTGACAAAGAAGCCGACTTTGGGCGCTCCGGTCCACCGCAGGGGCCCGCAGTCATCAGGTGCTAGCTCACATGGGGCCCGAAGTTTTGGGCTCGTATGGTATTCGTCGCCACGAATGCACGAGTTGGACCTGCTTCGCGACATGGTGGTCGTGCTGGGCTCCGCGGTCATCGTGGTTGCTCTCCTCGGGCGCGTCGGTCTGCCGTCGATCGCGGGCTATATTCTGACGGGAATCGCTGTCGGACCGAAAGCGCTCAGACTGATCGCAGACTTGGAACAAGTAGAGGTTCTGGCGGAGATCGGTGTGGTGCTGCTCCTGTTCGGCATCGGCCTCGAACTGTCGCTCGACCGAATGAAAGCTCTCTGGCGGGCCGTTCTGATCGGCGGAGGCGTCCAGGTCGGGACGACCGTCGCCGTCGTGGCGGTGGCGGGTATCGCGGCCGGCCTGCCGGTCGGGAGCGCGGTGTTTCTTGGCTGTGTGATCAGCGTGGCCAGCACCGCCGTCGTGCTCAGAGGACTGGCGGCCCGCCGCGAGCTCGAAGCCCCGCACGGGCGGCTGGCGATTGGCGTGCTGGTGTTTCAAGATCTGTGCGTCGTCCCCATGGTGCTGGCCATCCCGTTCCTCGCTGGTCACGGGGGAGCGCTGACCGACGCCCTGTGGACCACCGCAAAAGCGATCGCGGTCCTCACGGGCGTCGTTGCAGCCGCCGCCCTGGTCGCTCCCCGGGTGCTGTCGTACGTTGCTCGCACCCGTGAGCGCGATCTCTTCGTTCTGTCGATTTTCTTGATGTGCTTCGGAACGGCCTGGATCGCTTCCCTGTCGGGCATCTCGCTCGCCCTGGGAGCGTTTCTGGCCGGCTTGGTGGTCGCCGGAAGCCAGTTCCGCCACCAGGCGCTATCCGAGGTCATTCCCGCCCGGGAGGTCTTCGCCGCCTTGTTTTTCGTCTCGGTCGGCATGCTGTTGGATCTGTCGACGGTGAGCACCCGCCTCCCGGAGATCGTCGGTCTGCTGGTCCTTATTCTGGTCACCAAGCTTGTCATCGTCGCTGGCACCGCCCTGCTGTTGGGTTCTCCTATGCGGGTCGCCATCCTCTCTGGGGCGGTCCTATGCCAGGTCGGCGAGTTCTCGTTCGTGCTACTGAGCGTGCCGGCTGCGCAGGGGCTCTTGCCGGAGATCCTCGCCCAAGACCTGCTCGTCGCGATCATCCTCTCGATGCTCGTGACCCCCGTATTGATCCGAGTGGCACCGCACATCGCCCTGACGGCGGCGCGGATTCCCTGGCTGAACAAGGCTCTGGACGCCGAGCCGGCCGGCTTCGACCGGCGGGCGAGCAAGCACGACCATATCGTGGTCGCCGGCTACGGGCACACTGGTCAATCCATCTGTCGATCGCTCAAGCACGAAGGGCGCGCGTATGTCGTGCTCGACATCAACCTCGACAATGTGCGCGCGGCGCACGATGCGGGCCACCCAGCGGTGTTCGGGGACGTCACACAGCGCGAAGTCCTCGAGGCGCTCGGCTGCCATCATGCCAAGTGTGTCCTCCTGCTGATCAACGACTACCGCGCCGCCCGCCTGGCCACCTCGGTTGTCCGGCAGCTGTCCGCCACCGTGCCGATCGTGGTGCGGGCACATTTCGCGGCCGATGTGCCCGGTTTCGAAGCTGCGGGCGCAACTCGGGTCGTCTCGTCCGAAAAAGCCGCGACCACCGTCCTTCACGACGAAGTCGAGTCGCTGATCGGCGCACCGCCCCATCCCGCCGCGGTGTGAAAGCATTCTCTTCAGGCGACCCTTTCGCATCGATACTTTCGCATGCAAAGGGCGTTGGTCCGGGCTGGGGCGCGTCGGAGGCCGACAGCTGGGTGCAGGTCTGCGGCCCGCCCTCCCGTGTCGAGCGTACCTACACGTAGTCCGACAATTTGTTACTTTCCTTGGCGACACCGGATTCTATATGTCCCGGCACCCGAACTTAAGCACACTGGAGTATCCACAATGCAAGTACGTCGCGTCACCCTCTTTGTACTCACCAACCTCGCCGTCCTCACGCTGCTGGCCATTACGGTTTCGGTCCTGGGACTCGACCGTTGGCTGGCGCAGACGGGCATCCGTCTGCCCATCCTGCTCGCGTTCTCGGCCGTCTTCGGTTTCGGCGGGGCGCTGATCTCGTTGTTGATGTCCAAGCGTATGGCGATGTGGAGCACCGGCGCGAAGGTCATCACGTCGCCGACGACCGAGGCTGAAGCCTGGCTGGTCGCCACGGTGACCGAGCAAGCCCGCGGGGTAGGGATCGGGGTCCCGGATGTCGCCATCTACGACAGTGCCGAACCGAACGCCTTCGCCACCGGCGCCCGACGAGACGCGGCCCTCGTCGCCGTTAGCACCGGCTTGCTCGAAACCATGGACCGAACCGAGGTGGAAGCCGTCCTCGCCCACGAGGTTGCGCATGTCGCCAACGGCGACATGGTCACCATGACCCTCCTCCAGGGGGTTCTGAACACATTTGTGGTGGCCCTGTCGCAGCTGGTCGGTTACGCCGCGGGCCGAGCCATGGCCTCTGATGACGACGATTCGCCCTCCCCGATCGCAGGTTTCGCGGCGACCCTGCTCTCGCAGGTGTTCTTTGGAGCGTTGGCGAGCCTCATAGTCATGGCCTTCAGTCGTCACCGCGAATACCGCGCAGACGCCGGAGCGGCCAACATGGTCGGAGCGCCGGCCATGATCTCGGCCCTGGAGCGCCTTCGGGGGGACGGTCAGCCGTCGGCAGAAGCGCTTCCGGAGAGTGTCGCCGCGATGGGCATTCGGCCCCGGCCCAGCGGATGGCTCGCTCTGATGGCGTCGCACCCCCCTATCGACGCGCGCATCGAGGCGCTTCGACGCCGGCCAGTTTCGAACGGCACCGGCACCGCCTCGATGACCCCGCTGGCGTAAGGGACCCCGGTCTACGCCTTGCGGAGCGGACTACGCAGCCGGGACGTCATACTCGGCCGCGCGCTCCTCACGACGATGTAAGGCGAACACGGGCTTGGGGATCTCGACCTGCCGGTCCGGATAGAAGTCGGCGAACTCGAGGTGCCCTCGGCCCTCGAGATGGCTCCCGACGTAGCGAGCCCGATCGAGATCGAACGAGAGTCCGTGGGCTTTGAAGTCACCCGCCAAGCGATGACGAAGATGCTCTAGCCGGTGCCAGGTCGATACGTAGGCGCTCCGCCAGAGTTCGAGGAAGGGGCGATGGTCCATAGGAGTGACCGAAAGCAGATGCCGCTGCCGGTTCGACGGAAGGAAGGTGTAAACGCTCACCTCAGGATAACGACGAAGCACCCAATCTCGAGCGTTTTCGAAGCGAGTATACGAGATCGTACGCAAACTCTGGTCGACCTGATAGAAGAGCCCCCGATCCCGTATGGCCCCCGGGTTCTTGGATACCACCGGCAAAAACGGGTCGACGATGATCACCAGACTGGCGTCGCGGCGAATCGCTTCGATGAAGTTGGATGTTCGCGTAACCGCACCGTCTTCGTAGTATCGGCCTTCGATCTCCACGGAAGGAAAGGCCGGAGGGAAGCTCAAGGACGCTTGCGCCGCTTTGCTGATCGGCACATGTTCGAAGCGTTCGGCGCCGAATACGACATGACGTCGGGCGTCCTGGTCGGTAGAGCCAATGTACAACTCCGAGGGCAGCTGCCGAAAGTCATTGGTCGTACCGGGCACACTTAGGACCGTTCGGAGCATCTCTTCGAACTTATCGGACCGGAAGAGCGGACCGACGACGTCACTGTAGTCGAGCAACAGGTCGTCAAGAGCGTCGGCGGGGGGCCGGCGCAACAATCCGAAGCCCCACTTCCATAGCGATCTGAGCGCACGCGCCGAACGGCGGACGGCGGCGCGCAGGTCGACGTGCCCCAGACGAACCAAGCGGAGATTGAGGCGCGGCATCCGCGTATCGTCGTGGCCGGCGATACTCGCCATGAACTCGTCGACGGAGTAGCCCGAAGCCAAGGCGCTCGAAATCACGGCGCCGGCGCTGATGCCGAACAGCATGTCGAGGTGGTTGAGAGCGCCCCGAGGCAAGCAATCGCTGAAGCACTTCAGTACTCCGAGCTCGAAGTAGATGCCGGTTATGCCGCCCCCGGACAAACATAGGGCGGTCTTTTTGATCGCGCGCGAACGAATCGTCCGACAGGCCTCGATAAGAACGCGGACCGGGAACGGTTCCCCGCCGTCGGCACCGTCGCGGAGGATGTGCCGTATGCCTCGGGCCCCGAGTTCGAGCAAGACTCGGTCGGATCGGCGACCGTCGGCATCGGATACCAACGCGACGATCCGATGGAACCCGTACCGAGACTCGATGTCATCCCGCCGGTCGAGATGCTCGAGGAGTTGAAGCACGTCGCTCGCTCGAGTCTCGAACGAAGCCCGATCACTGCGTATGCGAAGGTCGACCAGGACCAAGTGCGCGTACTCGTGCTCCAGACGGTTGACGACGCCGTCGATCGTCTTTTCGTGCGCGAGAACGATGGTCAAGTCATCCAGCCGGATGCGGGCCGCACCCGGCATCGATACGACCCTGTGGCCGGCCGCCTCGAGATCCCCTAAGAAGATCCGAAGCGCCGCGCGGTCGGGCGAATACAGGACGATGTGAAGCTCTCCGTCGCAGCCGTGCGTTTTCATCTGGGGTGTCCTTTCGGCTGAACTCGATTCGACGCGGCGGAGCGTTCACCGCGGGCGTTGAATTCTGCATTGCGCATGCCAACGTCTCGGTACCGATAACTACCGCTATAACGATACTTCTCGGAGCCATCGGTTACAAAACCGAAACGGGAAACAAGAACGTCTCGACGTGCCACCAAGACTTGGAGCTCGACTCGATCTTGCAAGACCAAGCGCGGATAGCGCGAATCATTCGAGTGAATGGATGGTAGGGTCAGGTCGACCGGCAACACGGTAGCGAAGGCTCGCTCAGACGATGCTCGATGAGGGGTCATGATGACAGTCCGAGAGCACATCGCGGCTTATCTCGACGGTCGACTCGACAGAGGCACCGCCGCGACCGTCGAGGCTGCCCTGCTCGATCCTGACACCGCGGCCATTCTTAGTCACGAGCTGATGCTTCGGGAGCTTCGACGAGCCAAGAGACAAGCCCCGCTCGTGGGGTCGAAAGCCCTTAGCGTTTTTGGCTCACCTTCGCTTGATCGTATTCTTCGGGTGGCGCCGTTGAAACTAATGCCGAAACTTAGGTCGGGACTAAGTGTAGCCCGAAGCCCATTTCGCTGGATCAGAAGGACGCACCAGCGAGGACGCCGCCTAACGGCCAGCTATCTAGAGTGGCACCGATTCGTCCTTAGGGTTTGGCGATGATCACATGGATCGTTGTGGCCGTGTTCCTGATATGCCTCGGCTTGTTGTTGTTCGTCCCGTGGTCGTTCGAAGCCCGCAGTGCCGTGGGCGAGGATGAGTTGTGGGGCAAGGTCGAGGTTCGTTGGGGTCGCGCGCTCGCAGTCGCGAGCCTGCGGTCGGACGTTGGCTCGAACCTTCGGTCAAAAACCCGGCTGATTGTGTCGATCCTGGGCGCGCGCGTGCTTGATCAGCGGACGCTCCCAAGGACGAAGAAGCCGGCCAAAAAGACCAAGGTTCAGCAGCTGTCCCGACGGTTCGCCATAGCCCGGATGAAGGCGGTGAGCGCCGAACCGCGAGCTGCGCTGCGAATGCTTGTGCAGTCGGTTTCGGTTTTTCACCCGCGGCTGCACGTCAGCGGCACGCTGGGCTTCGGGGATCCATCGAGAACGGCGACCTTTCATGCCGCCGGCCATGGCCTGACGACCCTGACCTCGAACCGCATTCGGTTCGAGCTCGCTGACGATTATCTGTCGGACACCACGCAACTATTCGCGCGATTCCAGGCCTGGATGGTTCCGGCCGGGATTCTGTGGCTCGTATTCGGATGGGTCGCTCGACCCGATACCCGACGCATCCTACGGGGAGCGAGATGAAGGAGGAGATGGCATGGACACCATCAAGAACATGATTGCCGTCCTGAGCGAACGGCTCAAGATCGTCGCGGCCTCGAATGCGGTCGTCGCCAAGCCGGTCTCGGTCGGCGACAAGCACGTCGTGCCGTTCTGTGAGCTCGGCCTGTCGTTCGGCGGCGGGGGCTTGAGCGGCGAAGGAGAGACCAAGGGCGGCGATGGCGGTCGCGGCTTCGGTGCGATGGCCGGCGGCGGTGCCAAAGCGAGCCCGGTCGCCGTCCTGGTCATCGAAGGGGACGACGTCCGCCTCGAGAAGGTCGGGCGCTGAAAGGAGGAACGCCGTGCAAGAGGTCGAAGGCATCATCCAACAGGTCACCGAAACACTCGGGGCCGTCGCGTCTAGCGACGCAGTGGTCGGCGCGCCTATCGAGGTCGGCAATGTCACCGTCGTCACCATCTCGCGAGTGATGGCCGGCTTCGGCGGCGGCGGCGGTGAAGGTAAGGGCGCCGGCAAAGCCAAGAAGAGCGACACCGAAGGTTCCGGCGCCGGGGCCGGCGGCGGATCGGGTGGGGGCGCGGTCGTGCGCCCGGTCGCGGTCATCGCCTTCACCAAGAACGGCGTGAAGGTCATGCCGATCCCGGAAAAACAAGGCAAGCTGGAGAAGTTCTTGGATCAGCTGCCGGGGCTTATCGAACGCTTCTCCTCGAAGGCGAAAGAGAACGACTGACCCGAGCCCGCTCGTCGACCCGAACCGGACGGGCTCGGCCCGAGCATCCAAGGCCCGGGCATGGTGGACGACCGACTTGCTGAAACGACCTGCTGCGAACGGTGAACCGTGACGTAGACCACTAGGCGGAGGATCATTTTAACCGCCGCCGCTAACAGAGTATCAGGATAACCCGTCTACGATCTCTGAAGGCAGTTCGCGCCCCTGCTGACCCACGGACCATGTCCAAGCCGCTATCGACGCGCTCGTGGCGGATGATTCGCGTCAGCCCAGTCGGGCGGTAAAAACGAGTCGTGCATTATATCATATGAGCGACCAACCATGGTCATTTGACCGGTTGCTATTTGAGCTCTCATGCCGCAACGAGTTTTTCGCGAAGGTGCCTGCTATCGGCACCCCGGAGACGAGAAACCGAATGAACTTTGCAACAAGGGACCTGTTCTCGGCGACGTCGGTCTTAAGACATGTAAGACATGTCGGGGCATATGTCGGGGCACATGTCTGGCCCCGACTCGGCCTACCCCCCGGAACCCGAAACGGCCCCCGAACGGTCCGCACATCGATCTGTTCCGTAGTGGTGTTGCTGTTCGCAGCGACGGCCTGCACCGGACTCATCGGGGATTCCGATACTCCAGGAGGCGGAACGCCCACCGGCGCGAGCGGCGGCCCGAGCAACCCAGGCGACCCGAGCAACCCAGGCGACCCGTCGGATCCGAGCGACCCGTCGGATCCGAGCGACCCGTCGGATCCGAGCGACCCGTCGGACCCGACCGACCCGTCGGACCCGACCGACCCTGCCGACCCGCCCGCGGCCACCATCGTTGAAGTTCCGTCTCACCTTCGCCGGCTGACCCCCATCCAGTTTTCGAATACGGTGGTGGCCGCTTTCGGCGACGTCTTCGCCGAAGACGACTTCCCCGAGTTCCGCGACGACATTCCGACCATCGGGCTCGCGAACGACGCGGACACCCTCCGGATCACCGACGCCAACGTCGACCCCGTGTACCAAGCTGTCGAGGGGCTGGCGGCAACCGCGGTGGAGCGCAACGCCACGATCGCCGCCTGCGTCGACGCTTCCGGCGACGATTGCCTCGACGGGCTGATCGACACCTTTGGTCCGGCCCTGTGGCGCCGACCGCTGACGCCGGAAGAGCGCAGCGACTTGGCCGCGGCCCGAGCGGTGGTCGCCGATGCGCCAGGGTCTCGGACCGAGCAAGCTGAGTTCCTCCTGCAGGCGCTGATGCTGTCGCCCAACGCTCTGTTCCGCTCAGAGATGGGGGTGGTCGACGACCCGAACGAAGCGCGTCCGCTGACCGCATACGAGCTCGCTAGCGCCTTGTCGTACACCCTGTGGAACGAGCCGCCCGACGCTGCTCTGTGGGCCGCCGCCGCCGACGGCACCCTCCGACAACCCGACGTGTTGCTGGCCCAGGCGCAGCGCATGGCCGCAGATCCTCGGTTTCCCGAAGCCTTGGCCGAGTTCTTCGTCGACTATCTGAAGCTCGGCGCCCTCGAAGACAAAGATAAGGACGACGCGCTCGGCCTTACCCCAGCGGTCCGCGCCGACCTCGAAGAAAGTGCTCGCCGCGACATCGTCGATGCGCTGGCCCGCCCCGGCGCGTCGCTTGCCGACCCGTTCTCGCTTCGGGAGTTCCGGGTTAACGCGAGGACTGCACCGTTCTTCGGAGTGCCCGCCTCGGGCAACAACTTCCGGACCGTCAGCCTCAGCGCCAACGAGCGATTCGGAGTTCTGTCGCACCCCGCCTTCCTCTCGGTCCACGCCGGAGTCGGCAACAGCGGCATCGTCAAGCGAGGCGTGTTTACGCTCGAGCAGTTGCTGTGCATTCGCCTGGGCTCTCCGCCCGACAACGTGATGCCGCTCGAAGATCTGCCGGAGGGCTTCGACCCCGCCGAAGCCACCGACCGGGAGATCCTGCAGATTCAGCACAGCGGGCAGCCGGCATGCTTCGGTTGTCACCAGTACATCGACCCGGCCGGGTACGGTTTCGAGAACTTCGACGGTGCCGGCCGATACCGCTTGGAAGAGCGGCCTGGCCTCCCCATCGACGCTTCAGGGTCCCTCGACCTAGGGGGAAGCAACATGCTCACCTTCGCGCACAGCATCGAGTACATCTCCGCCCTCACGGCGTCGCCGACCTTCGAGCGCTGCATGTCCGACGCATTCTTGGCGTATGTCCTGGGCGACCCAGCTGGTCCCGCCGAAGCCGCGGCCTTTCACCAGCGTTTGAACGAGGTCAACGGCGACGTCCGTAGCCTCGCTGAGCTCATCGTGACCACTCCGAGCTTCACTGCTCGCACCCCGGAGACCGAATAATGTCAACCGTACGCTTCGACCGTCGCACCATGCTCAAGGGCCTTGGCGCTGCTACCGGCCTGGCCTCTTCGTTCTTCGGCTCGGCCGTCGCCCGCGGACAGACGGCGTCGGCCCCACCGCGCGTACTGCTCGTAGCGCTTCAGCACGGTTGGGGAATCGACCCCGATTTCGGTCGGGTCTTTTCGGGCACCGAAACCAACTTCGTCATTCCAGAGCCACTGACCGGGTTTGAAGCGATCCGAGACCGATGTGTGTTCGTCGACGGCCTCCGGGGCACCATGTGGGGCAACGCGCACGACGTGTCGTACTCCGATATGTTTACGGCGTCGGTGCCATGGGAAGAGAATGGCTCAGCCCAGCTCGGCGTGCACTTCCCGGAGCCGATGGGCCCGTCGATCGACCACGTGATCGGCCAGTACCACAACAAGCCCGTGCTGCGGGTGTCGGCCGGATACGGCTCTTGGGGTCGCCAATCACACCCGTTGTGTTTCAACGAGCAGGCGCGGGAGCTTGCTTCGTTCACTTCCCCTCGCGACGCTTACGACGCCATCATCGCGCCCATCCGCGACGCGGCGGTTCCGCCCCCCGCCGGTCGGCAAGCGGTGCGCGACAATCTGTTCGCATTCTTGGGCCGAGACACCGACCGACTGCTGCAGCGGGTATCGGGCACCGAGCGCACCAAGCTCGAGGGCTACCTCGAATCATTCAACGCGCTGGGTGACCGCATTCTCAATGAGCCCAACGTCGATATCGCCCCATCGGAAATCCCGGGGCGCCCGCCTGAATACAACCCGTTCGGCATCGAGGTCGACCACTACTTGGAGATGATCCGCCTCGTCTTCCGGGCCGATACCCATCGCGTCGCGGTGCTCGGCCTGGGTCATCACGTTGAAGATTGGGCCTGGACCGATCGCAACGGAAGCCAGCGGTCCGGCAACATCTGGGGGTCCGATTTCCACCAGGAGGTCGCGCACCACTCGAGCAACCAAGACCCACGTCTCGCGTTCGAAGGGTGGGTCGAATGGTATGTCCAGAAGATCGTGCAGTTCGCTCAGTCGCTGGCCAACACGCCCGACGTCGATGGTCGCTCCGTCCTCGACAACACGGTGATCGTGCTGACGGGTGAGGTCGGCACCGGCAATCACGACCGCCACGATAAGCTGCACACCTTGATCGGTGGTGCGGGCGGCCTGCGGGGCGGCCGATGGATCTCGACCCCAAAGGTCGATCCCAACGTCGACAACGGCAGATTCACCGCGGGCGAGACACGATCAGGCCAGGTCATCACGGACCGAATGGACGCCGGTCAACCGCCCAGCTTGCACCATACGGCGGATATCCTCGTGAGCATCGGCCGGCTGGCGGGGGTTCCTCTCAACAGCTTCGGACTCGGGGCGAACAACTGGTCTCCGATCGAGCTGACCTGACCGCCACCCGCTCAGTCCTCACCGCCACCCGCTCGGTCCTCACCGCCACCCGCTCGGTCCTCACCGCCACCCCCTCGGTCCTCACCGCCCCGCCGCGGCCGGCAACCGCCGTCACGCCAAGTGCTTTCTCGCTGCGTCACAGATGGCGACGACAGCCGGGTTACGTAGGCGCCGTTCTGGCGAGATCGCGTAAAATCGTTCCTTGATCTGGGCCGTCCGTCCTACCACGCGAACCCCATATTGGCGGCACACCTCTTCTTCGATCGCGGTGGGCAGACAGAAGAGGCCAGCGCCGTCCTGACCCATGACCTTGATGAGGGCGGTGTCTTGGATCTCGGCGACGACCTCGGGTCGTGCGTCATGGTCCTCGAACCAACGGTCGAGCGCTCGAGCGAGCGCTGTATTGGGCAGCGGGGCGAGAAACGGAACCCCGTTGATGTTTTCAGGGAAGCGTCCGTGCAGGGACTTTTTGAGGGAAGGGGCCGCGAGAAAGGAGATCCCCGACTGCCCTAGCACGTGGTTAAACGCCTTGATGCCGCTGCTCGGAGCGAGTGGGGAGTCGGAAAAAACTACATCTAGCTCGTGGGTGGCTAGAAGCGCCAACAAGCGGTCGTGCTCGTCTTCTCGGCAAGTCAAGCGCACCTTCATGTCCATGGCGAAGACCGGCGCGAGAAGCTGTCGAACCACGACTTTGGGGAGCGACCCGGTCGCGCCGATCGTGAGGCGAAGCGGGCGGTTAGCACCGGGGCGGTTCTTGAGCGCCTCCAGAAACTCGTTGCCCAATCCGAAGATCTCGTCGGCGTAGCGATAGGCGAGGCGTCCCGTTTCGGTCAGCTGAAGACTTCGCCGGGACCGGTCGAGGAGCTCCTCACCGAGGGCTTCCTCGAGTCGTTTGAGCTGAGCGCTGATCGTCGGGTGGGTCAATCGCAGGCGCCGGGCGGCCGGTTGAATCCCTCCCTCACGAATGACCATCCAGAAGTAAAGGAGATGGTGGTAGTTCAACCATGTGACATCCGTACCCGTTGTCATGCGTGCTCTGTCTGTCGGTACGCTATGCGAAGATCGCTAGGCAACACCCGAGAGTCCCCTTCGGTCTGCAGCCTACGAGCTCAACTCAATATGTCGGTCTTGACTACACGTCACCCTCATATTTTTGTCATTGCTGACATCATCATCGGCATCGGACTCTGAAATCGTCGCATCCTCGACGTGCGGGTTCGACGGAGACCTACTCATGCAAAGCATCGCATCGGACTTCTTGTGGCCGGCTTTCCTTATCTTCGTAGCCCTGATGTTGGCGCTCGACCTCGGTGTCTTCCACCGGAAACCCCACCGCGTCAGCCTCCGGGAGGCGATCGTGTGGAGCGCAGTTTGGGTCGGGCTGGCGGCCGCCTTCAACGCGGGCATCTACGCCTACTTCGGATGGACCCCGGCGCTCGAGTTCGCCACCAGCTATCTGATCGAGAAATCACTCGCGATCGACAACATCTTCATTTTCGCAATGGTCTTCGCCATCTTTGGAGTTCCCGCCACGTATCAGCACCGTGTTCTGTTCTGGGGAGTCATCGGAGCGGTGATCCTCAGGGCGGCGATGGTCAGCCTAGGCCCCACCTTACTTGAGCACGCCGACTGGACGCTCTACGTATTCGGGGGCCTGCTCATCCTGACCGGCATTCGATTTGCCTTTTTCAAGCTTCCCTTGAGCGACGGGGCACCTCCGAAATGGGTGAGGCGACTCGGCCACGCGTTGCCCATCTACGACAAGGTAGAAAGCGATCAGTTCTTCGTCCGCCGTGGAAGCCGCCTGCTGGCGACGCCCCTGGTCCTGGCGTTGATCGTCGTCGAGTTCGGAGACGTGGTATTTGCCGTCGACTCGATCCCCGCCATCTTTGGAGCCACCCAAGACCCGTTCATCATATTCACCTCAAACATCTTCGCCGTTCTCGGGCTGCGGGCGATGTACTCGCTGCTGGCCAACCTGCTCGATGACTTCATCTATCTGCGCCAGGGGCTCGCCACCGTTCTCATCTTCTTGGGATTGAAGATTCTGGTCGGGCCGTGGTTCGTCGTTCCAGGCGGCGCCTCATTGGGCATCATCGTCCTCGTGCTGGCCACCGCCATCCTTACTTCGATCGTGGTCAATCCGATGCACAACATCGAAAGAGATCGGCTTCGCCGATAGCGCTGCCGGTCACGACCCACTGTCCGTCAGAACGACTTCCATCGCCGGGTCCCGCTGATTGAAGTAGTCCTCGGCCGTATAGCGTACTTCGATATCAGGCAGGACGGTCTGCGGCTCATCCGGGCCCGGTAGAAGTCTGAATACTTTGGTCGAGTAACCTACGAAGATCCCAGAGTTAGGAAGCTCGAAGATCCGAACCTCACCGAAGCCATTCGGCGTGCCGCCCGTCGCCTCGCCCACCAAGGTCGCATTGGTATCCCATCGGAGCTGGATGGCGTTCAGCATACCGGACGAAAACGTGTCGCGGCCGATGATCCCGTAGAGCACCCCTTCTCGATTGATGGCCGACCGAGCCCGAATCGAGTCCATCAAAGGTTGGATCACACTCGAGTTGCCGCCGACATTGTGCCGAAGATCGACGACGAAGCGACGTATCGGCACGCTGTCGGCCATCGACCACAAACGGTCGTTGAAGGCTCGAAAGGACTCCTCGGGGTCGTTTTGGGCCCGATTGTACTGGACGTAGAAAAGGTCTTCGGTCTCGTCGTAGGTGAACCAGTAAGTGAGATTGTTGTTTTGGTACGCGAGAGGGCCGCCCGATGGGTTGGGTGCGCCGATGCGGCCCGTACGAGCCCGGAGCTCCACCGTGGTGGACGTTTGGGTCGGGCTCGCAAAAGTGAAGTTGGCCAACGTGGCCTCGGCGGTGACGCCCTTGACCTTCAACAGCTCGGCGACGAGCACGTAGTCCATGGCCTGGCTGCGGAACCACCGGTCATTCTCGTAGCTGATGATGGGCTCTATGCGATCAATTACGTCCTCGATGGCCGTACCATTGATTTGGTCGAGACGGCGCCCGACCAGGTTTTGGTAAGCCTGGCGACTGTTTATGACGAAAAGGCCTTCATCGAACCAAAATAGACGTAGCGGAAAGGTGCGCACGCCCCTTGGCCGCAGAGCAAGGATCGCGACGGTATGACTGTCGTCGATCAGCGCCACCAGCTCGGTCAAGGCCACATCGAACTCGTCGTCTTCCATCGTTGGAATGGCTGCTTCGAGGGCTGCCTTCTCAGCCATGAATTGAGCCTCCGTGACCCGCGCAAACATGTCGGGATGACACGCGCGAAGGACGGCGTCGAGATAGTCGAGATCTTGCCGGCGACGCTCAGTGAGCGTTGCTCCCGGCCCGGGCGGCGGCGGAACCTCACACGGATCCGATCCGCAGCCCGCCTCGAGGGTCACGCTCACGATAACAAGACAGACGCCGACCGCCCGGGTCAGCGATGTCGACGCGAAGTCATTCACTCGCCGTGCGCCCACTGCGCGCGATGGGTGCGGTGCTGCGATCGTCGAGACCGGGCAGTGAGGCGGTGAGCGGCGGTCGAGTCGGTTCGGGTACATTCGGGCTCCGTGCGGTCGGATTACCGCCGCACGAGCCCATTCTCAATCCTGTGGCAGGGATCACGATCGTCACCGGTTTGGCGCCTCGAGCCCTCCTCCCGCTACTGATCAGAGGGTGAGAGCTCCGACGTTGTAAGCGATGACAGCGGCGACGACCGCGGCATAGCCGATCAGCGACAAGCTGGTGGTCACCCCTCGAAACAGCAACGTGGACGTCGGCCTGCCCTTGACTTCGCCTTCACTTTGCCCGGAGCCGCCTACGATGATCGCCAACGTCACCAAAATGAATCCGTACGAAGCGATGAAGATCTGATCGAGCATCAAAAGGTAGCCGACCTCGGGGAGATTGCCGACGGCCGCATACTGGAGCGCCACGAGGGCCAGGAGCGCCGTGATCGACAGACCCACCCGGGCCTCCACGAAATTCTCCTGCAGCAGCAGCGCGGTGGCCGAGCACAAGATGATGAGAAAAATCGGAAGGAAAGATTTGATCGCGCCCGTGAGCCACGGCCGAACGATGGGTACCGTGATGACCGCTCGCGAATAGGTCGGCACGTACGTCGGGTCGCGGTCGCCGAAATTGGTCACGTAGGGAAAATCGTTCACCACGAGCCGTGCATCACCGATGGAGTAGCCCGGAAGGCTGATGCTCGGATTGATCGCCAACCCATCCGCGACGTAGACGAACTCTTCTGAGCCCTGTTCGGAGTCCTCGATGACGACCTTCAACTCTTGGTTATCGAAAGGATAGCTGCCCACCGGAAACTTCGAAGAGAACGCACCTTGGTGCCGATAAAGAATGTAATGCGCACCGTCGGGTTGCGGCAACGGGTCGTCGAACAGGCGGCTCTTGGTGTGGTCCTGCGGGTTGAACATGTTCATGAACTCGAACGACGTGCCGGGGTCGATGTCGTCTTTGCGCCAGCGGAACCAGATGTAGAGGTCGACGACGTACGAGTGACTACGAAGGTCGATCGCTTGAATATCGTTGATGTAGGCGCCGATCTCCACGACGGCCCGTTCCGGGTCCTCGGCCTCCTCCGCACCGGCGTTGCCGTTGGCTTGAACGAGGTCGGGCTTGCCGTCTCTTTCTTCTTCGGGCTGCCCATCGGGGATCAGTTCGATCAGCGGGGGGCTTGCCTCGGAGCGGGTCGGATAGCCCGGCTCGTCTCGCTCGTCGGTGCAGCTCGAGCCGATGCTCACCAGCAGCCCGGCCATCATGACCTCGAAGATCGTCGTCCGCTTCATGCCTTCAGATCCTCCTGCCCAACCCAGAGCGCTCTATACCAGTGAAGGCGGTCGCCAGCGAACGGTGGTGGCATAGTCAGACGACGGCCGCCTCCCCCGAAGCGACGAGCTCGATGATCCCGAGGCGCAGGGCCGGCGGCTTGAACCAACACGGAGGGCGTTCCTGTGGTGCATGCTCGCCTGGGACGTTCGAAGGCCGTGACCGGCATCGCGCGGGCGACGAACCCAGCCCGACCCTCGAGGCGCACCGGGCTAGTGTCCCGGTTGGCGAGTCATAGGTCCGGCCAGCTGTGATAACGTCCCAGGGCATGAAGACTGCCTTCGTATGGAATGCCGGGGGCTGGTGGGGGTCGGTCGGAGGCGGGAGCCTTTGGTTGGGCCTCATGTCGGCCGCGGCGGTGGGTGCTGACCGGCCGGCCCTCGGCGTCGCCTCGGGCGCAGCCTTCGTCATCTTGATGGGCCTCGGCGGTTGGCTGTGGTGGCACCGCGACCGGATGTCGGCGTTCGCAGCCCTCGAAATCTGGCTTGCGGTCGCCTCCGCGGCGATAGCCGCCGTGTACGTCGCCGCTCTGTTCGGCCCCGAGCCCAGGTGGGGCCACGACAACTGGCACATGCCCTGGGCGTTGCTTCTGCTCTACCCAGGAATGGCGTTGGTGTTCTGGCTACGCGAGCGCCAGGCCCGGCGGAGCTGACCCGAAACACACGCCCCAGCGCAACCCGGCGACGGTCGTGGGCATCAAGACCATCGCGTCAAGGGCGCTTTCGACGGCGAAGTGACACCCAAAGGCGATTGTGCCGTCCAGGGCGGAGGCACCAGGTGTCGACGGGCGGCGGTGACGAGCGCTTCGACCCGGGCCGGGCGGCGTTGGCGAGTCGGCGTGACGATGCCGACGGTTCCGTCGGAAGGCACGGCGTAGGACCGAAGGAGCTCGACGAGGTTCCCGCTGGCGATCGATGGACTCGCCAGCCAGGTCGCCAGGCGGGCGATACGTTCGCCGCCCCACCGAAGTCGCGGACCTGTACGACGACGAGGTCGACGCACGCTCACGTCGAACACCGAAACGAGCGGCCTCCGGCGAGCCGGCGACGTCCTCGGCCACGACCGCCTACGAACACTCCTGGACGACGGCCAGACCATCGTGCAAGTGAACACGTGGCGCCCCATCGTAGGGCCAGTGCAACGGTCGCCGCTCGCGCTGGCCGACGCATCGACGGTCGCCCCCGAGGATCTGGTCGCGACCGACCAAGTCCTTGCTAGAATGCAGCAGGATGACGATCGTAGCCGAAACCGAGCTGGCTTGGGTCGAGCGCGGCGAGGACGGAATCCTGCGTCTCCTCTTCGTCGATGGTGGCGTCGCAAATCGCGACACGGTGGCGTCGGTCGTCGAAGCCCACATCCAGGTTGCCGGAGAACGACCGTGGCCCACTCTGGTCGACACTCGTGGCCTACGGTCGGCCGACCGGGCAGCACGCGCACTCGCCGCGGGAGAACGAGTGACGGCCGTAGTATCTCGCATGGCGCTCCTGGTCGGGGGGCCGTTGTCCGCGGTGATCGCCAACTTCTTCGTACGCGTCACGGGGCCCACATATCCGATTCGAGTCTTCTCCGATGAAGAAAGAGCCCTCGCCTGGCTGCGCGAGGATTCGGCACATGAATGACCAACTGTACGAAACACGCTGGACACCCGCCGCATCGATTGAAGGCACACTGGGCGGACCACCTTTCGAGAGACCGCCTTTCGAGAGACCCGCTGGTTCAGTTTCCGAGAAATCAATCGGCGTTCGCTCGGCGGAATTTTGGCCTGAGGCCTCACCGGCCGAAGGTTCGAGCCGCTTCGTCGCGAAAGAGTTGGCGGAGCCACTGGTGTTCGGGGCTCTTGTGAGTCCGCTCGTGCCACACCAGGCTCACTGCCCCTCGGGCAAGTCGAGACCTTCGACTTCGATCGTCTGAAGCGGCAAGCTGTCGCGATAGGGCGTCAAGGCGGGCGCGTCGACCGCGGCGACGAGGTCGGTCGAAGCGATCAGCGGCGGCACCAAGGTCGACCGGGGGACCCGAACCGCTACCCGTCGCGACAAGCCGAGGGCCTCCAGCGTCGCGTCGATCACCCCTCGTGCGTCGGGCTCCGCGGTGACGATCACGTGCTCGAGCGCCGCGTACGCTTCGGCGGTCAACACGGGCTTCACGCCTGGATTCCCGGCGCGGGCGATGACCACGAAGGCCGACGCGAACAACGGCGTCTCGAAGAAACCGCCGCCCAGGTCGCGGTTGTTCACGATCGTGACGACCGCGTCGAGATCACCGATGGCCAGTCCTCTATCCACCTCGAAGACCCCCACCGCCCCGATCTGCAGCGAGGCGCGCGGTACCTACCCTATCGGTATCGACACGCTCTCGACGCATCGAACACTATCGGCGCGGCCTGGAAGGCTGGCTCCTCACGACGACCACGGTTGGTCACATGGAGCTCAGCAACCACCTCCAGCTGGTGTTCGTCGAAGCTCACGACCTGGTCGACGTTGCCGCCGAGTCCGACTGAGATCGAGGGGGCTACTGGCCGACCGCGAATCCGACCGCGGCCACCAGCGCTCCGATCGCGAGGATGAACGCTCCCACCAACACCGGCGTGGGCAGACGCCGGCCTTGACCCGTCGGCGTCGACTCGGCTTCTTGCTGAGCTGGCGCGACCGCCTTCGCGGACGGCTCGGACGACTCGGGCACCGCGGCCCCGCCTTGAGGCTTCGCCAGTCCGGCCCGGCCGGGTTCCGCCATGGCGCCGACGGCCCCCAGCGGTGCGGCCTCGGCCTCCGCTTCGGGCGAGGCTTCAGAGGCGTTCTCGGCGCTTGGGCGTGCCTCGGATTCGGTGACCACCCGGCCCGCGGCTTCCACCTCGGCCAAGACCGACGGCGGCAGCAACGCGACCAACTGCTTCGCGCCGACGTCGAAATATCCGGTCGGCTTGTCGTCCCGGTCGGCGACCATGAAGTAGCCGCGGCCCTGGGCGTGCCCGAGCCACAGGTCGTGGCCCTCACGAATGACGACGAGCTTGAGGAGCGAATCGTCGGCCCGAAGGCTGACGAGTCGGTTCAGGCCCTGAGATTCGATGTAACGCTCGAGCTCACGCTGAGCCGCCTGCAATTGTACGTCCACGGCCGCCGGGTGCGTACCACGACTTTCGCGGCATCGTTTGGCCAAACGAGTGAGGAAAAAATGGCAGCTAGTAAAACCCGCGTCGTGGGTCCGCAACGAGATCTCGCCGTCGAGAAGCTCGTGGTTGGTCGGGCCCTCGCGCTCGAGGGCTACGTACTCGGCATGTGTGTACCGATGAAGCGGGCGCCCCAAAACCATGTCAAAATGGCATGCTGGCCGGCTGGCGCTTGTCAGCCCGAGTGGCTGCCACGAGCGCAGGTCAGGACAGACCGGTTCTCGAGGCTGCCACTCCGTGTTAGCGCTCACGAAGATCGACAACCGAACGGGCCGCATTTGCGCTCGGTCTCACACCAACGTCGTCTCTTGCCCACTGTGTAGGCCGCAGTAGCGGATTGATCGTCACCCGAGGCCGGCGTAAGCCACTACAGCAACATGATGCGACTATCGCTTCTTGCCGCCATCGTTCTGTCCCTGGTTTCGATGACCGTACCGGCTCGCGCCGCGTCGAACTTCGAAACCAAGGCCATCACCCCCGATCAAGTTCCAGCGGCGATCGTCAAAACCCACGAAAAGCGTTATGGCAAAGTGCGCACCGGGTGGCGCGAGAATACTTGGAGCAACACCCAGGGGGCCAAAGTCACCGTTTACGTGGGCTGGTTCTTCTATCAACGCAAAGCCCACCGCGCCGCATACACGCCCGAAGGCAAAGGTTACCTGACCATCCGCTATCTCGGTGGCGAACGCGGCCTTCCCGCCGCCGTCAAGGCGAAGGTCAAAGCGGCCCACCCGAACCTGCGGATCACCGCCGCGCAACGCTACGACGCGTTCACCGCAAATATGACCGCCTACCGGGTCGAGCTCCGAAAGGGCGGCACCCGCACCATCACCTGGGTCAACAAGCAGGGCGACCCGATCACGAAAGACAACCTGCCGGACGCGATCGAAGAGCTGGGCTCCTGACCCGGCGTGCTGTCATCTCGCCTTGCTCGGTAGGCCCCCCATCATCACGCTGAATCCGGTATGATGGTTCGGTGACCGATACCGACGCGAAGCACCCGGGCGCCAATCCGGAGCAACAAGAATACTGGAACGGCCCCGGAGCCACGCGATGGGCGCAAAACTGGCCACAGATCGACGCGGTCTTGACCCCGCTGCACGAAGCGCTCTTGGAACGAGCCAACCCTCGACCGGGTGAACTCGTCATCGACTTGGGGTGCGGGCACGGCACGACCACCCTCGCCCTCGCCGAGCGGGTCACTCCGTCCGGTCACATCCACGGAGTCGACATCTCCGGAGTGCTGCTCGAGATCGCCCGCGCCCGGGCGGATGAGGTGAACCTGTCGAACGTCACCCTAACCGAGGCCGACGCAACCACCTACGCCTTCGAAGCGGGCCGCTTCGACCTCGTCTTTTCGCGCTTCGGGCTGATGTTCTTCGAGGACCCCGTCGCCTCCTTCAGCAATCTCGCTCGGGTCCTTAAGCCCGCCGGCCGCCTGGTCTTCCTCTGCTGGAAGGCCATCGATGAAAACGGGTGGGTGTTCGAAGGGCTCAAGGCCACCTTCAAGCACCTCGAACCGCCGGCGCCGGCCAAGCCGGGGGCCCCGGGCCCCTTCTCGTTGGCCGACCCGGAGCGCATTCGGTCCATCCTGACCGGCGCCGGCTTCTCAAACATCGCGCTCGATCCGCTCACGCCCACGCTGCGGGTCGCCGCGAGCCCGGAAGACGCGACCGAGTTCTTCACGAAGATCGGGCCGGGGGCGAGACTGCTCGCGGACGTCGACCCGGAGATCATCGAAAGTATCAAGAGCACCATGACGGAGCGCTTCCGGGCGCATATGAGCGACGATGGTGTCCGGCTGGGCGCCGCTGCGTGGCTCGCTACTGCCACTCGGTAACGCTACTGCTCGAAACAGAACAACCGAAGCGACACTCCGCAGGCTGGCACGAGATTGTCCGTCCACCGCGCGTTGACGAAGCCCGTCGACCCGCAAACGCCGGTCGCGCGGCTGTCGCCCACCGTCCACTGCTGGCACGAGCTGGAGCCTTGGCCGTCGGACAGGGTTCCCGTCCACACGTCGCCACCGCGGGCCTGCCCACTCGCATCGAGGTTGATCAAGTTGGCGATCGAACCGTCGAGCAGGTCGGCCTGCGACTCGGCGACGAGCGCCCCATCGACGCGCACGTATCGATTGTCGGCCACCTTCTGGCCCGCTGGTCCGGCTGCTCCCGAAAGCCAGGCGCGATAGGTGCCCGCCAGGCCCGCGGCTTGCGCCCGATCCTGGCAGATGATGTCGGCGGCGCTGTCGCCCCCGAGATTTCCGGTGAACGTGTCGGCGGTGACAAAAACGATCTTGCGATCGGCGGCGCCGCCGACCTCGGTGGCGCTGCCGTCGTCGTCGCTTCCGCACCCCACCGCCAGCACGGCCAGAATCAACAAACGCTTCATGGCCTCATGTTTTCAAACCCGCGCGATTCCCGCGAGCTGCGAATAGCCCTCACCCGGGCCAAGCGCGGCGATACGTCATGTCGGCGACGCCGAGTACGCGCCGTGCCGCGCCTCGACGAAGCCTATCTTGCGCACTCCGGCATCACGGCTTCACCCGTATCGCGGGTCCCGGCGCGCTGGCGCACGGTCGGCCCGTCCGGGTTGAGCCGCAGCGCAGGCTTCGGGCCCCGCGGAACCACTGACCTCGGCCTCCATTCGGCGTCTTCCGCCTGCTCGTGGCCATAATCTTGGCACGAAATCACGCCCGCCTCTGGACGCCGCCCGGGCGATTGCCGAGCTTGCGACCCATGACCACCGACCCGACCCTCCTCAAGGTCAACCTCGACCGCATTCGCGAGGACCTGCTGGCTCTCGGACGCATCGGGCACTCGGCATCCGGTGGCGTTTGTCGGCTGGCCTTTACGCCCGCCGACATGGAGGCCCGGCAGTGGCTCGTCCAACGGTTCGAGGAAGCCGGCGGCCGACCGCGGATCGACGGCGCCGGCAACGTGATCGGCCGCTGGTTCGATAGTGACCATCCCGCCGTAGTGCTGGGATCGCACATCGATTCGGTCGTCGACGGAGGCCTCTTCGACGGCTCGCTGGGCGTGTTGGCGGGGCTGGAATGCGCGCGCGTCCTTCAGGCCTCGGACGTGCAGCCGGCCCGCCCGCTGGAGGTGGTGGCGTTCGCCGACGAAGAGGGCCGGTTCGGCGGGATGTTCGGCGTTCAGGCGTACTGCGGATTGGTCACCCCCGATTGGCTCGAAAAGGCGGTCGACCCCGATGGCGTAAGGCTGTGGGACGCGATGCAAGCGCAGGGCTTCGATCCGATCGACGCGCTCAACGCGGCCCGGCGCCCCGAAGACCTGCACGCGTTTCTCGAGCTGCACATCGAGCAAGGCCCGGTGCTCGAGGCCGAGAAGCGCCGCATCGGGGTCGTCGAAGGGATCAGCGGCATCTTCAAGTGGGTCGTGCACCTGGTCGGCCGCCCCAACCACGCCGGCACTTCACCGATGCATCTGCGAAGCGACGCGTTCTCGGGATTGGCCAGCTTCGCTCACGAGATCCCTCGCATTCTCGACGAGGAAGGCAGCCCGGGGAGCCGTCTGACCGTTGGCAAGGTCGAGCTGTTCCCCGGCAATCCGCACACTGTGCCCGGCGAGGCGGTCTTCTCGCTGGTGGGCCGCGACATCGACCCCGACACGCTCCGCAAGCTCGCTGACGCTTGCAAGCGGGTGCTCGCCACCATCGCGCGACGCAAGGGCCTGCACTTCGAGTACCGAGAGCTGAGCTGGCTGGAGCCTCGGCCGTGCCACCCCGATATCATCGATACGTTCGAACGCGTGGCCCGAGCGCTCGGACACAAACCGCTTCGAATGCCGAGTGGCGCCGGTCATGATACGCAGTTCATGGCCGAGTTCGGGCGAGCCGGCATGATCTTCGTGCCCTCGGTCGGGGGAATCAGTCATGCCCCAGATGAACTCACCCACTGGACGGACGTCGAAGCCGGCGCTCAGGTCCTGTTGCGTACAGTCTGCGAGTTTATAGGGTAATTGCGCGCAAAGAAGGGTCGACGGTCGTTATTTAGTGTGCAAAGCACCAATGGGTGGATCCGACGACAATCTTGCTGTCGGCGATCGTCAGCGTGGTTGCAGTGCCCTCACCCATGCCCGAGGTGGTCGCTGACGCGTCTGTGGATGCTCCGAGCCGCGACGGAACCTTCACGCTCAATTGGTCGATTCCGACCGAAGCTGCAGATCAAGAGTTCGAAGTCCAGATCGACCCTTCGGGTACCGGTGAAGCCTACGAGCACTGGTACCGAGGTCCGGCGACGCAGTCGTTTCTGTCGGGGCTGACCGATGGCACCGTCTTGGTCCGGGCGCGCGCGCGAACGCCGGAAGGTCCCTGGTCGAAGTGGTGCGAGCCGATTCGAGTGCCGGTCGAGCACCACCCCATGAACGAAGCCCTGACGCTTTTCGGGTTGGGTTTCGTCGTCTTCGCCCTGATCGCCGGGTACCTGAGCTACATGACCTTTCGGACGGGTGAGGCCGTCGAGTGAACGCAACTCCCTATCTTCCGCCGACCTGGGGCTACGGCCTGCTCCTGGTCTTCGGGGCTGTGTGGATCGCGCTCGGGGTCTGGCTGGGCCGCCGCTCGAAGACCATGGAAGGCTTCACGGTCGCGGGGCGAAACGTGGGTCTGGCCCTCGGCGCGGCCACCACCGCGGCCACCTGGATCACCTCGAACACCGTCATGCTCGCTCCGCAGTTTGCCTTGCAGCTAGGCATATGGGGGATGATCGCCTACAGCACGGCGGCGATCGGCTTGCTAATGTTCGCTCCAGTGTCGGCCCGCATTCGTACCCTGATGCCCCGTGGATACACCAGCGCCGAGTTCGTTCGCCTTCGGTACGGTCGAACGGCCCACCTTGTATTCATGGCCATCTCTCTGTTCTACGGACTCACCTGGCTGGTCAGTATGGCGATCGCTGGCGGCGTCCTACTGCAGGCGCTCGCCGGCATTCCTTACTTCTTTGGAATGACCGCGATCCTCACGACCTGCGTCGTGTACACCCTCTTCGGGGGGATGTTCGCGGTCATCGGCACCGACTTCGCTCAGACCATCATCATCCTGGTCGGCGTCGTCTGCATCGGAGCGCTCGTCATCGCCAAGGCGCCGGCGACGGAGATCCACTCGACCCTGCTCGCCCGACGCCCGATGCTCCTCAACTTAGCTTTTCCGGCCGCGTTGATCGCTCTGTTCAACAATATGCTGTTCGGCATCGGCGAGATCTTTCACTCCAACGTCTGGTGGAGCCGCGCGTTCGCCTTTCGCCAGGGCGTCACCGCCAAGGCTTACGGACTCGGCGCGTTGCTGTGGCTCCCGATCCCGGTGGCGGCCGGATTCCTGGGGCTGGCCGCGCCCGCTCTGGGGATCAACATCGTTCGTCCCGATACCGTCGGCCCGACGGTCGCGGCGGAAGTCTTGGGGCAAACGGGGGCCGTCATCATCTTCGTCGTCGTCTTCTGCTCGCTGGCGTCGAGCATCGACTCCCTGCTCGCGGCGACCGGCGACCTGGTCACCCATGAGCTCATCAAGCCGCTCATGGCCCGCCTACTTCCCATCGCCGAGGATACGCCGGACGCCG
Organism: uncultured Myxococcales bacterium; assembly: GCA_964519665.1. Classification (GTDB taxonomy): domain Bacteria; phylum Myxococcota; class Kuafuiibacteriia; order Kuafuiibacteriales; family Kuafuiibacteriaceae; genus JANQQN01. The sequence continues at coordinate 30,305 of CAZFIV010000031.1, forward strand.
AACAAGCCGCCGACGCCGCCCTTCGTCGAGCGGCCTCGGTGGTCATCCTGGTCCTGGGTATCCTGACCTGGGTCGCGTGCTGGCCGTGGGACCAAAGCCAAGCTGATATCTGGTATGAAGGCGCCCCGATCGGAAGCTTGGCGACGATTCTCTTTTTTGCCGGCCCCCTTGTCGGAAGCGCAATTGCGCCGATCGCAACGGGACTTTATTCGCGCCGCGGCCATCCCGCCGGCGCCGTCGCGGCGATGATGCTCGGTACGATCACCGGACTCTTCGCGTACTTCTATCTCGGCTGGTACACGGCAGCACTCATCGGTACCGCCGTCTCGGTCATCATCACCGTCTTCAATCTCATCTTCAGCCGGGATGACTTCCAATGGTCATCGCTGGATGCTGGGCTACGCGGAGGTGTTTCGTGAGCTGGGTCTTACCCTCCGGTATCTTCGTTCTGTTGGTGTACGGCGCGCTCGGACTTACCGGCGCTGGTGCCGTCGTTCTCCTCGTGCTCTTCGTACGGGATGTTAGGATGAAATCGACATGGTAGGTCATTTTCCCTCCCGCGGCCGCATCGTCCGGCGAGATGGCGTGCCATTTCGCACGAACTCGACCGGCCGAAAGTTGGACCCGAGCGGGTTGCTCGAAATCAACGGCGGACTCGACATCGTCATCCTCGAGCACCTGCACAACGACTCGATTCTCGACGCGGCGCAGTTCGACAAAGAGACGGTCGTCGCCGTGGCTCAGGCCGCCGCCTTGCTCGAAACCACCGATTTCTCCATGCGAAAGCCACTCGATGGAATCGTCGTGGTCACCGCATTCTTCGAGGCCTCGACGCGAACCCGTCTGTCGTTCGAGAGCGCGGTCCTTCGCCTCGATGGAAAGATCCTGTCGGTCCCCGATGGCCGGGTCACCGGCGTCCAAAAAGGCGAATCGCTTCGGGACATCGGTGAAATGCTCAACACCTACGGCGATGCGGTGGTGATGCGGCATCCCGAGACCCACGCCATCGAAGAGATTCGCCAGAATCTGACCGCGCCGTTGATCAACGCCGGAAACGGCTCTGGTCAACACCCGACGCAGGCCCTGCTCGACTGGTTCGCGCTTCTCAAGTGGCGGCCTTGCTTCGCCCTTCCGGAATGCCCGCCCGACCAACGTATTCACCTCGGGGTCATCGGTACGCCCGGCAGCATGCGCGCCGTGAACAGCTTCGTTCAGCTGGCGCTGCTGTTCCCGAGCGCGGTCGAACGCATGACCATCATCTCGGAGATGGCCGACCCACTGGGCTCGACCCTCACCGAACGGACTCGCAACACCGAGATTCCGATCGCGGTGACCAACGACATCCGGGACGTCCTGCCCGACCTCGACGTGATCTACATGAACTCGATCGCGTTTCTGGGTGACGACTACAAGGCCCTCGACAGTCGCTACAAGCTCGATGCGAGCAGCCCGTTGAAGCCCGGCGCCGTCATCATGCACCCCCTGGCGAGACGCGATGAGCTCGACACCGAACTCGATTCGACGAACCACAACCTTTACTTTGCGCAGGCGGCGGGGGCCGTCTTCGTCCGACAGGCGCTTCTGACCGCCGTCCTCGGGCGGACCGGCGCGTTGTCCGACGTCCTCAAGAGAACCTAAGCGACCGATTCATGTGTGGAATAGCTGGCTACTGGAAGCCTCAACACGAACCTCGTTCTGACGTGCTCAGCGCCATGCTCGACACGCTCGAGCACCGCGGCCCCGACGGTCGCGGAGCGCACCTCGACCCAAAGCGCGGCCTGGCCATGGGTCACACCCGTTTGTCGATCATCGACCTGCAAGGCGGACAACAGCCATTGGTCGACCCCGAGCACGGCCGGGTCCTGACGGTGAACGGCGAGTTCTACGACTACAAGCGGATCCGCGCCCGACTGACCTGCGACGGCGCCCGCTTCCGGACCAAGTCCGACTCGGAGATCGCGCTGTATCTGTATCAGCGACACGGTCTGGACTTCGTCGATCACTTGAGGGGGGAGTTTGCGTTCGCGCTGTTCGACGAGCTGAACCACCGACTGATCCTCGTCAGGGACCGGTTCGGCATCAAGCCGCTGTATGTTCGATGCACCGACGCCTTCGTGGCCTACGGTTCCGAGTTGAAGTCGATTCTCATGCATCCCGACGTGCCGCGCCGCCTCGACCGCCAGATGGCCCTGCACCAGATGATGCAGGTCATGGTGCCCGGTCAGACCAGCTTCGAGGGCATCGAGGCGATCGAGCCCGGTTGCATGCACATCATCGAGTGGCGGCAAGGCCACTTTCATCGGGAAGTCGTCCGATACTGGGACCTCGATTATCCGCAAGCCCAGGACCATGACGCCGACCCCGACGAATCGTTCTACATCGACGGCGTGAAAGACCACTTGCTCGAGGCGGTGGCATTGCGGCTGGAAGCCGACGTCCCCGTAGGCTGCTACCTGTCCGGGGGCATCGACTCCTGCTCGATCCTGGGTCTGGCGACCCCGATGCAACAGAGCTCGGTGCGCGCCTATACGATCGCGTTCGACTCGGACACGTACGATGAGTCGGCGATCGCCAAGACCATGGCCGAAAGCACCGGAGCCGACCAGGTCGTGATGTCGCTATCCGGCGACGAACTGTACGGCGACAGCTTTGCTTCCGTGCTGTGGCACGCCGAGCGGACCTTCTACAACACCTTGGCCGTCGCCAAATGGCATATGAGCCGAACCGTCAAGGAGGGCGGGCGGAAGGTCGTGATCACCGGCGAAGGGTCGGATGAGCTGTTCGGAGGCTACCCCTTCTTCAAGCGCGACATGTTCATCCACGGCCTGGGGCTCGACCCGACGGAGATCGAACGAAGCAACGCGGTGTTCAAGGGCGCGATCCTCTCCGAAGAAGAACGACACCACCCCGCCTGGGAAGCGTTGTGCGGATTCACCCCGTCGTGGCTACAACCCTGGCTGTTCACCCTGGACCGGGTACGCCCGTTGCTGGCGGACGAAGTCCGGCAGGAGCTCGAAGGATACGACCCGGGCGCCTCGATCGCGGCCCGCATCGACCCGGCCCGGGTGGTAGGTCGCCATCCGCTCGACATCGTTCAGTACACGTGGTCGAAGACGATGCTCGAAGGTCAGATCCTGACGTGGGGGGGCGACCGGGTCGACATGGCCAACTCGATGGAGTCACGACCGGCGTTTCTCGACCACCATCTGGCCGAGTTTGCGGTTCGGGTGCCGCCAACCCTTCGCATCAAAGACGGCACCGAGAAGTACGTTTTGCGGGAAGCCATGAAGGGCATCCTACCCACGGTGCTCTACGAGCGTGAAAAGTTCGCTTTCATGGCTCCGCCGAGCACCACCGACCCGGCCAAGGCGGCCAAGGTGCGGGCGCTGGCCGACGTATGGCTCCGACCGGAGCGGATCGAACAAGCAGGCCTGTTCGACGTCGACCGGGTGTCGGCGTTTCTGCAGACCGCGTGGGCACCGGATGAGCACGCCACCGGCGCTCGCAACGACATCATCGTGAATCACTTGCTGGGGCTGCAGATGCTCGATGCCGTTCGCGAGAACCCGGCCCGACCGCCCCGCGCCGACGGCAGCTGAGCCGCTATCTCGGCGGCCCCGACCTCGTCGACGCCTCCGCAGGTCGCCCTTCACTCGCGACCGAAGCGGCCATCTTCGATGATCGCTCGGTAGTCGGAGATGATCTCGGCGTGGCGCGCTTCAACGTACTGAAGAAAGTCGGGATGCGTGAAGATGTAGAAGCGGTCAGCCTCTACACAATCCGCGACCCACCGACCGACTTCATCGGCGTCGAGACCCCCTTCGATCAGACTTCTCATCCGCTGAAAGCGCGGCGTCTGGCGGGCTTCGTCCGGGGTCAAGGCCAGCGACGGACGCGATAGCTCGGACTCCATGATGTTGGTCTTGACGAAGCCGGGGCACAGCACACTGACCCCGATGCCGTCTTCCGCAAGGTCGCCCTTCAACGCTTCCGAGTACCCCACCACGGCAAACTTCGTCGTGTTGTAAGGCGCGGCGCGGCGCTGCGCGAGATGCCCGGCAATCGATGCCGTGTTGATGACGTGACCGCCTTCGCCTTGTTCACGCAAGATCGGGACGAACACCTCGATGCCGTGCACCACCCCGAGGATGTTGATGTCGATGACCCAGCGCCAATTGGTGATCTCGGTCTTGCCGGCTTTGCCGGTCATCGAAACGCCCGCGTTGTTGGCGACGATGTGCACTTTGCCGAAGCGGTCGACCGTCGCCTTCGCGGCCGCCTGAACCGCTTCCACGTCGGCGACGTTGCACTCGACGGTGCCAACATCCCCACCGCTTTCAGTGAGGGTCGCCGCGGCCGCGGCGAGTCCATCGCTGTCGATATCCGCCAGCATGACCGAACCGCCGCGAGCCACGAAGGCCTTCGCCATCGAGAGCCCCAAGCCGCTGGCGCCTCCGGTGATGAACGCGGTGCGTCCTCGAATCTCCGTCATCGTCCGCCGATAGCCCACCCGCCGGCCCGGAGGCAATGCAATGCGCGCGATATCCGCTTCAGCGAGCAAAGACCGCTTGCGCCCACCGAGCGTGACGGACCATCGGAGGCTCGTCGCTGAGCGGCGTGTAGTCGTGTCGGAGGTCGAAGCGACCATGGCTGGTCAACACGACGGTGGTCGCCGTCCAGGCGTCGCCGGCCGAGCTCATCTCCATCCACAATGCCTGCCACGGCAGCAGGTGCTCGGGGCCCAACGACACCGGCGACACGACCTCTGGCTCGGCCGTCGTTCGAGCGTACGCGGCCATCGTGCCCCCCGAACCGTCGGAGACCATCTCGACCCGCATCCAGACCTGCGTCCAACCGGCGGGCATCGCGGCGGCGAGCGCTCGGATGGCGTCTTCGATCAGCTGCTGCATACGCTCGGTTTCACACGGCTCAGCGAACGTTTCGGCCCCACACGGCACGGAACCGCTCGTCGTCGACGAAAGCCTTCAGCCCGGCCAAGCTTGGCATCGACTCGTCCAGGGTGCCGGCTCCACTTACGTGCGGGGCCGGTTCGGGGGAGCCCCGAAACGCGCTCATGTCGGCGTCGTTCGCGTACCCGCCGTCATCGTCGATGAATCCAGCTTCGAAGAGCATCTGCATCTTCTCGGCGTAGTCCTGGTCGCTGCCCCCGACGTTGTAGTTGGCCATCGTGAGGGCGGCGATCGTCTCTCCGGTTTCCTGGTCGGTCAGCCGGGTTGACGTGAATCGGGCGAATTCGCGGGTGTGCCGACTGCTCGGGTCTTCAGTCAGCCGCGCCTCGTCCTCGTACCAGCTCCGGATCGACGTATCGACGTCGAACCGGACCCGTTCGTCCGGTCCATACCGGTCGCGAACGGCGTCGGGTACCACGAACCCCTGCGCCGCGAGCTGGTCGAGAGTCAGCCCCTCGTCCTCGAGCCGGGAGAGGTTCTTCACGTGGCGCTCCCAGTCGTGCCACGACTCGTTGGCTGGGTACCGGCGCGAGGTGCCGTCGGTCCCCTCCGCAGTAAACCACGCGAAACGGTCTTGGTTGTTGCCCTCGGCCTGGGCCGTGACGTTTACGCCTTCTCCGATACCTGCGAACGACGCCGCGATCACGTGACCACCGTTGTAACGGTCGGTGCTCTCGTTATACGGGACGCCCTGGTTGGGATCGCGCATGCCCGCCTCGACCATCGCTCGATTGCCGGCGGGGGTCTGGTCCGCTGGGTACCGCACGTATTGCATACCGCGATTCTTTGCCCACCCCTTCGAGCGCTCGTACTCGCGCACCGCCGCATTCAACGTTTCCTCGTCGGGAGGCTCGCCGAGCTCCCGGGTCAGGCGCGCCGCTATCTGGTCGCGAGGACGGCTCACGAGGTTGAGCTGACCCGACACGTGCCCGATTCGCCCGCGGCCCTGGGCGTCGGGATCCGGGAGGGTCTCGTAGCGCCACAGATCGGTGTCGCGCTCGTCGACCCCGGGCCAATCGTAAGCCGGCACTTCGTACACCAAACCGGGCTCCGGGCGGCTCAGATCATGATTCCAGGCCTCGATCATCAGGTGGTCGCCATCGAGCGCATCGGCCCGTTTGGCGTCGCCTTCGACGGGATCCGCCTCGTAGTCGAGCGAGCGATACCGCAGCTTCGGATTGACGAGCCGCTCTTCGCGCCCGTCGATGTTCGTGGTGCTGAAGATGTCGACCGGCTGACCGAAGCGGTCCACGACCTCGAGTCGGTCCTCTTCCTTGAGACGCGCCAGCGCCGCGAAATCCCAGTCGTCGTCCTCGGCGTTGGAGGTCTGCGAAGCGCGACGATCAAGATCGAGCCGCATGGCCTCTTTCAGCTCTCGAAGGGTGCCCTCATCGTCCTTGTCCAAACGAAAATAGAACGGTCCGGACTGCGTATACCGAATCTCCTTCGGCACGTCGGTGAAGCCCGCGCGCTCGAGCGCGTCCAGACTCTGATTGGACAGTTCCTGGGCGGTTCGGTCGTCGATCAGGTCGAGTTCGCGCGCCTTTCGGATGTCGTCGGGCCGGATGTTGCGGCGAGCGACGTGCCACTTCACGGTCGACATCGGCCGACCGAACAGCTCGGCGAGCTCCGCCTGGGTCATCGTCTGCCCATCGTACGCGTCCGAGTACAGCGAAGCGGTCGGGTCCAGCACGCCTGCCCCACCGTCGGCGGAACCGGACAGGCCGTGGTCCCGCTCGAACCGAGGCCCGGTCACGGCCGAGACGAAAGCAAAATCGTCCGGCGACACATCTGCGGTTCGCGGTCGTGAAATTCCATCCGCCGGGGCGGCCCCGAGCCCGGTGGGATCCGGTCGGACCGGACGCGAACGCCGGGGAGGATCGAGATCAACACCATTGGGCGACCGGCCGCGCACAACAACATCCGACACGAAAATGATTCTGAAACGCCTGGGTCGGAATGGCTACCGGTATCCGGTTATCCCTGGCGGAAGACTGTAACCCTCATCCTGTTCGCTCGGCCGGGCGTCCCGCGGTGCGCGAACATAAGCTGACATCAGGACGGAATCGGTCTGACTCCGTTTTTCAGGCGGGCGGTCGCCAGCGCCTCACCCGAGCCCTCGGCCGTATTTACCCCCAAGCTCGGACCACCAATGGCCGTTTACTCCCCAGCCTTTACGGACCCGACGCACCCCGGCCTCACGAATTCCAGGCTCCCGACGTGCGGCGACTGGCGAGTTTCAGGGCCACTGACGGCCGCTGCCACGCGCGGTTGACCTCCGAATCGTATACTGCCAGTGTCATCGCTCGACGGAAACGGTTTCGATAGCACGGAGCATGGACCTACCGCAACCCGACTTCCGAAAGCCGTCGGCATGGTCTACTATTGACGATTGTGGGTCTCATCAGCACGGCACTCACGCATCGAACCTTTCTCGCGCTCAGGGTCGCCCTAACCGTAACGTCGACCGCCTGCCAGCGCGATGACGATAAAACGGTCATTGAGCGGCACATCAGAGCCGCAGTCGAAGCCAGCCGCGAAAGAAGACCGGGGGGTGTGTTAAAGCGGGTTGCAGATGACTTCCAGACGAAGCGAGGCCAATCACGCGAAGAGATTCATCGAGTGCTCGTATCGCGACTAATGCGTAAACAGTGGGTGGTCGCCTTCGAGCGTTCGCTGGAAGTCGTCGTTGAAGGCGATACTGCAACGGCAGACCTCCGGGTCCTGCTGGCACAAGGCAACCAAGTCGATAGCATCGAAGATCTCGCGCCCCCCGACGCGGACGCGCTTCGATTCGACCTCGAACTCGAAAAGCGCAGCGACGGATGGTGGATAGTGGCCGCGAATTATCAACGAGACGCCTCACTGGGTTCATGGCAGCGCTGATGAATTATCTGGCCGCGGTAGGGGTTCGCTCATGGCCGCAACTCTATCCGCATGGGAGAATCGCAGCATGAACTCCTCACGAAAACGGGATCAAGGTTTGTACTTGGTGCTCATCAGCGTTCATGGGTTGATTCGGGGCAAAGAGCTCGAACTGGGTCGCGACGCGGACACCGGCGGCCAGACCAAATACGTCGTGGAGCTCGCACGGGCGCTCGTCGAGCATCCGGAAGTCGATCGCGTCGACTTGTTTACCCGGCTCATCGAAGATCCCGCGGTGTCGTCCGACTACGCCATGGCCATTGAAGAGCTCGGCAATGGCGCGCGCATCGTGCGCATCGACGCTGGACCGACGGAGTACATCCGAAAGGAGTTGCTTTGGGACTACCTCGACGTCTTCTCCGACAATGTAACGAACTTCCTACATGAGTCAGGTCGGATGCCTGACCTGGTCCACTCACACTACGCCGATGCCGGCTACGTCGCGACCCGGATCTGTAGTGTCCTCGGGATGCCTCTCGTCCACACCGGGCATTCTCTGGGGCGCGTCAAACGACGCCGGCTCCTCGCGGCCGGCCTGACCCCGGAAGCCGTCGAGCAGCAATACAACATCACCCGCCGCATCGAGGCCGAAGAAACGACGTTGGCCGTGGCCGAACGGGTGATCACGAGTACCTCTCAAGAAATCGAAGAACAGTATGGCCTCTACGATCACTATCGCCCCGAGCACATGACGGTCATCCCGCCGGGCACGGATCTCGTCCGCTTCTTCCCGCCCGACGGCACCGAGAACGACAGCCCGATAGCGAGTGAAATCGCGCGATTTCTTCAAGATCCGACGAAGCCTATCATTCTGGCTCTATCGCGACCCGATCCTCGAAAGAACATCGCCGGGCTGGTCACCGCCTACGGCGAATCGGAGGAGCTGCAGGCCCTCGCCAACCTGGTCATCATCGCTGGCAATCGAGACGACATTCAAGACATGGACGACGGACCGCGCTCCGTCCTGAACGAGCTGCTCTTGTTGGTCGATCGGTACGATCTCTACGGCCGCGTGGCGCTGCCCAAGCACCACGCGCCCGACGACGTGCCGGTTCTGTATCGGCTCGCCGCTGCATCACGCGGGGTTTTCGTCAATCCAGCGTTGACCGAACCCTTCGGCCTGACGTTGATCGAAGCGGCGGCCAGCGGCCTGCCCCTCGTAGCGACCGACGACGGGGGCCCCAGCGACATCGTCGGCAACTGCGAGAACGGAATCCTGGTCGATGCCCTCGACACCGGTGAGCTCACCGCCGCCATTCAAAGTGTACTGTCCGACTTCCAAAAATGGCCCTTGCGAGCCGACCAAGGGCTCAAGGGCGTGCAAGCGCACTACTCATGGCCCGCCCACGTCAGTAAGTACCTCGAGGCCATCCGTCCGATCATCGATCGCACCGAGCCCCTCGTCCGCCCCCCGCTTCGGCGACGACCCATGCTGTACCACGATCGGGCCCTCTTCACGTCTCTGGATCAGAATCTCCTGGGAGACCGCGAGTCTTTGGCGCGCCTGGCCGAAGTCGTCCGCCGAGAGAGTCGCAACAATACGACCTTCGGCATCGCAACGGGGCGCCGACTGGACTCCGCCCTCAAGGTGATCCGCCAATACAGCATTCCCGAGCCCGACGTGTTGATTACCAGTGGGGGCAGCGAAATCGTCTACTATCCGGAGCTCACCGAAGACACGAGTTGGACCGAGCATGTCGACCACCAGTGGACGCCCCACGTCGTACGGCGTTTGCTCATGCCGATGCCGGGCATCGAGCCTCAGCCGAAGATCCACCAGAGCCGCTTCAAGCTCAGCTACTACTACGACCCGAACACCGCACCTCCGATCGAAGACATCACGAGCCTGCTTCATCAGGAGGAACAGTCGGTCAACGTCATCGTGTCGTTCGGCCAATACCTCGACATCCTTCCCATTCGAGCGTCCAAGGGATTGGCGCTTCGGTACTTCGCCTTGCGATGGGGCATCCCGCTCGAACGCATCCTCGTGGCCGGAGGTTCGGGGGCCGACGAAGACATGATGCGAGGTATTACGCTCGCCGCGGTGGTTGCGAACCGCCACGAGGAAGAGCTCTCACAGTTGGTGGACGTCGAGCGGATATACTTCGCCACCAAGCCCTATGCCGACGGTATCCTCGAGGCGATCGAGCACTATGACTTCTTCGGTGAACCTAGGGTGCCGGAAGAAGAGCATCCGGCAGAATCCGACCCGCCGAGATAAGACGTCGAGACTCGGAGCTTCGTCATCCCGAGATGATCTACTGTTCTCGCTGAAAGAAGAAGCGACTCAGGTCATCGTAAATCGGCGCCCGGGACGAGACCAATTGGTCGCGAGTCGTCAGATGCAAATAGTGGTTGTTGGCTTTGACTCTGATTCGGTAGCTGCGGTCGGCCTGAAGCTCGAGATAGAACCTGGTGAAGTCATCGTCGGATTGATATCTCGTAGAGACGAGTTTGTCGCCGTTGCCATCCTCGTGCCAATAACGCCCGCTACCCTTGACCTTGATCCGGTAGATACCGTCGTTCTCTTGCTCGACCAAGAAGAGGCTGTAGTCATCTCGATCTTGAGCCCGCGTCGACACGAGCTTGTCGCCGCGGCCGTCCTCATGAAGATACTTGTTCGTGCGCTTGACCTTGATTCGGTACGGGCCTTCCGGAAGCCGAGGGGCCTCCATGAGCCGCATCCTCACCCGCTGCCGGCTAAGGTCGTGGACGAGTCGCTCCAGTTCCTCGACCGGAGCGTCAGTGTGTAGGGTCTGAGGAAGGTTGGCCACCAGCCGCTTTGCATCGGCAGCGTCGAGCTCCGTTAACTTCATGACCATCTTCACGACATTCGACTGCGTGGCTTCGGGGAAGGATTCCAACACCAGCACGTAGTTCTTGGTCGGATACGGCTTCTGGGCAAACTGGGCGCCCGGATTGGAGCCGGTACCGGTGGCGGAGACTCGGCCATCGGATACGAAGAGTAAACGCCCGGCGCTGATCAAGCTCTTGAGCGAAACCGTCTTGTTCGGGTTGTCGAGACGAAACCAGCGAGTTCCTGGCGCCCCCGTGTCGCTCAGCAAGCCGACCACCCCGTCTTCGTTGGCCATCAGATAGGCGCCGGAAGCCCCCTGCAGCAAGATCTCTTCCTTGCCTTGAGGTTGAAACACCGTCCAGTCACACCGCCCTTCGCAGGAAGCCACGGGAATCAGGCTCACCGCGTTTGCCTTGCTCACGGAGATCGCTCGGTTCTGTTGCGTGATCAGCTTGAGGGAGCCCTTCTTGACCAATATTTCGCCGGTCGGCCAATAGGCGATGACCACGACGATCAGCCCCAGAACGACCGCGGCGGCCAGCCAAGCGATCCGCTTCCAGTCCTGGGACTTCTCGATTCGGGCGGTGGTCGATTCCGCCTTTTCCTCTGCGCCGTCACTGGTCTTCAACACCAACCGAAACTGCAGGTCGGCGTTCAACGCGTCTTTAGGCGGATCATTGGGAGCTTCGAATCGCACCATGATCTCTTTCGACTCGTTGGGCCCGAAGCTCACTTCGGTTCCCGTCACCACGCCTATCCAGTCGGCGGTGCCAGGGCCGCTCACCCATTCGACGCCGGCGACTGTATCCACTGGCGCTTCCGCTAAATTCGTCGCCGTGAAGACGATTTCGGTCGCCCCGCCAGGGCTTAGATTGATTCTGGTCTTGTCACTGGTGATCGTGAAGTTCGGCATTGGGATCCTCGACCCGGTGAATCCGTGGCCCCGGGCGGCGGAAGTATAGTCCGAGCGAGGCCCCGAGGGCGAGCCGCTCACCGATGGACCATAAAAGTGAGGGTACCAATGTCATCAGCCGGCGGTATCGGGTGTTGCTGCACGACCAGCGCTAGACACGTCTCGGCTTCGGGATCTTTGCTTCCTCCCACGACCGCGATCTGAGTGGGTTTGTTGCGGACGACGGTCACGCTGACCGCGGCCGACCCCCCGAGGAGGCATAGACACCGCCGGGTGTTGAGCAACAGCTCCCGCATCCCGGACGTGGCTGCATCGTTCTTTGCGATGCCCAACACGTCCGGCGCTTCGATCCTCACCGGAGGGCATGGGCCGACCAGCTCGACGTCCGCGGCCGGCGACGGCGACGCCACCAAAGATTCGTCGGGGCTCACGTTCGACGGGGGTGACGGCTCGGGCCTGACCGACGCTAGGTCAGGCGACTGCGGGTACGCGACTGGCGTTGCTTCGATCGCGGAGGCCACCGCGGCCCGGGCGGGCGATGCGGACCGATAGAACGCCCCGACGATTCCGAGTGCGGCGGCCAACAAGATGCCAGCGAGGATCGCATGGTCGCGCCAGCCGGACTCCCCCCGGCCGCGGATCGTCGAAGCCCGCCGAGGAGAACCACCAGATGCATCGGATGCTGCCATCAACCGCCTGTACCGTCGGATTACAACAACCCAACCGTAAGAAGTCGTAATACCCTTGACCTCATGGGTCTATCAACACGACGCCAAATTCGCCATTTTCTGCTCCCCCCTCCCCCTTTTCCCGTAGGGGGCCGAACAACGATGATCGGCCGGACGCAGAAGCCGGATCGCCGCTGACCTCCGATCATGAATGGGCCGATTCAACAACGAGCCGTTCTTTGCAGTATCCGGCCAGATGCCGGTTTTGCCTTCGCATCAAACGAACGCTGACGGTTGATCCACCCGGTCACTCGAATGAGACCGGGCGGGCATCCGGTGGCTGAAGGGCGAACATCGCATTGCGTCTCGCCGCCCCGATGACCCGCATCCGCACGGTCGAAATGGCCCGTACTATTCAACGAGTTTCTTCATCAAGCGCGAGCCGAGCCGCCGCTTCACAACGTCGATGACCGTATCATCGTCGATGACCAACAACGCCTGATCTGGTGCAACCGGGCCTTCATAGGTTGGCTGCGCAGTGTCGGACGCCGGAATCGAGGCTCGCGGGCCTGGCGACTCCGACTGGGGTGCCTCCCGCTGGTCGGACGAGGGTGCGAGCAGAGGCGGATTGTCCAGCACCGTGCGGGGCAGCGGAACATCGATCGTATTCCGAACCGCGACGGTCGGCGGGGGCCGCGCGTCGCGGCGATCCGACCATGCCCGTAAACGCTGCAGGTCGGCGAGCGGCCATTCTTCGGTCCGACTAAACTCGCCGTCCTCATCTCCCAACGTCTGGCGCAGGTAGTCGGTCAGCCGACGCACGTCGGTTAGAAATGCGCCAGGCCGGATCCGAAAGCTGCTCAGTCCGGCCAAGGGTCGTATCCCTGCGGGGAGTTCACCCCACGTCGGCCCCTCCGCCCCTTCGACGAGCACGGGAATGATCACCCGTCGATAGAACAGCGCCGCCAGGACCTGGAGGCGCACCGGGTCGTTGTCTCGGTCGATCCGGCGCCGCCCTTGATGGTCCTGTGCCGACACCCAATGCGGCCCGATGACGGTCAGCACGATCTCCGAGCGCCGGACCGCGACTTCGACCTGTCGCAGGACATCGACACCCGGTCGGCCGGAGACGGGGTCGACAATCAGCTGATCCGGAGCAAAGGCGTGCTCCAGGTGCCCGATAAGGCGGCCGGTGGCCAGTTCCGCGTCGAAGGGACGGTAAGTAATCAGGATCACGGCGACGCTCGGCGAGATCACGATGCCTGAGACGATGGCCGACGTCGAGGGTCGAACCGTTGAGGTTCGCACACCTGAATCCAATCGGACCTCGATTCATCATTGACGGCGGAAGCTACCTTGCCTAACGTATCGGCATGGCATCCGCCGCTCGCAACCCCATCCAACGGCTCGTCAGCTTTTTCGGCCCCCGTTCGGATGACGACTACTCGGCCGCGTTCCGGCCAGGGGTATGTGTGCGCTGAGTATCGAAAGAAATATTCGATAACTTAGAAGGCCGGGCCCCGAAAGGAGTCCGGCCTTTTTTCGTTCAAGGCCGGCCCGGCTTCGACATTGATGACTCAACGACCTCCGCGAGGAGGCGACGCACCGGAGCGTGTTGGGCGGCTGGGCCGCCGGCGGGCTGTAAACCCGTTGTCCTTCGGGACGAGTGGTTCGATTCCACCGCGCTCCAAGGGAAGATGCCGGCGAGTGGACGCCAACTGGCCTTGAAAGCCGGGGTGCGGGCAACCGTAGGGGTTCGATTCCTCCACCTTCCGATGGCAGGTTCTACTTTGGAGTGAAGGCGCCCTGCTATGGCGTCCGAGGGGGTTCGAATCCCGCACCTGCCGAGCCGCGCCCGAAGAGCGAACGCCACGTGGGGTCACTGGGGGCCGGCGAGCAGCCAACGAAAAGCTGCGCGGAGAGCTTGCTTCGCGTTGGATTCCACGATGCAGCCGTGGGCGACGATGATGCGGTCGAAGTCCCATTCCAAAATGGTGTTCAACTCTTGGCGCGCCACGGCTCGACGCATGCCCCACTGCTCTACCAGGGTCGTTCGACAGCCCGGATAGCCGCCCAAGCACCGCATGACGGTCCTCGTGAACCACGGCGCGGTCGACGAAAAGTTGAAGACCAGGTCACAAACGATCAAGGTGCGACTGGGTCGGTGCAGGACGACGACCTCATTGGTGAGCGGAAAGCTCGCCAGCGGGAGCACCCGAAGCTCGTCGCCGAAGGGGTGCCCATCCGATGAAACCTCGCCTGCAAAGCGGAGGTCAGGGCGCTTTGACGACAGCCCCGGGCAAGCCCAGCCTTCAAACCCGGCATCGATCCAGGGGCCGACATAAAGATGGTGCAGCAGATTAGGAGCCAACACCCAGCCCGGACGACCGATCGAGCCGACCGTATTGGGGTCCACCGCGATCGGCGAATGAACCATCAGCCCCCCGTTGAGCTCGAGAACGGTCATGCGGGCGCCGACGGACAGCCCGAGGAAGCGTTGGCGGGCTTCGCAGACGTGCACCCCCGGCGCGATCGAGCGTAGCTGAGTCGTCGTCATCCGCGCGTATATCGCGGGGCGCGCTCCGAAGGTCAATTCGCGGCTTGTTCGAAGACACGCCGCGCGGTGGGCCAAGCCCAACCGCGCGGCGATCGGCGCGATGTGAAGGGCGGCGTCAGGTGGGAAAGGCCTACAGCCAGTCGATGCGCAGCTCGGCGCCGAAGACTCGACCTTCTTTCAGCGGCGAGAAGTTGCTGCCCGCGGGAGCCGGGTCGGGCAGCTGGTTGGCGAAGCCCACGGTGGAGAAGCCCAAAGGCGTCTGCCCGCCCAAGAACGCTTCATCGAGAAGATTGCGACCGTAGAAGGTAATCTTCGGCACGACGACGTACGAGCCCATGTCGATGTCAGCCAGCGTAAGGGCAATGCTTGCATCAACAATGTGACCGCTCGGCAACAAACCTTGGTTGTTGTCGGTGAAGAACGAGTCGTCACGGTACGAGTACGTACCTCGCAGCGTCACCAGCCCGGTGCTGCCGAGGTCGATATCGAGCAGAGCGCCTATGTTCGCGCTGATGTTCTCCAAACGCGGGAGGGTCAGATCTTCGTCTCCGCTGTCCAAGACCCCATCCCCATTTAGGTCGAATTGCACATTGGTGTAGTCCGAGTCGGTGAAACCGAAGGAACCGAAGATGGAGAGCTCGGGCAGAATCTGAGCGCTCGCATCGATCTCGAAGCCGTATACGTTCGCGTCGGCAGCGTTTTCAATGAATTGCAACACGCCTAGCTCTGGGTCAGAGATGTTCAGTTCGCGCTGCAGGTCGTTCATGATCGTCCAATATCCGGCGATTCCGAAGCGAAGTTTGCGATCTAGGACCGAACCCTTCATGCCGATCTCGAAAACGTCCTGCGTCTCTTCATCGAACGGCCCCGGAGCCGCGTTGGGATTGGTATTTCGCATGTTGTAACCACCGCTTCGGAAACCGCGGGTCCAGTGACCGTAAACCTGGTTGCCAGGCGAGAAGGTATACTGAGCACCGATCTTCGGCGCGAAGTTGAGCCAGTCTTCGTCGTCTTCGAAGTCGAACGTACAGCCCTCGAAAGTATCGGGGCCGGGGCAAGGGCTCGCGGGATTGAAGGTCGCCACGTCCGCTTCTTTGGTTTCGTAAGTCACCCGACCACCCAAGATGGCCTTGAGCTCGTTGGTGATCCTGAATTCGAATTGGGTAAAGGCCCCAAGTGAGAGCTGGTCTTGGTCACCGCCGAAGGTGCTGTCGATCGCGCCACCCTGGATGATGCGATTCTCACGGTAC
Source organism: uncultured Myxococcales bacterium (assembly GCA_964519665.1). GTDB lineage: Bacteria > Myxococcota > Kuafuiibacteriia > Kuafuiibacteriales > Kuafuiibacteriaceae > JANQQN01. Next base: position 46,385 of record CAZFIV010000031.1, read on the forward strand.
TGAATCTTCTGACCGAAGATGTACGTGCCGATCGTCAACTCCATAAACTCGTCGAAGAACTCCCCCGTATAGCGAAGTTCATTACTCCAGTGGTCGGTTTGAAAGCCGGTATTCGCGGAGAAGATCTGAAGCGGCTGCGAGTCGATGTCGCTTAGGGTCTGCGCCGTCACGACGCGGAAACCGAAGATGTCGGTGATTTGACCATTTTCGCCGAGGTCGATGATCACCTCACCGAAGACCTGGTTCCAGTTGAAGTTGGCGAAACCGGGCTCATCGATCGAGAAGTCGAAATCGTCGAACGGGCCGATGAAATTGGGGCTCGAACGCGATGAGTTCTGGGACGGCGGGCCCTGGGCTTCGGTCTCGCCGTGCTCGAACGTAACGTGCAGAGTGATTTCATCGGTCGGCGTCAGGGTCACGGTCGGACGAATCAACCACGTGCCTTCCGTACCGAAGCTCTCTTCAACGAACTCCGGGGCCGCCGGATTGAAGTTGTCAACGGGCCGCATATTGGTGAACCAGCCCTCGTCATTGCGATACTGGCCGGAGACGCGGACCTTGACGTATTCGGGATCCAGCGGAAGGTCGACCCCGGCGTACAAGCGATACTCGGCGCCGGTCTCGATGTTGGCCTTGACTGAGGCACTATAGGTATCGCCTGGTCGCCGGGTACGCAGAAGCACCGCACCGCCGGTCACGTTACGACCGAAGAGGATCCCTTGCGGACCGCGGAGGACTTCCACGCCCTCGAGGTCGAACGAATCGAGAACCGCACCGACGTTCGAACCCATGTACACGCCGTTGATGAACAACCCGACGGTGGGGTCGATGGTCGGGATCGAGCTGTTGGCACCCAGACCCCGAATCGAGAAGTTTGCGACCCCCTTTACCGTGCCGACCGAGTCGAGGCTGACGTTGGGCATTGCGAAGGTCAGGCTCTCGATATCTCGGAATTGGAAAGCCTCGAGCTGCTCGGAGCCGAAGGCGGTGACCGCGGTCGGCGCATCCTGGACGAGCTGGCCGCGGGCTTTCTTCGTACCGGTGATCAAAATGTCTTCAACGGCGGCCGCCGCGCCGCTCCTGCGTTGCCGAGCCTTGGCTTCGGCGTCCGCGTCGTCCTCTTCCGAGACCGGAGGTTCTTCGGCCATGGCTTCCTCGGCTTCGGCAGCCGGGGCGGCGTCTTCGGCCGCGGGTTCAGATTCCGGTCCGGCTGGGGCTGCCGGTTCGTCGGCGACTTCCGCCGGCTCAGGTGCTGGCGCTGATTCGCCAGCTTCGGTTGCTTCACCTGACTCTTGCGCCGCAACATTCAATGCGGTGCCTCCGAGTAAGGCGATACTTAAGCCCGCGACTGTCAAACTGCGAAAGACAGCCGCGTAGGGCAGTTTGGGCCCTCTCAAGGTCATCGATTCCTCCTCAGCGCCCAGTTCCGCGGCGCGGCATTCGGTGTACGGCTCACGCCCAGAGCGCGTCGGACAAGTCGAACAAAATCAAAGTTGCTGTCAAGTCGATCTGCATCTTGTCGCTATGCGTCGAAAGTTTTCCTGCAATGTCGGTGTCTACGCCCATTGAATCCGGAACCAATAATGCGTATGCGCCAGATAGTTCGGGCAGGCTCAAGAGTTTGGAGCGACTGAATCATGGTTCGGAATTGGGCCTCGCAAATGGCGACGGAAAAGGAAGACTCCGGCGAGTGGTCGCGGGACTCCAACCAGCCTTGAGATAGTGCGTTGGGCTCGATGGCGGCTTCGGATCCAAGCCGGATTGGCCGTGGAACTGGGCCTGGGCCTGGGCCTGGGCCTGGAACTGGGCCTGCGATTGGGCCTGGGCCTGGGGCCTAGACCCGAGATTGGGCGGGTCGGGTCCTAGACCGTCAGCGGGGAAGCCCAGGCTGGATTGGAACCTCGATGCCGTGCACGCGAAGGGCGGAGTAAGTGCGGAATGGGAGCTTCCCACGCATCACTGGGAAGGAAATTGCTTCTTTGTCCGCGAGTTGTCGCGGCAACTTTTTGCATGAATCCGCACGTGCAGTGGACTGAACCAGACTATTTAGTAGGTCAAAGCTACGGAGATGGGCCGGGTTAGCAGACTTGTATCAAGTTGCTCTGCGGACACCCAAGCATCGGCGACAAGAGGTCGAGGATCGGTCCCCCCGGTCTTCACATCCGCGGTGGACGGCCTGATGCAGCGCCCCGGTGCAATTCAGCTTTCAATGGTTCGGCGACCCCGTCTCCCGGGAGCCCGCGCAAAGAATCCTGCTGAGGACGGCGCTGCCCTCGGACGGAAGCCCCTTCCCACCGTGGTGAATCCGCCGCATCTCGTCATTCGGGGGCGGCCCATCCCCGGCTAGGGTCGGGCGGGGCGACCAGAGCGACGGCGTGAGCCGAACTGTGGTCAGGACGAGCCGGTGCGGCTAGTCTCGGCCGAATGTATCAACCGTTCGCGGCTGCAAACCTGGTGGAGGAACGGCTCGGCACGGGTCGACCGGCCGCCGGGGTCGTCGGAAGTATCGGCCGACGCAATGCGCCATACCGGTTCCGGATCGGCGTCCGCGGGTAGACACGATGCAGACGGAAGGCACCTTCTGGGCACTGCTTCCGCCGGTCGTCGCCATCGCGCTCGCGCTTGGAAGCCGGCAGGTCATCCTGTCACTCATTTCCGGGATCTGGCTGGGCTTCACCTTACTCAACGACTTCAACCCGCTTCGGGGCGCGACGGCCGGTATCGAGGGCTTGGTCGCCGTCGCCGGAGACGCCGGGGACGCTCGAGTCTTGATGTTCACCCTGCTGGTAGGAGCACTCATCGCGATCATCGAAGACGCGGGAGGCGTACGCGGATTCGTTCGGTTCGTGGAGACTCGGCGGTGGGTCCACACGGCTCGGCGCGCCCGGGTGCTGGCGTGGCTCATCGGCCTCGTCATCTTCATCGAGTCGAACATGACGCTGATGGTCGCCGGCACGGTCAGTCGCCCATTGTTTGACCGTTTCCGCGTGTCGCGGGAGAAGCTCGCCTATCTCATCGACGCGACCTCGGCGCCGGTGTGCATGATGATTCCCTTCAATGCGTGGGGCGCTTACGTCATCGGTCAGCTCGAGGGCAGCGGCGTCAAAGCCCCCCTCACCGTCTTCGTGGGCGCGGTCGTGCTCAACCTCTACGCCCTGGCGACGATTGCCCTGGCGCTGGTCGTGGCGGTCTTCGACGTCAACGTCGGTCCGATGAAGGCCGCGGAGGCCCGGCTGAGCCGCCCGGCGACTACGGGGCCCACCGAGGACGCCGGGCCCGAACTGGCGACGCCTTCTGCCCGCGGCACGGCCGCTTCGATGCTGGTGCCGGTCGCGACGATGGTGATCGTGATGCCGGTAGGACTGCTGATCACCGGCCACGGGCGCATCGAGATGGGCGTGGGCTCGAAGTCGGTGTTGTGGGCCATCTCGGCCGCCCTGTTCGTTGCGTGGTTTATGCAAATTCTCGGCCGGCGCATGAATATCCACCAGCTCACCGCCTCCTCGATTCGCGGCGCCCAGAATCTGTTGCCCGTGGCGATGATTTTGGCTCTGTCGCTCGCGCTCGGGGACGTCGCCCAGCTCCTGCAGACGGGCGAGTACGTGGCTCAGATCGTCCAACCGGCGGTGCCCGGATTCATGGTTCCCGTGCTGCTGTTCGTGGTGTCGGCGGCGATCGCCTTCTCGATCGGCTCGAGCTGGGGGACGCTCGCGCTCATGGTCCCGATCGGCACTGGGCTGTCCGACGGCAGCTCGGTCGATAGTTCACTGTTGGTGGGGGCTATATTGTCGGGCGCGATCTTCGGCGACCATGCGTCGCCGATCAGCGACACGACGGTGGTGGCATCGCTGGCGGCGGCGAGCGACCACATCGAGCACGTACGTACGCAGCTGCCCTACGCGCTCGTGGCCGCGACGATCGCCGGCGCTGGCTTCATCGCCTTGGGGGTGGTGCTCGGCTGACGCCGGTTCACTCGGCGGCGGCGACGGGCATCGACACGACGACGTCCGCCCACATCATCTGGAGCTTGTCGCCGGCGGCCGCGAAGGTGAGCTCTTCGGTGTTGTCGTGCTTCTCGGCCGTGATCGCGGCGGTCAACACGTCCTTCGACGGATCGTGCTTGTACGCGCCCCACTGTTTCGGCTCGCTGTTCAGGACGACCTTCCAGCCTTCTTCGGCGGGGATGGTGAACAGCGCGTAGGTGCCGCTTTTGACCTTCTGCCCCGCGAAGGTGGCGTCCTTGCTGAAGGAGATGGTGGTCGCTTCATCGGCGCCGGTGCGCCAGACTTTGCCGTAGGGGATCAGCTCGCCAAAGATATCGCGGCCACTCACCTTGGGGCGGCCATACTGCACCTTGACCGGCACCCCGCCGATTTCGGCTTCGAGCAGGCCGTTCTTGCTCTTGCGCTTGGCGTCATCACCGCGAGCGGGCGCCATCGGGCCCGCGGCCCCCATCGCCTCGGCCGGCTTGGCCGCTTCAGCGGGCTTCGAAGCGGCCGCCGCGGCCGGTTGAGATGCGGATGTCGCGGGCGCTTCGGATTTGGTGGCGCAAGCCGCCGCGACGACAATGACAGACAGGAAGATGTTGGTACGGATCATGGCCGCCGACTAACCCGTGTTGCGCCGCGATGCATCGGCTTTATGCAGAATCTTTCCCGCCACCGAGGCGGTCCGGCGTCGACCGATCGTTCCCGCTTCGGTTTTCATCGATGAGGCGATCCCGTTCAACGGAGTTGATCATTGCAACGCGGCCTTCATATGTGTCCTTGGCGCCATCGAGCTGCCTCCAAGCTGCCGCCGGAGAGTCTCGAGCTGATCAGTCGGCGCGGGTCGTGGGGCACCGAGATGTCGAATTCAGACTTCCGGCAACCGCGACGTAGAAGACGAACATCAGCGCACCGAACAGGATCGTGACGCCCCACGTGCGAGGATGGGCGAAGGGGTCGGTCACCCGATGAAGGAGGGTCGCCGCGAGGGCACCGGGTCGGGTGGCCACATCCCAGCTATTGAAGCGAAGGAAACGCCCCAGGTATACACCGAAGCCCGACAGACCACACGCCGCGAAAACGGTCAGCCAGCCGACGCTCGGACCGAAGCGCCCCTGAAAGAACCGATGCACCGGAATCAGCGAAGCCACCGCGAACAGCAAGCCAGCAACGGCGAAGGACGATAAAAGCCCTAAATCATACCATAGGGGCGCATTACCCCGATGTAGGTGCATTAGGTCGGTCACCAAGTACGGCGCGTTCGGGAAGAACAACAGCCACCCCGCAAACGCGACATAGCGCAAGCTCGACGAGCGGACGCGGACGGCTACCTCGGCGAAGAAGAGCGGCACTGCGGCCAGCAGAAGGTTCCAGCCGAGAAACAGGTACAGGATGGAGTCGGTCCACCACCACCGAGCGAGGACCAAGGAAACCGCCAGACCGGAAGCCAGGGCGAGGCCCCGGTAGAGGGGCGCACTTGCCTGATCGACCAGCCAGCGAAGCGTCACGAGCACGAAGTCGGGGGCACCGGCTTCGCCGGCCCGAGCGACTGGAGGCTTGGAGGGCAGCTGCATGGCCCGACAACGATCGCATCCCGGGCGCCCATTTCCTTGCGTCCTCCCGCGCCCGGACATTCGCGCGATCGGCTCCGTAGCCGTCCTGATCTATACGGCGTAGGTGCGGTCGACGTATTCTCGGGCGAACGGGTTGCCGTTGCGCGCCTTGAACGCCTCGCAAAGGGCCTGCAGCTGGCCGCAGACCCGGATGTGCAGGGTCTCGGTTCGGTCATCGTAACCCTCGACATCCGGCAGGTGGAGCGGCAGGTCGGTCAACCCCCGCTCGAGGAGACCAGTGAGTGCGAGGCGGGCTGCCCCCCGACCCATCCGTGGGTGTCGCACAAGCGGATCCCCTCTTCCGTGAGAGCCAGCGCCGCCGGCCCGGGCTCCAGCGTTCTGAGCTGGTGGTCGATTTCGCGAAGGGCGCGATGTGGGTTGGTCATGGCGAGCCTATCGAACCGCGCTCAAAGGATACGTACGGTCGACGTACTCCGCGGCGAATCGGTTGCCATTACGCTTTTCGAACGCGTCGTACATGGACGACAGCTGCTGGTCAGACCACGCTAGCAAAGTCTCGGTGCGCCCGTCGAAGCCTTCGACGTCGGGCAGCTTCAGCGGCAGTTCGGTCTGCCCGCGCTCGAGGAGTCCGGTGAGCGCGAGGCGGGCCGCCCCCCAAAACCGCATCCGGTCCCAACCCGACTGGTGCCGAACCGCGGTCGGAATGTGGCGCTGAAGCATCGTCGCCACGGAATCATCATCGCCCGCCGCTCCCACGTAGGCGAGCAGGTCGGCGAGCGGCTCGATCAGTTTCATCGTGCGCTTGAGGTGGCGGTACGCGGTGGTGAAGTGCTGGCGACTCTCCTCGATCTGTCCGCGACGAAACTTGGGCAGCGCGCAGCGCCCGTGGCTTCGGTCGGGCTCTTCGGAGCACGTACGGCCGGAATGGACCACCCGATGAGCGACCTCGAGCGCCTCTTCGTCTCGCCCCAGCTCGAGCAAGAGGTCGGAGCGGACCCCGGGCCGGCAGGCATCGCAGTCGCCCAGCCGACCGTCGGGGTTCTCGACCCACCGTTCGAACGCTGCCCGGCCCTCCTCGAGTCGCCCCAGCTTATTGAACACCAAGGCCCGGTAGCAGTGCCCGGTGCTGTTGTCGCCGTGGTCTCGGAAGCGACGTTCGAGATCGTCGACGAGCGCGATGACCCGATCGGCGCGAAGTTGAGGCATCCGCACGCCTTCATTGACGACCCACTTGTATTGCCACATCAGCCAGTAGGTGTCGTAACGATCCCGATCCTCATCGACCCGCTGCAGGCACCAACCGAAATGCAACAGCAGCTGGTCCCAGTCGCCGGTCTTGTAGACCATGTCCATGAGGTCGACGCGGCGATCGAAACCTTCCGAGACGAGGCCTCGGGCGTCGCACACTCGGATGGCTTCTTCCATCAACGCGAGCGCCGCGGGGCCGGCGGACAGGCTGTCCAGCTGTTCGTCGATCTCTTGGAGGGTGCGTGGGTTCGTCATTGCAGCAGCCTATCGTGGGACATCAGGCTCCACTCGATGAGGCCCGAGATGCTCTCATTGACCAGATTCATCTCCGCGCTGGACAGCGGATGGTGACCCATGAGCAGTGTTTGCACGTACAGGACCTCGATCAGCCGACGAAGGAGTTCGTGGTCTTCGACTTGGGTCAGGCGGAGCACCATCGGGTTCTCGAAGTTGAGCGTGAACTTAGCACGAGTGCCGACCGTCCGCGTGGTCGCGAGATCGTCGAGCACCCCGGACCACAGGTCGTTCGTCTGCTCCCGGTTGTGCTCGAGCGTCCGCATGAACGTCGCGTCGGGGCTCGCGCTGTACAAGGCCGGAATCGTGGCCGGCGAGAAGTGCTTCACGAGCGCGTCGACCTTGAACGGCTGCAGCGCCAGGTCGGCGACCTCGACGATCGGACGGGCCAGGCGGCGCTCCTCGAGGGTGAGGTCGGTGAAGTCTTCGACCAGTTGGTTCGCGTCGATATCCTCGATGGTCCACTGGGTGGCCTCGGCGAACTGGCGGACGATCGCGTAGTCGTGGGTGTAGCCCCCGTTGATCGCGACCCGGCCCTGCGCCTCGACGAACGGCGCCACCTGCCGAAACACGTCGATGTTCTGAGTGATCACGACCGGTCGGCCGACGGCGATGATCTCTTCGAGCCGCATGCGACCCGACGAGGTCTCGAACGGCAGCCAACGCGCCATGAGCATCAGGAACTCGGCGTCTTCCTCGGCGAGCTGCTTGATCGGGCGGTGGTGCAGATGCAGCAGAATGGCCAGCCGTTCGGGCTCGCTGTTGGCCAGCTCGTTCAAGTACGCCTTGACCTGATCGCCGAGCGCCTGACGCACCCGGGCTACCGCCTCGTCTTCGACGAACGCCTCGCGCGAGGCCACCGGGCGCAAGTCGCGCACGTCGAGCACCGCCTGAATGAAGAACGCCCAGTCGGGCAGAAGCGCGTCCACCTGGTCGTGCAGGAGCATGCCCTTCAGATAAACGCGGTCGGACCGGCGGTGACCGGTCACCGACGCGTGAGGCCGGACGAAGCCGAGCCCTTCGACACCGCCGACCTCGCTCCGGAGCACGATGACGTCGAGAAACTCGGTACCGAAGAGCTCTTGCCCGAACGCCACGAGTCGGTCGCGGGCGGGACGCACCTCGTTGCGCCACGGGGGCGTCTGGTCGAGGCGCGATGCGACGCCGTCGTGGGTCAGCTCGATCGCCATGGGAAGAAAACGCCCAAAGTACTTGAGGCTTCGTTGGATAGCCTCGGGCTCGAACAAGCTCTTTCGACTATCCTTGGCCTTCAGCCGCACCGTCGTCCCGGGGCGACCGCGGTCGGCCACCGTCTCGATCGCGTAGGTGCCGTCGGCGCGGCCCGCCCAGCGCAAGGTCGGCGCACCGGGCCATTTTGCCGTTCGGGTGACCATCTCGATCTCGTCGCTCACCACGAAGCACGCGAGCAGCCCGATGCCGAACTGCCCGATGAAATCGCCGGTGGGCCGCTCGGTCAGGCGCCGCTTGCTGCTCCGACCGATGGTGGCCAGGAAGGCGTGAATCTCTTCTTCGGTGAGGCCGACGCCCTCGTCCTCGAATTCGATCTCGCCCGGAGCCCCGATGCGCACCTTCAACGCCGCCGCCGGCGCGCGCCCCGCCTCGTGGAGCGCCCGGGCGGTGCAGGCGTCGATCGCGTTCTGGAGCAGCTCCCGAACGAACACATCGGGCCGGCTGTACAGGTGCTCACTCAGTAGGGAGATGAGGCCGCCCAGGTCGACGGTGAACTTATGGGACATGCCGCCGCTAACCATCTTTCGGGCTCGGAGTCGATCCGAGAGCGCAGCCGTCCGCAACTCCAACGCAAGTCGAGGTGTTCTTCGACGTCTCGTCGTGCGATGACGGGCGAATGACCATGGCAGACTCGGTCTTCAAAGACGACTTCCTCGCCGGGCGCTCCGCGTTCATCACCGGCGGCACCAGCGGCATCAATCTGGGCATCGCGAAAAAGCTCGCCCAACACGGAGCCAAGGTGGCGGTGCTCGGGCGCAAAGAGGACAAGTGCGCGAAAGCGGTCGACGATATCAAGACCATCGCAAAAGCGGACGTGATGGGGGTGACCGCCGACGTGCGCGACTACAGCGCGATGGCGGAGCGGCTGGCGGAAGTGGCGGGCGCCTTCGGGGGCCTCGATATCCTGATCTGCGGCGCCGCGGGCAACTTCCCCGCCCCGGTGTTGGCGATGTCGTCCAACGGGTTCAAAGCGGTGGTCGACATCGACCTGCTCGGCACGTTCAACGCGACCCGCGCCGCCTTCGAACACCTCACCAAGCCCGGCGGCACCGTCATCAACATCTCCGCGCCCCAGGCGTTCATGCCGACGCCGTTTCAGGCCCACGTCGGGGCGGCGAAGGCCGGCGTCGACATGTTTACGAAGACCCTGGCCATGGAGTGGGGCCCGCTCGGCATCCGCGTCAACGCGATCACGCCGGGGCCGGTCGACAACACGGAAGGCATGGCCCGCCTCGCCCCGACCGAAGAATCCAGAAAGAAGGCGATCGAGGCCGTTCCCCTCGGCCGCTTCGCCCACGTCGACGAGATGGGCGATGTCGCCCTGTTCCTGTGTTCTGGGGCCGCGGCCTACATCAGCGGCGCCATCATCGTCGCCGACGGTGGCTGGTCCCTAGGCGGCTCTCGTGGGCTCGGTATGTAGCCTGATTCGCGGTCATCCTGGGGGCGACGCGGGCGGCACCCCCGCCCGCCCTGCTCACCTCGGCCTCACTTGCGCCTCCGACTATTGTACAGTCGGCTCGTGCGAGTTTCCCTTATAGGACTGGCCTTAGCCTTTATTGCATTTTCCATCGTCGTGGGTCTCGGGATCTACGATCTGCCGGCCGGCCTACCGGCGATAGCCGTAGCCGCTGTCGCCGGCTTGATCGCCTTGGGCCTGCTCGTCTATGCCGCCCGGCCTCGGCGAGCCCCCCCGACGCCGACCGAGGGAGCTGCGGAGTCTACCGACGGGGTTCCGCTCGAACTCGCGGACCGGGACGAGCCACCGGCGCCGCTATCCCGCCGCGACGAGCCCTACGACATCTTCGTCTCGTACGCCCGCCGGGATAACCGGCCGCCCCACGGCCACCCGCACTGGGTGGAAGCGTTCGTGTGGCGACTCAACCGGGCCCGACGAGCGGTGGGGAGAGTCGCCGACTTCAACGTCTTTTACGACGTCGAACAGATCGAGCTGATGAACGACTGGCGGGACAAGATTCGGCTGGGGGTTCGGCAGAGCGCGGTCTTGGCCGCGCTGGTATCGCCCCGGTCGCTGGCCAGCGAGGTCTGCGGCGAGGAGTGGGCGCAGTTTCGGGACCGCGAAGTCGAGCTCGGCCTCGGGCGAGCCGCGGTGTTGCCGGTGGTGCTCGAGCCGCTACCGGTGACCAGCCGCAGCTCCAAGGCCGAGATTCTCGACTGGTTGGCCAGCCTGCCCGACGACGTGCCCACCCCCGGCGGCGACCTCGACGCTGTCGCCGACGACATTCGAGCCCGGCTCGAGGACTTCGAGGCCCGACAAGGCATATTGCGTGAACTGCAGGCGCCCTTTCGACAGTCGTGGCGTACCGTGGCCGCCGACCCGAGCCTGGAAACGCCCTTTCGGACCATCGCCCAACGAATCGAGGAGACGCTGATGTCGGCCCAACGCAGCACGGGGGAATACTACGACCCATTCTTCGTCGGTCGACGCGCTCAGCTCGACGAGCTCCGTCAGACGTTGACCCAGGGTTCTGGCGCCATCGCGGTCATTCAGAGTCTCGGCGGGATGGGCAAGACGGCCCTGGCTCGCCGGTACGCGCAAGAGAACCAGCAACGGTATCGCGGCGGCGTCTTCATCCTCAACTGCGAGGGCGTCGGTGCGCTCGACATCGCGCTTCGGACGGTCGCCGTCGAACTGGACGTCGCGACCGACGTGCCGCCCGACGCGGTAGTCGCGGCCGTGGTGAAGGGCCTCCACAAGCGCTGCGCCGACGGCTCCGAGTGTTTGCTGGTCTTCGACAACGTGAGCGCGCCCGAACTGATCACCGAGACCACCCTGCAGCCCCTGCGAGCGCCGGCCTGGTTGCATGTCTTGATCACCAGCCGCCTCGAAGCGAACGCATTGGGGGCCGGCATTCCCGGCCGAACGATCATCGAGCTCGGTGAGCTCCCCGAAGCCGACGCGGTGGAACTCATCCGGCTCCGCCAACCGAACCGGGCGTTCGCGTCGGCGGAGGACGAGGAAGCGGCCCACGGCATCGCGCGGGCGCTGGGCGGCTTCACCCTCGCCGTCGAGGCGGCCGCGGTGACCCTGGCCCGCGCCGACGCTGGTTTCACCGTCGCCGGCTTTCTGCGCCGCCTCTCCCGGGATCTCGCGGGCGTGGTGGAAGCGGTGACCAGCGACCGATCGACTCAGGCCGTGGTCCATCATCAAGATCACATGCTCAGCGCCACCTTGGGGCCCACCGTCGATCAACTCGCCCCCCTCGAGCGCCACGCGCTTCGGTTCGCGAGCCTATGGCCGCCCGACCTGATCCTCGAGCCGTGGCTTCGCGCCGTGGCCGCCCCCCGTCACCCCGAGCTCGCCGACGACCCGCCCCCCGGCGAGGGTCTGTCCGCGTGGGCGGCGGTCAGGAATCGCCTCATCGGGTTGCAACTCCTCCTGCCGGTCGGGGACGTCACCGACCGCACCCCGCGCGTGTTTCGCATGCATCGATTGGTCGGCGCCTACGTTCTCCGGACCTGGGACGACAACGACCAACAGGCCGCCCGGACGGCGGTGCTGGCTTGGATTCATGACCACGCGCTTCGACTCGACACCCAACGGAATCGAGCCCCCACCGAGGTCGGCTGGCAGTCGAACGCGCTGGCGACCGTCGCCGAGCACATCCGCGGGTGGGCGCAGCCGGGCGCCGCGGTGCGCCAGATCGGGCTGATCCAGAACGTCGCGGGGTCTCTCGAGGCCCGCTTCGGGAGCTTCGCCCGCGGCATCGCGCTCTCCGAGGAATCGGTCGTCACCCGGCGAGCGATTCGCGACGCGCACCCCGACGACCTTCAAGCCGCCCGCGAGCTGTCGGTGAGCCTCGGCGGGCTGGGAGACCTCTTGTTGCAACGAGGCGGGCCCAAAGACGCGGAACGCGCCCAGCAACACTACGAAGAAGACCTGGCGATCACCGAGGCACTGCACCAAGCAGCCCCCAAGAATATCCAGATCGCCCATGATCTCGCCCTGAGCCTTCACAACCTCGCGGACTTCTACCTGCGGCGAGGCGCCCCGGACGACACCGAGCGCGCGTTGAACAGGTACGAACGAGCGCAGGCGATCGTCGAAGCCCTTCACGCGGCGGTGCCCGAAAACGCTGAGGTCGCCCGCGCCGTTTTCGTCAACCTCAACAAGCTTGCCGATTTCTACCTTCGGCGAGGCGCGCCCGGAGATATCGACCTCGCCCTCGAGCGCTACGAGGCCGCGAACGCGATCGCCCGGACCCTTCGCCGCGCGGATCCCGACGACGCGCAGGCCGCTCGCGACCTTGCCGTGAACCTGAACCGGCTCGGAGACTTCTACTTTCGAAGAGGCGGCGCCGAAGACACCGAGCGTGCCCGAGAAAGCTACGAAGAAGCCTACGCCATCTCGAGGGCGCAACAGGCGGCGAGCCCCGACGACGCGCAAGCCGCCCGCGACGTCGCCACCAACCTGGAGCGGCTCGGCGACTTCTACCGGCAACTGGGCACCGACATCGGCGCCGAGCGCGCCCTCGAGCGATATGAAGAGGCGACCGCCATCCGCCAAGACCTGTTCGAAACGCGGCCCGACGATGCGGATATCGCCCGCAGCCTCTCGGTGAGCCTCAACCGACTCGGCGACCATTACCTTCGGAGCGGCACCGCCGACGACACCGAGCGCGCCCTTCAGCACTTCGAACGCGCGAAAGACATTCGCCAAGCCCTGTACGACGCGAACCCCGGCGACGCCCAAGTCGCCCGCGACCTCGCCGTCAGCCTCACCAAGCTCGGTGACTTCCACCGCGCGCGGGGGCGGCTGGCCGACGCCGAGCGCACGCTCGAGGTATACGAACGGGCCCGGGACATCACCCAGGCCCTGTTCGACGCGAATCCCGGCGACGGACAAGCCGCCCGTGACCTCGCGGTCAGCCTCGAGAAGGTGGGCGACGCCTACCTGCGCCGAGGGGGCCCCGGCGACGCCGACCGGGCCCTCCGAGGCTACGCTCGGGCTCACGATATCGCTCAGGCCCTTTACGACGCGAGTCCAGGCGACGCGTTGGTCGCCCGCGACCTCGCGACGAGCCTTCAGCGGCTGGCCGACTTCTACACCCGCCGAGGCGAACCCGACGACGCCGCGCGGGCGCTCGAGATCAACGCGCGCGCCCGAGCGCTTCGCCAGGCCCGGTACGACGCCAACCCCGACGACGCGGGGGCCGCTCGCGACCTCGCGGTCAGCCTCGAAAAGCTGGCCCGCCTGCATCACAAGCTCGGCCAGCAGGAGCCGGCCGTGGAGTACACCCGGGAGGCGCTCGAGCTTCGAGAGCGGCTAATGCAAGCCGACCCCGACACCGCATCGGCTCTCGACTTCAGTCGCATCGCCTTTTTGGCCTTCGGCCTGCTCGCCCGGACGGATCGAGAGGAGGCAGCCCGACGGTTCGCGGACGGCTACACCGTTCTCAAGGGCCTCCACGCGGCCAACGCGTTGGTCAATCCGCAAGACCTGGCCTTCTTCGAGAAGGTCGAACGGCTCGCCCGAAGCATGCGTGGGGACGCCTGAGCTGACTGCCCCACCGCTTGCCCGGGTCAAACACTGAGCTTCGATATTGGCGACGACTCTTTGGAGTGGGGACGCCTGAGCTGACTGCCCCACCGCTTGCCTCGGTCAACGCGGCATTGTCCGTGGGCATGTGCTCGAGCTCAAGAGCTCAGCGGCCCGTCGACAGTGACGTCATGTCGATCTTCATGCTCCTGCAGGCGTCCGCGTCCGTCGACATCTGCTAGGATACGCCCGCCGCGTTCATGGACCCGACGTCATCTATCAGCTATCCCCTCGTGGTCACCGCCTGTGCGCTCATGGCGGTCATCGGCCTGACGATCCTGCTGTCGGTTCTGCGCCAGCGGTACGGCACCGCGGCCCCGCACCTTGGCCAGTTGTTGGGGGGCATCCGCAACCTCGTGGTGCCCTCGGCGGTCGTCTGGTTCTTGCTCGTTTACGTCGTGCACTACAAGACCGCGGCGATTCCGGCCAAGATCGCGCAGACCCTGTTTTGGATGTCGGTCATCTGGGTCGGCACCGGCATCGTCAAGCTCGTCTTCTTCGAGAGCGCCGACGAGTCTTCGTGGCGAGCCCGGGTGCCGGGGCTCCTGATCAACCTCGTTCAAGTCACCCTGATCCTGGTCGGCGCCACCCTGGTCATCGCCGGGGTCTGGAACCGCAACCTCGGCGCGCTGCTCACGACCCTGGGCGTGAGCTCCCTGATCCTCGGTCTGGCCCTTCAAGACACCCTGGGCAATCTGTTCGCCGGGATCGCGCTCTTGTCCGAGATGCCCTTCGCCAAGGGCGATTGGATCAAGGTCGGTGAGCTGCAAGGCAAGGTCATCAACATCAACTGGCGCGCGGTGCACCTGGTCACCCGCGAGCGCGACCTGCACATCGTCCCCAACTCGGTGCTCGGCAAAGAGATCATCCACAACTATAGCCGCCCCGCCAAAGCCCACGGGGTCATCGTGAACGTCGGCTTTTCCTATGACGACCCGCCGAACGAAGTGAAGCGCATGCTGCGCGACCTCTGCGTCGACGTCGAAGGCATCATGCACCGCGGAGTCAGCGTCCGCACCACCGGGTACCAAGACTTCGCGGTGACCTACGAGATTCGCTTCTTCATCGAGGACCATCTGCGCGAACCCGAGATCCGCGAAGACTTGATGACCCGAGTCTGGTATGCGACCCGCCGCAACGGCTTCACGATTCCGTTCCCCATTCGGACCGTGCACCACCGGCCGCTGCCGCCGAAGCCGTTCGTCGACCGCCACAAAGAAGGCCTCGAGACGCTCGGCAAGCTCCCGCTCTTCCGCAAGCTCGACGACGACGAGCTCGACACCCTCAGCGCCGCCTCGTCCCTCCAGGAGTACGCGGCCGGCGATACGGTGGTCCGCGAGGGTCAGCCCGGCGACAGCATGTACCTGATCCGAAGCGGCTCCGTCCGGGTCATCCGTGCCCGCGGCCAGCGGGCCGAGCGCACCCTCGCCGAGCTCGGAACGGGCGCCTACTTCGGCGAGATGAGCCTCCTGACCGGCGAGCCGAGAACCGCGACGGTGGTCGCCAAGACCGATGCGGTCGCCCTGATGATCCCCAAGGCGGCGATCAGCGCCCTGTTCGAGGCGCGCCCCACCTTGGTCGAGCGCTTCGCCGCCGACGTCGAGGAGCGCAGCAAGAGCCACGACGACCCCACCGAATTCCTGATGGTGCCCACGAGCGAGCAGGCCCCCGCGCACGGCCTCGGGGGCGCCCTGGTTGGCAAGATCCGGGCCTTCTTCGGCATGAAGGACGACGAGGGCTGAGGCCTCGGGCCGCCGAACGAGCGGCCTCGCCGTCCCGACCCGAGATCTCGGCGGCCACTGTCATAGGCCGCCGTATGCTCGAGGATCCCCGCGACCACCGAACCCGCCGCTGACGCACCCGCCGGTTCGGCGAGCGTTCAGCCGGCCGGGTCGGCGTTTCGGCTCTCGACGGGCCCCGGAGACCCCTTGCAAGACCAACGCCCTTACGACCCCTGGGCGCCCCTCTCATGGCGTCCCACCCCATGCGCCGTCACCCTGGTCGTCATCCGGTCCGCCCCACCCGGCAGGTGCCGACGGCCCGGCAGTGCCCGCCGGCGGCCCCCACTACACGTTCGTCCATCAGCCGGGGCGGGTCCGCGCCCTGATGTTTTTCATCTGGGCGGGTCTCGCCGTGGACTTCCTCATCGTCCTCGGAACCGCCTGCATCGAACAGCTCCAGCTCAACAAAGCCAACTATCAACCCTCACCGTTTTGATCGGTGGACCGGCCTCACAGGCAGACGTCAATATCCCTCGGCCAGGCTACTCGCCCTGAAGAGCCTCGATTCTCTGCTCTGCGAACTCAATGAAGCGTTCATCCGTCGGCGCCAAAATACCGCGGTCTTTCATCATCTTCAGCTGGTCGCGCATCCGAATATACGCCGCCACCGCCTGGTCGCGTTCGCCCAGCGTCTCGTACACCTGGGCGAACTTGGCGTAGGAGACCGCCAGGTCCCGATTGAACTTTGCATTGCTCGGATCCCTCTGCACGAGGTCTTGGTCTATCTCAAGCTTCTTGCGCAAGACCTCTAGGGCCTTGTCTGTCTCCCCCAGACGCAGCTGAACGTCACCTAGCTTCTCGTAGCTGATGCTCAGATCATTGCTGAACTGGGTGTTGGTGGGGTCGCGCTGGACCAAGTCTTGTCGCACGTCGAGGGCCTTTTGGTAGAATTCGAGGGCCTTGGTCGTCTCCCCCAGACGCAGCTGAAGGTTACCCAGCTTCCCGTAGCTGACGCTCAGGTCGCGCCTGAACTTCGTATTGCCGGGGTCCCTCTGCACGAGGTCTTGGTCTATCTCAAGCTTCTTGCGCAAGAACTCTAGGG
>CAZFIV010000032.1:0-62234 GCA_964519665.1 uncultured Myxococcales bacterium
CGAGCCAGTCTTGGCCTTCGAGCCGAACGCCGGGACGCGATGTCCGCGAGCCCGATCAGGTCGAGCGCCGCGAGCAAGAGCACGCCTCAGGCGCCGTTGGCCAAGAACCGGTACCCGATGCCTCGCACGGTCAGGAAATGGCGCGGCTGGCTGGCGTTGGGCTCCAGCTTTTGACGCAGGCGGAGAACGAAGTTGTCGAGGGTCCGGTCGGTTCCTTCGTAGTCGTACCCCCAAACGCGGGTCACGATCTCTTCGCGGGGGAGCGCCTCGCCTTCGCGCTCCATGAACAGCTTGAGGAGTTTCATCTCACGCTTGGTGAGCTTGACCGGCTCGCCGCCCACGCTGGCCGAGAACTTCTTGAAGTCGACCTCGACCTCGCCGAAGCACTGCGGCGCATCGTGACCCGGGGTCCGCCGGCGCCGAAGAACGGCGCGAACGCGCGCCATCAGCTCGCTCAGCGCGAACGGCTTCGTGATGTAGTCGTCAGCGCCGAGGTCGAGCCCACGAACGATATCGAGTTCTTCGCCCTTGGCAGTGAGCATGATCACAGCGGTTTCGATCTGCAGGCGCCGAAGCTCTCGGAGCACCTCGAAGCCGTTGAGTTTCGGCATCATCACATCGAGGAGAATGAGGTCGGGCTGCCGATCCACGGCGAGCTCGAGGCCCGTTTGACCATCGTTCGCAACTCGCACCGCGAACCCTTCGAACTTCAGGTTCTGGCTGAGCCCGCGGGCGATATGCGGCTCATCCTCGACGATCAGCACACTGTCCATGAGTCCCCCCTTTGAGCCGGTGCGAGCAGTCTACGGTGGTGTTCGGGTCGATAGGAAGGCGGATGGTGAAGGTACTCCCGCGGCCGGGCGTGCTGTCCACCTCTATCGCACCACCGTGGTTATCGACGATGTGCTTTACGAGACTGAGACCGATACCCGAGCCGCCCACTTCGGATGCCCGTCGATTATCGACTCTAAAAAATTTCTCGAAGATGCGCTGGTGGTCGACCTTCCGGATTCCGATGCCGGTGTCGCGGACGGCGATCCGAACTTCGTGGCCGTCGCCGGTGATGAGGACTCCCATCCAGTTGGACTCCGGGCTGTACTTGATGGCGTTCGAATAGAGATTGATGAGCACTTCGACCATCGCGTCGCGGTCGACGGGCACCCGAGGCAGCCCGTCCTGGACCTGAACGTCGACTTCGAACGACGCCGCGTCGATGGCCGGCTGCATGGCCTTGAGAGCGTGCTGGGCGAGGCACGATATGTCGGTCGGTGATTTGCGGTACGACTTTTTTCCCGCTTCCATTCGGGAGAAGTCCAGGATGCGTTCGGTCAGCCGCGACAGACGCTCCGACTCCTCGATAATGATTTGCAAAAACTCATGTCGTTCTTCGTCCGATTCATAGCGACCGGCTCGCAAGGTCTCCGAGAACATTCGAATAGAGGTCAGCGGCGTGCGTAAGTCGTGCGAGACGCTCGAAACGAAGTCCGTCTTGAGGCGCGACAGTCGTGCCTCCTGCACGACCGAACGGACGGTATAAATAATGCCTCCCAACAACGCCGACGCGACCAGGATCAGAGACCAAAGATAGAGACCATATCGACTGCGTCCTAGGGCCGGCTGCAACCCGGGCTCGAGCAGAACAAGTTCGAATGCCCAGTTGAGGTTGGTCCGGTTGGACAGGAACCAGGTCACCAACCGGTCTTCGACCTCGTGTTTGTCCATCTTCATGAGCTCCGGATACAGAAAACCGTTCCACCACTTGCTGCGGGTGAAAGGGCCCACGTGAGCGGCTAGTCGGTCTCCCAAATTCAAGTCGATCAGGACCTCGTTGATCTCGCGCTCGAGTGGCGTAGAAACCAACTCGAAGCCGGCGGTTCGGTCGCCGCGATTCAGAAGAATGACGACCCTCCGAATCTCGTCGACTTCGAATCCTATGACCATGACGTCGTCACCCTTGGGGCGCACCAGCCGGCTCAAGCCCTTCAACAGGGCTTTTCGTTGGCTCTGAGCGGCCAGAATACCCGCCGCCCACCGTCGACCGTCCGGCTCGAGAGCCTCGAACCGGAACATGAGCGCCGTCGCCACCTTCTGACTCCAGGTCGGATCGAGATCTCGAGTCGGGTCGGCCAGGCGGGCGGTCAACATCACCACCTGATCGATAAAGATCGCTTCATGAGGGTGACCGAGCAGGAGGGGTTTCTGAAGCAGGTCTCGGGCTAGGGCGTGCGTTTCCCCGTCGGAGGGATTCTCGGATTGGCAGTCAGCGTCGAACAGTTGAGTGACTTGCTGTTGGCGAAGCGACGGCGAACAGGATGGTCGGCGTCGATGCGCGGACAGGTCGTGCACGTCGAAACAAGACGGCACCGCACAGCACTTACTTCCCGGGTCCACATCATCGAACTGCGGCGCCACGACGTTCGATTCGTCATCCAGAATAAAGTAGTTGGTCGCCCCGGGCGTATGCTCGACGAAATACCGGTAGGTACCTAAATCTTGGGAGGGGTCGCGGCTCCACTCGAGCAGGTTCATCAGCGCGGGTTCGGCGTCGATCAAGATTCGGTCGAGTCGACGATTAAAATCCTTCGCGACTTCGATAAGCGTAGGTTTGTACAGTCGGACGATTCGACGCTTCGTTGCCACCTCTTCGTTGCGAATCGCTGCCACTCCGAGCGCGGTCAGAACGAGACTCGGCAGGGCGACTGTGACGATCACCAACAAAACGACGTTTCTGGCCCGTCTAGAGGCAGGATCGCTCTTCATCAGCGTGGCATCCTAGTTGGATTAGGTCATGGAAATGTCAAAGCCCGGACAGGAACGTAAAAAACGATCGGTGACCGAACTTTGACGTAGTTGTTAGAGTGCTTACAGAAAGGCTCGTTAGAAGGGGTGTCATGAAAACAAGCCTTGCTCTCTTCCCAATAGTTGCCCTCGCCTGCTCCACCGCCGTTAGCGATTCGGAGCCGGCCTATATTCGCACCACCGAAGTTCAGTGGATTGAAGCGACCGAAGCTTCGCCCAAAGAGAGGCTCGAAATGGACCTCGCCGAGTGGAAGACTCGGGCGGCCGTGCAAACGCGACTGCTCGACGAGAATCGGAAGGAGCTTCGGGCTCGGCTCTTCTCGAAACCAGAGGCCGTTCCCGCGATGATTCCCGAGGTCCGGGCTGAAATTCAGGTGCCGCCGGTTCCGACCCTGCCGTCGTTCCTGGAAGAGCTTCCGGCCACCGCCGCCGGAGACGACGGGTGCGGACCGCTGGCGTCGGCCGGGACTTCGGCCAAGGCCTGCGCGCCTCGCCTCTGAGCGGCGTCGGGACTCCATCGAACCGGGGCACGAGCGCCCCTCTCGGTGGAGTCTGAAGTCGACGGTCGGGTTCTTGCCCCTCCGTCAACCGACCATGCTTGTTCTCATGGTGGCGGCTCACTAAGCCGTCTCTATGAAAACGGTCCTTGTTCAAGGCGCGACCGGAGGCATCGGCCTCGCCTTTGTTCGGCACCTGCTGCGGCGTTCGGACGTCGCACGGGTATTTGCCACGTACAGAAGCGCTGACCGGGCAGAACCGCTCCGGTCCCTGATGGAGACGGCCGATGGTCGCCTGCACCTCGTTTCCTGCGACATTACCGATGAAGGCTCTCTGAGCGCCCTCGCCGCTGAGGTTGGCAAGCACACAGAGCGTCTCCATCTCCTCATCAACGCGTCCGGCGTCTTGCACGATGGGCACGGCGGAGGCCCGGAACGTCGTCTCGAGCATGTGGATCCCATCCAGCTGCAGCACGTGTTCGCCGTCAATGCTTTCGGGCCATTGTTGGTGGTCAAGCACCTTCACCCATTCTTGAAGCACGATGAGGCAGCGGTCGTCGTTCACCTGTCGGCGCGAGTGGGCAGCATCGGGGACAACAAGCTAGGCGGTTGGTACGCCTATCGCGCCTCCAAGGCAGCCCTCAATCAGTTCGTGCGCGGGATGGCGGTCGAGCTGAAGCGCAACAATCGTAAGAGCGTGTGTGTGGCGATGCATCCGGGCACTGTCGACACGCCGTTGACGAAGCCGTTTCAGCGGAGCGCCAAGGTCTTGTTCACGCCGGACGATGCGGTGACGCGGATGATGACCGTGGTGGACGGCCTGGATCCGGCGGACTCCGGTGGGTTCTTTGCCTACGACGGGTCGACGATCGAGTGGTGACTATTCGCCGGCCGACCTCAGGACGACGATCGAGCGGGGGCCCACCCGGACCGTCCGTGAGGGAACGGCGGGCGCGTCGCTGTCGTCCCAGATGTCGGTGGGGCTCGGATTGCTGGTGTCGATCGCTCGTCGCCAGCCGCCCCGGCGGTCTTCCTGGAGCTCGAAGGTCAGTGCCTCCCAATAGCTGTTGAGCATGACGTACAGGTCGCAGTCCTGATGGGCGGCGCCGCTGAGAGCGAAAGCGAGGCTGCGGGAATGATGGGCGAGGTCGGGCTTGGGCCCGACGCCATACCATCGTACATCCTTGCCCCACGCTCGGTCGCGGGACAACGACGGATGTCGCCGGCGGAAGCGGATCAGCTTCTTCGCGAACCGAACCAGTTCTTCGTGCTGAAGGCCGCGCGCCCAGTCCAACCAGGTCGTCTCGTTGTCCTGATTGTAGGGGTTGTTGTTCCCACCCTGCGTGTTGCCGAATTCGTCGCCCATCACGAGCATGGGCACGCCGTTGGCGATCATCAGGAGGGTGAGCAGGTTCTTTCGTTGACGCCGCCGCAGACGCACGACCTCCGGGGGCACGGTCGGGCCTTCCCCCTCGAATCCGCAGTTCCAACTGTGGTTGCTGTCGTTGCCGTCTCGGTTGTCGAACCCATTGAGCTCGTTGTGCTTGCGGTCGTAGGACACGAGGTCATTGAGGCAGAATCCATCGTGTGCGGAGACGAAGTTGATGCTCTGGGTGGCCAGCCGGGACTCGGGCGGGTCGGGTGGGAAAAGATCCGGATTACCGCTCAGCCGATTCATCAGCGCCGGCACCTGGCCCGGGTCGCTCTTGACGAAGCGGCGCACGTCGTCGCGAAACCGGTCGTTCCACTGACTCCAGCTGACCCCCGGAAAGTCGGCGCCGACCTGATATGACACGACGTCCCAGGGCTCGGCGACGTGCAGCAGGGGCTCGAGCACCGGGTCGTGCTCGATCGTACGTAGGAGGTTGTCAGGGGGCTCGGTATCGCCATCGATGTTTCGGCTGAGAATCGAAGCGAGGTCGTACCGAAAGCCATCCACCCGAAACTCGGTCGCCCAATACCGCAGGCTGTCGAGAACCAAGCGGCCCACCTGAGGATGGGCGGTCTTGAGAACGTTGCCGGTGCCGGTGTCGTTCCGGTAGCCCCGGCCGTCCGGCTCGAGGTGGTAGTAGGTGGCGTTATCGAGCCCTCGAAAGCTATAGGTGGGCCCGAACTCGTCTTCCTCGGTGGTGTGGTTGAAGACCACGTCGAGCAGGACTTCGATGCCCGCCTCATGAAGGGCCCGGACCATCGTTTTGAAGTCGTGGTCCGGGTCGTCGGTCGCCGCGTACCCGCGGTGAGGCGCGAAGAAGCCGAGGGTCATGTATCCCCAGTAGTTGTCTTCGGCGGGGTCGAACTGGAAGACCGGAAGCAGTTCGACCGTCGTGACCCCGAGATCCTTTAAGTACGGGATCTTGTGAACGACGCCGAGGTAGGTGCCCCGATGGGTTTCGGGGACTGTTCGGTCTCGTTTCGTGAAGCCACGAACGTGTAGCTCGTAGATCACCCGGCGGGCCGCGGGGTGATGGGGCCGTCGATCGCCGCCCCAGTCGAAGGGCGTCGTTGCGGCCGGGGGCAACAGCCCGACCGGTGCGCACCCCAAGGTCGAGCCTCGGCGGCTCGCGACGGCGCGACTGTGTCCGGCCGGAAAGTGCAGGCGTCGGGCATAGGGATCGACCAAAACCTTTTCGGCGTCGTAGCGATGGGGGCCTTCGTCGGGACCGTTGGCGCGAAAGGCGTAGGCGACGGCCTTACCCAAACCGGCCCCGAATACCTCGAGATGCCAGTGGTCCTGGGTACGGTGGAGGTGGGGATCGAGTTCGATGACCCGAGGCGCGGTGCCATCGGGGTCATCGAAGAGCAGCAGCTCGAGCCGCTCGGCGTGGCGCGCGTAGACTGCGAAGTTGATGCCCTTCGTGGTCGCGGTCGCTCCGAGCGGCCGCGGTCGGCCAGGTCCAAAGTGTTCAATCACGAGACTACGAGAGCACCGTCCGCTGCCGAGAGGAAGAAAAGCCGTTGCGGGTTTGCTCGTGCTTTTCAAGCGGACACGGATTTACCCATGCTGCAGGCCAGTGCTGGCTCGGTGCCCATCCTGTGAAGAGCAGTTTCCGGTGGTCGGTCGATGCCGGGCCCCGTGCCCGTTCTGTTCGGCGATGCTCGAAGTGCGCGTCCTCCGCCCAGCATCGGGGCTCGTGGCGGTGGCCGAGCTGGCGGACGAGGCGATCGAAACCCCCGGTCGATCCGGCCGTCGGCGACTGAGCCTCGCCGACCTGACGACGCTGCGGAGCAGCCTCCGAGTCGCGATCCTGCAGACCGCGCTTCGGTCGGTCGACGCGTCCACCGAGGACGTGTTTGACGAGGCTCGAGACGCTGCCCGCCGTCTCGCGCAGTTGCCGACCGACGGATCCCCGGTCGCGCGGACCCCGTGGGAAGATAAGCGTGGATCCCGCCTGCGACGATGGGCCCAGACTGTGGCCACGGCCCTGTTCCGACCGCAACGGTTCTTTGGGGAGCTCTCGGCTGAACGATGGGGAGGCGCGGTCAGTTTCGCCGCCGTTCAGCTGACCCTGGCGTCGGTCGCCGCCGCGGTACGCGGGCGGCCCTTCGAACCGACTCTGGCCCCGCCTTCGCTCGAGGCTATCGGGCTCGCCTTCTTGCTCGCTTGGCCGGTCGCCGGGCTGCTCTTGGGCTGCTTGGTGGTGAGCATGTGGATATCGGCCCAGGTGTCCATGCGGCGGCGAGTGCGTTGGACAGGGATCGCTCGGGTCGTCGCGTACGGAACGGCCCCGATGGTGTGGGTGTTCGTGCCGGTGATCGGCTGGCCGGTCGCGCTGGGGTGGTCGTTCGCCCTGCATGTGGTTGGGCTTCGGCGCATGCTGGGAATCCCATGGCCGATCTCCGCGCTGTGCGCGGCGACGCCTTGGTTGGCGGTGCTCACGGTCCTCGCTTTGCTCGCGCCATAGGTTAAACTCGGCGCGTGAACGGGGTGGCCTGGGCATTGATCGTCGGCGCGTACCTGCTCGGTGCGGTTCCGTTCGGCTTGTTGTTGGGCCGGCTGGCTGGGGTCGACGTTCGGAGTGCGGGCAGCGGGAACATCGGGGCCACCAACGTGGCGCGCAGCGCGGGGCGTTGGCTCGGGCTGGTCACGCTCCTCCTCGACGGCTTGAAGGGCGCCGTCGCACCGTTGGCGGCGGGCTGGCTCGTCGACGACAGCGTCACGGTCCAGGCCCTCGCCGGGGGGGCGGCGGTCGTCGGTCACGTGTTTCCGGTGTATTTGCGGTTTCGGGGCGGCAAGGGCGTGGCGACGGCGACCGGCGTCTTCTTGGCTCTCACGCCGATGGCGGCGCTCGTGGCGATCGGCACGTTCGCGGCCGTCTACGGGGTCACTAGGGTCGTGAGCATCGGCTCCCTGGTCGCGAGTCTGGTCTTGGTGGGCGCGACGTGGTGGCTCGATGGACGGCTTCCGTTCGTCATCCTCGCGGGCGCGGTGGTGCTGCTGATCTTCATCCGCCATACCCCAAACCTGCGGCGCATGTGGCGAGGCCGCGAATTGGGCCTGTGACCCCAGGAATGACCCCGTGAATATCGATTTTCATCACGCCGTGACCTACCTGACGGCCCGGCTCGCCGGGTTCGAGCACGACCCCGCGCAGGTGATCGCCTATGCTGCCCAATACGTCGACGATGCGATCGATGAAGGGGTGATCCGGTTTGATAGCGGCGCGATGTATCAACGCCACGCGACCGCTCACCGGGCCCTCAACTACAAGAACTTCGCCGCTCTCGGCAGCCGGCTGGTGTGGATTCCGTACCACTTCATGCCCGGCAATGCCGGCCTTCCCGAAGCCCGAGCGCCGGCGCGGTCGTTCATCGAGAGGCTGGTCACTCGACCGAACAGCCACGTGGCCCAGGCGATGATGAAAGAGGTCATCCGCGACGCTCACCGGCCTTACGGGCTGCACCGGCTGGGGATTGCGGCGCACGTCTTCGTCGATACCTGGGCCCACCAGGGCTTCGCGGGGGTGAACCACAAGATCAATGAAGTCAGTCAGGTGAAGCGTGACGGTCACTTCGATGCGACCTTCGCCCAGAAAGTGGCGGCCTTTTTCGACGGTTGGCTTCATCAGGCCGTCCCCCCGATCGGTCACGGGGCCGCCCTGTCGTACCCCGACCGCCCCTTTCTGCGCTGGTCGTACGTGAACGGGCTCGGTGAGCACATAGAGCGCGACAATCCGCGAGACTTCGTGGTGGCCGCCGACGAGCTGTGCCGGGTATTTCGCCGGTATCGACTCGACGACCCTGACGCTGAGGTCGAGGGTCTCTCCGAGCCGCTCCAAGCCGCGCTCCTGCAGCGTTTCACGGAGTGGGACGACCGCGACGAGCGCATCCGGCACGAGAAGTGGCTGAAAGCGCTGGCCGCCGATGAGTTCGGGATCGGGCCGGTGGAGCTCCGGTACGTGTCCCAGGGCGAAGGATCATGGAAGACCGCCGCGCTCGGCGAGGGCATCGAGCGCGAACGCGGTCGGATGTACCCGTATTCGGATTCGTTCTTGCGTTCGGACTGGAAGCTGTTTCACGACGCCGCGAAGGCCCATCGCCGGTCGGTGGTCGACGACGTGCTGCCTCGGTTCGGAATATGCGTCGCTTGACCGTCCGATTCGACCGTGACCAAGCTCGGCGAAAGTTGTGTTGCCGGTAGAAACATCGAATCCCTCCGACGCCACCCTCCACTTCGGTATCCCCAAGGGCCGAATGCATCAGGGGGTGGTCGAGCTCCTGTCCGACGCTGGCATTCATCTGCGGCAGACCGCGCGCAGCTATCGACCCGCGATCTCGCTGGCCGGTGTCGAGGCCAAGGTCCTGAAGCCGCAGAACGTCGTGGAGATGCTGCACATCGGCTCTCGAGATTTGGGGTTTGCAGGTGCCGACTGGGTGGTCGAGCTCGAGGCCAACATCGTCGAGGTGCTCGATACCGGCCTCGATTCGGTTCGGCTGGTGGCCGCGGCGCCGGCGACCCTCCTGGTCGACGGTCAGCTCCCGTCGACCAGTCCCCACGGTGGTCCCTTGCGGGTCGCGGCCGAGATGCCGCGAATCGCGCAGCAATGGATCGAACGAGCGTGTCCGAGCGCCCGGTTGGTGAGGACCTTCGGCGCGACCGAGGTCTTCCCGCCCGAAGACGCCGACTGCATCGTCGACATCGCGGCCACCGGGGCGACGTTGCGCGCGAACGGATTGGTGATCGTCGATGAGGTCATGCATTCGTCGACCCGTCTGTACGCGAGTCACGTCGCGATGGCCGACAGCACCAAGCGCCGTCGGATCGAAGGCTTGGTGGCCATTCTGCAAGGGGTGCTCGAAGGGCGACGCCGCGTGATGCTCGAGGTCAACATCGGGCCCGAGCAGCTACCGGCGCTGGTGGAGATCCTTCCGTGCATGCGCAAGCCCACGGTCGCGTCGCTGTTCGGCGAAGAAGGATACGCGGTCAAGGCGGCCGTTCCTCGCGACGCGGTGCCCGCCCTATTGCCTCGAATCAAGAGCGTTGGGGGTTCCGACATCGTGGTCTCACCGCTCAGTCAGGTTCTTCCGTGAGCGAAGCATTCCGGCCCGCGGCCCGCCTGAGCGGCTTTCGTCCGTACCGCCCTCGCGCGAGCGCGGCGCCCAAGATCAAGGTCGACGCCAACGAGGCCTTCGCTTCGGACGAGAACTTGACCCGATTCGTGTCGGCGCTCGAGCCCGACGCGCTCAACCGATATACTCGTCCCCACGCCCTCGAGGCTGACCTCGCCGCCCGGCACGGCGTTACACCCGACCGGGTAGCGGTGACCGCCGGAGCGGACGACGGTCTCCTGAGGCTTTGTTTGATGACCCTCGAGCCGGGTTCGCAAGCCATCCTGACGCAGCCTACTTTCGAGATGCTCCCTCGATACGTGGCTCTGGCCGGCGGTCAGTCGCGGTCGATCGAGTGGTTCGATCAGGCGTTTCCGACGGATGCTTTCGTGCAATCGATATTGCAGACGCCGGAGGTCATCGACGGGACGACCAGCCAACCTTCAACGCGGCTCGCGTTCTTGGTGTCGCCTTCGAGTCCCGCCGGTGAAGTGGTCGATGGCGCCATCCTCCGCGAGGTTGCGGTCGCCTGCGCGAAGGCTCGGGCGGTGCTGGTGCTCGACCACGCGTACGTCGAGTTCGCGGACGATGATCTCACCGACCTGGCGCTCACGTTGCCGAACACGGTCGTCGCCCGAACGCTGTCGAAGGCGTGGGGCCTGGCCGGCCTGCGGGTCGGCTACTTTCTGGGCCCGGTCGATGTCATTGAATGGATGAAGACGGTCGGCCAACCGTACGCGGTATCGACGCCATCGGTCGCCGTCGCCCGGGCGATGCTCGCGGAGGCAGAGCCAGCGATGCGAGGACACGTCGAGCGGGTCAAGGGTGAGCGAGCGCACCTGTTCGATGCTCTGAACGCGGCCGGCGCGCGTCCGTTGCCGTCCCAGGGGAACTTTGTCCTGGCTCGGCTCGGCGAGCGCGGTGCGGCCTTTGCGCGGGCGATGGCCGACCGGGGGATCGGAGTGCGGTGGTTCGACGGCCCTTCGCCCCTCGGCGGCGCGGTCCGGATCACTTGTCCCGGCGACGAGGCGGCGTTCACGGCGATCCTCGAGGCCTTGCCGGCGGCCCTCGAAGAGGCATGAAGCCATGAGCACCCCTTCCTCATCGGAGACTTCCCCGGCCAGGGGGCGGCAGGCCGAAGTGCGACGCACGACCAAGGAGACCGCCATCGAGCTGACCCTCGATCTCGACGGGAACGGCATGATCTCGGTCGACACCGGCCTCGGTTTCTATGACCACATGCTGACGTCGTGGGCGACCCACGGGGGATTCGACCTCTCGTTGAACTGTAAAGGCGACCTGCACATCGACGACCACCATACGGTCGAGGACTGCGCCTTGGTGCTCGGCGAGGCGTTCGATCGCGCGCTCGGCGAGCGCCGCAACATCGAACGCTTCGGTGACGCGCTCATCCCGATGGATGAGGCGATGGCGCGGGCCGCCGTCGACCTCGTGCGCCGGCCCTACGCGGTCGTCAACCTTGGTTTCAAGCGTCCGATGATCGGCCAGGTCTCGACAGAGATGCTCACTCATGCGCTCGAGTCGTTCGCGGTCGCGGGGCGCCTGACCCTGCACGTCGACGTCCTTCGGGGCGATAACGATCATCACCGCTCAGAGGCGGCGTTCAAGGCGACCGCCCGGGCCTTGCGGGCCGCTGTGCGCCCGCGGGCCGGAGAATCCGTCCTGAGCACGAAAGGTGTTCTGTAGTGTCGATCGAAACCACCGCCGCCAAGCCGCCGGTTGGCGTGTTGCCGACCGGGGCGGCCAATCTCGCCTCCGTGCTGGCCGGGTTACGGCGCGTGGGCGCCGAGCCGTACATCTTGACGAGCCCCGACCAAGCCGCGAGCGCCGAGCACTTGGTGTTGCCGGGCGTCGGGGCCATCGGGCCGGCGATGTCCACCCTTCACGCCGGAGGGTGGGTCCCGGTTCTCAGAGCCCGGCTCGACCGCGGTCAGAGCACCCTCGCGGTCTGTCTCGGCCTGCAGCTGCTGTTTCGAACGAGCGACGAGGGTGGTGCTGTCGAAGGCCTCGGTGTGTTCGACGGGCATGTGGGCCGATTCGAGGCGGGCCTTCGAGTGCCCCAGCTCGGCTGGAATCGAGTGATGGGCCCGGCCGCCGACCCTGTCCTCGCATCCGGGCACGCGTACTTTGCGAACTCGTTTCGAGTACGGGAGGCGCCGCCCGGCTGCCGAGTGGCTTGGGCCGACCATGGTGGGCCGTTCATCGCGGCGCTGGCTCGGCCGGGCCTATTGGCGTGTCAATTCCATCCCGAGTTGTCCGGTCGCTTCGGCGAGCGCGTCCTTCGTCGATGGCTGTACGGAGCCGATTCCGCCCCGATGACCGCCGGAGCGCTCGATGGCCCCGCGGCGACGCCCCGGCTGATTCCCTGCCTCGACGTCAAAGACGGACGGGTGGTCAAAGGCGTTCGGTTTCAGGGACTGCGCGACGCTGGCGATCCGGTGGCCCTGGCCGAGTCGTACGCGGCCCAGGGGGCCGACGAACTGGTACTGCTCGATGTCTCGGCAACCCCCGAAGGACGCGGTCACGGGGTGAAAGTCGTCGAGGCGGTGCGCGCGGCCATCGCCATCCCGCTGACGGTCGGCGGTGGCGTTCGCACCGTGGATGACGCCGGGCGACTGCTCGACGCCGGCGCCGACAAGGTCGGCGTCAACACCGCCGCGGTGCGCGACCCCGACCTCTTGGGCCGGCTGGCCGACCGCTTTGGCACCCAGTGCGTCGTCCTGGCCCTCGACGCCGCGCGTGCAACCCCCACCGGTGACCCGCAGATCGAAGCTCCGCAGCAAGCGGACCGCGGTCGCCCGTCCTGGCGGGTCGTGGTGCGGTCGGGCCACGAGCGCACGGAGCTCGAAGCGGCCGAGTGGGCGGCGACGGCCGAGGCGAAAGGGGCGGGCGAGGTCCTGCTCACGAGCTGGGACCGCGACGGCACCGGCCTCGGCTACGACCTCGAGCTCATCCGCGCGATCCGGGCGGCGGTCGACATTCCCATCATCGCGTCCGGCGGCGCGGCGCACGCCGGGCATTTGGCTGAGGCCCTAACGTCGGGGGCCGATGCGGTGCTCGCCGCGTCGATCTTTCACGACGGGGCGTTCACCGTTCCCGATGTGAAGGCAGAATTGCGAAAGGCCGGCGTACCCATGCGCTGGGCAGAATCATGATCATTCCATCTATCGACGTGATGGGCGGTCACGCCGTCCAGTTGGTGCAAGGCCGAGACAAGAAGATCGATGCGGGCGACCCGCGGCCGATCGCCGAGGCCTTCGGCCGAGTCGGCGAGGTCGCGGTGATCGACCTCGACGCTGCGCTGGGTCAAGGTTCGAACGCCGAAGTGATCGACGCGCTCCTGTCGAAGGCGAGGTGTAGGGTCGGTGGGGGCATTCGCGACGTGGGTACCGCGCTCCGCTGGCTCGACCGAGGCGCCGAAAAGGTCATCCTGGGGACCGCCGCGCGCCCCGAGATCCTGTCCCAGCTGCCCCGCGACCGAGTGGTGGCCGCGCTCGACGCGAAGTTCGGAGAGGTCGTGGTCGAGGGGTGGCGCACGGGCACCCAGACCACGATCGTCGATCGGATGGCCGAGCTGGCTCCCTACGTCGACGGTTTCCTCGTCACCTTCGTGGAGGACGAGGGCACGATGTCCGGGCTCAACATCGAGCGAGCGGCGGGCCTGCTCCCTCATGCCAAAGGGCGAAAGATCACCGTGGCGGGCGGCATTCGAAGCGCCGCCGAGGTCGCTGCCCTCGATGTAGCCGGGCTCGACGTGCAGGTGGGCATGGCTTTGTACTCCGGTCAGTTCGACCTCGCCGACGCGCTCGCCGCGATGCTCAAGAGCGACCGCCCCGACGGTCTGTGGCCGACGGTGGTCGTCGACGAAGCCGGCGAGGCGTTGGGGATGGCGTACTCCAAACTCGAGAGCCTTCGAGCTGCGCTGACCGAAGGTCGGGGCGTTTACCATTCGCGAAAACGCGGGTTGTGGCGAAAAGGCGCGAGCTCGGGCGCCACTCAAGAGCTCCGGCAGGTTGACCTCGACTGCGACCGCGACACCCTTCGGTTCGTCGTGCGTCAGCAGGGCGGGGGGTTCTGTCATCTGGACCAGCGGACCTGCTTCGGCCCGGCGAAGCCGCTCCAGGGCGATGGCCTGTACGGGCTGGCCCGGCGGTTGGCGGATCCCGAAACCCGGGCCCGCCCCGGCTCTTACACGGCTCGATTGTTCGAGGATGACGGCCTGCTGGACGCCAAGATCCGCGAGGAAGCGGCCGAGCTCGCGGCGGCCTTCACCGCCGACGATGTCATTCACGAAGCGGCCGACGTCCTCTACTTCACCTTCGTCAAGCTCGCCAAGACCGGCGTTCGTCTCGAAGATGTGACCCGAAAGCTCGACGCCCGTCGGCTGAGAGTGACCCGCCGACCTGGGCACGCCAAACCGCCGGTGGAGGCTTCGGCCCCCAGTGTGGGGTCTGGAGACGGCAGTCCAGGGACAGGGAGCGCTTCATGAACGCCACCTCGACGGTATCGGTCCGCCTGGAGCGGCGGCGTGCGGCCGATGTGGGGGCGGCGCGCCGCGAGCCGCTGGCCGCCGATGCGCTGGCCGCGGTCGCCCCGATCGTCGACGATGTGCGACGCGAGGGCTGGGCGGCGGTCATCCGTCACTCGGAGCGGCTTGGCGACCTGGAGCCTGGCCACTCGCCCATCGCTGGCCCCGACCGCTTGGCCTCCGCTCTGGACGAGGTTGGTCCCGAGGTCCGGGACCTGTTGCGACGCACTGCCGAGCAAATCCGAACGTTCGCCGATGCGCAGCGACGAACCGTTTCCGACACTGTGGTGCAGGTCGAGGGAGGCGCGATGGGCCAGTCGGTCGCCCCGGTCGCGGTCGCCGGCTGCTACGCCCCCGGAGGCCGCTTTCCCTTGCCTTCATCCGTCCTGATGACCGCGGTGACCGCTCGAGCGGCCGGCGTGAGCCAGGTCTGGGTGGCGTCCCCTCGACCGGCGTCGGTGACCCTGGCCGCCGCCGCGGTGGCCGGCGTTGACGGCTTCCTCGCGGTCGGGGGCGCGCAGGCGATCGCCGCGCTGGCTTATGGAGCGGGGCCGATTCCTGCCGCCGACGCGGTGGTGGGGCCCGGCAATCGCTACGTCACGGCTGCCAAACAGCTGGTGTCGGGCACGGTGGCCATCGACATGCTGGCCGGGCCCAGCGAAGTCCTCGTGCTGGCCGACGAGACTGCCGATCCGCAGGTGGTGGCGGCCGACATGCTTGCTCAGTGTGAGCACGACCCGGACGCTTCGGCGGTTCTGGTGACGCCCGTGGGGGCTTTGGTCGACGCGGTGGACGCGGCTCTGAACGAACAGCTGGCCGATCTCCCGACCGCGGCGACCGCGCGCGCCGCGCTCGGCAATAGCTTCGCGGTGGTGGTCGACGATCTCGATGAGGCAGTTCGGGTAGCCAATACCCTGGCGCCAGAACACCTCGAAGTGGTGACTCGACACGCCAACCAGGTGGCAGAAAAGCTCGAGCACTACGGGGCGCTGTTCGTAGGTACAGGGGCGGCCGAAGTGCTCGGTGACTATGGGATCGGGCCAAACCATACGTTGCCGACCGGCGGCACGGCTCGGTCGTTCGGCGGGCTCAGCGTCCATACCTTCCTCCGCGCCCGAACGTGGATGCGATTCGAGGCGCAGAAGGTCGATCCGCGTCATTATCATGACGCGGCGCGGTTCGCCCGACTCGAGGGGCTCGAGGCGCACGCGCGCTCGGCGGAACGTCGGCTGGACCGGAAGTAGCCGAGCGCTTCGACGGCGATCGTCGGCAGGATCGCCAACCAGTGGTGGGCATCTGGACCCTGAGCGGTGTGCTGAGGCTGGCCAACCAGCGGTCGGCAGCTCGTTAACCACGACCGTCGTACGCCCTCTTCCCGCGGACCGGTCGGCCGGCGTCCGGCGTCTTCCGAAATCCGAGTCCGTACCCCTCGGTGGCCTGGCAGAAATCATTGATCCTTCTTTTGGCATTGATCCTGCTGGTCCGGCAGCCATGTCCGGTGCTCACGACCTTCATTCCCTTGAGGCTCATCCGGTTCACGTCGACGTTGCGGGCGACGACCTCGCGCCTCGGCGGCCCGCGACCGTCCACGCGATCGACGCGCGCCTATCGGTTTGGGGCCAGGCGGCGCGGGACGGGGTCAGCCGCCGGACCCAGGTCGTCGCGGAAGGCGCCGCGATCTACGTCGAGCACGTCGGCCGTCAGGCCGAAGTCATCCGACCGGTGTCCGTCGACCATGGCCTCGGCCTTCTGTCGACCGAGGTCGATGTGCTCGTGCTGGTCGCGACGGCGTTTTTGCCGAAGGCCGTTCAGTCATCCTGCCGACTGCTGTGGGTGGACCCAGAGCGCCTTCGGGGCAACATGGAAGCTGCCTTGCAGGAGTCGGCGGATGCCGCCCGAGCCGAGATTCGGCGTCGACAAGCGCTGTACCGCCGGCGAGCGCGCCTATGGCAGAACGACGTGGAGCGGCTCAATGCCTTGCGCGACGAAGTCGAAGGCCAGCGGGTCCCTCGCGCCCCCGCCGGGGCGTCGCTGTTGGTCGCCCGCGGATTGCTCCTGCGTCATCGAGAAGACGCGGGCCTCGGTTATGCCCCGGCGAGCGCGCCCCGCCAGGGACATCGGTTGAACGTTCGGGCTGGCTCGATAACCCGATGGATCGATCAGATGGATCAAGATTTGGCGCGGGCATCGCTCTGAGCACCCGTTCTTCGCTTCGACTTCGTCGGCACGCCGACACCTTGCTCCGAGGGAGTGCCCCGCTCTGAGGGCGTGCGGGCCGGCAACGTGCCGCGGCCGACCGGACTGCGAATGGCCGTAATCGCCCTCACGGCCTTCGTGGAACGCCCGCCGGCGGAGCCCAACACCGTTCGCCGGGTGCGTCATTATCACGTGACAGGGCCGACGATCGCGCTTATCAACGTAGGCGAAATGCTCTTCCGACGCCGGGAAGACTACCGAAGTGTAGCGACGGTTTTCGCGACGCTCGCGATCATGGGCTCAGGCTTCATCTGGCCGCCCCAAACGTGGTGGGGGATGACGCTGCTGTGCCTCGTTGCCGCGCAGATGTCTTTCGTCTGCGCCGTCATCTCTCACAACACGATGCACGTCCCCGTGTTCAAGCCCAAGAGTCTCAACAAGGCGATGCAAGTTTTGTTGACGTTGGCGACCGGCGACTCGGTCAGCGCGTTCGTGCCGAGTCACAACCTCGGGCACCACACCCATCTGCAGTCGGCGAAAGACACCATGCGGACGTCGAAGCTGCGATTCCGATGGAACCTGCTCAATCAGCTGCTGTTCACCTTCGTCGTCGGCCGAGACGTCGTGCGGTCCACCTATCGATACATTTGGGCGATGCGCACCAAGAAGCGTAACTGGTTCAACCAGTGGGCGCTCGAGACTTCGGTGCTGGCCGTGGTGTTCGTGACGCTGCCGTTCGTCAACTGGCACTCTTTCTTGCTCTACATCGCCATTCCGTACGTCTTTTCGTCGTGGGGCATCATCGGCATCAACTTCGTCCAGCATGACGGCTGCGACCCCGACCACCAATACAACCACTCGCGGAGCTTCACTGGCCGGCTCACGAACTGGTGGACCTTCAACAACGGCTACCATGCGATGCACCACGAGCGTCCGGGCATGCACTGGGCCGACCTGCCGGCCGCGCACGCGAAGATGCTCAGCCCGCATGTTCATCCCAGTCTCGAGCAGAAATGCCTGATCCGGTACTGCATCAAGACGTACATCTGGCCGGGCCAACGCCTGACCTATGACGGCAAGCCCGTCGTCCTGCCCGAGCCGGTTCCCGACGCCAGCTGGATCGTACCGCCCCGCGAGATGCCCGCCTCGGCTTCGTTTGGCGCCGAAGCGTAGTATTCCCATTCGCCGCCCGTCTGCGCGGCTTCCTCCGCGGCGAGTAGGTGGCTGGCGGCGAGGGTCGGCCTGAAGCAGGGCAACCTGCGCCGCTTGCTTCGGGTCCGCCGACACACGATACTTGGGCTCCCAAGGAACGCTAAAGTGAGCGAGAAGCAGTTCGATGACGACGCCCGGATCCTTGTTCGCATTTGGCACGAGGGTCTCGCTGGCAACACCGAGCCGCCGCCTTCGGTGGTTGCCGATGCAGCTCGCGCGTTTACGCCCCAGACGGGCGACCCAAAGGACTACGAGGCCTCGTTTCCCAAGATCCCGTTGAGGCAGCAAACGCGGCCTCCGGAGCCCGGTCGACCGACCGCGCCACCGGTGGACCTGCCCAGGGCCCCCGGGTACCCGGCCGGCGTGCCTTTCGACCCGACGGTGGCCGCCACCCCTTCGGCGTCGGATGTCCCGTCGGCCAGCTCTGTACCTCGACCATCCGCGCTGGCCTTCCTTTTTGGGCCCGGCGGCGCGCTCGATCGCGGGCCGTTCTTCGGTGGCGTGTTCGCGGCGTTGTTCATCGGCGCTGCGGGGGCCTTCATGGGCGTCGTCGGCTCGGAGGAGTATATGCCTGCCCTGACGCTATTCGGGTTGGTGTTGGTCGCGTTGGGCGTGTGGAGCTTCGTGGCGCTCAGCATCAAGCGTATGCGAGATCGCGGCCACGAGGCAGGCCTCACCGTGTTCGCGATCGTCTCGGTGGTCGGCTTGCTGTGGCTGCTCGTGGAAGCGGTGCGGCCCACCCGCCCGCGATCTTGAGTCGGCCGCCTAAAGTCGGCGGGCCAAGAACCAACCGACCGTGATGCCCAGCAAGAAAGCGAGCGCCAAGCCGATGCGAGCCCTCGGCATTCTGATCAGCGCCGGTGATGCGTTTCGGCAGAGCTCGTGCTGATCCTTCGGTGGCTTCGGCTTCTCCTTCTGGGGCGTTGCAACGATCTGGTGGTCGAGGGTCAGAACGAAGTCGGGTAGCCGCGCCCACACGGCGCCCGACAAACTTCGGGTTCCGGGCCCGGGCGAAGGTTCAGCGAACGCGACGGCGCGATCGGCGACAACGGTGCCAATGCCGAGCGTGAGCCCGAAGAGTGAGCAAAGAATGAACCGCCCCGGATACATGCGTTGAGAGTCCCGCAAACCGAGGATGTGCGCAATCGTGATGGTCGGCCCGCCGACCTCGGTTGACTCTCGGTTGACTCTCGGTTGACTCCAAGTTGGGGCGCGCCAAAAATTAGATAGTACGGTGGGCGCATTCGAACAACCCGAACGATGACGACGAACACTGCGCGCTGGTGGTTGGGTCGCCGGCGCCAGGCAGTGGCGACGCCGATGATCGTTGGACCAGCTGGGAGTGTTCGCGGAGTGTTGGGATCGGGGAGGAGCGCAGCGCATGTTTGTCGGTTCGAAGCGAAAGCTGAGGGAACTCGGAGGTCGAATCTACGACATTGACGGTCGGACCGTGCATTCCCACGTGCAAGGGGGATGGCAAAGCGGGGGCCAGATCAGGTTCGCCACGCCGGAGGAGCGCGGGGCGATGGCGACCGCGACGTCGATGATCTCCGGAGGCGAGGCGTATGCGTATCCGGCGTATGTATGGGGGCTCAACGGCGCCGATGCGATCGCGAGTTTCTTCAAGATCTTCAAGGGTGCGGGCGACCCGAGCGTCGACCGGATCAGGTATCAGCGGGCCCGGGTTCTCGCGAACGCCGACCTTCGGCGTCACCCGATGCCGGTCTTCAAGGCTGCGCCCTACGCCTGGCTCGAGGGCGCCTTCGAAGGGCAGGACGTGAGCGGTCACCTCTCTCCGGAAGCCGCCGGCCAGAGTCTCGAGTCGATCCGCGAGAACCATTCCCTGCGGCCCGAGGAGCGAGTCAACCTGGCCGAGCAGCTCGCCTACTTCGTGCGGGTGATAGAATCTGCGAAGCTCGCGCACGCCGACTTGGCGCCCCAGAATCTCTTCGTGTCCGCCGACTACCGGACGTTGACCGCGCTGGACTACGACGGCTTTTTCCATCCCGACGTCCGACCGCTTCCCTACGGCGTTCGAACGATCGGCTCCGACGGATACCGCCACCCGGCCATGCAGCTCGACGACGAGATGGCCGTTCTCAAATCCGACCGGTTTGCGATGGCGGTACTGATCGTCGAGATCGTCGCGCTCGAGCTGGCGGACTACTCGAAGCTGGGGCGGAGCACCCTGTTCGACCAAGAGCGGCTGAGCAGCGGCGACTTCGCGCTGCCCGAAGAGCTCGAGCTGTATCGGCGAGTACCGGTCCTGGCGTCGTTGCTCGACCAGGCCCTTCGGAGCCCTAGCCCGGAACAAGGTCCCTCTCCCGAGCAGTGGCTGGCAGCCCTTCAAAACAAAGAGGCGCCGGCGATCATCAGCAGGCCGACGGTGCCTCAAGGCCAACCGTTACTGGTTGTTCGCGACGGTCCCGACGGCCTTCTGGAGTCGGCTCACGTCGGTCATGAGAAGGGGAGTCTCGAGGGCCTACACTCCGCGCTTGAATGGCTCGCATACGAAAACACGGATCGACTCACCCTCACGGGTGTGGTCCCCGCTGACACTTCGGCGTATCTAAAGCGGGGCGGACGGTACCCCGCCCACTGGCGAGGTGGGGATCGGCTGACTTGCGAGCTTCTCGTAGATGATAGGCTCATCTGGAGTGGCTACGTCCTGGAGCGTCTGGCGTCCGGTCTGGCGTCCGGTTTGGCGTCCGAAATAGGGGCGTAGAGGCGACGAGAGGGAGCGACGGATCTTCAGCGACCATCGGAGACGATAATGGCACGTATTACTTCTGCATCTCCTCTTCACATCGTGGTCCTGGCTGACACCAGCACGTCGATGGGCGTGGGCGACCCGCCGCGACCGATCGACATCCTGACCGAAGCGATCAAAGAGTGGATCGTCGAACTGCAGGCGACCGCCCGGGGCGCCAAGCCGTACTTCTTCTTCAGTCTGATCTCTTTCAACGACCGGGCCGAGAAGCTGTGCGAGCGACTCAACATCAATCGGATCGACGAGCAGAACGTGGTGCTGCATACGGCTGGCCTCACCGACATGGCCCAGGCCATCGACGCGGCGACCGAGATCTTGACCCACGACGCTCATCAGCAAGAAGCCCCGCTGGGCGACAACACGCCGCTAGTCTTCCTGTTGACGGATGGCCATCCCAACGACGCCGCCCAGACGCTCGCGGCGCGCGACCGATTAGTCAGCATCGAGTACGGCCAGGGCCTGAGGCCCCAGCTCATTTGTATCGGCTTCGGAGAAGCGCAGGAGTCATTCCTGGAGCAGCTCGCCGGTACCCCCGACCGGGCGCTGATGGTGAACAGCGTTCAGCAGCTGGTCTCCCTGCTGCCCGAGATCGGCACCCCGAGAACTGGGCGCGCGGTCGACGTCGAAGACGCGATTCGGCGGGCTCGACAGCAGGCCAAGACGATCTGAGGCGAGCGCCTCGCCCGGAGGTGAGCGAATGGCACGGATTAGTTCTGAATCCCCCCTACACATCGTGGTCTTGGCTGACACGAGCGCCTCGATGGGGGTGGGCGATTCGCCGCGGCCGGTCGACACCCTGACCGAAGCCATCAAGGAGTGGATCGTCGTCCTCCAGGCCGAATCCAGGGGGAACAAGCCGTACTTTTTCTTCAGCCTCGTGTCGTTCAACGACGAGGCCGAGACCCTGTGGGAGCGGGTCAACGTGAACCGGATCGACGAGGAGCACCTGACCCTTCAGGCGACCGGCCTCACCGACATGGCGCTCGCGATCGATGCCGCGACCCAGATTCTGGCCGCCGACGGCGCTCAGCGAGACGTACCGCTGGGCGACCATGTCCCCCTGGTCTTCCTGTTGACCGACGGTCATCCCAATGACGCCGAAGCGACGCTCTCGGCTCGCGATCGGCTCGTGGGCCTGAACTACGGACAGGGTTTGAGACCCAAGCTCGTCTGCATCGGCTTCGGAGAGGCCCACGAATCGTACTTGGAACAGCTCGCCGGAAGCCGCGACCGGGCCCTGATGGTCAACAGCGTCTACCAGTTGGTCGCTTTGCTGCCCGATATTGGTACCCCGAAGACCAACCGGGTCGTCGCGGTGGAAGACAAGATCCGGGAGGCTCGCCGGAAACCCAAGGTGATCTGAGGGCGGCTCGATGTGTGGCACCAACATTCAACCGCCCAGCCCGGGTCCGAAGGAAGCGGAATGAGTTCTCGGTCCGACGATCCCGCGCACCGCCGAAGCGACGCCCCCCGCGGCACCACTCGAGGGGTAGATATCTTCTCCTGCGTCAAGCCGGTCAGGCCGGCTGCGCCCTCGCTGGCGCAGCCGGCGGATCACTTTCCCTGGCGGTTCGTCACGCCGGCGGTCGTGGGCACCCCGCGAGCCATCAGCCGGGTCGACTTTGCGCGCGAGCGTCCGGCCCGCGCTGCGACTTCGCGCCTTTTGCCGGCTCCACGCCCTCCCGAGCCGCAGGCGCCTCCTCGCGAGCCGATTCCAAGGCCGACCGAGCCGGAGGTTCTGTTTCCGTCGCTCGACCGGCTTCGACGGTTGACCCAGCGCTTGCCGGGGTCTCCGAACAGAATGGGGTGCTGGTCGATCACCGGTCCGGAGGGCATGCAACGGGAGAAGGGCAACGAAGATTGCGCATTCGCGATCGAAGTGCAGTCGATCGACGGTCCCACCTGGATCGCGCACGGGGTCGCCGACGGAGTGAGCCAGTCGCCGTTCGGCGACCGAGGCGCGACGGAGGCCGTGCGCGCCTTTTATTCGGTGGCCAAAGACCGGTTCGGCGCTCGCGGCCCGGTCGACGTCAACGTCGACGATCAAGCCTGGCGCCAGGCCTTTGCCAACGCCTTCACGCAGGAGCTCTTCGGGCGCTTCGACCGCCTGGAGGCGAGGTTGCTCGAAGCCGGCACGGTGCCGAGCCAGTGGGACCCTGCGACCTACCGAAAAGTCTACATCGAGCGGACGGACGCGGCGGAGCGCCGGCGTAACGACTGGTTTCAAACAACTCTGTTGGGCGTCATCCAGGCGCCAAACGTGTGTATGGCGCTGCTTCTCGGCGATGGCGTCTTGAAGGTCGTTCGCGACGCCGAAGAGAAAAACTTGGTGGTCGAAGAGCTGACCGAGCGATTCATGGTGCGCCGGCATCTCGACGTGGGCGAGGTCGAGGCGAGTATCATTCACATTCCCGTCAACGACGCCAAGCGTATCTATATCGCCGTCGCGTCCGACGGTGTCGAGAAATCCAAAGACCACGGCGACTTCTTCAAGAGTCGCCTCGCAGGCGACGAGGACTGCCAGCAGTTCCTCGAGCGGCTGGCCCGGCGTCCGGCCGACGAAGTGGAGTTCGACAACATGAGCGTCGCGTTCGCCGACTTGGGAGTGCCTGGATGACGATATACATTACCGAAGCGCTGCTCGAAACGCGGCAACCCATCGACCTCCAGCGACTTCGCCAAGGGTTGTCGCCCGATTCGGACGCCGCCAACGTTTTCAACGCCATCGTTCGTGCCGAGCTGGTGTCGCTGTCGCCGCCGGCCGGGCGGGGCGAGTTCGACGACCCCGTGGGCGCTCAAAACGCGGTGCAGTCGCTCGCCGACGCGTACGCCCAGCACTTGGGCGAGGGCACCAAGGGGCCATTCGGGTGGGCGCCGAAGGCGCGCCGGGGGCATCACTTCACGGTGCTGTTGTTCGCGGGCCCGCGGACCTTCGAGTCTACGGCTTCGGGGGTTGAGCGGCGCTTCTCGGAGCGGTTCAAAGAGCCCCTCGACCGAGCCGAGGCCATCACGTTGATCGCGCTGCCCATGGCCTCCGCGTCGTCGCCCTGGCCGTTGCGGGTGGTCTACGCGGCGACCATCGTCCTGTTCACGTTCCTGCTGTACGATCTCGTCATCCGACCGCCGATACCGCGCGGAAACCGGCACATTGGCACTCGCAAGGAAGCGACAGCTGCCTTGCCAGAGGTCTACGCGGGCATGACGCGCACGGCGTACTGCGGCTGCCCGTTCAACCCCGAGACGATGCAGGCCGACAAGAACGATTGCGGCTACACGGTTGATACGAAGGTCGAGTGGGTCCACGTAGTGCCGGTCTCCGACCTCGGTCGAGGCTCCGAATTCAAGTTTCGCGCTGCGGATCTCTATAACCTCATGCCGAGCTTGAGCAGCTTGCAGCGAGCACGAGCCGCGACGGAACCGGGAGAGGTCGAAGACGAACCGAAACGCTTTGGTGAGTGCGATTTCGAGGTCCGGGGAGGACGCTTCGAGCCACCTGAGGACGTTCGCGGTGATATCGCGCGAACGTACCAATATATGGCCGACGCGTATCCCAACCTCCAATTTATGACGCCGCGGCTAAAGAAAGTTCTCGGACAGTGGGGCGAAGACGACCCCGTAAGTCGAGACGAATGCAGGCGAGCGGCGCGCATCGCCGAGCGCCAGCGAAACGAGAATCGCTTCGTCGTCGTTCCGTGCCAAAAGAAGAACCTGTATCGCCCTGAATAAGACTGCGACGAACATCGTACGGATGAGGGGCCCGTCGTCGCCTCGCCATCGTCATCGAATGTTCATAGGGAGCCTTATCCGGTCGCGAGCACCTTCTCAGGGGCTCAGGGCCTCGCAAGCCGTGAGTCGGTCGAAGCCGGTCGGGTCGCCGCCTCGATGCCGCCACGCCTGCTCGTTCGCGAGGCGCTGGACCGCGCGGGTGAAGCGCTCCAACCGGGCTGCCCGCCGCATGATCGCGAGCAGCCGCCCGTCGAGGTCGACCAGCATTCGGTCGAGGTCGAGCAAGGTTGGCAGGTCTTCTTGCGCGCGGAGCCACTTGACGACGACCGGGGCGGGGCCGGCCAACAGCGCTCGAGTGACCGGGTGAATCGGGTTCTGAAGCTCCGGCCACTCGGCGACCAGGCGATCGAAGATCGCTTGCCGAGTATTGCGGTAGCGCTCGTCGATCGCGTCGAGGTCGTTTCGAAGCGTTTCGGCGGCCCCTCGAAGGCGCGACAGGTCGCGGTGGGCTTGCGCCGCGCCGTCCGACTCGCTGAGGTAGGGGCCGCCGAGCGCCTTGAGCACCGCCGCCTCGTGAGGTGCGGCCGCCGCCAACAGGGCTTCGAGGTCGGCCATCCTCCCATCCGGCGCTTTGGTGCCCAGGGTCTCGGCGAGCCACATCTCGGTGCTCGAAACCGGGACGTCGATCGTGCGGTCGTGAATCTTGGCGTAAGCGTGCGCCTCGACGAGTCGGACGTGTCCGTCGCGGTCGTAGTCGGCGCCCGCGTCCGACAGGGCCTCGGTGACCGTGCTGATGTAGGCTCTGGCCCCCGGATCGGTGAGGTCGGCGGTGCATCCGGAGGCCTCCCGGTCGCCGGGCACCGCCGCGAAGACGCAGCGAGCCGGTCGCGCCAGGCCGCCGCGCGGCTGGGCGTGTTGGTACATCAGGCGGGTGAACGCGCCCGAATGGCACTGCCCCAGCACGAACGCGGTCGGTCCTTGACGGCCGGACCGCAGGACCTGGGCGAGGTCATCGGGGCTGACACGATCGTCGGGGCCCCACAGCTCGAGGACCGCCGGGAGGTCCTCCTCGGCCGGTGCCCCGTGGCCAATGCCGAACACGATAGCGCCGGCGGGGTCGTCGGTTGCCATCAATGCGGCGAGCAGCTCCTGGCGACTGGCGGCGCCGGCCGCCTTCACCTTGGAGGGACGATAATCGGTTTCTGGAACGCCCTGGTTGAAGACCAGAGCGAGCAGAACGCTCACGTCGTCTACGACGCCTTGAATCTGGACGCTTCGGGCGCCGGCAGGGCCGCCCGCAAACAAGACGGTGGGCCTGCGGTCTCTCAGGGCATTTTGAAGAGCGATCACCTGGGCTTCGATGGACTGCTGGGTGCCGACCGCGCTCCACCCACCACCGAACACCACCACTCGAGGGCCTTGGCGAGTGGGGCGGGGCGCGGCGGCGGCCGGACCGGATCTCGAGAGGAGCGCGAGGCTCAGGAGGCCACAAAGGCCGACCGCAGGCGGGAGTCGGCGCCCGTTGACGGCCGGCCCGAAGTGACGTCTCAACCCTGCGGCTCGGGGCGGGGCGCTTCCGCCTCTTCCATCGCGGGGGCGGCGGTTGCAGCTTCTCCGACCGCGGTCTCCGGTTCTTGCGTATCGGCAACGGCGGCTTCCGACGGTGCTGCGGCGGCGTCGGGCGCGCCGGCGGCGGCTGGTGACGCTTCTTCGACCCTTCGCGGGGCGTCCGCGGCGACCTCCCAGACTTCCGAGGGCTCGTCGGCCGGGGGCGACGCATCCGCGGCTTGTTCCGTCGCTTCCGGGGGCTCGTCGGCCGGGGGCGGCGCATCCGCGGCCCGTTCCGTCGCTTCCGGGGGCTCGTCGGCCGGGGGCGACGCATCCGCGGCCCGTTCCGTCGCTTCCGGGGCGGCCTCCGGGGCCTCGTCGGCCGCGGGCGGCGCCTCCGCAGCTGGGGCATCCGGCACTTGCGGGGCTGCTTCGACGGAGGCTTGCGGGGACGGGCCCGGTGCCTCCGCCGCGGCTTGCGCCGCATCGACGGCGGTCGACGGGCCTTCGCCCTCGACGGTGACTTCGTCGGGCTCGCCTTCACCCGCGGGGGCAGGTTCGGTCGCGTCGTCCATCGCCGAGTGCTCGACGGCGGCGCTTCCCTCATCGGTCGCGGCGGCGGCTTCCGGGTCGGCGTGGTCGACCGCTTCCGCGAGGCTCGCTTCATCCGGCTGGTCGGCGGGCGACGAAGGCGAAAGACCGGCGGCGGTCTCCTCGGCTCGAGCCTGCTGCTCGGCTTCGGCGGCCTGCGCTTCGGCCTCGGCCACGGCGGCTTGGGCTTCGGCCTCGGCGACAGCGACGGCCGCCTCGTCGAGGGCACCGTTGTCCTTTTCGGGACGGAGCGCTTCGGGCGGCATCGCGCCTTCGTACTTGCGCTTGAGGAGGGCCAGACGGTCGCTGGTCAGCTCGAGCTGCGCCTTGATGACCAAGTAGAGATTGTGGCTGCTGTTCGCGCGGCGATGGGCCGCGTTGGCGCGGGCCTCGGCCTTTTTCAGATCGCGTTTCGTCTTCTTCTCTTGCTGCTGAGCGGCTCGCTTGAAGGCTTCGAGCTGCGTTTCGAGGGCAACGACGCGGTCTTCGGGGGTCGATGCGGCGGCCGGGTCGGCCGGTTCGCCG
The DNA here is from genome assembly GCA_964519665.1 of uncultured Myxococcales bacterium. Lineage (GTDB taxonomy): Bacteria > Myxococcota > Kuafuiibacteriia > Kuafuiibacteriales > Kuafuiibacteriaceae > JANQQN01. The sequence continues at coordinate 26,960 of CAZFIV010000032.1, forward strand.
GTCGCCGAAGAGGCCTCGCCGGCCGGCTCAGATTCGGTCGCCAGGGCCTGCGCGGCGGCCTCGGCTTCCGCGTGACGCTTGGCCTCTGCGGCCTGAAGGCGCGCCAATTCGGCTTTCACAGCCTCCAGTTCTTTCTTCAGCGCGGCCATGGCGCGGTTGTGCTCCTGTTCGAGCGCTTGATTGGTGACGCGAACCGTCGCGGCGGCGGACCGCTCGTTCTTGGGGGCGTCGTCTTCTTGACCGACCACTTTGGATGCCTTTCGCTGGGAGTACTGGTCTTTTTGAGCCCGCTTGAGCTTCGCCTTTATATCCTGAAGCTGCTTGCGCAGCTGCTCCATTTGGGTCGTTCGTTCGCGGCTCTGGGCGCGCGCCTTCTCGGCATCGTCGCGCTTCTCTTTAACGTTCTGTCGTTCGTTGTGCAGCTGCTCCTCGAGGGTATTGGCTCGTCGGTACATGACGAAGGCCACCACGATGGTCAGCAGCAGCAGCACGAGCAGAATCGGGGAAAGTACGCTCATTGCGGGTCTCCTGCGTTGTGTCGCCCACGGCTAGGGCGGAGCCCGGCCATAGCGCAGGGTCGCCCGCACCGGCAAGCACGACCACCCCGTGTTTGGTTTTATCGCGAGGCGGATCTGCGCCATTCTACGTGGGGAGAACCGCCGGTTGAGCCTCGAACCCGCTGACCAAGACCTGGCCACCCTGCTGATGAGCCGCGACGATGTGCCCTTCTGGGTGCTGATGGACGCGATCAATGACGCCCTGCACCGGACCCAGAGCCTCGGTGAGAGCCTGGTTTCCCTTGGGGCCGTCGACGTGGAGCGGCTGCCGCGGCTGCGGATCGAGGCGGCCCGCCACGCTCGCCGGACCGCCAGCGTCGATACGGCGGCCGATGGAGATACGCTCTTCGACATCACCGCGGAGACCGGACCGCCAACCCTCGATGAAGCGGAGACCCGCCCTCCTGACGAGCCGGTGCCCCAGCCCGCCCGTCGGGTCTCGGGCTTGGCGGTGCCGGTCGTCGGCGGTATCCGTCCTACGGACCCGACTCCGCCGACGGGCACCGTCGCGCCGACGGTGGCGGCGTTGCCGGGCGATGGGCGCGAAGAAGGCTCCGCACCGGCCTTGTCCGGGCCCGACCTCGCGTCCCGCGACGAGCACGCGCTGGCCGAGATCCACGCCGTGTACGAGGAGGTCGAGGCCGAGTCGATGTTGGTGCCCGAGACCCGCACGCTGCCGACGCCGGTCCTGCGCCCGTCGGTCGAGGTCGCGGTACCGTTGACGAGCGTCTTCACCGACTCCGCCGCCGACTCCGCGAGCTTTGCGCCGACCCGCCCGTCGCTGCCGGCTCGCAAAATCCAGGACTCGTCGATCCTCGAGAGCCAGACGCTGCGTCCCGGTCACGCCTCGTCGAGGTTCCCCGCCGGGCCTGGCCCGGGGCACGTCCCGCCACCTCGTGAAGAGACGGTTCGCGCTCGAAGCTCGACGCTCGGGGTCGATGTCCCGGTCGAGCCGGTGGAGGGCCCGCTCAGTCCGAGCGGCAAAGAGCCAGGAGAGCGCTATCAGCTCCTGGGGGAGATCGGTCGCGGAGGAATGGGTCGAATCCTCAAGGCCCGGGACTCCGAAATCCGGCGCGAGGTCGCGGTCAAGATCATGCTCGCGCCAGGGGCGATCGAGAGCCAGATCCGCCGGTTCTGGACGGAGGTGCGAGCCCTCGGGCAACTCGAGCACCCATCGATCATCCCGATCCACGACGTGGGTCGGTTGGCGACCGGTGAGCTCTTCTATGTGATGAAGAAGCTGGGCGGACGGACGCTCTCGGATATCATCCGGGCGCTGAACGCGGACGATGCAGAGTCTCGCCGGGAGTTCACGCGCGCCCGACTGCTGACCGTCCTTCAGCAGGTCGCCTACGCGGTCGCCTTCGCCCATGCGCACGGCGTCATTCACCGCGATATCAAGCCGGCCAACATCATGGTCGGTCAGTACGGCGAGGCTATCCTGATCGATTGGGGTCTGGCCAAGATCCTCGAGAACGATACCAGCACCGCCCAAACCGACGACCTCGAGGAAGCGTCGGCGTTCACCGGCTCGTCGGGGAGCAACACCGCGAGTGGCACGATCACCGGCACCCCGCAGTATATGTCGCCGGAGGCCACCGAGGGCAAACCAGAGCTCCTGACGACCCGGTCCGACGTCTACGGGCTCGGCGCGGTCTTGTACGAGATCCTGACTTGGCAGGCGCCTTACCCCGACCTCGGCTTCGTTCCTACGGTGATGAGGGTGCGCGAGCACCCGGCTGAGCCGCCCCGGGTCCGGGCCCCTGGCCGGGACATCAGCCCCGAGCTCGAGGAGCTCTGCCTGACCGCGATGGCCAGGGACCCCGCAGAACGTCCGCTCGCGAAGGAGCTGGCCGATGAGCTGGGCCGAGTGCTCGCGGGGGCCAAAGAGCGCGAGCGCCGGAGCACCGAGGCCAAGGCGCGGGTTCGCGCCGGCCGGCAGGCCATGGATCAGTGGAAGACCTTAAAAGTCGAGCTTCAGACGGCGGAGATCGAGGCAAAGCGCCTCAGCAAAGAGGTCCCTCCCTGGGCTGCAGTGGAAGACAAGCTGCCGATCTGGGCGTTGGAGGACCGTGTGTCCGAGCTGAAGATCGAGGCGGTCTCCGCGTTCGAGGAGGCCGAAGCCGATTTTCTGCGGGCGCTCGGCGAGGTTCCCGACGATCGCGAGGCGAGAAGCGCCCTCGCGTCCCTGTATTTCGCGCGATTTGGAGAGGCCGAACGGGCGCGAGACTCCGAGGGCCAGCGCTATTATCGGCGCCTGGTGGCCCGCTACGACGACGGGGTGTGGCAGCGGGTGTTGGAAGGCCACGGTACCCTCGAAGTGACGTCACAGCCTGACGGCGTCGAGGTGACCCTCGCCCCCTACGAGACGCGCCGGCGGATCATGCAGGCCGGTGAGTCGCGCTCACTGGGCTCGACGCCGATCCACCGCTTCGAGATTCCGATCGGAAGCTATCAGCTTACGTTTCATCGGCCTGGCGAACGCGACATCCTTCGTCCGGTGCTCATCGGACGTACCGAAGAGGTGACCGTGCACGCCGACCTGCCTTCGTCGGCCCAGATCGGTGATCAGTTTATGATGGTGCTCGATGGACCGGTCATCCTGGGCGGCGACCCGGTCGCCCACGGGGCGCTCGAGCGGAAGATCGTCGATGTGCCCGGCTACGCGATCGCTCGCTTTCCCGTGACCTGCGACGAATACCTCGCGTTCCTCAACGAAGTGGCGACCACCGATCTCGATCGTGCCCTCGCGCATGTGCCGCGGGCGCGCGCTCAAGAAGGTCACTACTGGGCGTACGATCCCGGAGCGGGGAGCTTTCGGTACCCTGAGCGAACGCCCGGTGGGCAGCACTGGACCGGCCGCCTTCCCGTAAATGGAGTCAGCTTCGACGATGCGTGCGCGTACGCCGCCTGGCGTCGGGAGCGCACCGGGGAGCCGTTGCGGCTGCCGACTGAACGAGAGTGGGAGAAGGCGGCCCGCGGCGTCGATGGTCGGTTTTTTCCGTGGGGCGACCAGTTCGATCCCACGTTCTGCAAAATGAAGGAGTCGCGGTCGGCGGCCTATCCGGAGCCCGAGCCCGTCGGAACCTTCATGACGGACTGCTCGCCCTACGGCGTTCGCGATATGGCGGGCAGCATTCGCGAGCTGTGTACCAGCGACCCGGGCGACGAGCCGGTGGTTCGAGGCGGCTGTTGGAGCGACACTGGCTTGTTCTGCCGAGTCGCGTTTCGCCATGTCACCCAGCGGTCCTACGTCAATACGGGGCTAGGCTTCCGCCTAGCGAAGGACATCGAAACGTCATGATTCATCTCGGCCTGCTAGTGCTTCCTTTCGCGGTGGGGCAGACCGTCCCCGACGATGATGCCGTCGCTCGGCGGGTTGCCCGTCGAACGCCGGTCGTCGAGGTCGTCGAACGCGCGGGACCCTCGGTGGTCAACATCTCGACTCGGGTTGGGGTTCGGGAGAATCCGTTCCGCCGACGCAACCCCATCTTTCGGGATTTCTTCGGTCGCTACGCGCGGCCGCGGGCTCAGGAAGAGTCGCTCGGTTCGGGGGTGATCATTCACAAAGCTGGGCTCGTCCTCACCAACGAGCATGTGGTGGCCCGCGCGACGGATATCACCGTTACCCTGGCCGACCGACGAAGTCTCGCCGCCGACGTGATCGGGGCCGACCCCGACTTCGATATTGCGGTTCTCAAGATTCGGGACGCGCCCGACGATCTGCCGGTGATTCGGATCGGCGGGTCGTCCGACATCATGGTCGGCGAAACGGTGGTTGCGATCGGCAACCCGTTCGGTCTCGCCAACACCGTCACGACCGGCGTGGTTTCGGCCCTGCACCGATCTGTCCCCGCCGGCGAGCGAAGTTACGAAGATTTCGTGCAGACCGACGCGGCGATCAATCCGGGCAACTCGGGGGGCGCGCTGCTGAATGTTCTCGGCGACCTCATCGGTATCAACACCGCCATTCATGCCGACGCGAACGGTATCGGGTTCGCCATACCGATCGACAAGGCGATGGCCGTGGTCGAAGAGGTCTTGCGGTACGGAGAGGTTCGACCCGCCTATGTCGGTCTGCGGGTGTACTTCGACGGCGCAGATGGGGCGCTCGTCCGGTCCGTCGACGCCAGCAGCCCGGCCGCGGAGGCGGGGCTCCTGGCCGGAGACCGGATCGTAGACCTCGGGGGCCAGCAGGTTCGTACCGGACGCGAGTATTACAAACGTGAGCAGAGTCTGGTGCCTGGGCAAAGCGTTGCGATCACCGTCGTCCGGGGCGGTGAGCGGCAGGCGTTTGTGGTCCCGGTCGGTCAGCTCGATCCGGTCAAAGCGGCCCTCCGTGGCCAGGCCCGGCTCGGCTTGTCGGTCCGGGCCTACCGGGGCCGCCTGCAGATCACCCAAGTGGCGAGGGGAAGCACCGCAGACCAGGTGGGAATCCGTCGCGGCGACCTCTTGATCGCGGTGAACGGCCAGCTCTTGCGGAACCAGCAGCACTTCGAAGCGGCCTGTGCGGCGATCTACAACTCGTCTTCGGTCGTGCTTCGAATCGGGCGCCGGGGCCGCGTGTATCGAGTGGCCATGCCTTTGAATGACTAACCGCCAGACCGGTCTCGGGCGGCGCTTTCGTCGGCTCCCCAGTCGGTATGACGCAAAGCAGTGCGACCGGAGGGTCGGGCGTATTCTGGACGATGTTCGAACCACTCCGGGGCCCGAAGTCTTCGCGGCCCGGCCGGGGCTCTCGGGGCCCCTAGATGTTCTCGTACGCTTCTCGGGGCGGCCAATTCCGCGCGGAGACGTTCCCGTGGCCGTGCTTCGGGCCACGGATCGGCCCGTTGGTATTCGGGAACTTAAGGTGAGTCTAATGCATACAATTGGTGACCTTATCCTGATCCGTTCCGACCAACTGTGAGGTTTGTGAAGGATTTGTGCGTTGCGAAAAGGAGCCCCAAGCGATTAGCTCCAATCAGGTGCGCCTGTGAAGACGAAGGACAAGCTACTGCTCGCCGCTGAACAACGGTTCCTGCAGAAGGGTTATACGGCCACGACGGTCGATGAGATCTGCTCAAGCGCAGGTGCGACGAAAGGGGCATTTTTCCACCACTTCCCGAGTAAGGAAGCGCTCGCCCTGACGGTGGTCGAAGCGCATGGCCGGCGTCGCTTCGAGATGCTCACCGAGAGCATTGTGCAGAGCGACGATCCAGTGTCGAGAGTATACGGATTCATCGATCACGTTGTGCGGTCGATGATGGAGGCCGAAGAGTCTTCGTGTCTGGTCGCCGCCCTCACGCTCGAGATGGCGGGGGTGAATCCGAAGTTCAGGGCGGTCTGCGCCGAGGCGTTTCATCGTCTCACTTCGCATGTCTGTTCATTGATGGACGAGGCCCTGACTGCGCAGCGCGTCACTCGGGGGCCGACCCCGAAGGCCCTGGCCGAGCAGTTCGTTGCGACCTATCAGGGCGCACTAGTGCTCGCCCGGGCGCAGGACGACCGGCAGGTGGTCAAAGTCTCGATCGAGCAGTTCCGCGATTACCTAGGCCGGGTACTGGCTCATCCCGCCCCGGCAGCGCAGGTTGCCTGACCGCTTCAATAGACCACGACCGACGCTTAGCGCTATTCGTCCGGGATATTGAGCGAGCTGTTCGAGCGCGTCCGCGCGTACATCGACCACGACGTCGAGCCCTCGGACCTGCCGGCTCTTCTGGAGGCGGCCAGGTCGGGGGACCTCTCGGCTCGGGCTGAGCTTCAGGATCGATTCAAAGGAGCGCTGAAATTCGGAACCGCGGGCCTCCGGGGCCTCATGGGAGCCGGCGAATTCCGAATGAATCGGGCGACCGTGCTGCGGGCGACGTGCGGCCTGGTGAGGTATCTGCTCGAGTCGACACCCGACGCGGCACAGCGGGGGTTGGTGATCGGACGGGATGGCCGGCATGGCTCCAAGGTTTTTCAGCGCGACGTGGCGGCGGTCGCCCGCGCCCACGGGGTTCGCGTTCATTGGATCGAGGGGCCGACCCCCACGCCGCTGACCGCGTTCGGTGTGCTCCGCCTGAACGCCGCGGCCGGGGTCGTGGTGACCGCGAGCCACAATCCCCCGGCCTACAACGGGTACAAGGTGTTCTGGGGCAACGGTGCCCAGATCATTCCTCCTCACGACCAGAACATCGCGAAGGCCATCGGGGCTTCGCCGCCCGCGCGCGACGTTCCCCAGCAGCATCGGTCGCCGACCGACCAAGAAGGGCGCGATGCGCGCGAGCTGCCCAAGGCCTACGTGTCGGCCCTTGACACCTTGTGGTACGCGCCTTCGGTCTCGCTGGTGGGGCTCAAGGTAGCTTACACGGCGATGCACGGCGTTGGTGAGCCGCTCTTTCGGGAGGTCTTGACCCGACGCGGACTGACCGACCTGTTCGTGGTGCAGGCGCAGGCCACCCCCGATGGTGACTTTCCGACGGTCGCGTTTCCGAATCCCGAAGAACCGGGGGCCCTCGACCTTGTACTGGCGCTCGCCCGCGAGCAGGGGTGCGACCTCGTGCTCGCGCACGATCCCGATGCGGACCGGCTCGGGGTGGCGGTTCGCGATGACGCCGGCGAGTACAGAGTACTGACGGGCAACGAGATCGGTGTCCTGCTCGGGTATCACGTTCTTCGCCACACCTCCGGCCCCGAGAGGCTGGTGGTCAGCACGTTGGTGTCGTCTCGCCAGCTGATCGAGATGGCGACGGCGATGGGCGCCAACGCGACGGAGACGTTGACCGGTTTCAAGTGGATCGCCAACGAGGCCCTTCGACTCGAGGGCGAAGGCCGACGATTCGTTTTCGGGTACGAGGAGGCCCTCGGTTACTGCTGCGGCACGGTCGTCCGCGACAAGGACGGGATCGGCGCGGGCCTGGTGTTGACCGAAATGGCGGCCGAGTACCGAGCCCGCGGCAAGACGTTGCTCGACGCGCTCGCCGAGATCCGGACCCGGTTCGGGGTGTTCGTGTCCGAGAGCAAGAGCGTGACCCTCACCAACGCCCCGGACCGGATCGAAGGCGCGATGGCCCGATTGCGGGCCTCGACGAGCACGGCCTTCGGTGACGCGGTCATCACGGAGCGCGAGGACCTGATGCAGGCGGCCGACCTTCGCCGTCGCGGCAACGTACTGCGGTTCGAGTTGGCGGATGGCGGTCGGGTCGCGGTACGACCCTCGGGCACCGAGCCCAAGATCAAGTTCTACTTGGAAACGCGCGAGACCGGTGACGTCGACGACGCGCTCGTTAGGGGCCGACGGAAGCTGGCCCGGTTGCTGGCCGCGGTCCGGGCCGAGGCTGGGCTCGACGACTGAGGTCAGCGCCGACCATCCTGCGCGGCGTTTATCCTTGCAGCAGCGAGAGGGCCGCCTGCGGCAGCTGGTTGGCTTGGGCGAGAATCGCGGTGCCAGCCTGCTGCAGGATTTGACCCTTCGTGAGAGTCGCGGTTTCGGCCGCGAAGTCGGCGTCGAGGATACGCGACTTGGCGGCCTCCAAGTTTTCGGAGACGTTGGTGACGTTCGCGATCGTGGCGTCGAGTCGGTTCTGAATCGCGCCCAGGTCACCGCGCTGATTGTCGATGAACTGGATGGCGCCATCGATGATCTCGAGGGCGCTCACCGCTCCGGTCTGCGTTCCGATATCGATCGAAGAGACCGCGGTCAGGGCTGACATGTTCGCGGCGGTGCCGGTGAAGATACCGCCGCCGGCCCCCGAGGTCACCGAGAACGCCTCCGACGACGTGAAGGTCAGCGAACCGCCGACCCGAGTCGTGTCGGCCGCGCCGCCGCTGGTCAGCTGCACCACGCCGCCCGCCGTGGCTCCGCTCGCGTCCAAGCCCTGGACGTCGATGGTCGTGACGCCATTGGTGTAGTTTTCGATGCCGATATCATCGCCGGTGCGGCTCACGAGCGTGATCGAGTCGCGGGACGACGAGAGCTCGGCCGTGATGCCGGTCGTCGACGCGACCGCGTTGATCGCGTCGGACAGCGCGGTCAGGTCGGTATTCGAGGCCACCGTGGCGTTGATCGCGGCGGTGCCGGACCCCGCTAGATTGAACTGAATACTCCCTGCTGCACTCAAGTTGCTGAGGGTCGCCTGGGTGATCGCAGTCGCTTCGACGCCCGTTCCGGACGTCGCCGCGTTGACCGCCGAGGCGATGGTACCGGCGGAGTCTTCGGCGTTGACGGTCACCGGCGAAGTGCCGAGGCTTCCGGTGATCGTCAGATCTTCACCGGCCACCACCGGGTTCACCACGGCCGTGAGGTCGGCGCCGGCCGCCACCGCATTGTTCAGCGTCCCGTTGGCGGGTATCTGGCGGATGCCGATGTTCGACGACGACGCGTTTCCGAGGCTCAGGGTAATGTCTTCGGTTGCGAAGGCGCCGATCTGGAAGGTCTGAGCGGTGAAAGAGCCATCCAGAAGGTCTCGACCATTGAACCGGGTGGTCTGGGCGATCTTGTCGAGCTCTTGCTGGAGCTGAGCGACCTCCTTCTGAAGGTTGGCGCGGTCCGTTGGGCTGTTCGTGTCGTTGGCCGACTGGACGGCCAGGTCTCGGATCCGCTGGAGAATCGTCGTCGACTCTTGCATTGCGCCTTCCGCGGTTTGAGCAAGCGAGATGGCGTCGTTCGCGTTGCGCGCGGCCTGGTTGAGTCCGCGAATCTGAGACGTCATGCGGTTGGCGATGGCCAAGCCGGCCGCATCATCCCGAGCGGAGTTGATCCGCAAACCGCTCGAGAGTCGTTGCATCGCCGTGCTCAGACCTTTGGTCGAACGATTGAGGTTACGTTGGGCGTTGAGAGCCGCGATGTTGGTCGCGATGGTCAGGGCCATGAGACTTCTGTTCTCCTATCTACCGAGTCGTTCCGCCCAGGGACGGTTCTTCCTGATCCGTCCCGTATTGCGGCAGAAGACGTTCACTCGGGGCATATCGGTCTCGGATGGCGGAGGTTGAATGGAATGAGACGACGACGTTGGTACGCCGGTTGGGGCTGGCCGTTTTGACAGGTCGACGCATCGATTCGGAGCGCGAGAACGCGTGATGGTCGGTCGAGCGTCAAACCATCGATGCCTCGGGGGGCGGTAGAGGATTTCTTCGACTCACTACGGCACGAGTCGGGCTCGATCTGCGCAAGCGCGCAGACTCGTCTCGATCCAAGATCGACACCGTCGACAAGTTCCCGTCGGCGCCTACCGTCGAAGATCCGTCGTCGTGGGCGGGCGCCGTGCCCGCCCGGCTCCGGTCAGAACCCGGGCGTCGGACCTTCGCCGAAGTGCACACGGCTGATGTTCACCGGGAAGCTCCAGGGGTCGGCTGCACCGGGACGATGGCGGTCGAGTGCAGGATCTCGGGGGTTCGGGGGCCTTCCGGGTTGGCCCACAGGTTGCTCTGCTAGCTGGTCGAGCCGCGACGGAGTCCCGGATGGACCTTATGCACGGCGACGAACTCAGGAGGACGACCGATGATCAATCAGATGAACCCGCAGCAATCGAACTTCCGCGCCGCGCTCTACAACGTGGCCATGCAGTCCGGCATCGACCCGCGCGCGGTCGATATGCTCCTTCAGGCCCTGCAATTTCGTCAGATGCAACGTCAGGGGATGATGGGCGGCCAGCCGATGGGCGGCCAGCCGATGGGCGGCCAGCCGATGGGCGGCCAGCCGATGGCGAGGGCGGTCGGTGCCAATCCGGGGGGCCAGCTCGCTCAACCGGGGTCGGCGCCGGCCATGCATCCGCAGCAGCGGCAACTGATGCGTCAGCTGCGCAGCCTGCTCGGGCCGAACTTCCGCCCCATGCTGCGCGACATGATGCAGAACGGTCAGATTCCCAACCACCTGAGCCAGCAGGGCCCGCAGGTTCAGACGCCGAACGCCCAAGTCAACGCGCAGCCCGGCACGAAGCAGAAGAATGCCAACCACCAGCAGGGTCTGGTCAATATCAACAATCAGATCAACATCAACTGCGGACCTGACCATCAGACCCAACAGATCAAGGGCGATGAGAAGGGCGGCTGGTTGGCCAAGCACGGTGGCTACAAGAAGAACAAGGACGGCAGCTTCGATATCACCAAAGGCAAGTGGCAAGGACACAAAGCGCTTCCGGTGGGCAACGGCAAATACAATATCGTCGGACCCAACGGCCAGTCGGTCGGTGAGTACTCATCGCCTAAAGGCAAAGACAAGATCGCATCGCCGCTCACGTTCGACCTCAACGGGGACGGCAAGGTCGGTACCACCGGCGTCAAGGATGGCAGGCAGTTCGACATCGACGGCGACGGCAAGGTCGACCAGACCGCCTGGGCTGGCCGGGGTGACGGCGTGCTTGCATTCGACGGCAACAAGGATGGCGTTGCCGGCGGCGACGGCAAGGAGTTGCTCGGCAACAACACCGACGTCGATGGCGATGGCCGGGCTGACGGTCACGCCAACGGCTTCGAGGCGCTCAAGGCCTTGGCGCAAAAAAACCTCGGCTTCGAGTCGGTCGCCGACGGCAAGCTCGACCAGTGGGAACTGCAGGCGCTCGAACAAAAAACGGGCCTGACCATGAACGTCGACGGTCAAAACCGCAGCCTCGGCGAGCTGGGTATCAGCGAAATCGATCTCGGCTACACGGAAGCCGGCGAGAATCCTGACGAGAATGGCAATCAGCACCGTCAGGTTGGGGCCGGTTTCGTCCGTAATGGACAACAGGGCAAGGTCAACGACGTCTGGTTCAAGTACCAGTAGGCCCTCTCATCCCCGCCCTCGGCACTCCAGGACGAGGGTTAGGGCGTGGGTGTCTCGGCTTCCTCTCCTCCGCTCCGCGGTTTCGGCCGCGGGCGGAGGGGGTTCGTTCAAACGAACGCTGGGGGGCATTGACCCCGCCCCGCACAAATCGGTAGGCCTTGATAATCCATGAAGAAGGTCGAGGCGATCATTAAACCCTTCAAGCTCGACGAAGTTCGCGAAGCCCTCGGTGATGTCGGCGTTCAGGGCATGACGATCACCGAAGTGAAGGGCTTCGGGCGTCAAAAAGGCCATTCCGAGCTCTATCGGGGCGCCGAGTACGTCGTCGACTTCCTGCCCAAGGTCAAGCTCGAGGTCTTTTGCACTGAAGAGATCGTGCACCAGGTCATCGACGCCATCGAGTCTGCGGCCAAGACCGGTCGCATCGGCGACGGAAAGATCTTCGTCTACGACGTCCAGGAAGTCATCCGGATCCGAACCGGTGAGCGGGGTGTCGACGCGCTTTGAAAGTCACCTTTCCGTCGGTCGTTCCTACGCGGACGTAGGAACTGATACCACGTATGAGCGAAGCTGATGATCCGCTCGCCCCGTGTTTCAGAACGGGGGGTGGGGGGAACGCCTCTCGATCGAACCATTGGGTCGTGGTATCGGCCGACGATACGGGGTCGTATGGCCCCAAACCTCAAGGAGAGCATCATAATCATGAACCCGAGTGAGGTCTTGGCGTTCGCCAAGGATAATCACGTGGAAATGGTCGACATCAAATTCGTCGACCTTTTCGGCATCTGGCAGCATTTCACCGTTCCGGTCAGCGAGCTCACCGAGGGCCTATTCGAAGACGGCCTCGGCTTTGACGGTTCGTCCATCCGCGGCTGGCAGGCGATCAACGCATCCGATATGTTGGTGATCCCTCAAGCCGACACGGCGGTTGTCGATCCTTTTATCTCCGCGGCGCCAACCCTGTCGCTGATCGCCAACGTCGAAGATCCCATCACGCGCGAACCGTACTCTCGCGATCCTCGGTACGTCGCCAAGAAATGCGCTTCTTACCTCAAGAGTACCGGCATCGCGGACATTGCTTATATCGGGCCCGAACCCGAGTTCTTCATCTTCGACGACCTTCGCTTCAGCTCGGCTCCTCAAGAAGCCTTCTATTCGATCGATTCTGCCGAGGGTATTTGGAACTCCGGAACCGACTACCCCGAAGGCAACCGCGGTTATCGGCCGGAGCACAAGGGCGGTTACTTCCCGGTGTCGCCGACCGATGCCGTTCACAACATGCGGATCGAGATGGTGCAAGAGATGACTCGCGTGGGCATTGCGGTCGAGCGCGAGCACCACGAAGTGGCGACCGCCGGCCAGTGCGAGATCGATTTCCGCTTCAGTCATCTCGTCGACACGGCCGACAAGGTCATGTGGCTCAAACACGTCGTGAAGAACGTCGCGGCCCGTCACGGCAAGACGGCGACCTTCATGCCCAAGCCGATCTACGACGACAACGGTTCCGGGATGCACACCCACCAGTCTTTGTGGATGGGCAGCACCCCGCTCTTTTCGGGCGACGGCTACGCTGGCATGAGCGAGCTGGCGATGCACTACATCGGAGGCGTCTTGAAGCACGCCAGGGCGATCACCGCGTTCTCGAACCCCACCACCAACAGCTATAAGCGGTTGGTCCCCGGGTTCGAAGCACCGGTCAACTTGGCTTACTCCTCACGGAACCGGTCGGCGGCGATTCGAATCCCGATGTATTCGCCGTCGCCGAAAGCCAAGCGGATCGAGGTTCGTTTCCCCGACGCGATGGCCAATCCGTACCTCGCCTTCGCCGCGATGGTTATGGCGGGCCTCGACGGCATTCAAAACAAGATCGATCCCGGTGATCCCCTCGATAAGGACATCTACGGTATGACGCCTGAAGAGCTCGCTGACGTTCCCACCGTCCCGGGAACCCTCGACGCTTCGATGGACGCCCTCGAGAGCGACCACGAGTTCCTGCTCAAAGGCGACGTGTTCACCGAAGACCTGATCGAGACCTGGATCGATTGGAAGCGAACGAACGAGATCGCCGTTCTCGCCAAGCGCCCCCATCCGCTCGAGTTTGCGCTCTATCACGACGGCTGAGCCCGCAGTCCACGCCCGCTGAGCGTTCGCGTTGATGGCAGCCATGGGGCGGCCCTCACCACAATCCCCTCCTTCCCTGCGAGCACTCGTCAAATGGCTCATCGAGGTCATCGAGGCCCGTCGATCAGCGCACGGTCACCATGATGGACTCTTTCACGATGAATGGGGTCACCAGTTTTCCTGGCTCGGGCGGAGGTCGAGCTCAAACGTCCAGGCCGAGCGAGGCTGGGTCGCCAAGAAGAAGGCGGACGTCGCGATGTCGTTGGGATCGAGTTGGGTCGGTTCACCCCGAATCTCGCCCGCGTGACCGATGCTGCCGTCGATGATCATCAGTGATACGTGGACCCCGAGCGGGTTGAGGTGCCGGGCCATCGCCTGGGCCAAGCTGCGCTGGGCGGCCTTGGCGGGTGCGAACGCGGTCGTGAACGGTTTGCCGCGAAGAGACGCCGTGGCGCCGATCACCACGATGGCGCCCGCCTGCTTGGTCTTCATGGCCGGGATGACTTGCTTGGCGCACAAGAACAGGCCGAGCGCGTTGGTCTTCCACGACATCTCGAAGTCTCCGGGTAGGAGCTCCTCGATATTGCCCCATACGCCGGAACCCGCGTTGTAGATCAGGACGTCGACGTCGCCGAGGTCGGCTTTGACCTGGCCGAACGCCGACCCGACCTCGGTCGGCGAAGTCACATCGCACGTATAGGCGCGGGCGTCGTCGAGCTCTTCGGCGAGCGCCGTCGAAAGGTCGATTCGTCGGGACATCATGGCGACGCGGTAGCCCTCCTTGGCAAAGCGGCGGGCGAAAGCGGCGCCATTTTTGGGGCCGATACCGACGACCGCGCAAACTGGGGGGACACGATGGGAAGTCATAACAAGCGCCTATCGATAACACGAGATAGCGTCGGCCGGCCAGGGAGGACCCGCCACCCATGGTTCCAACCATACCTTGAGTGGATGAGGCCGCCCGGACGGATGTGTTGCGATCGAGGCGCGGTCGAAGTGGATCGCATCAGCTGCGCGTTCAACTCCCAGGGTCGCGCCGTGAGTCTGCACACCGCCCTCCAGCCGCGTCGTCCCGCACGACTGAGGAGAATCGCGCATGCCGGTGGGGCCAGTCGGCAGGTGTTCGAGGGTGAGATCGGGGCCGGTGGCCGAGACACTCGACCAGCGCAGGTAAAATGGGGCACTTTAGAAGATGTTAGGGGCAGCGCAATTGATCTTCATCAACTACCGCCGGCGAGACGCCGCAGGCACGACGGGGCGGCTGTACGACCATCTGGAAAACAGCTTCCATCCCGACGACCTCTTCATGGACGTTGAGGACATCGCGCCGGGTCGAGACTTCGTCAAGATGCTCGAGACCGAGGTTCAGCGCTGCGATGTCTTTCTGGCCGTCATTGGGCCCAATTGGCTGAACATGTCCGACAGTCAGGGTCGGCGTATGCTGGACCGCGAGAACGACTACGTTCGCCTGGAGATCGAGGTCGCGCTGCGTCTGAACAAGCTCGTGATCCCCGTGCTCGTGGACGGCGGTGAAGTGCCGGCGCCCAGCGATTTACCGGCGACGATTCGAGCGTTGGCCCGGCGTAGCGGCATCCGCTTGAGCCACGAGCGATTCAAGAGCGACGTTCAGCAGCTCATCGAGGTTCTGAAGGAAGCCGTCGCCGATGCAGCCGGCGACAAGACCGAACAGCTGCGGGCGGAAGACATCATCGCGCTCCATGAGGCTCGCCAGGCGTTGGGGAAAGCGAAATCGATGCCGACGGCGCCGGCATCGAAGCCCTCCTCGCCGTTGGGCGGACCCGCATCGAGACCGTCGATGGCCGCCTCCGGCCCGGCCCGGCCCGGGCGGGGGCGTTCCATGAGCAATGGCTTTCGCGCCCGTCGGATCGAGGCGCAAGATACGTTGGTCGACCACGCAGGCGGCGAGCCGACGCAGGCGGCGAGCGTTCCGCCCGCCGGGGTCAAGGGGACGCCGTCCCCCAGCTCGTCGAGGGCGCCTTTCTTCAAGGGGCTGCCCCTCTCCGTGATGCAGCTCCGCCTACCGGCCAAAGGGAGCTGGTCCTTGCCGATGGTCAGCGTACACGGGGGGGCATTCCAGATGGGGGACCATGCACATCCGTCCGAGCAGCCGGTCCACACCGCGATGGTCGACCGGTTCGTGATGATGGCGCACCCGGTGACCCGTCAGCTGTATGCCGAAGTCGTGACCACCGACGCCCCCGGAAGGGGTGAGCTGAATGTGCCCGTCAACCTGGTATCGTGGGTCGAGGCACTCCAGTTCTGCAATCGCCTCTCCGCCGCCGCTGCCCTCGCGCCGGCGTACGAATTGAGGGAAGCCTCCGGGACGGTACTGCCCGTCGACGCCGCGGTCGAGGCGGTGTCCAGCGTATACTGGTTGCCGGGCACCAGCGGTTTTCGCCTGCCCACCGAAGCTGAATTCGAATACGCCCTTCGAGCCGGCACGCAAACCCCGTACTTCTGGGGCGAGCTCGATGCGTCTCCCGGGCGGTTCGCCTGGTACAGCGACAACGCCGAGCGGCCACAGCCGGTCGGACAGAAGCATCCCAATCCGTGGGGCCTGTTCGATATGGCCGGAAACGTTTGGGAGTGGTGCTGGGATGCGCGCACGGAGCAGTACGACGTCCCGGGCGATGGGGCGACGCAGCCCGTAGACCGCCGACCGGCGAGCCTCGGCGACGCTCTGCGGCGGGTCGACCTCTCCGACGTGCGTAACGCCCTTCAGCGGGCGGTTCGTGGAGGCTCGTGTATCGATCCTGCCGAGTCGTTACGGTCGGCGAACCGGCGATGGAGTCAGCCTGGCCGCCGGCTCATCAATCTCGGTTTTCGATGCGTCGCGACCCCTCACGAAGCGCATTCCGGTTAGCCGTCGCCGTCCGCCACCGAAGGCACCCGTCATCGAAGGCGCCGTCGAGACAGCGACCGTCGTCTAGGCGGAAGCGGTCGCCTCGAGCTCGGGCTTGGTGCCCTTTTTGGCGTGCCCCGCCTCGTACAGCCATCGAATGGTGGGGGTCAGTACCTCGCGGGGCGGGCGAGGCGAAAAGCCGAGCTCCCGTTGGGCCTTGGCGCTGTCCATGAACCAGAACAGGGTCGCGTAGGTGAGCACCTCGGGTACGACCGGGGTCGGCAAGCCCACCTTGGCCATCCCCCCGATCACCGTTTTCGCGAGGCCGTTAGGCAGCCGCAGTACCGGCGTCTTCAGACCGGCGATGTCCAGGGTGAGGCGCACGAGCTCTTCGACGCTGAGATTCTCGCCCCCCAGAATGTAACGCTCGCCTGACCTTCCTTTGTCGAGAGCCCTCACGATACCGTCGGCGACATCATCGACGTGAACGATCGCGGTCCCGCCGGTACAAGCGAGCGCCGGCCAGTCGTTGATCATATCGCGGAGATTCGATGCCGTGATCAGGGCGTCGTCGTTCGGACCGTAGACTTCGGCCGGGCATACCGTAACGATCTCGAAGTCATCGCTGCGCATCGCGGCGAGGGCTTCTTCGGCCTGATGTTTGGCTCGGGGGTAACGATACTTGGCATCGTGCAGCTCGAAGGTCGCCGTCTCGTCGAATACCTGCGGGGTCGGGCTGGCGTTCACCGCCATCACTGACGAGACGTAGACCATTCGCCGGACCCCCGCCCGCTTGGCGGCTTCCGCGACGTTCTTCGTGCCTCCGATGACGATGTCTTCGAGGGCCGAAGACTCCATGTCGGACCACGAAGATACGGACGCGAGGTGGATGACCGCGTCGCAGCCGGCCAGGGCGGCTTCCATAGATGAGACATCGCGGACGTCGCCGACCACCCGCTGCCACTCGAGGCCGTCGATCCGGTCCGTCTGGCTCGTTTCTCGAACGAGGCAGAGGAGCTCGTCGTTTCGTTCCGCCAGCTGTTTGACGACGTGGGAGCCGATGAAGCCATGGCCTCCGGTGAGGAAGATTTTCATCACGCGCGGCCTACCCTCGCGGGCGTCCGTCGGTCAAACGGTGCAGCGCTTCTTCATTGAGGAAGCGACCGAGACCGGCTAGGCCAGGGGCCATGAACGCCCCCCGTCAGGTGCTCGTGCTGGGCGCCGGGCAAAGCACGCCGGTCCTGATTTCTGACCTGCTGGATCATGCGCAGACGTCTGACTGGGAGGTGGTCGTGGCCGACCGCGATGAAGCCCTCGCCAAGCAGCGAGTCGGGGATCATCCGCGCGGTCGAGCCCTGGGGATCGATGCGCGCGACCGGGCTGTCCTCCGGGGACTGGTGGCCGGCAGCAAGGTTGTCGTCAATTTTCTGGCCCCCGTCTTTCAGTTTCCGGTGGCCGAGCTCTGCGTCGAACTGGGCGCGCACATGATCTCGGCGTCGTATCTCGACCTGAAGATGAGCCATCTCGACGCCGAGGTGCGGGCCAAGGGTCTGACGTTTCTGGGCGAGATGGGACTCGACCCTGGGATCGATCATATGTCTGCGATGGAGCTGATCCATCGTATTCGAAACGATGGTGGTCGCGTGGTGAGTTTCGCCTCGTACGGCTCGGGGGTGCCCGCGCCCGAAGACCGAGGCAACAATCCGTTGGGCTACGCGATCACTTGGAACCCTCGTAACATCGCGATGAACGGGGAAGCCGGCGCCGCCTATCTGGAGAACGGCTCCGTCCAGATCGCACCGTTTCCCGACCTGTTTCGACGGTTATGGACGCTCGAGGTGCCCGGCGTCGGAATGATGGAAGCGTATCCGAACCGAAATTCGATCGGGTACCAGGCGACCTACGGGCTCGAGCACGCCCACACGCTGATCCGGGGAACGTTGCGCTATCCCGGGTTTTCCGAGACATGGTACCACATCGCGCGCCTCGGCCTGCCCAACGAGCGTCTCATGATCCCTCGCCTCGCCGAGCGGACCTTCGGCGAACTGACGGCGATGTGCGTGCCCGCAGGTCCAGACCCTATCGAAGCGCGGGTCGCGCGAAGGCTCGGCGTCAGCCCGGACAGCAAGGTGATCGAAGACCTTCGCTGGCTCGGGCTATTCGGCGACCAGCAGATCGGCGCTCTCGGCGATCCCGCGGGCAGCACGCCCGCGGGCGCCTTGACGTTGTTGCTCGCCGACCGACTGCGGTTGGGGGCCACCGACAAGGACATGGTCGTGCTGATGCATGACATCGAAACGGAGTGGCCCGACCGCCCGGACCCCAACCAGCGGTTTCGGTCGACCTTGGTCTATCGTGGTAAGGCGGGAGGACCGACCGCAATGTCGACCTCCGTGGGCTTACCGGCGGCGATCGTGGCGCGGCTATTGATGGTGGATAGCCTTCCGGGCGCCGGGGTTCTCATTCCGACCGAGGAGGCGATCTATCGACCGGTGCTCGAAGCGCTCGCGAACTACGGACTCAAGTTCGAAGAGTCGCCCTGAGCGCTCACAAGAACTCTGCCATATACGCGTAGTCGGGGGTCAGCTTTCCCTTGTGCAGTACGACCGCGCGCTTCAGCGGCGTCGGAAGCGCCCACTCGTCGAACGAACCTGAAGGGTCACTCGCGGCCAGGCCCGGCACCAGGGGCTTCAGCGCGGCGCTAAAGGTCTCGGAGGCGTCCCGGGGAAGCTCGGTGGGCAGGATGTCGACGGCCATGATGACCGGTCCGCGGCCTTCGAAGCCGTCGCGGGCGAGCCCTTTGTCGACGTCGAAGACGTACACCGGGGCCCCAGGGTCGGTCGGGCGAACGGTCGCTTCGATACTCCCTTCGATGTCGCACGAGATGTCGCCGATGACTTGCAACTTGGGCTCGGAGCCCGAGAACAAGGCGTGCAAGTCGTCTTTCAAAACCAGGCGTGGGTACTTCTCTTCCCAGTAGATGCAGTTGACCAGCACGGTGAGCGACGGGAGGTACTGCGCAAAACAACCTTCGTAGAGCTCCGGCGACCGGAAGTACTCTTGGAGGTCGAAGGGCCCGCCGTCGCGGCGGACCACCAAATGCTGCTCCTCGAAGACCACCTTGTAAAAAGCACCGGCGGTAAGGTCATCGGGGTCGACCAACTCGGTCACCCGCAGGGTCTCCGGTCGAAGGATGTCACAGATCTGCTGTGCGCCTTGGGAGACGCGACCGTACCCGGTCACGCCGATGATGACGGGTCCCAACGGAGCGAGGGCTTCGGTGTCTCGGCAGCGGTCGGCAACGGCGCGGAGGTGGTTTTCGGCTTCTGCCAAAGATCGGTAATGCAGCGCCTGCTTGAGATCGGCAAGGGGCGTATGAAGGCCGCGCCGATCGAGTCGTTGCCCCAAGGCCCATAGCGTATCGATCATGCCCGCGAGCCCGGCGTGAATTCCAAAGAAGACCAGGCGCTGACCGTTGTCGTCCATGACCCGTTCGTAATCGATAAGGTTGCAGCCCAGGTTCATCAGTCGGCGTAGCATGGCCATGTTGTAGGGCTGCCCTTTGATGGTATGGCTGAAGAACACGTAGGTCTTGTTGGGTTCGAGTCGGGTCGAAGGGATCTCCTTGACGCCCATGATGATCGGGCAATCCGATAGATCGTCGGCGATCGTCACCCCGGCCGCTTCGAGCTCGCCGGTGGAGTACGCGCGCTGGTCCGACGGCTGAACGTGAAACACCACATCGTGGTGATTCTGCAGGTAGCGCAAGTCTCGAGGCACCAAAGGTATGCGGGCCTCCCACTTGCTCTTGTCCTCCCGACGTATACCGATCTTCATATCGAACCGGTCATACACTCCGGCGCATCATCACGATAGGTGTGCTCGCACGTCGGAGCTCCACACGAACATGAAGCTACTTTACGAACGAGACCCGAACTCGGGGGTCGGCCTCCGTACTTTCGAGTGGCCGGTCTGGCCGAGCGAGGTCCGCAACCTGATTTGCCTGCCGTACGCGGGCGGCAACTCGACAGCCTTTCGTCCGCTCGCGGAGGCGCTCGGTCCTACCTGGCGGGTCATTGCCGTCGATCCGCCGGGTCACGGCCTGGGCGTGCCGGAGGCGCCTCTCGACGATGTGCCGCAGCTTTGCGATGTCTTGGACGCATGCTTACCTACGGACAGTTACGCTGGCCATTATCTGTTCGGCTATTCGGTCGGCGGGTACGTTGCTCACGCGCTCGTGTCCCGATGGGAGCAACGGGGCCGACCCGGCCCCCGCGGGTTGATCCTCGGGGCCGTCAACCCTCCCCAGTGCCGGGAACAGCACCCGCGCTTTTCGGAGTATGACGATGAAGCGTTGCTCGGGGTGCTCGATCAGCTGGGCGGCATACCGGCGGCGCTTCGGGAAGAGCGAGCGATCTTCGATCTCTTCAAGCATGTGGTACGAGCGGGGTTTCGAGCCTATGAGACAGCGCCGGAGCCCGAGGCACCGGTCAGGACGCCGGTGTTGATCGTCGGGGGACAGCAAGACCGATTCGCCCGGCCGGCCCATTTGAAGCAATGGGATTCATTCTGTCGCCGCCTGAAGATCGAGCTGGTCGATGGCCCGCACGTGTTTCTGCCCGAGCGGCGGGTCGATCTGGCGCGTTGCCTCATCGCATTCGCGGAGGAACTGGAGGTCGAGCCCTGAAGATCGATCCCTTGCCGGACGATTTGAGGTATACTGAATCCTATGAACACCGAACCCCGTATCGAGCAGCCCGCGACCGAACCCACCCCCGTGAAGACGCCCCGCCCCGATCCGGTTCAGCCGCTGGCTGAGGTCGTGCGTGAGGTCCGTGACGACGCGGCGGTGCAACCCGAAGCGTACCTCGAGCAGACCAGGATTCCTGCGGACGGCGAGTGACCGACCCCCAAGGTCGCGGGACCGACGGCGACGTCCCTTCCTCCGTCCGTCCGTCGCCCAGCTCGTCACCTTCTTCGCAGCCCCTCGACGCTCGCCTCGCCCCGACGCCCGCCCCGGACGCCCGCCTGGTGGGCGTCGAAACCGAATACGCCATACGGTACGCGGGCCCGGAGCCCCGTCCTCGGCACGACCATATCTTCGAAGGGATCGTGGGCGCTCTGCGCTCGTTCGTAGATGTCTTCTCCGGCGACCGCCGACTGGCCAATCAGCAAGTGTTCGTTGGCAACGGAGGCGCGTTCTACTACGAGTTTCAGCCGACCCATCGCGCGGACGGCCTGATCGAGGGCAGCACGCCCGAATGTCGGAGCGCTGGACAGGTCGTGCTCTATCAACGTGCGCAGGAAGAGCTGCTGAAGCGGGCGATGCGGCGGCTGTATCCTCAGCTGGCCCGGCGCGGGATCTCGGGCCAGATCGCGCTGCTCAAGAACGCCCGGGACGCCGAAGGCCACGGTTACGGCACCCATGAGAACTATGAAGTGGACGTCGCCGTCGGCTGGCGGTTGTGGGCGCTGCGCGCGGGGCTGGTGGCGCTGCTGCCGATCGTCCTCGCCGCCAACTTTATGGTGTGGGTGCTTGTGGTGGTCATGGTGGCGGTGACCTTGATGGGCCTCCTCGTGGGCGCGTTGGCCGCGTTGGCGGTGCCTCGGCTTCGGCCGGCGCTGGCCCGGTGGGTCGACTTCGAGAGCCGAAACGCACCTCTGGAAGCGCTTGCAGGAGTGGTCTCGCTTCGCATGACCCAGGTCCTGCAGGTGCCCGTCGACCTCGGGTTCGGGAGTCTGTACCGCGTATTCTTCTTTGCGCGTCACCGACGGGCGTTAGGCGCGCATCTAGCGTCCCGGGTCATCTACGCAGGGTCTGGCTGCTTGATGGAGGACCGCACCCTGTGGACGTCGGAACGCGCAACGACCCTCACCGGGGTTCATCGGTGGGTCGGCGCCGGCACCACCCACGTCGTGTTCGACAGCGGCAACCTGTTGAAGGCGCTCTGGTCGCCGCAGTTCCTGCGTTTCGCACCGCTCAAAAAGTTGTTTCGGCGACGACAACGCATGCAGATCGCCTACTCGGACTCGAATCGATGCCAACTGGCCGAGTTCCTCAAGGTCGGCACGACGCTCCTGATCCTCGATATGGTCGACGCAGGATGGCTTGCGAACGCGCCTCGTCTGCGCCGACCTTGGTCGGACTTCGTCGCGCTGGCCCGCGACCCCCGCTCGGCTGTAAGGTTGGCCGACGGCCGCCAGCTCGACGCCTACGCGCTTCAGCGGTGGTATCTCGAAGAAGCTCAGCGGTTCGTGCGGGAGGGCCAAGCGAAGTCTCCGGAGGCGCCGCAGGTCGTCGAGCTGTGGGCGGTGGTCCTCGACCAACTGCAGAGCGACCCGGCGAGCCTGGTCGGCCGCGTCGACTGGGTGACCAAGCGGTACCTGATCGAGGCGACCGGCCTGGAACGGTTCGCGGAGCGCAAGAAGATCGACCTACGCTACAGCGAGCTCGAGACCGGATACTTCGATCGACTGGCCGACCGGGGACTCACGCTGGAGCTGTTCGAGCCCGAGTCCGTCGCGTCGGCGACACAAACGCCGCCGACGCACTCCCCAGCCGAGCTGAGGGCCGAGATTCTCGCCAACGTCGCCGACCGGGTCGACAAAGTCTTCGTGGCCTGGGACCAAATCCAGGTCGGGTCTTGGCTCACCGGTCGCGTGATTCGCCTCGATGGCTACCGTCGAAAGACCGAGTGGAACTAACCAGCCGCAGAGCCCAGCCGGAAGCTACCGGTTGCGTTCGTCTTCGCGGCGAGCCCAGTCGAGCAGGATGTGGGTCGTCAGCTGGCGGATACGGTCGGTGCGTTGAACGTGTTCGCAGGTGAACGAGAATCGTCCTTCTCGGCGGCCAAGGAGTGACTCCAGGCGTTGCCGCGGATCCTGCTGGGGGGGCGCCACGTCGACCACCTGCCCGTGATCCAAGAAGAGGGTCGTGTGGTCGTCGTCGTCCACGGCTAACCGTCCGCTTTGACGCTCCATCTCCAAGAAGGTGAGCAAGCTCGGAAGGGGGATGTGGTCGAGCTGCCCCGCCAAGTGTCGCTGTGGCGCCTCGGCCGTGGTTTCGGCCGCCGGCGCTGGCTCGTCGAGGAGCATCTCCGAGAGAATGAGGTCGATCGAGTCGGTGTTCGAAGGCAGCTCACCGGGGCGCGGGCCAGCCCGTTCACCGGCGGCGCCGAGCGCCACCTCGACGTCGTACAGCGGGGCGCCGGCGAGCGGTCGCGGCTGGCTTTTGACGACCCGTCCCTCGAACGGAAGGCGAGTGTTGCGTCCCCGAAACACGAGCTGGACCCGGTCGCCGAGGTTGACCGGCCAGGTGGTCTCGAGCAGCAAGCGCTTGACTTCGAGCCGAAACACGGCGGCCTCCCGCGGGGCGTCGCTCCCCTTTACGAGGTCGACCGGAATACGGTGGTCGACGCCGAAGTCCTCGAGGTCGCGGCTCTGGTTGATCAGGTGCTCGATCAGCGCGGCGACCGCGTCTTTGGCCTCGGGGCGTTCGGACAGGAATTCGAAGACCACGGCCACCTGGGGACGTTGGCCGACCGTGTCGATGGTCACGCATCGAACGATTTGGCCGATGACGGCCGCCTGACGCTCCCGGTCAGAGCTGCAGATATGCAGAAGCTCGATGTCGCCGGGCGAGCCCGGCGCCGAGGGCAACTCCAGCAGCACACCGGTGCGACTGATGTTGCCTCGGGTCGGGTAATATTCCGAATGGATGCCCTCGATCCGCACGAGAAAATCGGCGGGGACCCGAGGCCCCCGCCGTTTCTCGGGATCAGGCGGAACGAAGAACTCCATTCAAAATCATCGTAGTGCCTCAGGCGGCTTCGGTGAAGTCCGCGTCGATGACGTCGTCGTCCTTCTTGTTGCCGTCCTTGGTACCGCCGCCGGTTGAGTCATTCGACTCACTGGTGGCTGCGTAAAGATGCTCGGCCATCTTGCCCGACGCGGTCTGCAGGTTCGCTTCGGCCCGCTTGTAGGCCTCGAGGTCGTCGGTCTTGAGCGCATCGCGCGCCTCGGCGACCGCCTGCGCCACCGACTGACCGACTTCGACCGGAACCTTGTTCTGGTTCTCGTCCATCGTCCTTTCGACCTGGTAAGTCAGCTGGTCGAGCCGATTCTTGGCCTCAACCGTCTCGCGGCGAGTCTCGTCGGCGGCCGCGTTGGCCTCGCCGTCCTTCACCATCCGCTCGATCTCTGCGTCGCTCAGACCGGACGACGCCTCGATTCGGACCGATTGCTCCTTACCGGTGCCCTGATCCTTCGCGGAGACGTGGACGATGCCGTTCACGTCGATGTCGAAGGTCACCTCGATCTGCGGCATCCCGCGCGGCGCGGGGGCAATGCCGTCGAGAACGAATCGACCGAGCGTCTTGTTGTCGCCGGCCATCTTGCGCTCGCCCTGAAGGACATGCACTTCGACCTGCGGCTGATTGTCCGCCGCCGTCGAGAAGGTCTCGGACCGGCGCGCGGGAATCGTGGTGTTCCGGGGCAGCAAGGTGGTGAACACGCCACCGAGCGTTTCGATACCGAGGGACAACGGGGTCACGTCGAGAAGCACGACGTCCTTGGCGTCGCCGCTCAACACGCCCCCCTGCACCGCGGCGCCGATGGCCACGACTTCATCCGGGTTCACCGAACGATTCGGACCCTTGCCGAAGTACGACTCGACGCGCTGCTGAATCAGCGGGATTCGGGTCGACCCACCCACGAGCACGATCTCGTCGATGTCCTTGGGCGCCTTGCCGGCGTCGGACAAAGCCCGCTTGACGCTCTCGAAAGAGCGGTCGACGAGGTCTTGCACCAGCGACTCGAACTTGGCTCGGGTCAGCTTGACCTGCAGGTGCTTTGGTCCCGAAGCGTCGGCGGTCAGGAACGGCAGGTTGACCTCCGTTTCAAAGCTGCTCGACAGTTCGATCTTGGCCTTTTCCGCGGCTTCCTTGAGGCGCTGGACGACCATCTTGTCGCTGCTGACATCGATGCCGCTGTCTTTACGGAACTCGGCGACGAGCCAGTCGATGATCTTCTGGTCGAAGTCATCACCGCCGAGGTGCGTGTCGCCGTTGGTGGCCAGCACTTCGATGATGCCGTCGCCCACCTCGAG
The DNA here is from genome assembly GCA_964519665.1 of uncultured Myxococcales bacterium. Classification (GTDB taxonomy): domain Bacteria; phylum Myxococcota; class Kuafuiibacteriia; order Kuafuiibacteriales; family Kuafuiibacteriaceae; genus JANQQN01. Next base: position 52,333 of record CAZFIV010000032.1, read on the forward strand.
GATCGAGATGTCGAAGGTTCCGCCGCCGAAGTCGTAAACCGCGATCACTTCGTCGGACTTCTTGTCGAGTCCGTAGGCCAGCGCAGCGGCCGTCGGTTCGTTGATGATCCGCTTCACATCAAGTCCGGCGATGCGGCCGGCGTCCTTCGTGGCCTGTCGCTGAGCGTCGTTGAAGTACGCGGGCACGGTGATCACGGCCTCGCTTACGTCTTCACCGAGAAACGACTCTGCGGCTCGCTTGAGCTTGCGCAGGACGTGCGCGCTCACTTCCGGCGGCGCGACGGTTTTTCCGCGGACCTTGATGTGTACATCGCCGTTGGCGGCGCGCCCTACATCGTAGGAAACCCGCTCGGCTTCCGCGGCGACGTCATCGAACTTCATCCCCATAAAGCGCTTGGCGGAGTAGACTGTGTTCGTCGGATTGGTGATCGCCTGCCGGCGGGCCACGGTGCCCACCAGCACTTCGTCGCCGTCCGTCCACGCAACGACGGACGGGGTGGTTCGCGCCCCTTCGTCGTTCACCAGAACTTCCGGGTTGCCGCTGTTCATGACGGACACCACGGAGTTGGTGGTGCCGAGGTCGATGCCGATAATTTTCTTACCCATTAGTGTTCGTCCTTTCGGATGGAGACGTCCGCGGCGCGTGCTCCGCTTAGGCTCGCGGTGACGCGAGCGGCCGCCTGGCGCACATCGCGCGCGGCGGGTCTGGCGTCGGCGAATGGCGAGCCGCGGGGGCGTTCCCCATCGGTCGAGAACAGATGTAACGCCGCTGATCGAACCGACAAGCGGCGCGCCCACAAAAGGTCGGGGTGGGAACCATGCGATCGACACGACGCGCACCGAAGCGATCTCGAGGCCCCAGAGGCCTTGTCGGACCTGCTATGGTGCCCACATGAGTACGATGGACGACGACGCTCGCTTCAAAGAGAAACTCGACGCCATGCATACATTCCCTGGTCCCTTCATGTTCAAGGTGATCGGTGAAAACACCGAAGAATTTCAGGCCAACGCCGTAGCGGCGGTGAAAGCGGTCGCGCCCGACGCGGACCCTCAAGTCTCCCGTCGCGAGTCGAGCGGTGCTCGCCATCAGAGTCTCACGCTGGTGGTCGAAGTTGAGAGCAGCCAAGCGGTGATCGACATCTATAACCAGTTCAGTCGCCTCGAGGGCATCAAGTACATGCTCTGATCGACCGAGACGGGGATCGTGGCGATCTTCGATTTTCCGAGAGATGCGGGTTCCTCGCTAGCGGTCGGTCGGCCCGAATCCTCGGCGGAGCGCACCCGCCGCCGACTATCGGCGATGGCCGCACAGCTGTTGGATGAACTGGGTCTCCCTGCCGACTCGGTCAACGTGAGCTTCGACGCGCCCCAGGCGCGGGCGACGGTGAAGGGAGCGGTGCCCACCCAGAGCGACCGCGAGAAACTCATTCTTTTGATGGGCAATCTTCAGGGCGTGGCCCAGGTCGAGGAGCAGACCACGGTCACCCATCCGTCCCCGTGGTCGACGTTCTACACCGTGGTGAAGGGAGATACGCTCCCGCACATCGCCAAGGTCTATCACGGCGATCCGATGATGTATCCGGTGATCTTCGAAGCGAATCGGCCCATATTGAAAGACCCAGATTTGATCTATCCAGGCCAGTTACTTCGCCTTACGAGCGTCACGGATGCTTACTTGCCGTGGCAGCGCTTGAACTTCTTGCCGCTTCCGCAGGGGCAGGGGTCATTGCGGCCGGCCGTCTTGAAGGCCGCGACGAGCTCTGACGACGCCTCGGGTTCGGCCGTCGAGTCGCGTTGCGAGCCTCGGGGTGATTCGGGCGCGGTCTCGTCTTCCATCGACCGCTCGGCGGCTTCCCGCTCGGCCTGGCGCAGCGCGGCGCGTTCCAGCTCGCGCTGCCGCTGGGCGGCCCGAAGATCGACGTCCTCGGGGAGCGGGGTGCCCATCTCGGTGAGGTCGAGTAGGTAGTTCTCCAGATTCTCGACCACTTCGTCGATGTCTTCGGCGTCGTAGATACGAGGTTCCGGTGGGGCCTTCAGTCGTTTGAGGGTGGCGATCGCAAGCTCCGCTCCGCGGTTGAAGTCGCGGTCGCGGATCGCGACCGCGACCCGCAGGGCGTCGGCCTCGACGGCGTCCGGATCGAGGCGCTGCGCGGCTTCGAGATCTTCCTCGATACCGGAGCGCTTCAAGACCATTCGGGTGCGTGCGCGGTGGAGGCGGGTCCGGATGCTGTCGGGGTTGGCCGCGATCGCTTCGTCGAGGTTTCGCAGCGCCGCAGCGAGGCCAACGTTGCGCCCCCCGAGTCTCGTCTGACCAGGGGTCACGAGAGGGGGCTGAGTCGGCCGGTGCCCCGCCTGAGCGGCCTGCAAGAACGCCATCATGTGTTGGGTCAGAACCATCGCCGTCTCGGGCACCGGCTGCAGCCGGTCGGCCGTCCCACAGGCCTTGCACACCATCGGACCGACGAATGCCGGGTCGCCCATCTGGTCTTTGGCCTCCGGATCGACGTAGGCCCGATCGAAGCGGTAGCGCAGGGTCTCTTCGCACACCTCACACTTCAGCAAGACTTCGAGCTTCGGCTCGTGATCGTCGTTGGCACCGTGCTCGCGAGCTTGCTCTTGTTCGTGAGCTGCGTGGCGCTTCAGCGCGGCTTCGAGCCGCGGCGAGGACGCCTGGCCTTCGATCAGGGCCAGCACCATCCAAGCCGTTTCTTCGGGTTCGTCGGCAAACGCTCGGCTCTCGAGGAGCGGGGTGAGGCGCGGATCGGCGATCCGCAACAAGACCTGCGTCGTCGCGGTTCGCGCGACGCGGCGGATGTCGTAGTAGCGACGTCCGAGCGCGACGCCGATCCGTTCGGTGCGCACGACGGCTCCGATCAGCAGGGCGATCGGTAGCTCGTCTTCGGGCAGCGGCGTCTCCGTCAGCACTTCGACGACCAACGCTTCCGCCGCGACGGGGTCGGCGGCCATCGCCCGCACGGCGAACTCGAACAGACCGGTGTCGGCTTCGACCTCTGCGAGCGCACCCAGCAATGCCCGACCGTGCCCGACGGTCGTGAGAGCCCGGCAGATCCGCTCCAGCGTCTCCGTTCGGCGGAACGGCTGGCGAACCACGACGGTCACGATACCCCGAATCTCTCGCGGCGACTTCTGGGCGAATCGCGCTTTCCACTCGTCTTCGGTCTGTTCGGCGAAGGCGGGTGTGAGCTCTTCCTCGAGAATCTTAGCGAGACCGGTCATCCCTTCGCTCTTCGACTCATCGACCTGAGGGCCGATGGCGATCGCGGCCGTGCGTATCGCCAAGCCCACGAACAACGCGGCGAACGGGGCATCGAGATGGGCGACATCGTCGGCGCGAGCGATCAGCGCCGTGAGCAGGCCGCGGCGGCGCCGAGTGAGAGACCGGGCGCTGCTGCGTTCGTCGCGGCGGTTCTTCGTATTTTCATCGTCGGGGCGTTCGTCCCGGGTCTCGTCAGGATGGTCGGTGAGGGTAACGATCGGTTCGAGCGCGCCGAGAATCTCGACGGCGTACCCATGCCGGAACGCTTCGTCGAGGGCCTCCCACTCCGCCTCGTCGAGGGCCGGTCTCAGGTCACGCTCCGCGATGGTGCGGCTGTGCTTGAGGATGTCGCCACTCGGGTCCGACCGGGCGGCGGTGGCCGGCAGGCCAGCGATCGTGGCCATGGCGGCGCGGCTCGGATACATCGAGTCGTCGGGCGCCTCTTGTTTGGAGTCGTCGACCGCTTTGGTCAGGACCCGCGTGGTAAGCGGTACGTCGCCCGATAGTAGAACGGCCGTGTACAGCGCGCTCTTGCGGTCGGGGGCAAGGGCGCCGGACCGGTTGAGGGCCTTGTCGAGGAAACGGCGCACCGGTTCGGTCCCGGTGAGCGCGAGTGCGCTGGCGACGGAGCGGTAGGCGCGGTCATCGAGGCGACCGCGAGCCTGCACGGCTTCCAGAAGTCGCTCCGGCGCCAGCATGGCGAGGGCGCCGGCGAGGGCCGCGGTCCGATGGCCCGTTGCCGTCGCGAATGCCTCGAGCAAAGCATCAGTGGCGGGCTCGAATCTCTCGCGGTCAACGGTGGTGATCGCCTCGACGGCCACGCCTTCATCCTCGTCGCTGAATCGGCTGATGAGCATCCGTAGGCGTTCGGGGGTCGGGTGCGTGCTGACCTGCTCGATGGCGAAGGCTCGAACCAGCGGATGGTCGTGTGTCAGAAGGTTGGTCAGCTGCGCATCGTTGAGCAGCCGATGATTCTCCGGCACGGACGCAGGGGGCGGTAGATCGACGTCGGCGGTGGGCAGCGGGTTCGGCGCGGCCGGCTCCGGACCGGCACCGATGATGATGGTCATGAACCGGTGTCTAGCACGGAGTCGTCAGGGCGTGCTCATGAACCGGGCCCGGGAAATGCGAGGCTCAGTTGAGGCTCGCCATGCCGTCGGAGGGCGCCCTGCGCCGAGGGCCCGAACTTGTTGGCGACTTGTTCTGCGTAGGCCAGGGCGTCGTCGACCCGCTCCGGGGCGACATATACCCGCCGAAGTAGGATCTCGCCAGCGTACCGGCGATACAGGGGCGTATAGTCGGCGACCGGGATCGCTTGGCCGGCGTCGATGACGTATACGGTCGGGTCGACCGAGGTCGTGCCCGGAGCTCTCGCATATTTGGACAGGCGCCCCCGAGTGGTATGAGTGAGGGTCTCGATGCCGCGGTGCTCGAGGCCCTCGGCGATCGCTTCGGCGGTCAGCTCGAGCGGATGACCGGCGGCTTCGGTGGGGGCCGGTGGCAGCTCACCGTGAGCCGGCGTCGAAGCCGCCTCGGCTTGCTCCTGGCGCGTCTCGAAGACGCGACGAAAAGCGTTACGCTCGACGATCCGGCGGGCCCAGGGACTGGTCGACGTTCGGAGCATATGGGTCAGGAAGACGTCGTCGACGTTGAGGTACCGCTCCGGGTCGGACGGTAGGCGGAGCTCGCACGCCGGGTCGAGCCGGTATCGATTCAGCATGAGCTCGTATCCGACCGGCGTGTGGTGCAGGTACACCGACAGGAACATATGAAAGCGGCTCAAGAGGTAGTCGTCGAAAGTGAAGCTGGCTCGAGCTTCGAGTCCGAGGTAACACCGCCCGTCTTTTTCGACCGCCCGGAGGTGGTCGAGCAACCACTCGAGGTCGTAGCGGCCATAGGGTACCCCAGCGAAGTACGAGTCACGCAGCAGGTAATCCATCCGGTCGGCGTCGAGCTCCGACGAGACACACTGGGCGAGCACCGGACCCCAGTCGCGGCCGTCGATGACGAATGCAGGCCAGGTTTCGAACGCGGCCCGGCCGGAGATGAGAGCGGCGACGTCAGCGGGTCCGATGCCCTCGTCGGCGAGTCGAGCGTCGATAAGCCGGGTGAGGGTGGAGTCCGTTAGGATCTTGAGCGTGTAGTCTTCATGGCTCGCCTGCCGAGCGGGATCGCCCCGTAGCCACGGTCCGAGGTCGAGCTCGGCGACCGACGGCATGAACTGTTCGGTGGTGTGGGACAGAGGAGCATGGCCGAGGTCGTGAAACAAGCCGGCCAGGCGGACGGTCTGCCGCAGGCGAGCCCGGTCGGCCGGACCCAACGCGTAGTCGCGAACAATCCCGTCGAACATATTCGTGGCAACGTGGAGAGTGCCCAGGCCGTGCGCATACCGAGTGTGGGTTGCTCCAGGATATGCGAAGTCGGCCAGCCCGAGCTGCTTGATCCACCGTAGCCGTTGAAAGGCCGGATGGTTGACCAGCTTCAGCTCTGCGCGGCTGATGCGAATCGTGCCGTGGATGGGGTCACGAATCCGGATCGGGAGCTCTGCCGTCACGTAGGGCTCATAACGTCATGACGCATCGGTCTCAACGGAGAGTTGACGACTATCATTCCAAGCCGAAGAAACGGAAGACGAGGCCGTAATCGGTGATGTCGCCGGCCTCGTCTTCCGGCGGTCCGAGCCAGAATCGAAGCGACCGAGACACCCCGGAGCGCACCGAATCGACCTTCACCTCCGGGCGGTATCCGACCTTGACGAGCAGGCTGTCCGCGATGAGCAACCGCCCGTCGAGGTCGGAGAACACCAAGGTGATCCGGTCATCCGGCAGGCGATGAAACCGGATCTGCGTCTGCAGTTCGCGGAGGTTGAGCCGGTCATACGGGGGCAGGCGGGCGATCGCGGCTTCCCGAAGCGCCACCAGTCCGTCGATCAGGGCGAGGAACGGGTCGAGGTACAAGATCGGCTGGCCGCGGCTTTCGTACTGGGGGCGCCTAGCGGTCGCCGCTCGGTAGGGGGCCGGATCGTAGCGAAAGTCCAAGGACAGGAAGCCGGGCTCGGCGTGAACGGAAGCCGGCTTGTTCGTCCATCTGGGCAGCGCCTCGGTCAGCCCGGACTCCGGCAGGGCGTCCTGCATCGCCTTGGCGATCCGCGGAGCCATGGATTCCGCGTCAATCTCGAGAGAGAAGGTCGCCCGCGCGTCTTCGGCGAGCAGGTCGGCGAGCCGCACCTCCTCGCGGCATCGGTCGTATCGCTCCTGAGTCGCCTGGTAGCTCGCCATATCGACCACGGTGGTCGGTCGTCGCTCCGGCAGGACCGACTCATAGATGCGGACCGCCATTCGGCAGGCCTGATTGTCGGCGAGTCGGTCAGCGGCCCGCAGCGGATCCATGGTCGGAGCCGCGCCCGGGTCGGTCCATCGTTGAGAGAGGCGACGCGCCACGGTCTCCGCCAATCGCTGCCCTCGGTCCGGCCCCCGGCCGGCCCGCACGCCCGGAGTGGTGACGTCCACCGTCGTGACCAGCTGAGCGAGATTGATCACTCGGACTCGGCTGTGAAGAGGGCTGTCGACGCCGGCCGAGAAGGATGCTTCGACCACCACGGCGTCGTCGATCCCGGCGAGCGCAAACTCGGCGAGGTCCTCTGGTGCGATGCTCCTGAACAGCGCCGGCTGGCGTCGAGCCGAGACCGGGGCGCCGTAGATCGTGTTCAGTCGTTCGAGAAGTGTGCTGATAAACACATCCTGCTCGGCGAAGGAGAGGGCCGAGTCGGTGTGGACGAGTACGACCATCTCGCGTTGAGCCAGCTTGATGAATGGGCCCGGAGAATTTTGGGCCAGAGGCGCAACCTTGCTGGCACACCCCGACGAGCCCCAAACCAGCGCAAGACAGGTGGCGGTCAGGCTTAGACGCAACGCGGCGAAGCTCATCTGAAGCCCAGCGTTGGCCGAGCGCTGGACCATGTCAACGCGCGGCCGCGGCCATCAAAACGTTCGAAGTTCATTTAGGGGTACCCGCAGGGGCTTGAACGGGGTACCGTGACGATCCTAACGCGTCTTTCGGGGCGCCCGGATGGAACGTCGATGATCTGGAGGGAACGTCGATGAGAACGACAGCGGCGGGATGGACGCGACTCGCTCACATCACGGACACCCATACGACCCTCGATGGGCGCCCCACCACGGTCCTCAAGCACCGCAGCGTTGAAATCCTCAAAGACGTTCTGGACCAGGTGACCCAAAGTCAGGCGGATTGCGTTCTGTTTGGCGGCGACAACATCGACAATCGAGGTTCCGGCGAACGCGACCTCGAAGCGTTTCTCGCCCTCGCGACCCGGCTGTCGGCCGACGGGGTCGATTGGCGGTGCATTCCCGGCAACCACGAGGCGAGCCATCCGAGACCGGGCCGGATCACGAAAGCGGTCTTTCAGCGACGGGTGGCCGATCGGGGGGTGGCCCCCAACCTGCCAGGTTTCAGTCATGTGGTCGGAAACGTTCGGGTCATCGGACTCGACACCACTTTGGTGGGTTCTCCGGGAGGTTTCGTTCCCGCCGACGGCCTGGCGTTTCTGGCCGATCAATTGGCGGAAGCCTCCGAAAAACACATCGTGGTGCTCGGGCACCATCTTTTGGTGCCCTGCTGGGAGCCCTATCGCTTCGAAACGTGGCCTCAGGACTACCTCGTTCGCAACCACGAAGAGGTCGTCGAGATGCTCACGCGGCACCCTCGCGTCCGCGCCTATCTTTGCGGTCACCATCACGCACACCGTATTACCGCGGTGAAGAGTGGACCGCTCACGACCGGCTTCTATCAGGTCCTGACCGCTTCTCCGGTTGCGTTTCCGCACTCGGCGCGGGTGCTGACGTTCGAAGACCAGGCGATGATCGTCGAAACCGTCCGGCCCCGAGACCCATCGATTCTAACCGAAGGGCGAGAGGCGGTGCTGCTCGGACGCAAGGCTCAGCGATTCGCCGAGATGGGGGCGTCTGACGCGTTCCTCGGATACCTCGAAGGCGAGGAGGGCGACCACGCGGTGCGGTTGCCGTATCAGCTGACCCGACTTCGGTCGACCGCGCTGCCGCTGTACGCGGCGGGCTGGGCTTCGTAACCGGCTGGACGCGGGCGAGTGAGAGCCGAGGGCGCTCCCGGATTCAGAGCTTTGGCTCTCGATGGGCCGAGACCAGCCGATCGAGGTCATTCTTGGCGCTTCGGTAGGCGTTCCACAAGGCGACCGCTTTCGGGTCGCTGTGGACCGAGACCGTCGGGCGCGGCGTGTCGGGGTCGACGTCGATGCACAGGAGTCCGCGGGTGGCCAGGGCATCTTGTAGCTCTCTGCAGTGTGCGTGGAGCATCTGTGGAATGTGCGGTAGATTCTCGTCAATGTAATCGGCGAGGACTTCTCGACGACGGTCGACGCGCTCGGCGGCCCGAGTGACCGCGACTTTCCACCGCCCGATGGACCCGGCGGCCTCGGAATGGGGGGCCGGAGGCTTCGTCGGGGCATAGAATGTGCTGACTACGGCCCCCGTGGCCAGTCCGGCCAGGCCCACGGTCGCCATCAGCGCGTGGCGAACCTTGCACGCCGAAAGACGAGCCGCGACCGCCAGCGCCGCGCCGTAGACCAGCAGCACTGGCCAAAGACCCGCGAAGCTCTCGAGCCCGAAAATATTCACGACCGCAAAACCCATCTACACTCACCTCCGGTATGCGAAGCAGAACGCTGACTGCTCCATCGGCGGTGGGGCGGATGGTTTCAGACTCCGAAGCTCGAATGTGTCAGCGGCGACCGAAGTGGAACGGAACGCTGACGGTGATCACCTCCTGGGTGATGCCGTCTCCGGTTTCGCCGGTGAACCGCGGAAAGCGCCACCGGGGGACTATTCGCATCAAACAGCGACCGATGGGGGCGCTTCGAACTCGACGCGGAGCGATGCTCACCTCAGTGACCCGACCGGTGCGCCGGATGGCGAGATCGAGGATGAGGTTATCGGCCCACCCCGGGTGCTTTCGGAGCTGGTACCCGTAACACGCTCGGATGTCGGCGCCGTGCTCCTGAACGACCGACTGCACGTCGTCGGGCGAAAGAAGGGGTGGGGTGTAGATGTCCGCACGTCCGGCGGCGATCGGGACGAGACCGGAGCCCGGTAGCAGGAGCAACGCTGGGTTGGGCGTTTCTTCCGAGGCCCCGGGTCCTGGGTTGGGGGCTTGCTCAGTGGGCATCCGAACCTCGAACAGCGAGACCTTTCGCTTCAAAGCCTCAAAGCGGCGCTCGAAAGTGGCCTGTTCATGCTGGACCGCGTCGAGGACGACCGGGGTCGCGGAAGGCGGGGGCGTGGATTGGGCGACGGCGAAGCTCCAGGGGGCCATGATCGCGGGTATCGCGGCGAGCATGCCGACGAGGAAGGTGACCCGCAGGCCGACGGAATCTTCGACCGGCATATTCGTACTTTAGCAATCGCGACCGAGGACCGCCACCAACGGGGGCGCGGTCACGCGGGCGCTCGATGGCGGATTTTTACTCTCGCCAAGCCGTCGGCGGGGGGCTTCGTCGTACACTCCAAGCGCCATGCGCAGAACTAGAGCGCCGATTCACTTGGATCGCACTATTGTCGCTGGTTCTCACCCCGTC
>CAZFIV010000033.1:0-61962 GCA_964519665.1 uncultured Myxococcales bacterium
GCGCCCAAAGTCCGCTTCTTTGTCACGCTTCGCTCGGAGCAAGTCTCCTAGCTCACCGAGGGCTTCACGGGAGTTCGGGCGGAGGTACGATCCCGGTCCGGGCCGTGGTAAAGCCGGTTCGTGGGCGAAGAGCGCCAGTGCAACGCCTGCGGAGCGGCGCTGCCGGTGGATGCGCGCTTTTGCCATCGGTGCGGGGTCGCTCAGCCCCTCCCCGCGGCGCGTCCTGATCCGAGTCCGGGTCTCGCGGACACGATCGTGAGCGGCGAGGGCACGACCGCTCCTGGCGCTTTGCCCGCCATGAGCCCTCGCCGGCTGTTGTCCCCCGGAATGCGGGTGGGTCGACACTATGTTGTGGGGCCGGTTCTGGGCGAAGGAGGGATGGGTGTAGTTTACCGGGCGTTCGACGAGGTGTTGCGGCGCCCGGTCGCGGTGAAGGCTCTGCACAACAATCTGCTCGGAGACCCTGGGATTCGACGGCGATTCCAGCGCGAGGTCGATCTCATGCGCAGCTGGATCCATCCCAACGTAGTGCAGGTCTACGACTTCGTCGAGACGCCGGATCTCCTCGCCTTCGTGATGGAGTTCGTCGACGGTCCCACTCTGCAGCAGCATCTGGCCGAATGGGGGGGACAGATGCCCTACGAGGTTCTGTGCCCTCTCATGGTGGACATTCTCGAGGCCGTCGGTGAAGCCCATCAGCAAGGTATCGTCCATCGCGATCTGAAGCCCGACAACATCCTGCTTGCTTCGAGCGAAACGCGCCTGCACCCAAAGATCGTGGACTTTGGGGTCGCGAAGGTCATCGCTGGCACCCGGTATACGGTGACGGGAGCCCTCCTGGGGACCTGTCGATACATGTCGCCCGAACAGATAACCGCGCCCGACCAGGTCGACCATCGGGCCGACATCTACGCTCTGGGCGTCGTGCTGTACCAGATGGTCGCCGGCCGCGTGCCGTTCACGTTCGACGACCACTGGGGCATGATGATGGCTCACGTGCGTCTTCCGCCGCCAGCCTTGGGTCCTCTGCGAGAAAACGTTCCCGCGACCCTGGAAGCGCTCGTGATGAAGGCCCTGGCCAAGGACCCCGCGGAGCGTCCGCAGTCCTGCGGCGAGTTTGCGGAAGCGCTTGAGCTGGCGGTGGTGGACGCTGACCGACCGGTCTCGGTGCCCGGGACGTCGGCTGGCCTTCCGTCGACGCTCGACGAACCGGACGGCTATCAGCTCGTCGTGGTGCCGGCCGGCGCTTTCAAGATGGGCCCGGACCGGCGCCGGGTGTTTCTCGAAGCCTTCTATATGGACCGTTACCCAGTCACGAATCGCCAGTTCGCACGCTTTCTCGAAGTCACGGGATACCGCCCGTCCGACCCTGAAGCACACCGCTTTTTGGCGCACTGGCGGCACGGGGTCTGTCCGCCGGGCTTACAAGATCATCCGGTCGTCTTCGTGGCGCGGGTCGACGCGCTCGCATACTGCAAGTGGGCCGGCAAGCGACTACCCACGGAGGCCGAGTGGGAGAAGGCGGCGCGAGGGACCGACGGCCGCCGCTATCCGTGGGGCAAGACGAAGCCGGACGACCAGTATGCGAACTTCGGCCGCAAGCAACACGGGACCACCGAAGTCAGCGAGCACCCCAAGGGCGCGTCTCCGTTCGGCATCGAAGACCTGGCGGGCAACGTTTGGGAGTGGTGTCAGGATGTGTACGACGAGTCGTTTTACGCGACCGGTCCCATGCACAATCCTCGCAATACGGTTCGCACCCAAGACTCGACGTTCGTGCTGCGCGGGGGCTCATGGTTCTTCGACGAAAAGTCGCTGAGAACCTACGAACGGATGGCGCGACCGCCGCTCTATCGCGCAAGCTACGTTGGTTTTCGGAGTGTGCGGCCCGCGGGCTAGGAAGGTATCGATGACGAAGTGGACCGAGGCGGATGCCTCCGATCAGGCCGGACGCCGATTTGTCGTCACCGGCGCCAACAGTGGCATCGGATATGAAGTATCCCGCATGTTGGCAGGGCTCAACGCGAGGGTCGTCATGGCTTGTCGAAGTCTCGAGCGAGGAGAGGCCGCTCGAGACCGAATCCGACGTGCCGGTGGCGAGGTCGAGTTGATGCCGCTCGACCTCGCCGACCTCGAGTCCGTATCGGCCTTCGCCGACGCCTACCGGGCCCAGCACGAGCGCCTCGACGGGCTTGTGAACAACGCGGGCCTCATGGCGTTGCCGCGGCTCGAGACTCGACAGGGCTTCGAGATGCAGTTCGGCGTCAACCATCTCGGGCATTTTGCGCTGACCTCGCGACTGTTGCCTCGCCTCCGGGAGACGCCCGGCAGTCGGGTGGTCAGTGTCTCGAGCGAGGTCCATCGACAGGGGCGGATCGATTTCGACGACCTGATGGGGGAGCGTCGCTATAGTCGGTGGGGCGCGTATATGCAGAGCAAGCTTGCCAACATCCTCTTCACCCGGCGGCTGCAGCGCTTCTTCGAAGAAGAGCAGGTCGAGTCCCGCGCCGTGGCATGCCACCCGGGCTACGCGTCCACCGAGTTGCAGGGACGGTCCAACAACCCGCTCGAGAACTTCTTTTTTAAACAGATTACCAATCGGCTGGTCGCTCAGTCGCCGCAGATGGGGGCCTTGCCGACGTTGCGAGCCGTGGTCGATCCTGCCGTGCCCGGCGGAGGGTACGTCGGCCCCAAGACGATGTTCGGTGCGCGAGGATATCCCGAGTTGATGACCCCGAGCGCGGCAGCGCTGGACGACGCGGTTGCCGAGCGCCTGTGGCGGGTCTCCGAAGAGCTGGTCGGCCACCCTTTCTCGCCCGAAGGTTGATTCAGACGATGCCCAACGCGCGCCGGTAGTATTGCTCGCGAACGGCCAAGCCGTTGTACCCACCATTGATCCGTCGGGTGACCTCTCGGAAATTGCCCGACTCGGCGATACTGTTGAGGCCGCGCGACTTCCAGTACCAAGCGGCCACTCGGAACCCGACGTCCGGCCGCGACACGAGTTCAGGATTATTCTCGAGGTCGAGACCGAGAGCGCGGCCCGCCGCCCGATAGTTGGCTCGGCCCGTCAACTGGATAGGACCCCGTCCTTTGAAACGACGACCATCTCCGGGTCGAGTATTGCCCAGGTCGCGTCGACCTTCGTAGGCGGCCCCACTCGCCAACTCTTCGAAGTACTTGAAGCCTCCGGACTCCTGCGCGAGCTGAGCGATGAAGGCGGCCTTTTGGCGTCGAGTGGTGATGCCCGCTTCGGCCATCGCTCGGTTGAGGTGCGGGGTGAGCTCGGCGGCCCGCCCGGCCGAGAGGTTGGGCGCGATCTGCCGCAGTTGCTGTGGGGTGACCCCGGCGCCGTCGGCACCGACGGCCCCCGGGTCGAACGGGCTCAGCGCGCCCAGATCGCGCCCACTTTGGGTCGGGACGCCGACGAACCTTCCGGGGGCCAGCGCCGATGGTTGAAAGCCACCGCCTCCCGCGCGACCGCCTGAGCCCGGAATCGCGCCTCCGTGAGTGCTCGGCTGGCGAGACGCGCCGCCCCCTGACAGCAGGTACATCACGAGTAACCGCAGAAGCGCCGCCGCCTGCTCGGGGGTCAGCTCCGTCATCCCCCAGGGTGCGTCGAGATGGGCGACGCGCTGACCCCGTGGTTCCATTGCGTGAAGCTGCTGTCGCGTTCGACCGATCTGAGCTAGCCAAGCCGGTGAGATTTCGCCGCCGGATGGGCTCCCGGGAGCGACAGCTTGGGAGGCGGGGGCGAACAGGCTGGAACGGGCCAGATTGGGCCCCAGGCGAGCAAAAACATCTTCGAATCCGCCATCGGACCAGGGCGCGTTCAACGGGTCGAGGACGTGCCACAGCGCCTCCAGTTCAGGGCGTACGTGGCCAGGGTCGACGAAGACCGAGGGGAGAGCGGGGCGACCAATCGGGTACTGCATGCGCTTGACCATCCTCATTTTCGGGTCACCGGCGTCCGAGTTGCTTACCGTCGCTTACGCCGGCCGCGATCGAGGTTTCAGGACGCAACGACCGATGCTCCGTTTCGCAACGAAGGAAGGGAGGTGTTGACGAGTCTATAATGCGACGGGTCAAAGAAACCCGGATGCCCAAGGAGACCCGCACATCGGAGCACATCGTCCTGGTCCCCGGGTTCTTCGGGTTCACGTCGTTGGGAGAGCTGCCCTACTTTGCGCACGTCGAACCGGTTCTGAAGCGGGCCGCTCGCCGCAACGAGGTGTCGATCGAGGTTTCGGTGGTGGCCACGGATCCGACCGCTTCTCTGCCCTATCGGGCCGCGCGGCTCGCCGAGCACGTTCACCGTCTGACTCTGGAGGGCGGCGAACGGTTCCATTTGGTCGGCCATTCCACTGGGGGCCTCGACGCTCGGCTCATGGTGACGCCGGCCGTCTCGCTGCCAACCAATGTCGACGTCGAAGCCTGTGCACGCCGGGTGAGGTCGGTCGTATGCATATCGACCCCGCATCGGGGCACGCCGCTGGTGTCGTTCTTCGCGGGACGATTCGCCCAAAACCTCCTACAGGTCTTTTCGCTCTTCTCGATCGCGCTCCTCCGGCGCGGGCGGGTGCCGGTCGTGACCATTCTTCGGCTGGCGAGTATGCTCGACCGGGTCCGGGCGGGCCGAAGGATCAATCCGAGCGCGGTGTCCCGACTACACGACCAGCTCCTTTCCGATTTTTCGCCGGAGCGTCAGGCCCAGCTGGAAGACTTCTTGACCCAGGTCCAGGTGGACCAGGGGCTTCTTCCTCAGCTCACCCCTGACGGACTGGAGGTCTTCAATGCATCGACGCCGGACCGGCCGGGCGTTCGATACGGGTGTGCGGTCTCTTGGGGGCGCCCCCCGGGCGTAGGGAGCGCATGGAAAGCCGGTCTCGATCCCTACGCGCAGGCGACCCATGCGGTCTACACGGCCATCCATCGGCTGTGTCGGGGGATGCCGGCGCGTCGGGCTGATGTTCGAGCGCCCGGGCAAGACGGCTTGCTGGGGGCGGCTTTCGGGGTCGTGCCGGGCTGGGACGCGAACGATGGGATCGTTCCGACTCGTTCTCAAGTCTGGGGGGAGTTATTGCACGCGACCATCGCCGACCACCTCGACGTCGTCGGCTATTTCAGCGATCCCACCGGCGACCCGCCTCACTTCGACTGGCTCGCTTCGGCCAGCGGCTTCAACCGGGAGCGCTTCGAGGCCATGTGGGCGGACATCGCCTCGTTCATTATTCGAGCCGAAACGCCGGCGCTCCGACCGCCGCCCGGTCGCCAGCTGTTGATGTCCGGCGAGCAAGCACCGACGCGGCCGGTGGCGGAGCACGCGCTGGGCCACACCGAGTGGCCCAGCCAACCGTCGAGTCTTCCTTTGACCGAGGAAGACCGCATCGTTCCGACCGGCGCTCATCGACGCTGGGTGGTCGGGCGGTGGTTGATCTGGGGGCTCGTCGCGGTGTTGGGGGGCGCTTTGGAACGTCTGACCGGCCAGTGGTGGGCAGCGCTGGTCTTCGCCTTGGCGGCGGCCAAGATCGGAGATGAGGTCTATCGCCGGCGAGTGACGGTCATGACCGACGAGGGACCGGCCCGCAACGTGAGCACGTTTCCCCCGCGATATGTCTTGTGGCCGGCAGGCCGGATCGTGCGCTTGACGACGGCTCCAGCGCTGTCCGTGGAAGAACAGTCCGTCGCAGCCGCGGAACGGTCAAAAAGCGCCTAGCATCAGGCAAGGGCCGCGACTTCGTCCGCAGGCGGCTACACGGCGAGCGAAGACTCTTCCCAGTTGGCAGCGATGAAGGACGTACCGAGCGCCTTTCGAATCGCGGGCCGATTTCTCAGCGCGTAGCTCCAGCGAACGACGTTCGGAAAGTCGACGGCCCGGAGCCCGTACCAAGCGGGCACATTGAGCCATGGGTAAAGGGCCATGTCGGCGATCGAGTACTCCCCGGCGATATATTCATGGCTCGCAAGCTGTCGGTCGACCAGGCTGAATACCTGTCGAGTTTCGCTGAGGTAACGTTCGATGGCGTAGGGGATTGGTTCAGGGACGGACTTCCGGAAGTGATTGGCCTCGCCGAGCATCGGGCCCACCGTGGTCATCTGGAACATCAGCCATTGAAGGACATCGATTCGCGCCTTCCCTCGCTCAGGCAAGAACCGTCGTTCCCGCTCTGCGAGGTACATCAGAATGGCGCCGGCTTCTGAAATTTTGACTTCTTCGCCATCCCGCTCGTCGATGAGCGTAGGGATCTTGCCAAGCGGATTGATGTCAAGGTAACGTGACGTCAACTGTTGACCACGCCCGATATCGACGCCGTATAGCTGATATGAAACACCCAGCTCTTCGAGCATGATGAGCGGCTTTTGGCCGTTCGGAGTGCTCCACGCGTATAGCGAAAGCCGGGTGGTCATGTGTTGCTTGTACGCCCCTGATCGAAGGGCGTCATGCAGGTCCACAGTTTCCCGAGCAAGAAGGTCTCTCAACAGCCCTCATCAGCAGGTTTCGGGGCAAGAACATCGAGCGATGAGTCTCGGCGAGGGTTGGCTCTTCGGAAAGAGGCACAATCAGCCCCTCACCACTGATCGTTGGGGGGCCTGACTGTGCGGCCGGCTGCAGCCTGCAGACAGATTCGAATGGACCGAACTCGACGGTCCACCTGGGTGAAGGCGTCAGTCGGGCTTCGGAACGCGGAACAACATCGAATACAGCAGCGGTACGAACAGCAGGGTGAGCAACGTTGAAAACAGCAGACCCGCCATGATCGCGACCGCCATCGGCTGCCACATGAGCCCCCCCGTCAGGTAGAGCGGGATGAGGGAAGCGATGGTGGTCGCAGTCGTAAGCAAGATGGGCCGAAGGCGTTGCTGCGCCGCAGAGATGACGGCTTCCTTGGGAGGAAGCCCGTTGTCGTCGATCTCGATACGAATACGGTCGATGAGGACGATCGCGTTGTTGATCACGATCCCGGCCAGCGAGATGACGCCGAGCAGGGTCATAAAGCCAAAGGTGCTCTTAAACGCGATCAGCCCCAACACGACTCCGACCAGCGCAAGGACGATCGAGGACAGGACGATGAGCGTCTTGCGGAACGAGTTGAACTGCCAAATGAGCAGCAGCAAGATGGCCATGCCCGCGACCGGGAGCTTGGCGTTGATGCTGGCGTTCGCCTTTTGACTGCTCTCGAATTCGCCTCCGTATTCCCATCGGTACCCCGGCGCCCACGTCTTCTTCTCCTCTTCGAGGAAAGGCCGAAGGGCGGTGAAGACCGAGGCGGCGGTCGTTCCTTCGGCGACCTCCGCCTCGACGGTCACCGTACGGGCCCGACCGCGCCGAAGCACCGATGCCGGCTCAATGCCCAGGGTGAGCGCGGCGACCTGCGAAAGCGGTCGTGGCTCCTGCCCCGAATACACCGACAGCGTGCGGATACGATCCAGATTACGGCGCTCTTCCGACACCGACCGCATGACCACGGGGATACTCTCGTCTCCCTCTCGGAAGTGCGTCGTGGTCATGCCGCTGACGAACGTCTGCATGCTGTTGGCAACGTCCTGATGGGATACACCAGAACGGAGCGCTCGCTCGTTGTCGATCGTGACGTTCAGCTTTTTGGTGCGGGCCCCCCAGTCGTCGGCGATGTTGCGTACACCGTCCATCTGGCGCAGTTGGGCCTGCACTTTGTCGACGATCGCGTAGATCTTCGTCATGTCGCTGCCGGAGATCCGTACCTGCACGGGCTTGTCGACCGGGGGGCCGGCCGAGAGCATTCGAATGTGTGTCTTGACGTCGGGGAGCTGTTGAAGAGCGAACGTTTGGAGCTTGGCCATCGCCGCTTTTGCAGCCTCGACCGAGGTGACGTTCACCATTAACTCGCAGTAGCCGCCGAGCGATGGTGACGGCGAGTAGCCGAGGGTGAACGGGGGCGGCGTTTCTCCGATGAAGGCCGTCCACGACACGACGCCTTCCTCCTCGCCCGACCGGTCAACCTTGAGCTCATCTTCCAGGTATCGGTCGATCTTCTTCGACATGTCGATGGTCGCGTCCATGCTCGTGCCCGGTGGTAGATTGAAAGCAGCCAGGAAGAATGGATCCTCTTGGGCCGGGAAGAAGATATTGGGCACGTAGCCCCACAGCGGCAGGGAACCGAAGAACATGGCGATCGCGAAGGCGAGTGAAAGCAGCCGGAAGCGAAGGACGAATCGCAGCGTGCCGCGATACAAACGGTAGAACAAGCTGTCGAATTCGTCGCCGTCGGTCGCTTTTGGTGCCCGCATAAAGCTCTGGCACAAAAGCGGAGTCATCGTCAGCGCAAGGAGCCACGACACCAGCAGGGTGGTGGATACGACGACGAACAGGGCAGCCGTGTATTCACCCACCGCCGACTCGGCCAGATAGATCGGTAGGAACGCGGACGCCGTGGTCAAAGACGAGATGAGCAAGGGTATCTGCAGTTCTTTGCAGCTCTCGATGGCGGCCTTCGTGACCGGCGTTCCTTTGCCCATGGAGACCATGATGGACTCTGAAACGACGATCGCGTTGTCGACCAGCAGCCCGAGCGCAATGATCAGAGCGGCCAGGCTCATTTGGTTGATCGTCTCTCCCAACAAGCTGATCACGAAGATGGTGATGATCATCGCCGAGGGAATGAGCGCACTGACGATGAGCCCCGTCCGAAGCCCGAGGGTGAACAACATGACGACCAGAACGATGCCCACCGCCTGCAGCACGTTGACGACGAAGTCGTCCACCTTGGACTCGACGTTTTGAGGCTGGAAATAAGCGACCTGGAAATCGATCCCGTGGGGATAGCTGCGCTCGAGGTCCTTGAAGAAGGTCTTCATTTCGGCGCCCAGGTCCACCAGATTATTGCCGTCACTCATATTGATGGCCAAAGCGATCGACGGATATCCATTGGAAGTGACGACGCCCTTCGGCGGATCGACGTAGCCACGACGGATCGTGGCCAGGTCTTCGAGGTACGTCAGTCGGCCGTTCGGCATCCGTAAGATGGTGCGACGGATGTCCTCGATGGTGTCGAAGTTGCCGCTGGGCTCGAGCACGAGAGCCTCGGGCCCGATATCCACCTGCCCCCCCGGGAGGATGATGTTTCGGGCCTGAAGACTCTGCTGGATGAGGGCCGGGGTCAGGCCGAGCTGCGATAAACGGGAATCGTTGAACTCGACGAAGACCCGCTCTTCCTGTTCCCCGAGGATATCGACCTTGCCGACGCCATCGACCTGCAGCAGTTGGTCCCGAATGTCCTTCGCGATTTGTTTGAGCGCTCGGTCGGAGAATCCGTCGGCGCTCATCGTAAAGATGATCGGGAAGATGTCGCCCAGCTCGTCATTGATTTGAGGTTCGGAGACGCCCGCCGGTAACTGGACCGCCTGCACCTTGCGTCGAAGCGAATCGAAGATGGGACGCACGTCCTTGAACTCTTCGCGAATCGCCGCCACGACGATCGAGACCCCGGTCCGGCTGGTGCTCTCAACATAATCGAGCTCCGGCATCGACTGAATGGCCTGTTCGATCGGGTCGCTGACCAGCTGCTCGACCCGCTCGGGACTGGCGCCCGGGAAACGGGTCACGACCTGCGCGTTTCGAACCGTAAAGCCCGGATCCATCTGCTGGGGCAGCGACGAATACGCGGTGACGCCCGCATACAGCAGGATGAAGAGAACGGCGAGCGTGATGCGGTTGTTGTAAAGCGCCCCTTGGGTCAGACTCACAGCGTTTCTCCTTGGCTCGGCTGGGCTGGGATCATGACTTGCAGTCCGTCCTGAATGCGGCTGACCCCCGCCGTGACGACGCGCTGACCTTCCGACACGCCTTCCAGCACGTAAATGCCATCAGCCGACAGCCGCCCGATCTTGATAGGCTGGCGAACTACTTTTCCGGCGCCGCCGGGCTCGCCTTCGACTCGAAATACGAACGACCCGTCCCGGTCTTCGCCGATCGCGGTCAACGGTAGCTTGAAGCCCTCAGGGATCGCCTGCTCCTCTTGTTGGGGCGTCAGGGTCACTTCGGCCACCATGCCCGGGCGAGCTTTCTCGGGGTCGGACGTCAGCTTGATGGTTACGGGGAAGACGCCGGAGCCCCGTTCGGCCACGCCGATCTCCTGCACCACCCCGTCGACGGTCGCGGACAGCGCCTTGATTTCGACCTTAGCCGGGTCGCCGATGCTGATGAGCTGAACGAAAGCCTCGGGCACGTCGACGGATGCCTCGAGCTCCTCACCGACCTGCAGCAAGACGATCGGCTGCCCGGGGGAGACCACCTCGTTGACCTCGGCGGTCACCGCGTTGACCGTACCGCCCGCCGGCGCTCGTAGCTTGGTGTACCCGAGCTGACGCTTGATTTGTTCGAGCGTCTCCTGCGCGGCGATGTAGGCCGAACGGGCCGTATCACGACCGGTACGGGCCGAGTCGAGGTCCTGCTGGGACGTGCCCCGGGTCTCGTACAAGCGGCGGATCCGCTGGTAGTCAGAGTTGGCGTTCTCGGACTGTGCGCGCGCCTGAGCGACGTTGGCCCGGGCCTCTCGCAATTGCAGTTCGAAGTCCGTCGGGTCGAGCTCCGCCAGGATGGCCCCTTTCTTCAGTCGTTGACCGGCCCGGACCGGCAACTTCTGAATACGGCCGCCGACCTGGAAGGATAGCTGGCTCTGGTTGCCGGCCGCGAGAGAACCACTGAAGATCTGTTGGCGGTCTTCCTGGGTCTCTGACACGACCGTGTATCGGACGGCCCTCAAAACCGGCGGACCCTCGGTCGCGGGCTCGGAGCAGGCCGCGACGGCCGAGCAGACGACCAACAGAGCGGCGCAGGTAAGAGGGGCGTTGGACATCATCGAGGTTCGGGTCATCGAAGCTCTCCTATTGAGCCTCGGCACGAATCATCTCGGCCGAGTACGCATTGAGGCGTTCAAAGAAGTCATTCTGGGTTTCGGGTGGTTCGAGGAGAAGAAAGCGGCCGCCAGCGCGTTCGGCGGCGGCATAGTCGGATAGGTACTGGTACAGCGTGTTGGCTTCGTTGATCTCGGCGCTGAGGGCTTGGTTCTGCGCATCGATCAGCGTGATGATGTTGATGGTGCCTTGGCGGTATGACGCGGTGACCGCGTCGAGGTTGACGTGCGATGCTGCGACCGCGTCCCGGCGAAGGTCGACCGCCGCCGAAGAGGCACTGAGTTGATGCAGGGCGCTGCGAACCCGTTGCTCGATACGGTTGGCCGTGTCCTGCCGCTGGGCGGTGATCTGAGCGCGGGTGCGCCTTAACCGCTCGATGGTCCCGTATCGAATGTCGTCGAACAGTGTGAAATTCAAGTTGACCCCCCACCGCCACGTGAAATCGTCACGTGGGATCCCAAATGTGGGGTCAGGCGGGGATCCACCCACACCGGACCGGTCCAGCACGTTGGTGACCCCAAAGGACGTGACGGCGGTGGGAATGTAGAGCTGCAGCAAGTTGCCCTCGATCAATTTGTCTTGAGCTTCGATTTCGGCGTCGAACTGCTTGAGTTCCGGTGAGTTATTGAGCGCCTCCTGCGCCATGAAACTTCGGTAGATCTTGAACGAGCGAAGGTCTTGTATGTACTTACGCGCGCGTGGATCGATGATCAGCAGGTCGGTGTGTTTGGCAGGATCGACCGTGGTAAACGACTGTTCAGAGGGTGCGGCCATGGTGCGATTCAGGTTGATCTCAGCCTGGTTGCGGGTCGCGCTCGCTTGAATGGTGTCGGCTCGGCCTTCCGCCAGTTCAATGTCCCACCGGGCGATGTCCTGTTTGCCGGAGGCCCCGATTTCCACGCGTAGCTCGGCGAGGGCCCGATTGGTGCGTACCCGCATCAGGTTTTCGCGGTTGAGGCGTTCGACGGCTTCGGTCTGCAATACCTGCAGGTACGCTTGAATGACCTCCAGCACGAGGTCGAGACGCCCGGTGGCTACAGCTTGCTCTCGAGCCCGAACGACCCTCTTTTGCGCGAAGTAGGCGTTGAATACGGTCGGAGAGTACAGCACCTGTTCAGCGCTCCCGCCCACCGAAATCGTTCGCTCCGCGTTGAGAAACGACGATGCGATGTCGGGATCGATCCAGTCGAAAGCGCCGGTGACGCCGATTTGGGGCAGGAGGTTGCCCCGATTTTCCCGCAGCTCGGCTTTGGCTGCGCTCCGCTGCTCTCGCAGCGCCGCGAGTTCAGGGTTGCTGTTGATGGCCTTCTCGATCGCGCCTTGCAACGTGAGTTCGTACCCTCGCTGGGTGCTGTCCTGCCCCACCAATCGAGCCTCGGTCATGAGCTCGAACCGGGGATAAATGCCGATGGCTCGGGCCGTACCCATGTTGATGACCAACTCGGTGCGGCGAGGAAACGCCGTTGGAAGCTGGTCGAGCCGCTCTCCGGACAGTGCATCCCGCAGGTAGAGCGCGACTCGACGGTACCGCTCGCTCTCGATGTCGTCGGGCACCAGGGTGATGAAGGCGCCTCGTTCCACCCACTCAGGCCCGGAAGCGGTGTAGCTGGGGATCTTCTTGGCGATGAGGCCTTGAAGCAGCTTGTCCCGTTCAGCAGACGACATTCGGAAGTAGGTGTAGAGGTAGACCGCTTCGACGTCGTCAGGCAGCGCGGCCAGGGCTTCATCGGCGGTGGAGGGCACCGGAACGACCACGACGTCGTCGCGGCCATCGCCCGGGGCCTTGAAGTCGGGCGGTCGGCGCTTCAAGAAGGTCTTCCAGACGTAGTCCTCGACCACGAAGGCAACCTTGCGATCTCGAATGACCTCCCTGAACCGGCGAACATCGCTGTCGAAGTCGATGAGCCCGGTGATGTAGGCCAGATTGCGCACCCCGGACGCGCCGTTCGATCGCGGAAGACCCTGAATTCGCGGAGCCGCGAACGGAAGGATAATCGGCTTCGACGGGGGCATCTTCAGTTCGCCGACCGCGATGCCCGTCAGCAGTCCGAACCCGATCACCGCCTTGACCTTACGGTCGGTCAAGGCCTTGCGGAGCTCGGCCTTGACGCTCTCTAAGGTGTAGTTACCGACGTGGGTCGGTGACTCGGGAAACGCGATGGCCGTTCGGTCGTCGCGCATGAGTTGGCTGACCTCGACGGCGAGAGCCTTGGTTCGCGCATCGAGGAATTCCGAGGGGCCATCAGCAACGATCGCCACCTGTCCAAGCGCGACGGAGGGCACCGCCACCAGCAGAATCGTAGTGGTGAGCTTCAGGGCCCACCGAACCGATATTATCGGTTGGACCGGATTATTCACAGCTCGCCCCTTAACGGATCTTCGTCGCGAAGACATCCGCTTCGATACGTCGAAGCTATATTTCTTTTCCGAACGATCGTTCGATGGCATTACGCACGGCAGTGAGCGCGCCGAACGACAATCCTTCGGAAATGGTGGCTGCGGTCGACTTGGGGTCGAACAGCTTCCACATGATTGTGGGCCGGCTGGATAGTGGCGGTCTGACGATCGTGGACCGTATGCGGGAGCGCGTGCGGTTGGGCGCCGGATTGGATGCCTATCATCGTCTCAAGCCGTCGGCGCACGACCGGGCCCTGGATTGCCTGCAGAAGTTCGGCGAGCGCATACGGGGCATGCCCGGTGATCGGGTCCGGGTTGTCGGAACCAATACGATGCGCAAGATGCGCGACAGCGAGGTATTCCTCTACGAGGCTCGACTCGCTCTGGGGCACCCCGTCGAGATTATCGCTGGTCTGGAAGAGGCCCGCCTGATCTATCTCGGGGTTCGACAGTCGATGCCCGAGCCGGGACGCCAACGCCTAGTCATCGATATTGGCGGAGGAAGTACCGAATGCATCATCGGGCGCAATAGTGAGATGCTCGCCGCTCACAGCCTGTTCATGGGCTGCGTGAGCTACTCGATAGATTACTTCGAGCGCGGTAACCTCAGCCGCGAAGCGTTCGACAGGGCCGAGCTGGCCGCCCAGCTCGAGCTGCAGCCTATCACTCGCCGCTACCGTGAACTCGGATGGCAGGTCGCCGTTGGTTGCGCAGGAACCGTTCACTCCATTCGAAAGATCTCCACGGCCAACGGGTGGGGGCCGCCCGGGACGATCACTGCCGATGGTCTTCGACGGCTCAAAAAAGCGCTGACGTCGGCCGGGCACTTGGATGAGCTTGCGCTCGAGGGCCTCCAGGACGACCGTCGGCCCGTGATCGCGGGTGGCGTCGCGATCCTGAGTGCGGTGTTCACCGCTTTCGACATCGATGAGATGGCCTCGTCTCCCGGCGCGCTGCGAGAAGGTGCCCTTTTCGACCTGGTGGGCCGGATTCAGCACGAAGACGTTCGCGACCGGACGATCGGCGCTCTGAGGCGCCGCCACAACGTAGACGAGGCCCAAGCGAAACGCGTCCGAAAGCTGGTCGAGACTTTATGGGACCAAGTCGCGCGGTCGTGGGGGTTGGACGATCCCAACTATCGGTTGCTCTTGGGGTGGGCCGCCGATCTCCACGAAGTCGGTTTGTCGATCTCTTACACTGGATATCACAAGCACTCCGCATACTTGGTCACCCATGCGGACATGCCGGGCTTCTCCAAGACCGTGCAGCTGATGGTCGCGGCGATCATTCGAGCGCACCGCCGGCGCATGAAGGCATCGATTTTCGAAGGCCTGGGCCGCGAGCGCGGGTCGGCGGTCCGGTTATCGATCTTGTTTCGGCTCGCCGTGGCGCTGTGTCGGAGTCGTTCCGACGATGAAGTGCCCGCGATCGTGGCGCGGGTCGAGGGGGACCGGCTCGCCTTGACGTTCTCGGGCGACTGGATCGACGCCCACCCCATGTCGATGGTCGATCTCGGAGCGCACGCCGAGGAGATCGAAGCGGTCGGTATCGAAATCGAAGTCGTCGACCCTCGTCGATGAAGGCGTAACGCTGGATGGGCGCGTGCGGAATACCGAACCGCGAATCGGAACGGTATTCGTGTCGAGCACACCTAGAGCGCCGATTCACTTGGAGCGTGCTGTTGTCGCGCCGGAATCGGCCCGTCGGGTCGTCGCGTGAGGAGGGCGCGTATCGGGAATACGCAACCGACGAAAGCCGAAGGCGGCGCGGCGAGCCGACGGGGTGAGAACCAGCGACAATAGTGCGATCCAAGTGAATCGGCGCTCTAGACGAACGTCTTCAAGATCTCTCGCTGAATGTTTTGTAGGTCGCCGTACGCCCGGTTGATTTCACTGATCTTGTGTTGAAGCTTGGAGACCAGCCGTCGCTTCTCCAGGCCGTTTCGGATGACCAAGCGGAGATCGTCGTTGTCCCAAGGCTTCTCGAGGTATTGGTACAGCCCCACCTCGTTGATGCCCTTGATCGCATTTTCTTTGTCGGCGTACCCCGTAAGAATGATGCGCGGCGCCTCGGGTTGCATCTCGCGAACCCGGGCCAGGAACGCAATTCCGTCCATCTCTGGCATCAGGTAGTCCGAGATCACGATGTCGATCCGGTTCTGGCTGATGTATTCCAGCGCTGTGTTAGCGGACGTGAACGTCACGACCCGATATTCTGTTTCCAGCGTGAGGTAAGCGTTCAGGCTGGTTAAGACCATTTCCTCGTCGTCGACGATGACGACTGTCTCTTCACCCTCGCTCGAATCTGCCATGCTTGCTCCTTCATAAGCCAAAACGACCCCGATGGCTCGGCCCGCTACTCACCTTGATTTGAGCCCGTTAGAACCTTCCGACTCAAGCCTCGGAGTCGCTTGACGAACGCCTTCAGCACGCCCTGGGTCACGAGAACGTGATCGGCGAGCACCTCGATGAAGTCTTCTCGGTCTATCCGAAGCAGCTCGCCGTCTTCGACGGCCGTGGCCGCCGTCACCCGGGGTTCATCATCGAAGAGGGCCCAGGGGCCGAACGGAGTCTTCGGGCCCGCGATCAGCACGTCCTGGTCGCCTCGGTGAAGCCGCACCCGGCCGGTCACGACCAGGTACATCGCGTCGGAAGGCTCGTGTTGCCGGTAGACCACTTCGCCCGCGGTAACGGGGAACTCGTCGGCGATCGCCGCGAGATACGCGAGTTGCTCGGATGCCACCTCCGAGAACAGATCCACATTCTGGAGGAAGATGACCTTATCGATGACCGTCAGCACCGGAGCGACGACACATAGCAGTCTCCGCGGTCTGACGCACGATGGGGTCGGCATCCAGGCTGGCCTGGCGCACCAGGGAGGGCAGCGGGGCCGGGTCGTCAGGGGTCACACAATACACGGCGCATGCTTTCAGCCATGGGTCGTCACCGGTCAGGAGGTATCGCAGAACGTCGACCCGATCGTTCAAGGACTTAGGGAAGCGTTCGGCGGCGATAGGGGCCAGACCGCGAGGGGGTGGATCGAGCAGGGGGACGATCGGCAGCTTGAGGCGGGCGGGAAGAATGTTCTCCAAGAACTCGAGCGCGCTGGCGCGGACTGACCGGACGGGACTGCGAACGCCGCGCTGTGCGGCGAGGATATCCGGCGCCGGATACCGAAGGCTGAGGACCCAGAAGATCACTTCGAGGACTCGGTCTCTCTTTTCGCGTACCGCCCGCGCCAGAAGCCGGCCGCCGGGCGTCAGGGCGTCCTCCAAGACGAGGGTTACTCGGGCGAAGTCGTATGCTCGCTCCACCGAGCGCATGAGGGTTCGGTCGATCGCGGGGTGGGTAAAGATGAGGTCCGGTTTGAGGTTGCGCAGCCGGGACAGCGACCGCAAGAGCGTGCGCTGCAGAGGGGGCTCGGCGGTGCTCTGAAGCGCCAGCATCGTGTCGACGGCGGCCTGCGTGCCGACGTCCTCCAGCACTCGAACCATGGCCTGCCGATGAAAGAGACTGGGGCCTGGTCGGTCCAGGGTGAACAGGATCCAAGCGACGATCCGGTCGCCATACCGGGCCAGACTCCGCCGGGCATCACCACGAAGGCGATGGTCGGTGAGCTTTTCGACCAAGAACGGTACGTACCGAGGATCTCGGCGCCGGCCCATGCCCTCGATGGCTGCTCGCTGAACGGCGGGGTGCTCCGTCCTCACGGCGGTGGTGAGTCGACCCGCGAGCTCGGGGTCGGGATGGACAGGAAGCGCGCCGGCGAGCGCGATGCGAAGGTCGAGGGTCTCCGGGTCGAGGTACGAGACCAGGCCGCGAACGCGACTCTCGGTCAGCAGAGCCTCCGCAAGGTCGGTGTGGTAGCGGGCGATACACCCGAGGGCCGCGGCTTTTCGCCAAACGGTGCCGATGTCCAGCTGATTTCGCAGGTAGGCCTCGGGATCGACGCCCTTACCCGTGCTGAGGAGCAACATGGCCTCCTGTCGAACGTCCGGACTCTCGTCATCGAGCATCGGAGTGAGCAGGTCGGACGAGACTTCGGTTCCCTGGCCACGCAGGACGCGGAGGGCCCGGCAGCGGACCTGGTCGGAGGGGTGGTCGAGGAGGGGCAAGACGGCGGGTACGATGGTGGGCGATTTCGCAGTCGTCAGCAGGTCTAGGGCGTACACGATCTGGCGCGGACGATCACCTTCGAGCGCTCTCAGTACTGCGTTGAGGCCGGCCGCTTCCGATAGGGTTGTGGTCAGGGCGGACGGATCGATCGTACGGCGCTCCAGGGCGTTTCGAAACGCGTCCACGTACGCAACCCGCAGCCGCGGGGCGAGCGCCAACGTCGAAAGCGTCAGCACCACCACGAAGGCCGCGACCGCAGAAGCGTCGAGCCCGAGTGTCCCCGACAGCACCACCACCAAGGCGGCCGCGAGGCCGGACGCGGCGGTGTCGACCGTCGTATCCAAAAAGAGCTTGGCCGTCTTTTTTGTGGCCGGCGGTACGGGCAGGAACAGGACTTCGCTCGCCGCTTTGTGAACGGAATGGCGAAAGCCGCCATCCGCGCCTTTCGCCAGCGCGGCCGACAGGAGCCCCGGAAAGAAGACCATGGCCGCGGAGCCCAGTCCCATCGCCGCCGGAAGGATCGTGCCCGCGAGTCCGGCGCCCACGGTTCGAAACAACACCGGGACCACGAGGACCTGAACCAGGAGGCTGAAGACGGACAAATAGGCAAAGAACTGGCCGAAGAACGCTGTCTTAGCGTCCTCGTCGACGAACGCACGGTCGACCATTTGATTGAACTGGATGTCGACGATCACCGCCACCGCGGCGACCAAACCGGTCATCAGCACGAGGATGCGGGTCAGCTCGTTGCCGAAGACATCCCGCAGTCCCGCGCGTGGTTCAGTGACGGGCGAGCGCCGGCTCGGGACTTCGGCGGCGGCCCCCGCGGCCGGGGTCGAACCCAGGAGGGCGAGACTCGCGCCCAGCGCTCCAATGCAGGCCACGAGCAAGTTGACGGTACCCAGGTGGTCAACCACCCATCCCGTGAAAAGGCCGCCCGAGATCGCACCCACGATTCCGCCGGTCCCAATGAATCCGAACACCCGTCGGGCTTCCCGGGCGGTGAAGACGGAGTTGGCCATCAGCCAGATGAGAGAAGTCGTGAGCACCCCATATAGGGCAACCCACACGAAAAATACGTAGTAGACCCATGGCCACCCGGTCGGAAGCAGAAAGCGAAATCCGGCCAACATCACCATCAGGGCGAGGAATGTGACGCGGAGCAGTTGGTCGGTGCGTAGCTGTCGCGCCAGACGCCCGTACGCGGCGGTGGTCGCGGCACCGACGGCGGCGACCAGCAGCAGGACGTAAGGCAGCTGGTCGACCCCGACATGGCTGAGGAACATCGCGTTGCGGGCGGGCTTCAACAGGTACATCGAACCCAGAACGAGGCCGTAAGCGGTCGCGATGGGCAGCACCCGTCGCACTTCGGCAGCGTTCAGGTCCGAGACCAGGCCAGGTACTTTCCTCAAGAATCCGAAGATGTTGGGGGATCTCAAGCACTGGACGCCATCCGCGGCAACCGATCGCTCAGGACGAGCCCGCAATTCGTCTGTCTCCGGTTGGGAACCGTCGAACCGGGGACGAAGG
Organism: uncultured Myxococcales bacterium; assembly: GCA_964519665.1. Lineage (GTDB taxonomy): Bacteria > Myxococcota > Kuafuiibacteriia > Kuafuiibacteriales > Kuafuiibacteriaceae > JANQQN01. The sequence continues at coordinate 18,936 of CAZFIV010000033.1, forward strand.
ACCGATTGTCGCGATGGGCTGATCCGGGGTGGAATGGACCGCGGACCGTCTTATGCAGATCGAACACCTCAATCAGATCCTCGAGATGGGCCTGCGGAACGGGGCTTCGGACATCCATATCAAGGCAGGGAGTCCCCCTGCCTTTCGCATCGATGGGAAGCTTCAGTACCTGCAGATGGATGCCCTGACATCGGGGGATACCGATGTGGTCGCCCGCGCGTTGCTCAGGAACTCTTCGGTTCGCGAGCAGCTCGACGACCTTCATGAAATGGACACTTCCTATTCGGTCGCTGGGGTCGGGCGGTTTCGGGTGAATCTGTACCGGCAGCGAGGGTCGTTGTGCGCCATCCTGCGGGTGATTCCGTCAGAAGTGCCCAACCTCGAGAAGCTGGGCTTGCCGCAGTCGCTGATCGCCCTCGCCACGATCGAGCGGGGCATGGTGCTCGTCACCGGTGCCTCAGGGAGCGGCAAGAGCACGACGTTGGCGGCGCTGGTCAATTACATCAACCATACCCGCAACGCGCACATCATCACGATCGAGGACCCGATCGAGTACCTTCACAAGAACGCGATGTCTTCCATTTCGCAGCGGGAGATCGGCGCCGATACTTCCGGTTACGTCGTCGCCCTCCGGTCCGCGCTCCGGCAAGATCCCGACGTCATCCTGGTCGGTGAGGTCAGGGATTCGGACGCCATGGACATTGCGCTCAAGGCCGCCGAAACCGGCCATCTGGTCTATTCCACCGTACACACGGTCGACGCGGTGAGGACGATCGGCCGGTTGATCTCCCTCTTCCCGAATGAAGAAGACAGCACGGTTCGGCTGCGCCTCGCCGACAATCTTCAGGGGACGATCAGTCAGCGGTTGTTGCCGCGGGCGAACGGTCGCGGGCGGGTCGTTGCCTGCGAGATCATGCGCAACACCGCGTCGGTCCGTCAGTGCATCGTCGAGCCTGAACGGACGGTCCAGTTGAAGTCGCTGATCGAGAAGGGCGGTGACCAGTACGGGATGCAGACGTTCGACCAGGATCTCATGCGGCTATACAGCAAGGGCATCATTACGCTCGATACGGCTCGAGCGGCCGCCTCGAACGCCAGCGATTTGGAGCGGGCGCTCCACTACAACTGAGCGGACTGGTCCGAAGGGTCGTTCGAGGGTGGGTTCGGAGCGGCCCGTCGGAGCTGGTAGTACTCTTTGCCGTCGAGCTGCTTCTGCTCGATTTTCCCTTCCATCTGAAGTTGCAGGCTTACCACTCGCAGGACCTCGAGCGCCTCGCTCGGCGGCGTGCCGGGCTCGTGTTCGAGGAGCCAACTCGCGGCGATGGACGCGGAAGGAACCGGTAGGCCGTGGGCCAAGGTGGCCATGATCAGACTCCGCGCTTCGGGGGGGCCCGGGGCGGGGCGAGGGGGCGAGCGCTCGGGGAGGTCGCGCACACGTTCGAGGCTCGACATCGGTTCTCGCTCGGGGGCGTCGACCTTCGGCATCAGCGCACTGAGGGCTGGGTGCGCTCGAAAAGCCTCGATGCGATGCAGTGAGGTCAGGGCTTCCTCCTCGGACAAGCTGTGGGTGCCGTTGGGTAGATCCACCTCGAGGTCGCCGGCCCGCGCGAGCCCGAGGATCTGAACCAGTGCGTCCAGGGATGCGTGCTGATCAAAATCGAGCTTGATGCGCAGAAAGTCATTCTCGCTGCGAAGTCGGAACAGGTGGTCTTCGGTGGTCGTGGAGACCTTGATGGGACGCCGTTCTTCATCGGTGACCAAGATCTTCGTGGCGTGCGTCGTATCTCGGGCCATCAGGCCGATCAGCCGAGTCGACGTTGCGCTGCGGGTGGTCGCGACGACGGCGACGGCGTCGGGTTGTGGCTTGCCTCGGCGCTGAATGACGAAGGCGTACGGCGTGCCGCCACGGATGCGCGGCGGAGGCTGGACCGACTCGATATCGTTGCTGGGGTGCCCCGCGCACAAGTCGATCGCCCGTTGGAGCAACGCCGCGATATTGTCGGCATCGGGGGGCAAGGAGCCCGGATTCATCAACCGCTGGCGATGAACCTCGTGCAGCTTGGCTTTGACGACCTGGTCGATCAGGTCGGCACGCGGCGCTGGGGGATAGGACGGTCTACGCGGCGGCGTTGGGGGCGCCTCATCGTCCGTCTCGGCGGGCTCCGGCCAGTGGGCGAGCCACGCCATCCCGCCGGTCTCCGCTTCGTGCTGAATTCGATACCAGGCCCGTCGGGCTTCGCGGATGACCGTCCGCGGGCGGACTTCGGGTACGTCGCCGAAGGCCTTTTCAAACCACGCGGTGGTGAGCGGAAAGAGTGGGTCGAGCGCCATCAGCTTCGCGACCTCGGGAACTCGGGCGTACGGCTCGAGAAACACGCGAAGGCGGGCGAGCACGATCTGCAGGGCTTGTTGCGGTACGACCTGGCGCAGGTCGACCTGCTCTTCGGCGATCCGGTCCCAGTTGGCGGCCGGTATGACGTCTTCGTCGCGCAGCCGCAAAAGGTTCGCTCGCACCCCTGAAAATATGCACAACAGGTTCGGGCAATGGTCGATCAACACGTGAAGAAACCGGGTAAGCTCCGAAACCTGTTCTTTCGATAGATTGTCGACCTGATCGAGGCACAGGATGAAGGGCAGGTTGGCGGCCCGCGCGAGCTCGGTCAGACCGCGAAAGACCAGTTCGATGTCTTGGTCATCGCGAAGCGAGATCTCCTCCAGGTGGTTGGGAACGGACAATCCGAGTTTGCGGGCGGCGTCGGCGTCGATGCTGTCGCCGGAGATCCAGTCGAGGGCCGCTTCAACCAGCTGCGGTCGGTGGACTTGCTCCTGCTCGGCCTGATGCAGCTCGAGGAACAGGCGCAGCAGTACTTGGGCGACCTGGTCGGCGCCTCGACCGCCGTCGGGATTGAGCTGCCGAACCGCCGTTTCGACGTGTTTGGGGGTGATCGCGGCGTCGGGGTCGAGCTGACTGAGTCGCACGATCGCTTGCCGGAGCAGCTTGTACAGGACGCTGTAGCCGTACTCGCCCCGGGCGCGGCCGCGGTCGGCGAGCACGCTCACCGTCGACGCGAGCAGGTACCGGGGCATTCGGACCGGCTCGACCAACAGGTTGTGCAAAAAGACGAACGCTCCACCCGACTGCTGAGCCCAGCGCCACATCCGGGACAGGATATGGCTCTTGCCGATACCTGCATCGCCGAGAACCACCGTGCCCACGGCCCGTTGGCTGCGCGCGACCAGCTCGGCCATCTTGACCAGCTGCTCGAACTCACGGGCGTGGATCTCGAGGACGTCCGGGTCCCGGTGCGAAGGCTGGTTGATCCGGTCTTGAGCAAAGGGCTGCTCGGCCTGCAGGGCCTGCAGGAGCTGATTCAGGCTACTCATCGTGATTGTCCTCATCGGCGCGCGCAATAGAGGAGCCGGCGCCCGGCCTCTACGACGCCGGCGTCCCGTTCCTCCTGGGTCGTGCGATCGTGGGTTCCTTCGGCCGCGTCGAGCGAGAAACGACCCGCGCGACGCAGGGCGTTCAATTCGCGATCGAAAACTTCGCGCGGATACTGGGAAAGGGCCTTCCGAAGGCTCAGGAGCTTGATGAAGTTCTTGCGGCCGGTCTCCATATCGAGGCGTGCGAACGCTCTTTCGAACGCGGCCTCGAAAGCCTCGGCGACCCCGTCGCCGGCCCGCTCCGACATCAGCGCCGCCGAGGCGAACGGCGTGGCGCTGATCTCGGTGACGTCTTCGGCCTCGTCGTCTTCCGATGACGCCTCATGGTACGGAAGCAAGGTCGGGATCGTGGGTGCGCTGCGAGGAACCGTGGGCGAGGGAAGCAGATCCTCTTGCAGCAGAAGGTAGAAGTGCCCTCGCCGCAACACCGCGACAACCCCGGTCGGCAATGTGCCCGTCGCCAGCGCTCGCCGAACGGCGTCACTGAAGGCGGCCTTCAGGGGCGAGGACTTGAAGACGGTCTTGAGCTCGCCCGCGCTGTGCATGTGCGTGGAGTTGCCACGCAGATAGCGGAACGCCAGTTTCCAGAGGCGGGAGCTGTTGACCACCGATTCGAGCGCATCGTGCCGGAAGACCAGTGCATCCCCGATCGGCGGGTCGTTTTTGCCGGCGGGTAGGGCCACGATGACGTTTTGGGTAAAGGCGCGCCGGCGGATCGCCTGCAGCATGTGGGGGCTGTTCATCGGTTGGTTGAGTCGGGCCGCGAGTTCACCCCATGTCGTCACGTAGCTCGCCATTACGAAATCGACCATTCGGTCGGTCAGTGAGTCCGACCGACGACTCGCCCCCTCGCTGCGCATTCGAACCCGACCTTACCCGATGTCGCCTGGAACCGGGGCTTATCGGTTGCTACACCACGACTCAATATGAGCGGGACCGCTGGGGTCGGACGCGGACAACATCAAGCGCCCGCGCGCACCGCCGTTACGGGGAAAGGCCGGGACGGCGTCGTCGCGATGCGTCGGGTTTCCTTCATTCGTCCCGGTCCATCAGCTAAGGAGTAGAAGCAGCATGCTCGGGTTGATCGCGTTGTTCCTCGTGGCCCAGGTCGAGGGCGGAGAGTCCAGAGGGGCCGTATACGAGCTTGATGGTCGAGCCCGTGGCGCGAAGCTATTCGATATCGTGCGCAGGACCTCGCGGGCGGATGATGAATTGACCGTCACCATGGAGTTTCGGTCGGCCCAGGGTGAACTCGCGGTCGTGGAACAGGCTCGTTTTGACGACAAGATAAGGCCGCGATCGTATTGGCGCCGTGACTACCAAACCGGTGGTCGCGGCCAGATCACCTTTGAGGGCCCCACGATCGAATACGAGTGGCGGGATGGCGACGGCCGAGACCACCGCGCCCGTGAGAGCTCCGATGAGCCGGTGGTCGTCGGGCCCATGATGTTCGCGTACTTCGCATACCACTGGCCGGCCATCAGGCGGGGCGAGACGATCTCCTTTCGGATTCTCGTTCCCGACCGCCAGACCTCGTACCAGTTCGAGTTCGAGCGCGTCGAGGAGGTCACGATCGAGGGTCGCACCTACGCCAAATGCAAGCTTAGCCTTTCGGGTTTCATCGGCTTATTCGTCGGCGATATGGTGTTTTACCTGGATCCCGACACCGGCCAAATCGTTCGCTACACCGGGATGGTGCTGCCCAAACGGCAGACCGAGGACGGCTGGGAATCGGTGAAGGGCTACATCCAATACGAGCACCCGGCCGCGACGCAGCGCGAAAAAGGCCCCGCTGGCCCTTGAGCTCGACCCGCTCGCACACTTCGAACGGTCTCTGCAACAAGGCTTGACAACAGACCGGCGCGAGCTAGGTCTCTTACGATCGGTGAGCGGGACACTAGGTATTGCAATACGGGGTTCGCCGCAGCATGGAGTCTGTATGTCGGAACCCGCCCCCACTCGGCCTCTGAACTTCACTCGACGATCTGGCGAAGAGATGCAGCACCGGGCATCTGCGTTCAGAGCCGAGATGACCGAACGCCGATCGGTTCGGTTCTTCTCCTCTGAGCCGATTCCCCCGGGTGTCCTCGAAGACTGTATTGCGACCGCGGCGCAAGCGCCGTCGGGCGCCAACAAGCAACCGTGGACCTTCGCGCTGGTGACCGACCCGGTGATCAAGACGAAGATCCGCGAGGCCGCCGAAGAAGAAGAGCGGGCGTTTTATTCGCACCGTGCCCCGGCTCGGTGGCTCAACGACCTGGAGCCGTTCGGGACCAACGCCGACAAGCCCTTCCTAGAGACGGCGCCCGCCTTGATCGTCGTGTTCGCGCAGCGACACGGTGCGGACCCGGAAGAGCGCCACTACTACGTGCAGGAGTCGGTCGGCATCGCTTGCGGCTTCCTCCTGGCTGCTCTGCACCATGCGGGGCTCGCGGCGTTGACCCATACGCCCAGCCCGATGGGCTTCCTGCAGAAGATCCTGGAGCGACCACCCAACGAACGCGCGTTCTTGCTGATCCCGGTGGGATTGCCGGCCCAAGATTGTGAGGTGCCCCACATCCATCGTAAGCCGCTCGAAAAGGTGATGATCCAAAAATGATCTCGTCCGCGGAAAGGCTGGGGGCCGGAAGGATCGACGGTGGGGACCAATGAGCCAGTACGAAGAGAACATCCTGCGCTCGCTTCGAAGGATCACGCGCGCAATCGACTTGCACAGCCGCTACTTGGCGGGCTCCTTCGGACTTACCGGGCCTCAGCTGGTCTGCCTGCGCACTTTGGGGCATCGAGACGGCATCACGCCGAGCGAACTCGCAAAAGACGTCGAACTCAGTCAGGCCACGGTGACGGGCATTGTCGATCGCCTCGAGGCGCAAAAATTGGTGTTGCGAGTACGCGATGCCAAAGATCGACGTCGGGTCTCCCTTCGACTGACCGCGTCAGGTCGCTCCCTGCTCGACAAAGCGCCGTCGCCCCTGCAGGACCAGTTCGTGCAGCGTCTGGGACAGCTCCCCGAACACGAGCAGCGCTCGATTGACACGACACTCCGTAAGGTCGTCGACATGATGGGGGCCGAGACGCTCGAGGCAGCGCCCCTGTTGGCAACCGGGCCGGTGGATGCGACCGCGTCCCAGCTCGAAGAGTTGCTCGACACGGGAGCTCCGACCTAGACGGCCCTCAAGCATCCTGGTGCTGAGTGTATGCCAAGATCGAAGGACGAGTATCCGTGTCGATGATCGACCGCGACGGTCCGGGATCTACGACTTCGCAACCCGTCACTTCGAGTGATGCGGGCTTCGAGCATCCAAGGCGCACGGCGTGTACAATGCCTGTGCATGTTGCTAATGCCCAAAGAGGCGGCGTTGGCCGAGACGGCCGGCGCACTGGTCCGGACGAACCCGTTTTCGCCCGAACACTCGCGCCGAGTCGAAGCGCTGGGCATCACGCCGCCCGAGGGCCCGGTCTGGCTGCACCGTACGGCCCGAAGGGCGCTGGTCGAGCTTCTCGGCCCGGTCGTCGAACGGCTGCGGGCGCGGGCGTTGCGCGGTTCGACGTCATCCATGTCGCAACCGGATGTCTTCGTTAACCAGGAGCGGTCGGCGCCATCGCCTCCGGAGCGGCTGCCATACATTCTCGACGGACTGGCGGCGGCCTGGGTCGCGGTCGCAGCGCCCGAAGACCCGTGGGCCTATGACCTCAGCTGGCTGGCTCGGCCCCCCGATGCTGATGGAGAGCTCCTGGCGACGGTTCGAACGGCTCGCGTGCATGTCCTGGCGTCGCTGGCGAGCGCCTTTCCCGGTGAATCCGCCGCCGCGGGTCAGTTGCGGGCCGATATCTGGCGCGCGGCATGGCTGAGTGACGCGTTCCTAGATATTCGGGGCACGACCTGGGCTCCGCCGGTTCCACTCGTGATCTGGGGGCCTATCGGGTCACCCCGACGCCTCGTCGCGAACCTGCTCGCGGAAGCGGCGCCCTTTCGAAACACGGAGGCGCCCGCCTCGATCTGGCCCTGCCATCTGCCGGCGACCGACGCCGAAGCCCGGTTGCGTGCACCGGGGCCAGGCTTACGCTTCGTCGACCGCATCGAACGAGCTTCATTCGAGGTGCAGGCGGCGCTGATGGAACAGCTCGACCAGGTCGAGGACGGAGCGCGCTGGACGTTCGGGATGACCACCGGCGCGCGCCTCGAAGGCCTCGACCCGGAGCTCGTCCATCGCGTCGCTGGCGCTGAGATTCAGATCCCTTCGGTCCCGGTGCTGGTTGGCGAGTATACGATTGCCCCGTTCGTCGCAAAGGTTCTCGCCGAGGTAGGCGTCCAAAATCGCGAGGAACGCGGCGCGGAGATCACGGCGTGGATCCATGCCCAACTCGGCGAAGCGTACGATTGGCCCGGGCATCTAGCGGAGCTCACCCGATGCGTGCGAGCGCGGCTCGTCGGTCGGGACTTTCGACCGTCGCCGGCGTCTTCGGCCAACGGCCTGCCGGCCTCTTTCTTGACCGGGCTTGTTGACGGGCAGCTCGATGCCAATACGTTATTGAGTCGCTACTGTACGTGGGTCTATGCCCTTACCGGTTCGTATGTCGCGACCGCGGCCCGCCTAGGGATTGACCGACGGACCGTCCGGAAAAAGGTCGACCCGGCTCTCCTGCCGTTTTTTGGTGACCAGCGACCGGTTTGATGGTGCGAACGGTTATGAACGTTCGACATTTGGCTCTGGTGACCTTCTCGTACGTGGTCGCTATCGTGGCGGCGGCGGGTTCCATCGTCCTGTTCCCCGAGCTGACGTCGCCGCTGGCAAAGGTGGCGGTCGGCGACTTCGTCGGCACGGTCGTGATCTTCCTGTTCGCCCTGGTTTTCCGGAACAGCAGCTTCTACGACCCCTACTGGAGCGTGGCCCCGGTGGTGATCGCGTTTTATTGGATCTTCGGCTTCAATGGCGACGCGAACGTCATTCGCCAAGGGCTGGTCGCGGCATTGATCACTCTTTATGGCGCGCGGCTGACTTTCAATTGGGCTCGAGGCTGGACCGGGCTCGACCACGAAGACTGGCGCTACGTGGACCTTCGCCGGCAGACGGGGATGCTCTTTCCGGCGGTCAACTTTCTCGGCATCATGTTGTTTCCGACCATCTTGGTCTACCTGGGCTGTGTGCCGTTGGTTCCGGCGCTGATCACCGGAAACGCGCCCGTCAACCTCTGGGACGTCGCAGGATGCGTCGTGCTGCTCGGCGGGGTGATCATCGAGGGGGTCGCTGACAATCAGCTGCGAAGGTTCGTCAAAGAACGCGTCGACCGAGCCTCGATCATGGATCGTGGTCTATGGTCGTGGTCTCGGCACCCGAACTACTTCGGCGAGATCTCGGTCTGGTTCGGCGTGATGTTTTTCGGCATCGCATCGGGCGATTTCGAAGGGTGGATGATCTCCGGTGCGGTCGCGATGGTCCTGCTGTTCGTCGGCGTCAGCATTCCGATGATGGAAAAGCGTCAGCTCGGCAGTAAGCCCGCCTACGCCCGCTATCAAAAGCGAACTTCGTTCTTGATCCCGCTGCCGCCCCGCCGGCTCAAGAGCTGAGCGGGCTCCGGGTATCTTGCCGACACCTTCCAAACCCTCCGTTTGGCTCTCGAGCAGCGGTGTTGTGTGGGTTTTTTCGGCACATAAGCGAAGGCAACCTTCCCCCGTCTGGTCGCCGATGAGTCGGAGCGGTATGAAGGGCCCGATTTATGTATATCGTCATCATCGGGCTCGGTGAGGTCGGTCGGCACTTGCTTCGGGTCCTCGAGGAAGACGGTCACGATATCGTCGCCGTCGACCAAGACCCCGAGGCCGTCCGCTATGTCGAAGAGCACCATGATGTGATGACCCTGGTGGGTTACGGGGCGAGCGAGAGCATTCTGGAGCAGGCTCGGGTCAACAAGGCGGACCTTTTGGTGGCGGTGACCGACCACGACGAGGTGAACCTGATCGCCGCTATCGCGGGCAAGCAGGTCGGCACGAAGCGGGTCATCGCGCGGACGCAGGGCAACGAGTGGGCCCGTGCCCAGCAGGGCGTTCGCTACGACCTGCTCGGGGTCGACGTGACCATCAATCCGAGCGTGCTGGTGGCGCAGGAGCTGGTCAAAATCGCCCGCTCCCACGGCGCGGTCGAGGTGATCGATCTGGCGCAGGATCAGCTGGAGCTCGTTCAGGTCGAGATCACCGACACGTCGAAGTATCTGCATCGCCCGATCTCGAGTGTTCCACTTCCCCGAGATACGCTGATCGCGGCGGTCGTTCGCGACGGCGAGCTCTTCGTGCCGGGCGGTGCCGACGTCGTCCGGCCCGATGACCGGCTTTACCTGCTCGGCCGTCCGTCGGACATTCCAGACGCCGAAGACCTGTTCACCACGCGCCGGGAGACCCGACGTGTCTGCATCGCTGGTGGGGGTTTGACGGGCGAGATGGTGGCCCGCTCAATGGCCGAAGAGGGAGGCGAGGTGCTCATTATCGAGTCTTCCCGGGAGCGGGCCGAGCAGTTGTCGGCGAGTCTCGACAAGGTCACCGTGCTTCACGGCGACGGGACGGATACCCGGTTGCTCGAAGAAGAAGAGGTTGGCACCTACGACTTGTTCGCCGCGGTCACTTCGGACGACGAACTCAACCTCATGGCGGCGCTTCTGGCCCAGCGGCTGGGGGCGGCCCGAACCGCGGCCATCGTGCAACGTCCTGATTACATGCCCATCTACCGGCAACTGGGCATCGACATCGTAGTGTCGCCGCGATCCGCGGCGTCCGATCACATCCTTCGCTTCTGTCGCCGTACCGAGCTCAAGAGCCTGACGGTGCTTCAGCAGGGCCAGGCCGAGGTGCTCGAGATTTCGGCGAGGGAGGGCTGCCGGGTGGTTGACACACCGATTCGGCAGCTCAGCTTGCCGCGAGGGGCGCTGATCGGGGCCATCGTGCACGGCAACCACGTCCTGGTGCCGCGCGGCGACGACATCGTCCAGCGCGGAGACACGGTCATCGTCCTGGTCACGTCCGCTGCCCGGGCGGCCATCGAGCGGTTGTTCCGGCCGGGGTTGCTGTGAAGTTTCGCGATTACCGGGGTGTCGGCAAGCCGGTGGGCGTCGTGGTCATGGGACTCGGGGCGGCGATCGGGTTGTGCGCGCTGGTCGGCCTGCTCTTCAACATCTTCGATCCGCTGGATGACGAATACAAGATGGGCGGGGAGCCGGAGCTGGCCGTCGTGTGTGGCGGCACGATCCTGTTCGGACTGTTGCTGTACCTGTTCGGGCGGCGCCACCAGCAGTCGATGGTCAGTCGGCGAGAAGCGGTGCTCTCCGTCGCGCTGATCTGGATCTGCGCCGGTGTGTTCGGGGCGATCCCGTTTATGGTGGTGGCCAATATGTCGTTTCCCGACGCGGTCTTCGAGGCGATCAGCGGCCTGACGACCACCGGCGCGACCGTGGTCAGTAATATCGAAGGCACGCTGCCACGGGCCCTGTTGCTGTGGCGGTCGTTGATTCAATGGCTCGGGGGCATGGGCATCGTCGTATTGTTCGTGGCCGTCTTTCCCAACATTGGCGCGGGCGGAAAACACATGTTCGGCGAGGAGGTGCCCGGGACGACGTCGGAGGGCCTCCGGCCCCGTATCGCCGAGACGTCCCGGGTGTTGTGGCAGTTCTACGCCGCCTTCACGGCCATCGAGGTCGGCGTTCTGTACTTGCTGGACATGTCATTGTTCGAGGCGCTCTGCCACGCGCTCACCACGATGAGCACCGGCGGCTTCTCGACCCGAGATGGGTCGATCGGCGACTTCGACAGCGTCGCGATCGAGATGGCCATCGCTGGCTTCATGCTCCTCGGCAGCGTCAACTACGCGCTGTATTACGCGGCGCTTCGGGGTCGCGGCCTCCGGCCGATCCTGCGGTCGGTCGAGTTTCAGGCCTTCGTGGTCATCGTCGTGGTCTCGATTCTCGTGCTCGCCGGGGGGCTTCTCGACCGTCACGACAACGACGTGCTTCAGTCGCTCCGATACGCCGTCTTCATGGTGGCGACCACTATCTCTTCGACGGGGTACGGAACTGACGACTACACTCAGTATCCTACGTCGATGCTCATGGTCGTCATCATGCTGATGTTCATCGGGGGGTGTGCAGGGTCGACCGCAGGTGGCATCAAGATCGAGCGGGTCGTCATGATGGCGAAAGTCAGCGCCGCCGAGGTGCGCCGCTCGTTTCGTCCGAACCTGGTGCACGTGATCCGCATGGGCCGGAGCGTGGTATCGCAGGCGGCGATCACCGATGCGACCGTCTTTTTCATCATCTACATGGTCTGTTTGGGCGTGTTTACGGTGTCGATCACTCTCATCGAGGACCAAATGGAGGTTGACCGCGCGTTCGGCGCGGTCTTGACCTGCTTGTCCAATATGGGGCCGGCCCCCTTTCACGAAGGCCCCGACAACTTCGCCGTGTACGCGCCGGTTTCAAAAATGTTGTTTTCGGTGGCCATGTTGTTGGGCCGGCTCGAGTTCTTCGCGCTGCTCGCCCTCTTGGTTCCGGGCTTCTGGAGGCGATAGTTGGGCGCGCCGACCCGAAATACTCGTCAGATTTGGGGGGAGCCGCCGGTCGTCGAGAGCGAGGCGCTCAAAGACGCCATCGCCGATCTTCAGGCCGATCTCCAAGCCTTGGTACAAGACCTGCGACGAGGGCCGGTCGCCACACTCAGGGAGCAGATCGAAGCTTTCCTGTCGGAGTTACGTCGGGAATTCCTCCGCCCTCACCGTAGGCTGTCGGTCCATGCGAAGAACGCCGATGGCCGGGATGGAGCCCGTGAAGCGCTCGGGTTCGAGCTGGCCGCGCTAGCGGACCGGTTTCGGGCCGTGGTGTTGTCGCGGTCGTCTCGGATTCAGCATCAGACTTGGACTCCGGTCGGTATTGCCAATGCTCTTCATGAGGCCATCGAGGGGCTTCCTCGCCTCGTGATGGCCCCCTATGAGGCGAGAACGCTGTTCGGCGACCCGTCGGACGGGGTTCTGCTTCGTATCCGGCGCCGGTCGCTTCGACTCGATAGCTGGATTCGCAAGCGGTTGGGCGCTTCGCCACACGAGCGAGGCGTCGAGCTTCGCCAGCTTGGGCGTTACCACTTCGAGGGTCGCGTGATGCTCCAGATCGAGGGGCTCGCGGCCTTGTTCGTGCAGTGCGAGATTCAGCTCGCGGGTCGTAGCCGGCAGCTCATGGAGGCGGTCGCGCAGGGTTTCGAGGCGCTGGTCTCCCACGTCGAGCAAGATGACTTTCCCGATATGTTGTCGGGACTGCGGATTCAGCTCGAAGACGAATTCGTGTCGGTGGAGCGCGACGTCAATCAGATCCTGGACGATAGTGTTCACCGGGCCGAGATGATCTTCGGTGAGGCGCTTCGCACTCTCAAGGACGAGCTGGTCGTCATCGGTACGGTCGATCTGCCGTCTCGACGCCGGCGGAGTGCCGGTCCGGTCGCGGAAGCTCAGCGCTCGCTCGCCGATCTGTCCTCGCGGCTCGACGCGGTGGTCGGCCATATTGCAGCCAGCTACAACCTGCTCGCGCTGCACCTGGAGTTCGTGGGCTTTCGGGCTCGGCTGCTCAACACGATCGACGGGGTGCTGGCTGAGCTTCGGGCCGATGTACGAGGTCGTTCACGAGTGCAGCTCGAACGGGTGCGGAGCGCGGTCGACGACGTATTGCAGAGCCTCGAGACTCGCGACGAGGCTACGGACGACGAGGCGATCCGAGCCCGCGTAGCGCCTCTCGAACACACCGTCGACGAGGCGGCAGGCATCACCCGTCAACTCCTGGATCAGCTCTCCGCCGAGGCGTCGGTGGCCCCCATGCTGGAGGCACTCAATCGCGAGGCCCAGGGGCTCACCGCTCGCTATTTGGTGCCCGACGCTCGTCTTCCTCGGGCCGAATGGAAGCTGCCGGCGGTCGGCGGGCTGGCCGAGGTCGACTTCGCGCAGGTGGTCACCAACTACGTTCAGCGGGAGGTCGCGCCGGAACTCCTGACGATCGCGAATAAGTCGATGAATCAGGTGCTTCCGATCATCGACACGTTTCAAGATCTTCAGCGGGTGGTCAGCTTCAACGCGGAGTCGATCGATGACCGGCTGACCGCCCCCTCGGCGTCGGCGGGGGCCGAGCAGCAGCTGGCCGAGATCATGCAGGCGACCCTGCGGAGAAGCCGGGATGCGTTGACGGAGCGGCTGTCGGAGGGCGCCCATTGGGATGAGGACTTGGTGGCCGACATCCGGCGAACGGTGGTCGCCAAGCTCGACCAGCTGCGCCGGCGTCTCGGTGAGGGTGACATCACGCGAGCGCGGGCGGTCGGGCGAGCGGAACCCAAGCTTCAGTGGATCGGTCGCTGGAACCTGATTCGCGAGGGTCTCCGGTCATATCGGGGCCGGGCGGCCCGCTGGTTGCTGAACGTGATCGGCGAACGCCGGTTGGCTGCCCTGCGCGAGTTCTTGGGGCTGCCGAAGGACGAGCCACCCGTACTTCCGGATCCTCGGGCTTGGGCACCTCCGCGGCGGGAAGTGGACCTTCCCGTCTTTTACAGTCGCCTGTTCGGCCCTCAGGCCCGCTGGGCGGGCGATGTCATCAACGTGCCCGAGAGCGACGTTCGCCGCGCGCGCGACACGTTGTCGACGGCGGGCTCCGGCCCCAAGGCGGTGGCCATGATCGGTGCGGACGCGGCAAGTCGAGGCGCGCTGGTGGGGGCGGTCCTTCGGGGAGGAAAGCCGTCCCGACGACTCGCGTTCACCCAACCAACATCGGTGGAGCAGCTCCGAGCGCAGCTCGGCGAGCTGGGGCCAGGCTCCGTGATTCAGCTGAGCGGCCTTGGCTGGCTCGTTTCTGCGCGCCCCGGCGGCTTCGAACCGTTGCGACATCTGCTCGACGTGATCGTCAAGGAAGATCGCCGGGCCGGATGGCTTCTCGAGGTCGATACCTACGTATGGGCCTTCGCGACGGCCGTAAGCCCGATCTCCGACGTCTTCGCCACTCAGATTCGGCTGTCGCCGCTGTCGCCACGAGAACTAGAGCAGGCCATTTTGGCTCGGCATCAGCTGAGTGGTTACGATCTAAAGTTCGAGAGCTCCGAATATGGTGACAGTCGAGCCAACGAGCGAAGTATCGCTCAGGAGCGGTTTTTTCAGGCCTTGCACGCCGCGTCGGGGGGGCTGTTGCAGGTTGCTCTGACGATGTGGCTGCATTCGATCGGACGGGTTCATGAAGAGCGCTCCCTGGTCGTGGTCAGCAAGGAGCCGGAGTCTTGCGTATCCGCGCTTCGGCGGCTCCCTGAATCGACTCTGTTGGTGCTGTACGTCGTCGTTCGACAGGGCTGGGCCGAGCCCGGGGCGCTGGCGTTCTCGCTGCAGATCGAGATGACGGTAGCCGAGGCTCGGCTGGTGTCCTTGGTCGGCTTGGGGCTCCTCGAGAGGAGCGCCCGCGAGGTTTTCACTCTGCGGCGCCATGTTCGGGGCGCGGTGCTGGTTCTGTTGCGGGAGCGCGGATGGCTCGACTGATCGCCGCCTGGATCGCCGTCGCCGCGCTGACGGCGGCCTTCGAGGCGCCGAGCTTTGGTCAACCGGCTGGCGGTGCTTCGTCGTCCGCCGCCCCGGACGCCGGCTCGACCCGCCCCGAGACCGGCCCGCCCTTGACGCTGCGACCGGGCCCCCTCGAAGATGCAGGTGCGCAAAGTGGTGCCGATGGGTCGGACGACCCTGATGGCGGGCCGCAAACGTCGAGCCCCCGCGGACCCGAAGACCATCTTCGGGAGAACGACGGTGGATCAAGAGCGCTTCCCGGTCCTGCGGCGACCGCCACGCGCACCGGCTCGCGAGCCGATGGGCCCGGAGCAGAGGCGTCGACTCGCCGTCGGCCCAGGATGCGCGTCGCCAAGCCAGTCGCATTGACGGCGGAGCTTCACGCGATTCGACCTCGCTGGATTCCAACGCCAAGCACCGCTCGTCGGTCTACGTGGATAGCGCAGACGGCCCATGCCGACCCGTCTGATGAGCGTCTCCATCCTCCGTTTTTATCGGACGCGCGGCGGTGGTGGTTGCATCGTCGCGAGCCCGGTGGGGACGGACCAGGCCCGAGTCAAGGTGGCTTGCGAGCATCGCCAGACGCCAGCCGGGGCTCGGCAGACGCGGGGGGGGAAGCCCCGTCGCGCTCGTCCGAGGCGCCGTCGCCCCCCGATGCGCTTCGCGGCGAGCGGTCGACAGCTTGGGACGACTTTGCCCACCTGCTGTCGAGGGGGGTGCCAGTTTTCGAGCCGGTCGCCTGGACCGACCCGTTGCTGCTGGTTCTGCTGATCATCGGCACCTTGCTGGTATCGACCTCCGCCGCAGGCCTTCGGCCCCGACTGGCCCGTCGTGGGCTGCTGCCCGCCCTGCTCGGACTGCTCTTCGTGGTCGGTCGCTTCTTGGCGCTGGCTCTGTTCGTGATTCTGCTCGTGGAGGCGGGGCCGCCGTGGGTGCGAGCGGGCTTTCCTTGGGTCGTGCTGGCGGTCGCGGTGGCCGTGGGGTGGTCGATCCGTGACCTCCTGCCGGACTTGTTCGCGGGAGCGATCCTCGTTGCCGAGCGCCGGGTACGGCCCGGGGTGTGGCTGCGCACAGAGGGTCGGGGGGGGACCGTGGAGCGACTCGGACTTCGCGTCACGTGGCTTCGAGACGACCTTGATCGCGAGGTCGCGATCCCGAACCGCTATCTGCTTTCGGATTCGATGGTGCTCACCGAGACGAGGGTGACGCCCCACGAGACCACCGTTCGCCTATCGACGACCGATGCCGTGAGCGCTCGACGCGCGCTGAGCGACGCGGTCGCGACCTCCCCGTGGGTCCCCCTAGGGGCCGAGGTGGCCCTTCACCAAGATGGCGACGAGCCACACCGTTGGACGGTGCAGATCAGCCTACGGCGCCTTTCCGACGGAGCGCGTTTCGACGGAGACTTGCACCATCGGGTAGAGGCGATCTTGCAGCATCGCCCGACATCGGCCGCCACCGGCTCGGACCGACCGCTGTCCCGCTCGTCGTCGTCGTCACGCGGACCCCGCTCTCCCTAGTACGCCGAGAGTTTCGATACCTCGGGAGCCGACGCCGATGTCAGGGCGTTATCGGCACAAATAGTTGCCTTCCGATGATACGATAATGAGCCGATGCTCTCGACTTCCATTGCACTCATGTTGGCGGCAGCGCCCCCTCCCGCCGGAACCTACGTCCTCGACGGAGACCGCACCTTTTTGCTCGTCCAGCTGCGGCCGGATGAGTCGCGCTTGTTGTCAGGCCTGTCGCATCAACACGTGATCCGCGCGACACATCCAGAAGGGCGGGTGGTCTTTGACCCCGAGCGACCCACGGCGTGCGCCATTCGAGTTCAGGCGCGGGTTTCCGACCTCGAGGTCGACGCTCCCTACCTTCGACGCAAGGTGGGCTACGAGGACGTGCTCGACGATGACGACCGGGAAGACATCCGCGAGAACATGCTCGACGACGATCAGCTCGACGCCGAGCGGCATTCGGATATTCGGTTCGTAGGAAACCGCTGCGACGTCCAATCCGACGGTCGGGTGAAAGTGCAAGGGCAGTTGACCGTGCGCGGAAAGGCGCAGCCGCTCGACTTGTCGATGGCGGTCGACCATCAGGGAGGCGTTCTGCGGGCCCGCGGGCAGTTCACGCTCAACCACGCAGCGTTCGGATTCGAGCCCTATTCGGCCGCCCTCGGTGCGCTCGCCAATGACGACTGGCTCAAGTTCACCGTGGAGATCGTGGCCCGGGCCAAGGCGGCGACTCTACTGGACCGGGAGCCTGCTGCCCCTCCGGGGCCTTCGTCCCGGCCGACCAAGACCCGCAGCTCGACCGTGGGCTTCAACGGCCATCGGATGGATCCGGCGTTGCTTCGATCGTCTCCTGGGCTATGGGGTTGACCAGAGTACCGACCCCCTCGATCGTGACCTCCACGGTCTCCCCTGGGCGGAGGTATCGGGGCGGGTCGCGTCGGTCGCCGACGCCCCCCGGCGTGCCGGTCGCGATCACATCGCCGGGTTGAAGCGTGCAGAAGCTCGACAGGTACTCGATCAACACGGCGACCGGAAAGATCATATGCTCGGTCGGCGCGCTTTGCATGACCTCGCCGCCGACCGTCGTTCGAAGCTTCAATGCTTGCGGGTCCGGAATCTCGTCGGAGGTGACCATCCACGGGCCGAAGCCGCCGGTGCGGTCGAAGTTCTTGCCGGGCGTAAATTGAGTCGTGTGTCGCTGAAAGTCGCGGACCGATCCGTCGTTGAAGCAGGCATACCCAGCGATGTGCTCGAGTGCTCGGTCGCGGTCGATGCGCCGGCCCTCCCGGCCGATGATCACCGCGAGTTCTCCTTCGAAGTCGAAGCGTTCGGAGACCGCCGGTCGCAGGAGAGGCTGCAGGTGACCCACGAGCGTATGCGCGAACCGAGCGAACACCGTGGGGTGAGCCGAACGTTCGCGGCCCGTTTCACGGCGATGGGCATCGTAGTTGACGCCGATACACAGGATCTTGGGCGGTCTCCCTACCGGGGGCAGCCACGCTCGGATCGCTTCGAACGGGATATCGGGCGGCTCGGTGGCTCGTGCCAACGCCGAGGACAGCCCGTCAGGGTCGACGAGCAGGGCCTCGATGCTCGGGAAGGGCACCCGCGGCGGGAGGTTGAGCACGCCGGCGTCGGTATGAACACCGAACGAAGAGACCCCGTTCGTGGTCTCGAAACGAACGAGCCTCACGGGGAGGGCTCCTCGACCAGGCGCATGACGTCGGCCATATCGACCGCTTCGATGTCGTCGACTCCATGGGCGGCGAAGCGGCGCGCAGTGGCGAGGGCCCGCCGGGTGCGGCCCGTGTTTAGGCACCACTGGGCATGACGACAAAGGTACGCGAGCTGAAGGGTTCGTCCGATCGTCATCGCGCAGCGGTTGGCTCCGGCCCGCGCGGCGAGCGCGTCGCCGGCGACGGAAACCAGCCACGTCTGTATGCGTTCCACCGCTCGGTGAACCAGCGCAACACAGTGCTCGAGCCGGGGATCGTTGGCTTCGGCCGAGACGCTCCGAATCTCGCGGGCCATTGCGGCTCCGACGTCGGGGGTTCGGAGCGCGTCGAGGACATCGACCGACAGCGCATCCACCGTCCCCGCGTCGGCCGCCAGGCGGTACGCCTCGCGAACGAGTGATGGTACGAGCCCGGCCTCCGCGTGACCGAACGCCCCAACCGCGTCGACCACCATCGAGGCGATCTGGACCGCTTGACGTGATGTCGTGAGCTTGGCGATCGGAATCGCTCCGTGCAGGAACGCTTCTTCGTGTGGAGTGGTCAACCGATGTTCGAGCCGACCCAGCAGCTCGACCATACGAAACGCGAGATGGAAGACCGCCTCGGCCTCGGCGGCCGCGGTGGCCATCCGGTCGAGTGCTCCGGTCTGAGGGCCATCTTCGTCGGCGACGCTTCGTTCCATCCGGTCGCGCATCAATACTAAGCCTCGCCGCGCGTTCCAGGCGGCGGCGACGCTCATCCAGATCTGGGTAATCCGGCGAAGCCCCACGCCGAGGTTGTTGCGGTTGACGTTTCCAACGGCCGTGGCCCGGCATCCGTCCAATTTCAGGATGGCGGCGGGGACATTGTCACTTCCGCACCGGTCGAGCCATCGCTCCACCAAGATCGAACGATCGTCGTGAGGAGGAGGCGAGCGTTCGACGTAGAACAAACCGGATTCCCGTCGCGCCCCGGCCGAACGCAGCTGGGCGGTCACCAAGGCGGTACGTCGGTGGGCCGCGTCGACGTCAAATCCCGAAACGAGCCCCGCCGTGACGTAGCCGTAGAGTCGATATCCGTTTCCGACGTGATCTATCGCTTGGTGGGCTTGGTTCGTCTCCTCGACGCCATCGACGCTGTCGGTGGGATTCGTCCGGTCAGCATGGTCGGAGCGGGCTTCGACCGGTTCGTTGAGCGGATCGCTCGCCGAGGGATCGTCCGGCCACTGGTCGCAGGTCCACAGTTGGTCGACCTGGCGACTCGTCCAGCGCGGGACGGCGCGATCGATCAAGCCCCGGTGCTCCGCATCCAGTACAGCGCGGATGGCCCCGTCGGTCGTGGACAAGAGGTGGGCAAAACCGTCCAGCGAAGGCTGAATCAGATAGTTCTTGATGAACTGAAAGGGGCGATCGTGTTGCGTGTACCGTCCGTCGTACGCGGCTGCGACGAGCCCGTGTTCCGCCGTGAGGCGCAAAGCCGTCGGTCTCGGGGGCAGTTCGGAAGCGATATCGCCCAGACGGTGGAGCGGTTCGGCCCATTCCTGTGCGACGTCGGCCGGTACGGTGCGATGGATGTACTCTTGAAGCAACGCATCATCGTCGTGCGGGTTGCGCAGACGCGGCGGTGCCGGAACAAAGGCCATGCAACACCACGTTATCCTTTGGGCGGCGAAGGTCAAAGCCGGCGCCAGAATCGGAGGCGACCGGGTATGCCCAGTTCGTTGTTACCAACATGGAAGCTCAAGGAAGGCCCCACTGAATGCGCATCCGTTTCGTGCTTTTGGCGGCGTCGGCGGTGGCCATCGTCCATTGTCGATCGGTGCCCTCGTTACCGCCCGGTGTGGTCGACTCCGGATCACCAGCGCGGTCCTCAACCTCCCCGCTGACCAGCGACCGGCGTCCCCGCGACGCGAGTGCCCGGGGTGCCGGATCACTCACCATCCACGGCAACGCGGCGTTGATTCGGGAACGAGCCACCGTCGACGCGGGTCTGCTGAGTCGCGCGGCGTCTGAAAGCGGCGTTCCGGTCGAGGTTCTCGAAGAAGAAAGCCGATTCCGCTTTCACCCCGACGGCACCAAGACCGAGATCCGGCGATTGGCCTACCGCGTTCTGAACCCCAACGGCTTGGCCGACTGGTCGACGCTGAGCGCAACCTATCGACCCTGGTTCGAAGCGAAACCCGAACTGCACGCCCAAGTCGTAGCGCCGGACGGACGGGTCTACGCCCTGGATCCCGAGACCATCACCGAGGCCTCGGTGAGCGACCGCAACGACATGCTCAGTGACGCCCGGCAGGTGCGGGCACCTCTACCAGCGATGAACGTGGGCTCGTACGTCGAGCAAACGATCATCAAGCGCGAGATCGAGCCGTTCTTCGCGGCGGGTACGGCAGGGAAGTTCTATTTCGGGATGGAGGTGCCCGTGTACCGGTCGCGGGTGATTCTCGAGATCCCGAAGGATCTCCATCTCGAGTACGAAGTTCGCGGTATCGACCTTGAACCTCAGGTTGCACAAGCGGATGGGCTAAAGGTCGTCACG
This sequence comes from uncultured Myxococcales bacterium, assembly GCA_964519665.1. Taxonomy (GTDB): domain Bacteria; phylum Myxococcota; class Kuafuiibacteriia; order Kuafuiibacteriales; family Kuafuiibacteriaceae; genus JANQQN01. The sequence continues at coordinate 39,699 of CAZFIV010000033.1, forward strand.
TTCGAGGTCGGCGCGCAGCTACCCCTAGGACCGCCCACGCTGTTCATGCCGTCGGACGTCCCCCGCTTCCCGTATGTCGCGTTCAGCACCGTACGAAGCTGGGTGGACGTTGCAAGCCGTTATTCGGACATAGTCGAAGGTCAGCTGGCCGGATACGACGCACGGCCCCTCGTCGAGGGAATCGACGGCGGATTGCCGCGCGAACAGCTCGTCGCGGAGGTCGTCGCCCGTCTGCACGCGAACGTACGGTATACGGCGGTGGAGTTCGGCGAACGATCGGTCGTGCCGTGGCCTCCGGCCAAGACCATGGCTCGTCGTTTCGGCGACTGCAAAGACAAAGGGGTGCTCCTGATCGCCATGCTGCGGGCGGTCGGCCTCGACGGTCGCTTGGCTCTGTTGCGGTCCGGCTTCGGCGAGGATGTGCGGCCCGACCTGCCGGGCCTCGAGGCCTTCGATCACGCGGTCGTACACATTCCCGGAAGCCCGGAGCTTTGGATCGATGCGACGGCCGAGTACGTTGCGGTCGGTGAGTTGCCGATATCCGACCAAGGTCGCTATGCGCTCGTGGCCGATCCGGCGACGGACGACTTGCGTCGAATCCCCGAGGCTCACGCGCGGTCCAACCGCTACCTCGAACAGCGAACAGTGACCCTGTCCGAGTGGGGCCCGATGGCGGTGGTCGAACGGACCTTAGCGCACGGATCAATCGAGCGGCGGATGCGGATGCAGTTCGCCGATTCGGCCGCGGTCGACGTACGAGAAGCGCTCACGCGGTATGTAAGGAAGAACTATCGATCCGATCGCCTTCAAGACTATCGAATGTCGGATCCGAAAGACCTCAGCGAGCCTTTCGAGATCGAACTTCGCACCGACCAAGCGCAGGTCGGGTTCACGGGCTCCGACGAAGCATCGACCCGACTGACGTACGCGATCGTCTTCAGCTGGTTGCCGGATGGCATCCGGCGGGCGGCGCTCGCCCGCGGTCAGCGAGATACGCGTGCTGACCGTCGTCAGGCTTGGCTGCGTTTGGTGCATCGGGAGGAAGACTTCGTGTGGCCCGAGCCGTACTCCGCCGAAGTTCGCTTCGACGTTCGTCCTCCGGCCGGCTACCGCTTGCGACGTCTGCCCGACAACCGCCGGCTCGCGCTGGGCCCGGCGGTCTTCGAAGCCGAATACCGTCGCCGACCCGACGGCGGGGTCGAAGCCAGGTTTGCCTTCGACGTTGGGCCGCGTCGCTATCGGGCCGAAGATCTTCGGGCTTTCGTCGAAGCCCTGGAGCGATTGTGGGATGACAAGGTTCCCGTGCTCAGCTTCGACCATGAAGGCGCCCGTCTCATATCGCAAGGAAAGTTGCGAGAGGGTATCGCCGAATACCGGCGCCTGGCTCGCCACGGGCCGAGACGGGCCCTGCATCAGGCGCGTCTCGCCGAAGCTTTGCTCAAGGTGAATCTGGGCCACGCCGCTCGAATCGCGGCCGCCGAAGCGGTCGCGCTCGAGCCGGATTCTCCGTACGCAAATTTTAGCCAAGCTTGGGTCCTTCAACACGATCAATTCGGCCAGCCGTTCAAACCAGGATTCGACCGCGAGGGCGCCGTCGCGGCGTACCGGCAGGTCCTGCGCCTGCAGGCCGACAATCCCCAGGCCCGACGCAACCTGGCCGTCGTTCTCGAACATGATGGATTCGGGCGCCGATACGCGAATCGTGAAGGGCTCGAAGCAGCGATCACCAACTACCGTCGTCTTCGCAAGCTGACTTCCAGCGAACGGGGCATCGACGACTCGCTTCTGATGGCATTGTTCCGAGCCGACCGGTGCGCCGAGCTTTCGGTTCTGGTGCGCGACGCCGAGCGTTCCCTGACCCGGGACGGACTGGAGGTCACCTGCGCCATCGTCTTGCGGGGGGTACCCGACGGCCTGCTGGTCCTCGACAAGATGCGACTGCCGGCCGCCGCCAGACAGGCGGTCGTCGAGGCTGCGATGCGGTTTCTGGTGACGGCCCGGCAATATTCGGCGGCTATGGATATCGCCCTGCTGGCGATCCCCGGTGCCGATGATCCGGTCACCCTGGAGTCTCAGATTCGAACCCTGCAGCGCCTGCGGCCGTTCGAACAAGCGCGGCTGCCCGACTCCGATCCTGCGAGGGTGGTTCAGGAGTTGTACGAAGTCATGTTCGACGGCCGTTCGTCGGTCGACGACCTGTTTCGTCTGTTCGCGCGGCGCAGCCGGCGAGGTCCCCACGGCGACGCCCTCAAGACGAGTTTACGTCGCGAACTGGCGGTGCTTCAGAGGATGCAGAACGACGAAATGCCCCCCAGCGTCGTGCGGGACAGCGTGCTGAGTTTGACTCGCTTCGCAGCGGACGGCAGCAGCACTCAAGGCTATCGCGTGGTCGCCGAGGTCGATGGAGGTCCCGACCTCCGATCGCACTGGTTCGTCGTGAAAGACGGCGAGCAGTTCCGGATTCTGTGTGGCAGCGGCTCGGCGTGGTTGATTGGAATCGAGGCGCTTCGCCAGCTCAACCGCGGCGACCGGGCGTCGGCTCGCCGCTTGCTCGACTGGGCTCGCAAGGTATGGGACACCGCCGATGAGAAAGCCGACGAGGCCGTGCTGTCCTTCATGCGCCGGTGGCCCATCGAGTCGGGCGAACAGGCCACCGACGCTCGGGTACGGGCCGCTGCGGCGGTGCTGGCGGCTCTGGGCCCCGGCGACCGGGCGGTCCTCCAGGCGCTCGACCAAGCCCGAAACGAGTTCAAATCCGCTCCTGAGGCTCGGTGGGACATCGAGCTCGCGACGTTTCTTCAGCACGACCAGCTCGACGACGATGCGGGGCGACTCGAGAGCGCCCGGGTCCTGAGGAGACTTCGGCCCACGAGTCGGCGGGCGCACATGTTCTGGACGCGAGCGCTGACCGAAGCCGGCCGATATCACGAGGCGCGGGCGGCGATCCGGTCGCGGCGCCGATTCGCACCCGATGAGTCCGATGCGCACGAGCAACTCGCCGATGTGGCGGTCCATGAAGCGGACCTCGCGGAGGCGAGGAGGCTGTTGAGGTTAGTGATCGCCGAGGGCCGGGCGACGTCGCGTACCTACAACAACCTCGCGTGGCTGCGGCTGTTCAGCGGTCAAGTCGACGACGAAGATCTCGGCTTGGCGCTTCGGGCCAACAGTCTCAGCGGGTTCAAAGACGCCGGCCAGCTGCATACCTTGGCGGCGATGTACGCTGAGACCGGACGGGCCCGAGAAGCGCTGCAGCTCACGATGAAACGACTCGAACTCCTGGGCCGGACGGAACCGACCAACGTCGATTGGTATCTCCTAGGACGGGTGCACGAGTACTTCGGGCTATACGAGCTGGCGCGTGACGCATACGAGCGGGTCGCGCACGAGCCGGATGATCGAGGCCCCGACTCGACGCGCGCTCTTGCGGAGCAGAGGTTGCGATTGCTAGCGGACCGTAGCCGAGGACGGAGCCTCTGAACCGCGGGGGCGGTCAACCGCCGGTCGACTCGTCGAGCCGACGGAGAACCGCCCTCGGTCGATTCGAGGCGCGCAAGAGCTCTACATGCCCTCGCGTTTCTTGACGGCTTCTTGGAAGATTCTGAGGTTCGCTTGGGCGCTCTGCAGGGCCGAAAGTGCCTGCTCGAGCTCCTGATACTCAGACTTCCACTCCGTCTCGAAGTAGCGATTGCCCGCGGCCGATTCGATAGCCCCACGAGTACGTTTCGCTAGCTGCTCAACCCAGGTGCGAACGACGTCACCTTCGAAGAAGATGCCGTCGGCGCGGTCAAGAAGGTCTTTTGCGTTCACCCTTTCAGTGCGTCCAGCCATGGTGAGATTTTTCTCCTTGGGATCTCCAGGGCAGGCAGACCGCCCTGCTGCTTCGTACAAATTGAAGGTCGTGTGCCGGTGTCGTCAAGATCCGGTGTCTATATATTGGGGTGGTTCGCCACGGACCCCCCAGATGATGAGTACTCGTGCCCAATCCAGTGCCCAACCCAGTGGCCGACGGGGGTAACGCCGATGCGGCTGACGGGCATCGCACAGCGGTCGGTCGCTCGGTGGGCCCCCGAGAAGGTGGCCGGCGACGACTCGGAATGGCCATCGAGGCCCGAGGCGGCCAGAACGAGGGGGCTTTGCCCGGTCGACGACTGCCGCTACCGCTGCGAACGCTTCCGAAATCGGATTCGTGGGCCGTGCCTAGTCGGGTATCAACGGCGAAGCTGACAAAAAGCGGATGTGCTGGGTCTCGGTCCGCGGTATGCCGGCCAGTATGACTCGGGTGCATGAGGCGAGCTTGGTCGGAGACGTCGATCTCCATCTCTTCAACGAGGGAACCCACACGCGTTTGTACGACAAACTGGGGGCTCACGTGGTCGAACGAGAGGGGCAGCGCGGCACCTACTTCACCGTGTGGGCGCCCGATGCGGTGCGCGTATCGGTGATCGGTTCGTTCAACGACTGGGACAAGCACGCTCATGACCTGAGCGCGATCGGTGCATCGGGCCTCTGGGAGGGCTTCGTTCCCAGCGCCGGAGTGGGTGACGCCTACAAGTATCACGTCTGGTCGCGCTACCACGGGTACGAGGTCGACAAGGCCGACCCCTACGCGTTTGCTAGCGAAGTCCCGCCGCGGACCGCGTCGGTCATTTGGCAAGACAACTTTACGTGGTCGGACGACGCGTGGATGAAAGCGCGAGCCAAATACAACGCGCATGACGCCCCCATCTCGATCTACGAAGTCCATCTTGGCTCCTGGCGTCGACCCGGCGATGATCCTGGCCGGTTCCTGACGTATCGCGAAGTGGCACCATTGTTGGCGGATTACGTCAAGCGATTGGGCTTTACTCACGTCGAGTTCCTTCCGCTCACCGAGCATCCGTACTACCCGTCCTGGGGCTACCAGACGACCGGATATTTTGCGCCGACGTCGCGTTACGGCAAACCGGACGAGTTCAAATATCTCGTCGACGTGCTGCATCAGGCGGGCATTGCCGTCATCCTCGACTGGGTGCCCTCTCACTTTCCGACGGACGAACACGGCCCCAACTACTTCGACGGAACCCACGTTTACGAGCACGCTGACCCACGGCTGGGGTTTCATCCCGATTGGAGCAGCTCGATCTTCAACTACGGTCGCAACGAGGTGCGCAGCTTCTTGCTCAGCAGCGCGTGCTACTGGCTCGACCACTTTCACATCGACGGTCTTCGGGTCGACGCGGTCGCTTCGATGCTTTACCTCGACTATTCGCGCAAGGATGGGGAGTGGATTCCGAACGAGTACGGCGGGCGCGAAAACCTGAGAGCGATGGAGTTCTTGCGGCAGCTCAATCGCGTTGTCTATGGCCGGTTCGAGGGCGTGCAAACCTTCGCGGAAGAGTCCACTGCCTGGCCGATGGTATCGCGCCCGATCGAGGTCGGAGGCCTAGGTTTTGGATTCAAGTGGGACATGGGCTGGATGCACGACACCCTTCGCTACATGCAGCGCGACCCGATTCACCGTAAGCACCACCAGAACGAACTGACCTTCCGTGGTTTGTACATGCACCAAGAGAATTTCGTTCTGTCGCTGTCGCACGACGAGGTCGTTCACGGCAAAGGGTCGCTCATCAACAAGATGCCCGGCGACATCTGGCAGAAGTTTGCCAACCTGCGGCTGACCTACTCTGCAATGTACACCCAGCCTGGCAAGAAGCTCTTGTTCATGGGCGCGGAGTTCGGCCAGTGGGCCGAATGGAACTTCGCGCAGTCGCTCGATTGGCACCTGACCGAGTACGGCTTCCACGCGGGGCTCATGCGGCTCGTCGCCGACCTGAATCGCGTCTATCAGGAAGAGCCGTCGATGCACGAACTCGAAATGGAGCCGCAAGGCTTCGAATGGATCGACTGCAGCGACACCGACAACAGCATTCTCGTATATGTACGCTACGACCGGCAGCGCGTCCCGATCGTGATCGTAATGAACTACACCCCGCTCGCTCGGCACGGGTATCGGGTCGGCGTTCCGGCCGAAGGCCAATGGCTGGAGCTCATCAACAGCGACGCCCACGTCTATGGAGGTAGCGGGGTTGGCAACGGTGGTGCGGTCTGGGCGGATCCGATTCCGATGCATGGGCACGGGGCATCGGTTTCGCTGACCATACCGCCCCTCGCCGCGCTCGTGATCAAGCCAGCGGACGTCTGACCGACGGGCGTTACGCTCGGACTCGCAGGTCGGCCCGCATGTACACGGCGTCTTCGAGTCCTCGGTAGAAACGCGGAATCCGGACGAGCGGACGATAGCCCCGCTGTCGGTAGAACGCTTGCGCACCGACGTTGGAGACCCGAACCTCGAGCGTAACGTCGAAGACCCCGGCCGTGCGAGCGATGACCTCGACCCAGTTCATCAGGGCGTTGGCCACTCCGCGCCTTCGATGGGGAACGTCGACGACGAGCAACTTGAGGTGGGCGTAATCTTCGTGGAGCTGCATGAGCGCGCCGCCGAGCACCTCAGTATCGTTTCGAGCCACCACGAGCTCGTGATCCGACCGATCGCGAGCGCGAAGCAGGGTGGGGCCGGTGTAGCTCCACGCGAACCCGTACTCGACCTGATCGCGGGAGAGGACAGCGAGCCGTGGGAGGTCGCCGTCCAGCGGCGGCCCGAGGGTGAAGCTATCGCTCATCTGCCCACTGTACCAGTCTTGCCCGGCTGAGCTCTCGCGTCGGCGTAGTCGCGGGGGGCGTCTTCAACCGGGGGCGGAGTGGTCGACGTGACGAAAGGGGGCTCCTTGGTCACGACGTCCGACAAAGCGCGAGCCACGATCATTCGTCGACTTCACGAGCATGGTGATTTCCCGGCGATGGCGGAGACCGTCCTTCGGGTCAACAAGCTGGCGGCCGACGAAGATGCGTCCGCCGTTCAGCTCGCCAACGCGATCCTTGACGACTACGCGCTGACCAACAAGGTGCTTCGAGTCGTCAACAGCGCCATCTACGGGCGATCGACCGAGGTGACCACCATCTCGCGGGCGATCGTGGTGATGGGCTGGAATCCGATTCGCAGCTTGGTGCTGACGCTCAAGCTTTTCGACGGCTTGCCTGAATCCTCGTCCAAAGACGGTGTTCGGGAGCTCCTGAAAGAGTCGTTCTGCACGGGGATGGTGGCCCGGAACGTCGCCCACACGATCGCGTCGGTCCGTGAGGAGCAGGCGTTTATCTGCGGTCTATTTCATCAGTTCGGCTCCCTGCTCGTGCATTTCTACCTGCCGGAAGCTGAGCGCGAGATTCAGCAGATCGTCGCGAGCGGCAATAAGAAGCGGTCTGCCGCCACCCGGCTCGTGCTCGGGATGAGCTACGCCGAGGTCGGGATTTCGGTCGCGTCCGAACTACGCTTTCCGCGTCTGCTGGTCGCGTGCATGAACCCCAAGCCGAGCATTCGGACCTCGGGGCGGCCCACGCCCAGCGAACGGCTCAACGGGTTGACCGCCTTTTCGGGGCGGATCAAGACCGCTCTGTTGGCCAACACGACGCCGTCGACGACCCAGAGCCGTGTCGCGGAGCTGTTCGACCGATTCGAACGAGTATATGGGCCGGTCGGGGCCACGCCGGAAACGGTCGTGACGCAAACCCTCGAGCTCATGGAAGAACACGCGGCGATCCTCGGTCTCCCGATTCGTTCCGAAGATCTCGTCGGCCAGATTGCGCAGGCGTACTTCGTCCAGCCACCGCCCAGCGTCAGAGTACCGCAGGCACCGCGCTCGAGACCCACGCCCGACGAGCGGCCGAAGACTTCAAGCGACATCCTGGTAGAGGGGGTCGCCGAAGCGGTGGAGTCGACCCCACGATCCCTCAACGACGTGCTGTTGGTCGTCTTGGAATCGATGTTCCGGGGCGTCGTCGAGCCTCCGGTGTTTCGGGCGGTCTTCCTGATTCGAGATCCTCGGCAGCCGCTACTGAGATATCGGTGCGGACTCGGCGACGACCTCGACGACGCGCACGAGTGGTTTTCGGTCCCTCTCGACAAGGGCCGCGACCTGTTCAGCGTGGCTGTCCATCAAAACCGGGATCTATTCGTATCCGACGTTTCCGCGTTGGGCGTCGCCACCGCCTATCCTCCCGTCTATCGAGGGCGGGCGCGTTCGTCCGCCTACGCCGTGCTGCTGCCGATCGCGGTCCGAGGCAAGTCCATCGGGGTGTTCTTTCTCGAAGGCTGCAGGCCCCGCAGCATCGAACCCAAATACGTCGACCTGCTCAAGCGTCTTCGCGACGAAGTCGTGCGCTCGATCGAGCGCGCATCGTTGCTCGCCGCCTGAGCTCGCGTGCGCGGGTCTCGCCACGGATGAGGGTTCGGCTCTGTTGCTCCCCTACACGAGGCGAAGGTTGCTACGGAGTCGCGGTGAGGGGCGCTTCGCCTGACTCCGCCTGAAATACGACTGGGCCTCCGCTTGACTCGAGCCTCGCGGTCTTAACAACTCCGACCGGAGGCTCCATGAACACGACCAAAAATGACATGCCGGCAGATGTTCGACAGAAGGTCGTCGACCTTCTCAACGCGCGTTTGGCTGACGCCGTCGACCTGATGACCCAAGCGAAGCAGGCCCACTGGAACGTGAAAGGCCCGCAGTTCCAGTCGCTGCACGAGCTCTTCGACGAAGTACACGGCGAGCTGCAGGAGTACGTCGACATGATCGCGGAGCGCGCGGTCACGCTCGGTGGCGAAGCCAAAGGATCGATTCGACACGCTACGGCCGCGTCCACGCTGACCGCTTACCCCGAAGGCCTGGTTCAGGGCCGAGACCATGTCGAAGCGCTGTCGACCGCCATGGCGGCTTTCGGCAAGGGCATCCGCGGGGCGATCGCGGTGACCGATGAGGTGGGTGACGCTGGTACCTCGGACCTGTTTACCGAAGTATCGCGAGGCATCGACAAGCGCTTGTGGATGGTGGAAGCCCACCTCGCCTAGCCCACCCAACGGCCGAGCCCGGCCCGGGAGCGCGTCTAAGGGCGTAAGCGGACTGCCGGGCGCGGTCGGCGGCCTTCAGCCGGCGTAGCGCCGGACGATCGACATCGACTGCGACACGTAGCCCCCGCCGAACAGGTTCGCGTGATTGAGCAAATGGTACAACTGATACAACGGTTGGCGCTGTCGCCAGTCGGACGCCAGACCTGACGCTTGCTCATACGCGGCGTAAACGGTCGGCCCGAAGCCGCCGAAGAGGGTCATCATGCCCAACTCGGCCTCGGGGTGGCCATAGTACGGGGCCGGGTCGATCAGCGCCGGCCGGCCCTGGTGGTGATGCAGGTTTCCGGCCCACAGATCGCCGTGAATCAAGGCTGGCGGGTGGTCGACGAGCCAGTGGTCGAGCCGCTCGACCAGCCGCTCGCACCGGCGAACATCGTCGCCGCTCAGCAGCCCTTTGCGTCGGGCCAGTGTGACTTGGTGACCCAGGCGGTGCTCGCCGTAGAAATCGAGCCAGCGGCCGACGCTCGGGTTAGGTTGCGGCGTAGTCCCCAGATAGTTGTCGCGCTCGAAGCCGTATGTCGCGCGGCTAGTCGCGTGAAGCCGGGCCAAGCCGAGGCCGAGCCGTTCGTCAAAGTCGGCGACCCGCGGACCCGGCTCGAGAAATGAGGTCATCAAAAAACCTGGTTCGTGAGGTCCGCCGTCGGCGAACGCCAGCACCTCAGGAACCACGAGGCCCGAGTCGCACGCGCGCAAGGCTCGAAGGCCGGCCGCTTCGCTGGAGAACAGGCCGGGTAGTGCGGCTGGGTTCCACTTCAGGAACACGGGGCCGGCCGACGTATCGAGGCGTTCGGCCTCGTTGATGTCGCCGCCCGACAGCCGGCCGCGACCAAGGATCCGGCACTGTGGGCCGAAGACCTCCGCGAGCGCGGCGCGAACGGCGTTTTCCGGCCAGGTCGCGGTCATCGACGGGATGTCTCGAGCTCGTCGAGCAGCCGTTCGCAGGAGCGCTCGACGATGTCTACGACGACTTCGAAGTTCTCGCGGGCACCGTGGTACGGGTCTGGAACATCCAATGAATCGGGCTCGGGGTCGAGCTCACGAAACAGCCGGATCTTGGATCGGTGCTCGGCTGGGCAGCGGGCGAGCAGGTCGCGCTGGTTCTGGCGATCCATGGCCAGGATGTGGTCGAACGCGGCGAAGTCGCTATCTTGCACTTGGCGCGCTCGGCTCGTGAGCACGTAGCCACGGGCTCGACAGGCCTCCTGCATCCGGGGGTCCGCCGGCTCGCCGACGTGCCAGTCGCCCGTTCCGGCCGAGTCGATGGACAAGTTGGCCTGCATACCGCGACGTGCGGCGAGGGATCGGAAGACCCCTTCCGCCGTGGGCGACCGGCAGATGTTTCCCAAGCAAACGAACAGAATCTTCGTGTGTTCAGACACCGACGGTGGCAAATACCAGAGCCGGCGTAGGTTCGGGTAGGGAGCAATCGGTATTCCACGAGGCTCATCACTACGGAGGAGCCCTGGTGCATTCCTGCTGAACCTGACTAGCATACCCGTAAAAAACGCAAAAATCGACATGAAATTGGAAACAGCATTTTCGCGGCCTGTCGTTCGAGGTACAACGATCTTGCGGTGAATAGCGACCAACTTGGCACTCGACACACAACAGACCATGGCTCGGCGTCCAGTAACGGCAACGTGACGCATTCGACGTGGACGTTCATGACCAATCACGCCCATGTACTTTTTTGCCTGTCGGAGGAGCCGACGCTTCGTCTCCGCGATGTGGCCGCTCGGGTGGGCATCACCGAGCGAGCCGTGCAGCGGATCGTGGCTGACCTCCAAGAGGCGGGGTATCTGCACGTGACAAAGGAAGGCCGTCGGAATCGATATCAGATCAATCGACAGCTCCACCTTCGTCACGAGGTGGAGTGCCACGTCACGGTAGACAAGCTGCTCAAACTGGTTCTCTCGAGCTGACCCGGCGCGCCGGGCCGGCCGGCCCTTCCTCCGCGTCGCAAACCGTATCACTTCTCTCGAGATCCAGGGTTGCGCACCGATCTACCCTATGTCATCAGTCTGGACATGCGTTCAGTGATCCCTCCGTTGCACGCGATCGTTCAGCTCTTCGACGACCAGCTGGTCGACGTAAGCTTTCCCGGCATAGACCAAACCATCCTCGCTGATGCGTGCGATCAGATCGCTGAACGGCGACGGGCTGTCGAAGACGTCCGGTCGGCCCTGGATGAAGCGGAACGCCGGCTCGAGGCGACGCTTGAGGACTTCAAGAGCCTTGGCCGCCGCGCGCTGGCCTACGCCGAGGTTTACGCCGACGGTGATGTCGACCTCTGTACCCGGATCAACGAGATAAGAGACGGGCTCGGCCTCGACGAAGGGGGGGCGTCGGCCCCGGCGAAGGCGGTCCGACGGCGCAAGAAGAAGCGCAATGGTCCCGAGCTTCCGCTCAGCGATCGGGCCACCCCGCCGGCGGAACCCGCATCCGCTCATGAATCGGCCCCATCGGCGGCCTCTGACCAGGCTGCGTAGTCGCGTTAGAGTTCGAGAGTGGGGCCGCGCAGTGCCCCCCGGCGGCTAGTCCATCTCGTCGGTCGGAATCTTGCTCTCGGCGTTCGGTTGCTGAAAGACCTCGTCGTCCTCAAGCCGTACGGCGGTAAGGGTTTGGCCCCAGACGCAACCGCTGTCGAGGGCCAACGCGCCGTTGGTAGCCCGGTACCCGAGCGCCGCCCAATGACCAAACATAACGACGGCATCGGCTTCGCGGCGGTGGCGAGCGGCATACCAGGCTTGCTGGCCCGGAGGAGCGCCTTCCGGCGGACCCTTGTGGGCAAAGCGCGGCGAGCCGTCCATGGCAAGCATGCGTACCCGAGTCATGACGGCGACGGTTTCGCGGACCTCGGCCAGTTCCGTGTCCATCGGGCGGTCGGGTGAGGTGCGGCGGAGCAGGCGGTCGAGGCGGTCACCTTGAAGGAACTTTTGCGCGTTTTGAGCACGGCGCTCGGCGTCGTCGAGGGTCCAGCCGGGCAGCAGCCCGGCATGGACCATAACCCGGTTACCGGCCCGTTGCAGAAGGGGCTGCCGTCGGAGCCACTCGATGAGATCGTCCCGATCGTCGGCTTGCAGCACCTCTTCCAGAGTGTCTCGGCGCCGGCGCCCCTCTAGACCGCGGGCGCGCGCCAGTAGATGAAGATCGTGATTGCCCAACACGACTCGGCAGCACTTGTCGTGCTTCTTCACCCACCGCAAGACCGACAGCGAGTCGGGCCCGCGGTTGACGAGGTCGCCGGCCAACCAGATCTCGTCTCGCTCCGGCTCGAAACCGATGCGCTCCAAGAGACGTTGAAAAGTGTCAAAGCATCCTTGGAGGTCGCCGATGGCGTACGTCGCCATGAGCCCACATCCATATCATGCGATGCGGGCTCTGCGGCCTGTCCCGGGCGAATATCGCGGTTTTTTCCTGACCGACGGGTTCGCCCGCCGCGCGAGTCGTCTAGGCCCCTACCATGAGCTTGGCGACCAGCTGGCTGAACCGGGCTGGGTCGGTCAGTTGACCGCCCTCCGCCAGGACGGCCTGGCCGTACAGCAGGTCCGCGAAATCCTGGATCTCGGGGGCGGTGTCGTTCTCCGCGACCATCGTGCGAAGCCGGTTCATCACGGGGTGCCGGGGATTCAGCTCTAGGATCCGCTTCTGCTTCGGCACCTCTTGGCCCATCTGTCGGAGCAGACGCTCCATCTGAGGATTCATCGCGTGTTCGTCGGCCACGAGGCAGACTGCGGATTCGGTCAGACGACTGGATAGCCGGACCTCCTGCACGTCGTCTTGGAGGCGAACGCGGATGGCCGTGAGCACGTCCTTATAGGTCTTCTCCGCCTCCGACTGCTCCGCTTTCTTTTCTTCGCCCTCTTCGCCGTCCGGCAGGTCGAAGTCGCCTTTGGCGACCGAAGCAAAGGGAAGGTCCTTATACCTTAGGCCTCGATCGAGCCAGATCTCGTCAATGGCATCGGTCAGCAACAGGACGGGGACTTTCTTGGCTCGAAAAGCCTCGAGGTGCGGAGAATTCTGGATGGCTTCGAGCGATGGACCGCTCATGAAGTAGATTCGCTTGGCATCCTCGCCGAGCTTCTCGACCACTTCGGCCAAGGAGACCCACCCTTCGTGCTCGGTCGTGCGCACCAGCGTGGCTTCAAGGATCCGGTCGTGGTCTTTCGCCTCGCCCGAGACCAACCCCTCTTTCAGCGCAGCGCCGAACTGAGCCCAGAACTTCTGGTACTCCTCCATCTTTTCGGTCTTCAGGGTGTCGAGGGTGTCGAACACCTTCTTGACCAGCTGCTTGTTGATGGCCCGAATCTGGCGGTCCTTTTGCAACATCTCTCGGGACACGTTGAGCGATAGGTCTTGCGCGTCGACGACCCCTTTGACCCAGCGCAGATAGCCGGGAATCAGCTCCTTGGCCTCATCCATGATGAAGACGCGCTTTACGTAGAGCTGAACGCCTCGCTTCATCTCTGGGTGGTACAGGTCGAAAGGGGCCTGCGAAGGAATGAACAGCAGACCCTGGGCTTCGAAGGTGCCCTCGATCCGGATTGGAATCCGGGCCAGCGGTTCGCCCCAGTCATGGCTGATGTGCCGGTAGAACTCGGTGTACTCTTCGTCGGAGACTTCGTCTTTGGGGCGGGCCCAGATCGCCTTTCGCGAGTTCAGCACCTGATCTTCGAGGGTTTTGGTCGCTTCGTCGCCGGTCTCTTTCCAAACCTTGAGCTTGATCGGATAGCTGACGAAGTCCGAATAGCGCTTCACGATTCGACGCAAGACCCAATCGTCGGTGTAGTCCTCGAGGTGGTCTTCCTCGTTCTTCTCTTTGAGGTGCAGGGTGATGCTGGTGCCCGCGGTTTCGCGAGTAGCGTCTTCGACCTCGAAGGCATCGCCGGTCGACACCCAGCGGGTCGCCGTCTCTTCTCCGGCGCGGCGGGTCAGGACCTCGACGCGGTCGGCCACCATGAAGCTGGCGTAGAAGCCGACCCCGAACTGTCCGATCAGCTCGGGGGTGATCTTTCCGTCGCTGTCGCGCGCCGTTTCCAGGAACTGCCTCGTGCCCGAGCGGGCGATGGTGCCAAGGTTTTCGATCACCTCGTCCCGGGTCATGCCGATGCCGTTGTCGTGGAGGGTCAGCGTCCGCTGACCCTTGTCGGGATCCAGACGGATGTGCAGCTCTTCGCCACCCTGTAGCGCCTCGTTGGTGACCTGCTCGAAGCGCAGGCGGTCCAGGGCATCCGACGCGTTGGAAATCAATTCGCGCAGGAAGATGTCCTTGTGAGAGTACAAGGAGTGGATCATCAGGTGGAGGAGCTGCTTAACCTCCGCTTGAAACTCGTGTCGATTCGCCTCAGTCATGGTGGTCCTCGAAGCGCTCTCCTGCGCACCGAGTAGCGACCGTAAAGAAAAAGCGGCCACGCACGACGCGTCTTCGCTCGGTTGGCGTGCTCCGGGCGTCGCGGGCTCAGCGGCGACCTTCGGCGCGGGCGGTCATCGCCGTGAGGGCCACGGTCGCGGCGGCGGCGACCATTCCGTGCTCCAGGAGGGGCTCGGCGTTGAGCATCATCCGAGTTACCCACGAAGCGGAGCGAATGTCGCTGTAGGTGTAGTAGACCGCCACGCTCTGATCATCGGCGACGGGCATGAACCGCCACAGGAGCCGAGCTCGGGCGACGTCCCCCGAGACCGCGGTGATCTGGACGGTGGAAGTCTCGACCTGCATCAGGGCCGTCCCTGACATCGAGGTCACGGGCGTTTCGATTGTCCATTCCAGTTGAAGGCGGCCGTCATCGAGAGGAGTCACCTTCTGTTCGGAAATGTTGGGCATGAACTCCGGATATAGGCTCGGAGTGGCAACCACCTTCTGGAACTGCTCGGCCGAGGTCTTGGCGAGCCCCAGCAACGCGACCTGCCGAAGGCTGCCATCGTCGTGCGACTCGATGACCGCCAACAGGCCGTGGGTCAGAAGAGGCCGCAGAGCGTCGAGAGAGACGTCGTTACCGACCCCGAGGGGCTTGAACGAGGGAACCGGGCCGGTTCGGCCCTCGGGCATCGTGGTCACCGCTGGGAGGCCGGCCAGATGTCGCTCGAGTCCCCGAAGGTGAATAAATCCCGAGGAGAGGTTGGCGCCGGCGTCGATGCTCGGCTCGAGCTCGACGAGGGTACGCAGCAGGAAGCCGCCGGTCTCGGTGTCGAGGGCGCGGTAGAACGCTACGAGGGTACCGCCTTCGACCGGATAGAATTCCCAGCGCTCCCGGGTGCCGCGCAGATGTCCGGTGCGGCCCCGAGACTCGATGATCCGGGCTGGCAGGCCGCGTTGCAGGCGCGTGCCCCGGAGCGCCATGAGGGGCAGGTCGAGGTTCCACGAGAACGCGGTCAGTCCTTGGCGCCGCCCGAGTATCCGAACGTCGTCGACCGTATTGAGGAACTTCGGATAGGACTGCACATCCATCAGTACGTCGTAGACGCGCTGAGGCTCGGCCGGCAGGCGGGCAAACAGAACGACCTGGCGGCTGCGACCGTCGCCTAGGGTCTCGACCAGGGCCACCATGCCGCGGTCGCAAAGGCGAGCGAGCAGCTCGATCGGAAGGTCGTCGGCGTGGCTGTTGACCTGCTTCGTCTCGGCCGACGCAACGCGCGCGCCTGGAACGGCGGCCAGAACCGCGGCAACAAAGCAGACGGAGATGGTTTTCATCGGTCGAATCACCTCGAAACCCGCTGTTCCCAACAATCCGATGGGCACACGCATGCCGGCGCTACGGAACACATCGGTAACGCAACTCGCGGATTCGAAGACGCACGGTAACAGCGGCCCCTTGGCATAGGCCTCGCATGAGATGGCGCAGAGCTGGGCACCGTTACCGGCGCGAGTCCAGCGACGCAGTACAGCACTAGGAGGAAAGCATGCAGATCGAGACTTTTTATGACCCGCGTACCTACACCCTGACCTACATTGTATTCGACCCGGCGACCAAAGACGCGGTGGTCATCGACCCGGTGCTCGACTACGACCCCTTGGCGGTCTCGGTTCATACCGAGTCGGTCGACAAGGTCATGAAGTACATCGATGACCAAGGGCTGAAACTCCACTGCATCCTCGAGACCCACGCTCACGCTGACCACCTCTCGGCGTCGCAGACCCTCAAAGACAAGTACGGTGCCGCGGTGGTCATCGGCCAGGCCATCACGGCGGTTCAAGAGGTCTTCAAAGGTGTTTTCAACCTTCCGGAGGGCTTCACGACCGACGGCAAGCAGTTCGACCGCCTCGTCTCCGACGGCGAGGTCTTCCAGGCCGGCTCGATGCCCATTTCGGTCATCGCGACGCCGGGCCACACGCCCGCATGCGTGACCTACAAAATCGGGGACGCCCTGTTTACCGGCGATACGCTGTTCATGCCCGATTTCGGCACCGGCCGCTGCGACTTCCCCAAGGGCAGCGCGGCCGATCTCTACGATTCGATCCAGAAGCTGTACGCGCTGCCCGATGACACCCGGGTGTTCGTAGGGCACGACTATCAGCCCGGCGGTCGCGACCTCGCGTTTGAGACCACCATCGGTCAGAGCAAGCGTGAGAACATTCAGCTGAAGGGTGAAACGACGAAGGACCAGTTCGTCCACTTCCGCACCGAGCGCGACAAGACTCTTTCGCCGCCGGTCCTGCTGTTCCCGTCGGTGCAGGTCAACGTCGACGCGGGTCGGCTTCCGCCACCGGAAGACAACGGTCGCAGCTATCTCAAGCTGCCGGTCGGCTTGTTCGGCTGAAGTTCCCGGAGCGCTCGCTGAACGGTCGAGCGGAGCTCGTCGGGCACGGTGGGCAGCCGTTCGGTGCGGCACATCTGCACCACTTGCTGAAGGGAATGGCACTTCTGCTGGCACCGGGCGCATCCGTCGACGTGGGCTTGCAAGCTCCGGCACAGCTCGTCGGTAATCTCGCCTTCGAGGAAGCGAGAGAACATCTCGATCACATCCGGACAGTCCGGTTTCCCCGCCGGAGACGGCGGGGCCGCGGCCCGTTGGGGCTCCAGGAACGGCACCAAGGTGTCTCGCACGGCCGCTCGGGCCCGGTGAAGACGGCTCTTGACCGCACCCACGCTAGCCCCAACGACCTGCGAGACCTCGGCCGCCGATAGGCCTTCGACGTCCCTCAAAACCAGCACTTCCTTGTACATCGGCTCGAGGTTCTGGATGGCCTTGAACAGCGCGGCTTCCAGCTCGCGGTCCATCGCGGCCTCCTCCGGCGATTTGCCGGCCGATGGCAGCTGCTGGGCGACCGGGCTGCTGGTGTCGTCGAGGGACTCCTCGTGCTCCGGCGCGAACTTGCTGCGGCGGTGCTTCTTGATGCAGTAGCTTCGCGCGATCGTGTACAGCCATGTCGACAACGACGACTGCCCGCGGAACTGGCGCATGCTTCGGGCCGCCGTCAACAACGTATCCTGAACGATGTCTTGGGCGTCATCGAAGTTACGGCACATCCTCAGTCCGAACCGAAGCACCCGCGGCTGGTAGCGCTCGAGAAGAACCGAAAGGGCGTTCGTATCGCCGGCCCGCGCGGCGTCCAGCAGGGCACCCTCGTCGTCGTTGGGCTTGACCGCGGCCATCGATCGGACCTTAACCCTCCCACCTTCCTCGACAAGGGCTCGTTCGCACGTTCCGAAATGGTATCAGGGATTTCTTTGTTTCTAGGTCGAGATGGACCCTTTCGGAAACGAAAGACTCTCAACACGTATCAACGGCGGCTGCACCGTCGAAACACTATGGAGTAGTTGTGGAATTGATGAATCTATGGGCGCCCCTCGCGGGCGGCATCCTCATCGGGCTGGCGGCCGTATTGCTGCTGCTCTTCAACGGTCAGGTGGCAGGAATCAGCGGCATATTGGCTGGGGTTATCCTCCCGTACGAGGGCGACACGGCCTGGCGGGCGTCGTTCATGGGCGGTTTGGTCGCGGGTGGTCTGGTCCTTGCTCTGGCTGCGCCCGGCGTGTTTGCCCAGGAAATGCTCCTTTCGTGGCCCGCCTACGCAGTCGCGGGGTTCTTGGTCGGAGTCGGCGCTCGGCTGGGCAGCGGCTGCACCAGTGGTCACGGGGTCTGCGGTATCGGTCGCCTCTCGGTGCGTGGATTGCTCGGAACGATCACGTTCATCACGACTGGGGCGCTGACGGTTCTGGTCGTGAAGACATTCTTCGGAGGGCAGCTGTGAGAAGGAATCTTTCGGCCTTCGTCGCCGCCTTTATCTTCGCGATGGGACTCGGGCTCGGAGGGATGACCGACCCCGCGAAGATCATCGCGTTTCTCGACTTCACAGGGGACTGGGACCCAGCGATGATCCTGGTCATGGGCGGGGCTGTGATGACCTACGGCATCGGTTACCGCCTCGTGGTCCGCCGCTCCGAGCCTCTGTTGCAAGGACACTTCGCGCTGCCCAAGCCTCAACCGGTCGATCTGCGCCTGATGGCGGGGGCCGCGATCTTCGGGGTCGGCTGGGGCCTCGGCGGCCTGTGCCCCGGGCCGGCCGTCGTTAGCCTCGCCAATGCGAGCCTCGGCGTTCTCGTGTTCGTGGGGGCCATGTTGATCGGTCTTCGCGTCGTCCCCCGACCGGGGTCGCAGTCGCCCGCTGTGCGCGCCGAGCCGGCGCGTGCCGAATCGTCTTCGGCGCCCGAGCCCGAGCCGTCCGCCCAGAGTTAGTTATTACGATGATGTCCGTGAGCCGCTTCCTGCCCATCCTCGGCTGGCTACCGAACTACCGTCGGGAGTACCTCCGCGGCGACCTGACCGCCGGCCTCACGACCGCGGTCATGTTGGTGCCGCAAGGCATGGCCTATGCGATGCTGGCCGGGCTCGACCCGATCATCGGCCTGTACGCGTCGGTGGTGCCGCAGCTGGTGTACGCGGTGTTTGGAACCTCGCGCCAGCTTGCGGTGGGACCGGTGGCCATGGACTCGCTGATGGTTGCGGCCACGGTCGGGGCCCTCACCGAAGGCGACGGGAGCAAGTACAGCGCCGCCGAGTACACCGCGCTGGCGATCGCACTCGGGCTGCTGGTCGGCCTCATTCAGGTGGCGATGGGCGCGCTGCGCCTCGGATTCTTGGTGAACTTCTTGTCGCGCCCGGTGGTCAGCGGCTTCACATCGGCCGCGGCCTTGATCATCGGGTTGAGCCAGCTGAAGCATCTGTTGGGTTTTTCAATCCCGCGACTTCGGGTGCACGAAACCCTTTGGTACGCGGTCCAACACATCACCCAGACCCACCTGGTCACGGTGGCCATCGGCGTGGTCAGCATCGGGTTGCTGTACGGCATCAAACGCCTACAGCCCCGCCTGCCAGGAGCGCTGGTCGTGGTGGTCGCTTCGACGCTGGTGGTTTGGGGCTTCGGTTTGAGCCTGGCCGATGGTGGGGTCAAGGTCGTCGGCGATGTGCCGCCGGGCTTGCCGACGCCCCGGGGCATCGCCCTCGATGCCGAACGTGTGCAAACGCTGTTGCCGGCCGCCGGCGCGATCGCCCTGATCGCCTTCATGGAAGCGATCTCGGTGGCGAACGCATTTGCGACCCGCAATCGGTACGAAGTCGACGCCAACCAAGAGCTCATCGCGCTCGGGCTCGCCAACGTGGGTGGTGCGTTCTTTCAGGGCTACCCGGTCACCGGCGGTTTCTCGCGCACCGCGGTCAACGGGCAGGCCGGCGCCCAAACGCCTCTGGCGGCGATCATCACCGCTACCGGGGTGGCGGTGACGCTCCTGTTCCTGACGCCCCTGTTCTACTATCTGCCGAACGCGGTGCTGGCGGCGATCATCTTCGTTGCCGTCTTCGGGCTGATCGACCTCAAGCATGTTCGCTACCTGTGGCGGGTCAAGCCCGATGACCTCTTGGTATTGGTGCTCACCTTCGTCGCCACCTTGACCCTAGGCATCGGCTGGGGCATCGCGCTCGGCGTTGGGGCCTCGCTCGCGTGGTTCATCGTCAAGAGCACGCGCCCCCACACCGCGGTGCTCGGTCATCTGCCGGGCACCACCAGCTACCGGAACGTGCGCAATCACCCGCAAGCCCAGACCGTGCCCGGGGTGCTCATCTTGCGGATGGACGCTCAGTTCTTCTTTGGCAACGTGTCTTTCCTGAAAGAGCGCTTACGGTCGCTCCTCAGTGAAGACGACTACCGCGTGGTCATCCTCGACTGTTCGGGCGTCAACCAGCTCGACAGCTCGGCCGCCGAGGCGCTGACCACCATCCTGCTCGATCTCGAAGACCGGACGGTACGGCTCATGCTGAGCAACGTGAAAAAGCCGGTGCGGCAGGTTCTGGAGCGGTCGGGGCTGATCCAGTCGATCGGCGAATCTAACATCGCGCTCACCGTTCATCACGCCGTGCAGCGGCTCCAAGAAGAGGGCTTGGTACCCAATCCACCGGGCCCGCCGGTCATCCCGAGCACCGAAGCGTCCCCGGAAACCCGCGTCGCCTGAACGTCGCGGGTCGGGGTGGTCGGGCCCGGCGTCCCCGGATGGTGCCCTCCGTACGCGTCCGATCCACCCTCCGTGCGTGAAGGGGTGAGCGTGTGCATTGACGAAGAACCCGGCCCGCTTTAATCGCCAGTAGTGCTTCCTTCGACCCGAGTCCGCAGCGACGCCCTCGAACTCATGGACGACCTGTCGCTGCAGGGGCCGGAGCTCGAACGAACGCTCTACGAGATCGAAGTCGTCAATCGCTTCCTAGGCGGCTACGGCCCGAGCATCG
Source organism: uncultured Myxococcales bacterium (assembly GCA_964519665.1). GTDB lineage: Bacteria > Myxococcota > Kuafuiibacteriia > Kuafuiibacteriales > Kuafuiibacteriaceae > JANQQN01. Next base: position 60,412 of record CAZFIV010000033.1, read on the forward strand.
CGGGCGTGCGCCGGCTTCGGCCGGCCGGAGCGACCGAGCTGACGGTCCTCGACGTCGGATGTGGCAGCGGCGACATCCCCCGGCGCCTCGCCCAATGGGGGCGCAAGAACGGGTGTCGCATCCGGGTCACCGGCATCGACCTCGCCGAGACCACCATCGCGATGGCCCGTCGGGAGTCGGTGGGCGAAGAAGACGTCGAGTTCGAGCTCACGAACTTGTTCGACCTGCCCGACGAACCCCGCTTCGACATCGTGCACGCCGCGGCGACCCTCCATCACTTCGTGGGCGCCGAAGCTCCCCGGGCTCTCGGCAAGATGTATCGCCTCTCGCGGTACGGGGTGGTCGTCAATGACTTTCACCGCCACCGCCTCGCCTGGCTCGGCATCCGCATCCTGACCGCGCTGTTGTCCCGAAGCCGGCTCGTCCGCAACGACGGGCCACTGTCGGTCTTGCGGTCTTTTCATCGCGCGGAGCTCGAACAGATGTGCCGTAACGAAGGCCTGCCGGTGCCGACGATCTCCTGGCGACCCATGTTTCGGTGGCTCTTGGTCGTGCCCCGAGCGTTCGATGCTGGAAGCGGGCCTGGGCCCGTCTGATCGATCGTCGCGGCCCGTTACAAAGGCAGCTTACTATCGCCGTCGGCCCGGTACGTCTTTTGGTCTTTGAGGGCGCGGGCGGCCGCGAACACGTCGGCGGGGTCGGAGAGGTCGCGGTCGGGGAAGGCGGCCGAGAGTCGGGCTTGGACGCCGGGGTCGGCGAAGCGAAGGAACGGGTTGGTGGCGCGCTCGTCGGCGATGGTCGAGGGCACGGTGCTGCCGCCGTCGGCGCGGGTCTTCCAGGCGCGCTGGATGCGGTCGGCGAGGGCGGCGTTGTCGCTGTCGACCGACCACGCAAAGCGCAGGTTGTCCTGCGTGTACTCGTGGGCGCAGCACACTTTGGTGTCGGGGTCGAGGGCGGCCAGCCGGGTGAGGCTGTCGAACATCTTGCGGGGTGGGCCATCGAACAGGTAACCGCAGCCGGCGGCGAACATGGTGTCGCCACAGAACAGAAGGTCTTCGAAGACGTAGGAAACGTGGCCGTTGATGTGGCCTTCGGTCAGCATCACCCGCCCGGTGACCCCGCCGAAGGTGACCGTGTCGCCGTCGTCGACCGGCGTCTTGATCCCCGGCACATCGGCCTGCGCGCCTTTAGGGCCGATCACGTTCATGGATGCGAGCAGTCCACGGCGCTCGAGGTCGCTGTTGATGCCCACGTGATCGCCATGGGTGTGGGTGTTGATGATGGTGGTGAGCTTGAAGCCGTGCTGAGCGCAGTAATCGAGAACCGGTCCAGCCTCCGGCCCGTCGACGACCGCCGCTTCCTGGCTGGCGTTATCGACCACCAGCCAGACCAGGTTGTCCATCCACACCGGAATCTGATGAACGGTCAGCCGACCGGAGCGGCTCGAAAAGGGAGATGTGGGGCGGCTTACAACGTGCTGCATCGTTGGTTCCGTTGTAGGAGACTTGCTCCGAGCGAAGCGTGACAAAGAAGCGGACTTTGGGCGCTCCG
>CAZFIV010000034.1:0-10160 GCA_964519665.1 uncultured Myxococcales bacterium
GGCGATCCGAGACTGTCGGCTGCGAGCTGAGAACTGTCGACGCGAGGCTGCGCCACCACGGAATCGCGAATGAACTCGAGCGTTTGAGGCGCAGCCTCGCTAAACCTCGGCCCGACGGCGGGCATTGCGCCCCCGAACCAGATTTCAGCTACTCGATGATCGGGTCCGTTGCGACAGTTCTGCGCGGAGGCGGTCGATGTTGTCGAGCTCTGCGTTGAGGAACTGCTGAAAGATCAGGAACGAGGGGCCCGCGTCCAGTTTCTCGGCCACCAGCTCGTTGAAGGCTCGGCGGCGGATCGAGTGAAACTGGCGATCACATCTTTCGAGCTCGTCGAGAGAAATCTTCCTGCTCACCCGTTCGGCCAGCTCGGCCAGCTGAAGATAGTACACGTCGATTCGGTTCTTTTTCGATTGGCGCCGCCACTCGCCAAAGACCCAGACGAGCGACCCGAACGCTACCAGCAATGCGAGCGCAAAGTTCATGAGCTCGGCGTAGCTCACCCACCAGCTCGGCGCGTCGCGATCGTAGTAGGCGAGCGCGCCCGGATGCCAGGCGAAGCGTTGAATGGTTCGAGGCGGGTCGGCATCAAAGAGCGACGCGGCTTCATGAATGTCGACGAGGGCGCTGCGGTGGTCGAACAGGGCTCGGATGAAGTCGCGGACCTCCTGGTCGGGGATGTCCGACCGAGTCACCAGCAGGGTGCGGGTTGCCACCGAAGTCACCGGATTGGGTTGTCGAGGCCCGTACAACGACGCTGGGATGATCCGCGGCTGCATCTCCGGGTTCCGCATCGCGAAGCCCGCGAGCTGCGATGACTCGTCACTGGGCCCGAGCGATACGAGTTGGGCCCCCGGTACTTCGAGAAGCTCCTCGACGATGTCAGCGTGCAGGCCAGCGGCGATAGCCACCGCGTCGAGGTCGCCATCCCGGAACAGCTCGGCCGCTCGCGCGTGTGGCGAGTAGTTAGGAATGTACGTCGGCTGACCTTCGGCCGGCGTCGGCCACTCCGCCGTGAAGTGCCGAAAGACGCCGTCGAAGATGGGTTCGGTCCCGTTCCCCTTCGAGCCAACCCCCACTCGCTTGCCAACCAGATCCGACATCGAGGGTGACTGGAGCGGATCGAGCGGCGTTCTCACAACGACCTGAAGCACCTCTTCGTGCAATCGGGCCGCCACCCGGACCCGCGAGGCGATCTCGATTCGGGCCCGGTCGAGGCTCATGTTGGCCTCGCGGGGATCGTGGGCGATGAGTTCCCGAACCATGTCGTCGCTGATCAACATCGACTTGATGAAGAACGCGAAGTCGGCCTCGCCGCTCAGCAGCTGGTTGAGACTCTGGCGATGCCCCCCGCTCTCGAGCACCCGCACTCGACCGATCGAGGGGTACTCGGTGTGGTCGGAGGCCGCGTCGGCCATGGCTTTGGCGAGGGGAAACCACACGCCACCGGGAGGGCCGCTCGTGAGGGCGAGATTGCGGGGGGGCGTCGAATTCATCTGGGCGACCGCGACGCCGACTGCGATCACCAGGAGCACCAGCGCCACGGCCACGCGAAAGCGATTCCGCACGGGGCGCTCCAGCTCGCGGGCGACACTGTAAGCGGAGCGCGCTTTGGATTCTGAGGACGTCACGTCGTTCGCGAGGCCCGTCGAGCGGGGGCTCCGGCAGGTAGAACGTTCATCACGTACATAGGCATCACGTTCCGGTCACCTTAGCAGATCGGCGTCCGAGCGGCTGCTCGGAAGGAGCGAGGGCGGGTTGGCCTGCGGGTGAAGACGCTGATGGCGGGCGTTCAGGTGCCGGGTGCAGGAGGGTTCACCAACTTGTCGATCATGGCGTACGTGTCGATCAGCAGGAAGTAGAGTACGAACGCCAAGATGGCGGGCACGACGAAGCGCAACAGCGTCCGCCAGAGGAAGAACCATTTGATGCCGCTGGTCCCGGCGCTGACTTCGCCGATCGGGTCGGTCATGATCCAGCCGACGAAGATAGACAGCATCAGGCCGCCGAAGATCAAAACGACGTTGCCGCCTATCTGGTCCATCAGCTCGAGAACGTTGAGATCGAAGGCGGCCGGGATCCCGACCGCCGTGATGACGAAGGCCGAGATAGTGACGGCGACCTTGCGGTTCATCTTGAGCGTGTCGATCAGCGACGACACGACTACTTCGAGCAGGGAGATCGTCGACGTAATCGCTCCGACCAGCAGGGCGACAAAGAACAAGGCGCCAACCACGCGCCCCGGCCCGCCCATACTGGCGAATGCGCTGGGGAGCGTGATGAACAGGGTTCCGAGAGTGCTGCCGCTGACCTGATCTTGGAGTCCGAAGGCGAATAGAATCGGGAAGACGACCATGCCGGCCATGAACGCGACCCCGAAGTCGGACACCGCGATCACCAAGGACTCGTTCGGAAGGTGATGATTGCGGGACAGATAGCTCGAGTACGTGAGGATGGCGCCCATCCCAAGGCTGAGGCTGAAGAACGCCTGGCCGGCGGCGTCTTGAAGGACTTCGCGTTTCAATACGCTCTGGAAGTCCGTTTGAAAGTAGTACGCGTATCCTTCGCCCGCGCCCGACAGGGTGCCCGCGTAGATAGCCAGGCCGATGATCAGAAACGCGAGCACGGGCATGAGCACCGTGGATACGCGCTCGATGCCCCCCCGAATGCCCCCGAACACGATAGCCGCAGTGACGAACATGATGCCCACTTGCCAGAACGCCGCAGTCGACCCGGTGGCGATCTCGTTGAAGTGGTCATTGGCCTCGGATGGGTCCCGAAAACCATAGGCGACGCCTTCGAACGCGTATCGGGCGGTCCAGCCTGCGATCACCCCGTAGTACGCCAAAATGATGACCCCTGCGGTTACGAACAGGACGCCCAGCGGTGCCCAGCCCGAGCCACCGAAGAGCGCCAAAGCGCGGATCGGGCTGCTGCGGGCGCCACGACCGAGCGTCATCTCGGCCAGCATGACCGGTAGGCCCACGAGCAGGGTCATCAGGATGTAGAGCAAAACGAAGGCAGCGCCGCCGTTCTCGGCCGCCATGTACGAAAAGCGCCACATGTTGCCGAGGCCGACCGCCGAGCCGATCGCGGCCAGAGTGAAGCCCAGCCGGCCAGAAAAGGTTTCGCGGGAACCACCGCTTGCCGTCGCCATAACCTCGCGGACTCTAACGAGGGTCCAGGGAAAACCGAAGCCCCAAAACGCATATCTCCCTACAGGGGGACCCCGGCCGTGGTTGTCGATATAGCGGCTGGTCATTCCGTGCGACGCCTCCGCGGCGCCGCACCGTGCCCCCCCCGTTGTGCTCGCGCCGGTGAAGCGGCCTCTCGACAGCTGTTCAGCCGACCCGTCGGGCGAGGGCCGCGCGCAATCCGTCCTGTCGAACGGTAGGTCGTGCGTCAGCGGGATGATGTGTGGTCGAGCCTTGATGTGCTCACTTCGTCGGCCGTGCAGGACAGACTGCGCAAAGCCGAGCCTTAGACGTTGTTGCCCTTCGCAGTTGGCACTCTACGAACGAGCTGCTGCCGACGGACGTCGCTTCAGGTCAACGCCTGAGTCCTCCGTGGCGTCTTGCGGGTGACAGCGGTTGAGTGCACGGATGGGGCGTCACCGATGCGGCCGATTGATCCGCCCGGGGCGGTATCATGGGCCGGGCCGGTTCGAGTCGGGCCAGCCAAGCGCATCGAGCCCTGGATCCCGTTGGGAAATGCTCGGTTCCGGGCTAGGTTGCGGCCGCGACGCCGAACGTCGTTCGGCTGGGACGATGAGAGTACGAACCAGCACCATCCTCAGCTTGGGCGGCTCCTTGGTCCCGGTCGTCGTTACCCTGGGCACCTTGCCTCTGTACCTGTCGATCATCGGTGAGGAGCGGTACGGGGCGGTGGCCATCCTCTGGATGGTGCTGGGGTACTTCGGGCTGTTCGAAATCGGGCTCGGCGGCTCCACGACCCAACGGGTGGCCCGGCACCAGGGCGAGGGTCTATCGGTCCGGTCAACGATCGTGTGGACGTCGGCCCTGTGGAGCACCGGGCTTGGAACACTGGGGGGGATCGTAGCGTGGGGCCTGTCACACTACTTCTTTGGCCGGTTGTTCGAAGTCGACGAGGGGATCCGCGCCGAGGTGCTGGCGAGCCTCCCGTGGCTCGTGATTCTGCTCCCCCTCAATCTGGTGATCGGCGTGTTTACCGCCTCTCTGCGGGGCATGGAGCGCTTCCTCGAGTTCAACCTGGGCGCCACGGTGGGGGCGGTTCTCTTTCAGGCCATGCCTCTGCTGGCCGCGGTGTTCGTGGGCCCGGCCCTCCCGGGTATCGTGGGCGCGGTCTTTGTCGCTCGCATTGTCCACTTGGTGCTGATCTTCGGCCTGTGCCTGAGGGTTCAAGTCGTCACTTGGCGGCCGCGGCACGACCGTTCGACGGCCTTCCACCTCCTCAATTACGGCCGGTGGATGGCCCTTACTTCTTTGGTGGGGCCGCTGATGGTGATTTCGGACCGCTTCATCATCGGCGCGACGATCGGCGCGGCGGCGGTGACGGCATACACCGTTCCCTTCAACCTCGTGAGGCGCTTGGGTTTGCTTCCGGGGAGCTTATCGAGCGTTCTCTTTCCTCGCTTCGCTCGAAAGGAAGACGACGACGGGCGGCTATTCGGCCTTTCGGTCTTCGTTATCGTGTTTGCGATGACTCCGATCGTATTGATCGGAATGCTGGCCTTCGAGCCCTTCTTGACCTGGTGGATCGACGCGGCGTTTTCGGCTCGCGGCTGGAGAATCGGGGTCATTCTGTTGGCCGGTTTCTGGTTCAATGCCCTCGCTCGGGTGCCCATCGCGCAGCTTCAAGGCAAGGGCCGGGCGAACGTGGTGGCCAAGACCCACGTGGCGGAGCTGGTACCCTATTTCGTGTTGCTGATTCTCGGGCTGCGGTTGTTCGGCCTGGAAGGCGCTGCGGTGGCGTGGTCCGTCCGAACCACGGTGGACTGCGGCCTGTTGATGCATTTCGCCGGATGGCGCCTGCAGGACTGGCTGCGGATCGCGGTGCCCGGCCTCGCGGTGATCGGTCTCTGCATGGCGCTTCTTTCCGGGCAACCGCCGTTCGGGCCGGATACGGTCGCCTTGAGTCGGATCCTGTGGATGGCAGCGATGGTGCTGGTCGCGGCCGGGTGGGCCATGATTCATCTGCCGTCGATGTATCAGCTCGTGCTCACCGCTCGTCCCCGGGTGGCCCATTCGGGGGGCCCTGAGGCATGAGCGCGTCAATGCCGATTCCGTGCCCGGCCTGTGGCTCGACCGCCCGCTCGCCTCTGTACCGCGGTCTCACCGACATCACGTTTGGGTCCGCATCGGGACGCTGGGACCTCGATCGGTGCTTGGATTGCGGGTCCGTCTACCTGAATCCGCCCCCGACCGCGGATGAGCTCGACCAGGCCTACTCCACGTACTACACCCACGCTACGCCAAAGACCGCGCCGCCCCCGCCCCCGAGGGGTATCGTCCAGAAGCTTGCGGCGGGCTATCGAGACTGGCGCTACGCAGGCCGCAGCCCAACTTGGGGGGCTTGGATGACCTCCCGGCTGCTGCCGCCCGTCCGGCAGCGGATCGACCTACGGCACCGGTTTCTGCCGCCCGCACGTCCGGACTCGACCGTCCTCGACGTGGGCTGCGGCCCGGGTTCGTTTCTGCAGACGGCCCAGTCCGTGGGATACAAGGCGAAAGGCATCGACTCTGACGACGCGGCGGTGGCCTTCGGGCGAAGCCGGGGGCTCGACTGTTCGACCGAGTCGACCGAAGATGTGGTCGCGTCTGGGGAGCGATTCGACGCGGTCACGCTCAGTCAGGTCATCGAACACGTCCCTCAGCCTCGGCCGATGCTGCGGACGCTGCTCGAAGTGCTGAGACCAGGGGGCGTGCTCTTTGTTTCGACGCCGAATATCCGGGCCCGAGGTCATGCCCGGTTTCGCGAGTTTTGGCGGGGACTCGAGGTGCCTCGCCACTTGGTGATTTTCTCCCGACCGGCCCTCGAAAACGCCATTCGCGACGCCGGATTCGTCGATATCTCGTTTCACTGGAACCCGGAATCCGATTGGCGTCTGTATGAGAAGAGCTGGCTTCTATCCCAGGGGTGCGGCCCGTACCACCGGGATGCGATCTCTCGCCGCCGCCGACTTCAGTTGCTGACTTGGTCGGCCATCGACCCGGGCGAGCCCGAAGGCCTGATCGTCACCGCCCGAAGGCCAGGAGGACCATCATGAAGATCTCGGTCGTTCTCGCCACCTTCAACGGGCAGCGATATCTGCCCGCTCAACTAGAGAGCCTGGCTGGTCAGTCTCGGCTTCCGGACGAGTTGGTCGTTGGGGATGACGGCTCGACGGACGAGACTCGCGATATCCTCGAAGACTTCGCCCAGCAGGCACCGTTCGAAGTCCGGTGGTCAAAGAACCCGGAGCGACTCGGATACGCCAACAACTTCCTGCAGACGGCCAAGAAGGTTCGCGGCGATTGGGTGGCGTTCTGCGATCAAGACGACGTCTGGCTTCCCGCCAAGCTGGAGCGGCTCGAAGCGCACGTCATGACCCACCAGGGTCGCGATCCCCTGTGCATGGTCGTGCACGACTGCCAGGTCGTCGACGCCGAGCTCAAACCGCTGGACGGGCAGCGATTCCCAGGCATCGATCGAACCCACACGGTGCCTCGAAACGGCCTGCCTGGCTTCTCGGTTCACCCGGGCATGGCCAAGATGGTGCGGGCGCCGATCGTCACCGAGTTCGATACGAGGAACCGCCCGCGGAGCTTTCAGGCCCGAGACGGCGCTCTGACCCACGATAAGTGGACCAACACGCTCGCCAACGCGCTCGGAGAGACCCGGTTCACTAATGAGAAATTGGCGCTGTATCGGCGGCACGGTGCGAATGCGTCGGTGCTGGCCGGTACCCACAGTTGGGCTTGGCACATCCTACGGTCCTTGAAGGTGGAGGCCGGCGTTTATCGCTTCCACTCCGAAGTCGCGCTGGAGATCGCCGCCCACCATACCCGATTGGCGGCAAGAGCCGATTCCCGGGCCAAGCTGGTGGAGAACGCCCAGAAGTACCGGCACCTGGCCGAACTCCTGACGCATCGGAGCGGGCTTCATGCGGCCGAAAGCTCGCTGGCACAGCGTCTCTCTAGCCTTTATCGCCTCGCCCGAGAGGGCGGATACTGGGGGGACCGATTCTCGGCTCAGGGGCGTAACGCCTTTTGTAAGGATGCGGTCGTCGCGATGTTGGGCAACAAGCGAGTGCGGCCCCTTGCGGACTGGGCGGATTCTACGGGTTAGCGCGAACGATCGCTGCGTCGCGTCCGCCGACGGCGGTCAAGGACTGGCCCAGAATATTGGTGCCGACGCCCTCGAACTCGATGCCGAGCGCGAATCCTTGAGAACCGCCCTCGATGGCACGGAACCGATCGTTTCCGGCGCCCCCACTGAGGTTGGTATCGAGACTGCTACCGCTCACGTCGTAGGTGAGGAAAAAGCCGTCGAAGCCACCCGAGTAGCTGACCGGGCTCGGAAAGAGAGTCGGCGCCGACGGGACGAAGCCCACGACGCCTACTTCGCCCGTCGACGGAATCACCCCGATACCGCGAGCGGTGTCGTTGTCGGCGCCCCCGAAGGTCGTGGCCCAGCTGGCGACCCCCGTGTCGGCATCGAGCGAGACCACGAAGCCGTCGTAGCCGCCTTGAGAGGCCGTGGTGCCGGTACCGGTTTGGAAATCGACCGTCCGTGCGTAGATACCGGTGACGACCACATTGCTCAGGTCATCGACCGCGACGTCGTAAACGGTATCGGGCGAAGCCCCGCCGAACTCGTAGATCCAGCCCCCGACTCCTCGAAGGGCGGGGTTCAGACGGACAACGAAGCCGTCGCCGTTGTTACCGAAGGCCTGGCCCGCGCCGCCGAACGATACCGTACCGGTGAACGTGCCACCGATGTAAATCTGTCGGTCCGAGTCGACGTCAACGCCGTAGATTCGGTCTTCTCCGGTCGAACCGTACCGATTGACTCGATAGACGGTGCCATCACTCAAGAAGAGTTGAGCGAGGTAGCCGTCGTTGCCACCGGCGCTCGTGCGGCTCAGACCTCCGAAGTCACAAGTATCTTGAAAAGAGCCGGCGACCAGGACGGCGCCCGTGCCCTGCGTCTTGACGGCCAGGCCGAGATCGTCGCCGGGCCCCCCAAAAGTGGTCACCCATAGCAGGGTGCCGGTCGAGTCGTAGGCGACGACGAAGACGTCGGCGTTGCCGGCGGTGGTCACGACATTTCCGCCGCCAAAGTCAACCGTGCTGCCGAACTCCCCGACGACGATGATTTCGTCGTTGGGGCCCGTGGCGACGTCGACGTGCCGTCCGCCGTCGCTGTTCACGCCGCCGAAGCTGGTGCTGAACACGTGATTGCCCGCGTTGTCGTATTTCGCCACGAAGACGTCGGTCTTACCGGGGTCGACCCCGAACACGGTCTGGTCGCTACCACCGAGATTGGTCGTGCCCGAGAACTTACCCGCGATGACCACGGCGCCGGTCGAGTCGATGGCGGCTCCGTAGGTGACCTCTTCATCGCTAAGCCCCTCGGAGTTAATGAAGGTGAACGTCGTGGGCTCACAGGGCAGGCAGCTGCCCCCACAGTCGATGCCCGTCTCGTCGCCGTCTTGAATGCCGCTCGAGCAGGTTGTGGCCAGGCACGCGTCGACGCCGGGGCCGAAGCCGAGCGAGGTTCCCGCGCCCACGACACACTCGGTACCGGGACGACATTCGGCGTCCGAATCGCAGTCGCCTTGGAGAGCCGGGCAGGGGCAGGATTCGAGGCAGAAGCTGTCGGACCCGACGGGATCCGGAGAACATCGGTGGGCACAACTCGTGCCACACGCGCCGCCACAGTCGACCGCATCTTCGCCGACGTCGAACACGCCGTTATTGCAGCTGGCGACCACACAGACATCGATCCAGGGCTGAAAGCTGAAGTTCTGCCCATTGTCGGTACCACACACCGTTCCGAGCGCGCATTCGAGATCCGAGTTGCAGTCACCGTTACCGGCCGGGCACACGCAAGCGGCGCTGCAGTGCCCGCCCTCGCCGTTCGGAGCTTGGCTACCGCAGACCGCATCACAGTTGGTGCCGCAGTCGACGCCGCCGCAGTCACGGGTGGTTTCGTCGAAGTCGCGGATGCCGTTCGCGCAGTGCGGCACTACGCATACGTCGACCAACGTCGCCTGAGAGAAGAACGGGCCGTTGTCGCGGCCGCACACCAGGCTACCGTCGCACTGCGAGGAGCTGTCGCAATCGCCTTCACCCTCGACGCAGAGGGCCGACGGGTCATCACAAAAATCGATATCGCCGATGGCGGTGGGATCTTGAGCTTTGGTCAGGGCGGAGCCACTCGTCTCGAAGGCATCGGCTTCGGGTGGACGCTCTTCACCGCAGCCCGTACTGGTGCTCAGTCCGATGGTGATCAGTCCGATCGCAATTACGCCGAAGGACCATCTCGACAAACGCATCTTTGCTCTACCTCATCTCTTCCAAAGAGGGGTTGGCACCCTCACGTTGCGCACTTGGTATCTGCCGCTGGTATCTGCTGCCGGTATCTGCCGCTGGTATCGGCAGCTGTGCTGCATAGTCCACTCGCTGGCATCGCAGCATTACGCTATTGTTCCTATGGTCGTCGAGTCTGATTCGGCATCATTCAGCGGCCCCATAGTCGGCACGTCGACATACATCGCCGAGATGGGTGCGAGCCCCGATGCATCGAGAGCTAACGCCCGAGCGACGACACCCACGGTCGCATCGTGCACTCGAACATCTCCCGGTGAACGGTAAAACAACCGCTCGATGAGCGGCTTCGCGCGGCGACCGGTCGAGATTCTCCCGGTGCGGTCCGGCGGCGTTCGTCGGCGAACAGACGGAGCGGCTCCCGGGCCGCGGATGCAGGCGCGGCTCGGTAGGGGCAATGAATCGTTTTGGGTCGTCGTGTATCTCACCGACCACGGCCGGTTAAGCCATCCGGATCGCGGGACGGAGAGCACAGATTGGAGCAGAACAAGACATGGTTGAGCCATCTGCGGTGAAAGGCATGAGCAAGGCCGGGCAGGCTGGCTGGCGCGCGGAAAACGCCCATTGCTCCCGCCGAGACTACGTCGCTG
>CAZFIV010000034.1:10260-60863 GCA_964519665.1 uncultured Myxococcales bacterium
CGACCCTGCTCGTCTTTTGGGCCAGCGCCCACACCACGACGGGGCAGTCAGGTTCCCGCCGAGACTACGTCGCTGCGACCCTGCTCGTCTTTTGGGCCAGCGCCCACACCACGACGGGGCAGTCAGGTTCGTTGGTGAGTGAATGCCGCCACGGGCGGTAAGTCGGCCATCTCTCCAGGTACTCGCGGACACAGGCCCGATTTCCCCACGAGCCGGTCTGGACGTTCTCCAGGGCAAAGCCGCACTCGGCCAGGAAGTATTTGATGCCGGTCTCCGTCCACCGCGAACAGTCCGTGGGGTGTTCGTGTATCCGCACTAGAAACGGCGTCGTCATCAGGAAATGGCCGCCGGGTTCGAGCATCTCGTACACGTGTCGCCCGGCCCGGTACGGCCAGAGCAGATGTTCGAAAACCTGCTCCGCGATGATCAGGTCGAAGGTCTCGTCGAGCGGCGAGGTGCAGATGTCAAAGTCGGGATAGTGGACACTCTTGTAGCTTTGAAACGGTAGCCGCCGCCAATGGGCGCCCGATATTTCGAGGGTTCGGAGTTCGTCGGGAGAGAGCGCCTCTACCATGGCGCGGGTCTGTTTATTCATGACCACCCGCGCCCAGCGCTCATTGGTGGTGCCAACATAGTACAGACGGCGGAGAGCCGAGTATCCCGGCAGCGATTTGAGAACGCGACGGATCGATTTACGGGCTGGATTCATGATGCCTCTCAGACCGAGTACACGAGCAGGTCGCACTGGTCGACCGCGCGGAGGTCGCCCGGATCGCCTATTCGTACCGGGTCCCCACCCGTCTTCCGGAACTGGTAGATTGCATTGTAGGTATCGAAGAGCCACTTCGTGAAGATCGACGTTCGCTCCGAACCCATCATCTCGGGCGAATATTCGAGGAAGACCGGAACCCGGGACCCGACGACGGCCACCAGGGCCGGCGCCAGTCGATCTTCTAGTCCTTCCACATCCATCCATACGAAGCCCACATCCTCCGCCGCGACCTGCGCCTCGCGAAGGACAGACTCGGGAGACAAGACCCGCACTTCGATCGACTTGCTACAAGGGCGTGAGCCATCGATGTCGAGCGAGTGGGCGCCGCTGTTGCGCCCACTGAGCAGCAGTTTCGCCGTGCCGTCAGTGTCGCCAACGGCGCCGGCAACGACCCGGATGCGGTCGTCCATTTTGTTCATCGTGACATTCATGCGCAACAGCTCGAGGTTGCCGGGCTCCGGTTCCACCGCAATGACGCTCTTGAACCGGCCCGACAACGCCAGGTACAGGCTCTGCGTTCCGATGTTGGCGCCGACTTCCAGCGCGACCTTTCCCGGTTCCAGCTTGCCGTGTTTCGACAGCACTTCGAGGGCTAACTCCGTGTCTTCGCGCAGCCACGAGCCGTCGGCGAGAATGAGGCGTCCCCGTACCTCATGCGGATCGAAGGTGATGAGATGGTCCTCGGCCGCGTAAGTCACGTAGCGGATGGACGGCGGCAGAGCGCCGGACAAGCTCCGACGACCGTCCCGAAACTGCAGAAGCCATTTGAGACCCCGCCGGATCAATGTGCGCCGAAGCCGCCGCGATAGAGATGACGGCGTCTCGTTGAGCAGGCCGGTAAGCTCGAGCGGGGGTTCGAATTCGGTCGTCCGGTCCATGGCGCGGACCATACGCGGACCCAGCAAAAAGTCGAAGTGGTTCGCAGGTTCGGGGTCGAAATTGGGCCGGCCGGGGTCGACCTGGATCCGCTCGAAACGGGCACTTCGAGCGAGGGGCCTACGCGCGGCCGGCCTGCTTCAAGCGCGACTGAAGACGCTTGAACTGAAGCAGCGTCATTCCTAGCCCCTTGCGCCACCCCCCTCGGCACATGAGATTCGACACGCCCCCTTCCGTCGAAAAGCAGGTATGACTCGGCGAAGTCGGGGCCACCATATGACGCTCGGCAACCGGGAGTATCGAGGGGTCGCGTGTGAGCAACTGTCTTTGTGCCTCTTTCGTCATCGGCGAGATCCGGTGCAAGCCGGCTCCCCCGATCGCGTCGATCCAACGCTCGAGAAGAGGACGACGCTGCTTGCGCCACGCCGTGGGGTACGGATTCCACATCGCAAAGGGGTAAACATAGAAGCCCATCTTGACGCCGTGCTCACGGCACCAGTTTTCATAGGCTCCTTCGCCCACGAGGCGCTGACCGCAGAGCTCCCAGAACCGAGCCACGGAGAAGAAACCCACGGCGCTGAAAAAGTACCGACCGGGTCCGGTTTCCTGCCGGAAGTAAGCCAGGCCGGACGAATCGAGCACCATTCGGGATCGGTCGTGGCGAAAGCTGACCTGCTTCAGGAAAAATGTATGCAGAAGGAAGGAGTGCTCGTTCGCCGTAAAAAATTGGTCGGCGTGCGTGATGACTTCGTCATCGACCGGTCGAACCACCTGCTGGTCGTCTTGAATGAACAACAGGTACTCGACACCCTCGTCTCGACCGTCCTGCAGGGCGGCGTACATATTCCCATACAGGCCACCCGTGCGGTCTTCGCGGACCATGTCGCTTCCCGCGCGGTAAACCGGAACCCCGTCGGCCTCCAGTCCACTCAAAACGTCAAGGGTCGCTGGGTCGCGGCTGTCGTCGTCCCACACCGACAACGGCCACGATGTGTGGGCGCGGACGGACTCGATGCAGTTCTTGAGGAAGGGGCCCCGGTTAAAGGAGAACACGCAGACCTGGACGCGAGCCATTCTAAAGAGCCGTATAGCGCGGTCTGTCGCGAACGGACAGCCCACCCTGCGGCCGCACCGTCGACCGTTTCATTTGTCCACTACTTGCCGGGCGAGACACTGCCGGGCGAGACACTGCCGGGCGAGACACTGCCGGGCGAGACACTGCCGGGCGAGACACTAGCCGACCTTTGCCGGGGCAACGCTCCGGTACATTTGCCTGAGTTGTTCGAGATAGCTCTCCGGCGAGAAACGGCGAACGACGAAGTCCACGCCCGGTTGAATGGCCTGGGCACGCTCCGCCGGTGACATCGGCGCCAATGCCGCGATTCTGGAAGCCCAGACGTCAACGTCGAGCGGAACGAGCCAGTCGTCGGCCAGCGGTCCCATCACCTCTGGAATCCCCCCCACTCGGCTCGAGAGGACAGGCAGCCCAGACGCTAACGCCTCGGCTACGACCAGGCCGTATCCTTCGATGAGCGCCGGATGAACCAACAGGTCGCTATCGTGCATGAGCGCCTGGACGTCGTCTCGGAAGCCGAGCAGCTTCACTCGACTCTGGAGGCCGTGGGCTTCGATACGCTCCTCGATGCGGCTTCGTTCGCCCCCTTCCCCGACGAGCCGAATCTCGAAGTCCACTGAGCGAGCCGCGAGAGCGCGGGCCAGATCTACCAGGAAGACCTGGTTCTTCTCGGGCACGAGACGGCCCACCGATAGCAGGCGGAGAGGCCCCGTTCGCTCCTGCGAGCGCGGGGCGGGCGGCGTGCCAAATCCATCCGAGTAGCAGTTCATGATCGTCTGAACTCGGCTGGCCGGCGCTTGTTCCATGTCGATCACGTAGCGTCGAACCGCCTCGGAGATCGTGATGATTCGGTGCGGTCGCTGATACACGACGCTCATCAATCGTCGGAGTCTCCAGCTTCGAGCCGCCACCCCATCCGGGATCCCGACCTCCTCGAGAACCAGCGCGGGCATCGGGCTGAGCAGGCTGGCGAGCGCGCAGTGGAAGTTGGCCTCCATGACCGCTGCGTGGACGACGTCGGGACGCAGCTGACGGACCCAAGCGGCGAGCCGAGCCGTGCATCGGAGGTTACGAATCGACACGTTCTCTTCCAGGGCGACCACATCGAATCCCCGGCGCTTCAAGTCTTCGTAGATCGCCCCCGTTCGGCCGAGCACCCCGAGGGTCACGTGAAAGGGCGGGCCCAGCCGCTCGATGATCAGGCGGCTCCTCGTCTCGACGCCGCCATAGTTGAGCTCTGGCAAGACCCGGAGGATCTTCATCGGAGACCCCGATAGAGTTCCGCGACCCGGCCCGCGTATTGTTTGCTCGAGTAGTGGCGAATCGCTCGCGCCCGTCCCGCCTGACCGAGGCGAGCCCGCTGCTCGGGATCGCGGTACAAGAGCCAGAGCGCCTCCGCCATCGACTCGGGCTGGCCGACGGCCACGAAAAGACCCGTTCGATGGGGAATCACGATTTCGCCGGGCCCCCCGATCGGGGTGGTGACCACCGGCAGGCCGGCCAGCATGCCCTCGACGATCACTTGACCGAACGACTCCCGGTTGGAGGCGGATGCGAAGACGTCGGCGCCGCCTAGAAGGCGGCCCACCTCTCTTTGGTAGCCCAGAAAACGTACCCGATCCGTCAGGCCGAGTTCGTGGGTTCGCGCCTCGAGGAGCCCTCGATCCGGACCATCGCCGATGAGCACCATCCGAACCTCAGGAACCCGCTCGGACAATTGTTGGACCGCCGCGAGGGTGTCGCTCATGCGCTTGTGGTGCTCGTGCATGCGGCCGACGCTGGCGATGACAAAGTGCTCAGGACGGAAACCCCAGTCGCTCCGGACTTGGGCTCGTTCCTCGGGACTCAGCGTCTGGAAGTCTTCGATCCCGTTCGTGATCACCACCACCCGCTCTTCGGGGAGCCGCAACACCTTCTGCATATAGTAGGCTACGGAGTCTGATACCGCGACACACGCATGGGCTCGCTGAAACAACAGCTGCGCGTATGCGCTGCCCCGAACACTGCGGTCGATCGGCAGGTCGATCTCCTCGAGAACGAGCCGAGGTCGTGGTCTCAGGACCGAAGCCAAAGCGGCCTGAATGACCCCTTCGAAGACCGCACCGTGGACGATGTGGGGCCGGAAGTCGTCGATCTCGCGGACCACCGCTCGCAGCGCCCGCAGATCCGTCGCCTGCCAGTTCGTGCCCGCCACCCGGACCGATACCCCATGGGCCTCAATCTCGCGCACTAGGCCGCCCCGCGTATTGAGGCAGACCATTCGATGCTCGAATTCCGGCGCCGAAAGGTGCTTGACCAACAGGAGTCGGCGCTTCTCGACCCCCCCTGAGGTTATCCACGGGACGACGTGGAGCACACGAATCGCTTCCGACGGCGTCGGCATGTCACCTCATCACTCGAAACGGCATAGACCTCAAGCCCGAAACCGAGGCCCGGTCAGCGGCTGAATAATCGACTCGGTCAGAATGCGGGC
The DNA here is from genome assembly GCA_964519665.1 of uncultured Myxococcales bacterium. Lineage (GTDB taxonomy): Bacteria > Myxococcota > Kuafuiibacteriia > Kuafuiibacteriales > Kuafuiibacteriaceae > JANQQN01. The sequence continues at coordinate 15,457 of CAZFIV010000034.1, forward strand.
AACAATCCCCGCACTTCTTGCCCGGCGAAGGTCCCGCAGTGGCATACGCGAATTCGCCGACGCCCTGGACCTCATGCCGCAACCGAGGCAGCGGTCGACCGGTTCGAGGCCACGCCGAGCGATCCGGTAGGGCCCCATGTCGGCTGGATCATCGCGTGGACGCGAGTAAAGCCGCTCGATCGAAGGTTTGCTTTCGAGACAGCGACCCCCTAACCTCCGCCCGTGCGCCGTCGCGACAAAGCTGGCAATGAGTTTGAACTTAAGACGATCACGTGTCCGGTCTGTGGTCCGCAAGGCGAGGAGTTCGTCGGGTTGCGGGGCGGGCGATATCATCGGCACGGCGCAGGCATCACGAGCACCATCGTTCGGTGCCGCCGGTGTGGGCTATACTTCCCGAATCCCTTTCCTTATCCGGTGTCTCCTCAGACTCTGTACGGTGACCCAGACAAATACTTCGAACACTTCGATACGGCCGACAGAATCAAAAGGGATGCCCGAGTTGTATCTCGAGCCGAGAGTTTTCTCGGTCGGCGGCCGAGCTCGCTGCTCGACGTCGGCAGTGGTCGAGGTGAAATGCTGGCGGCGGCCCAGCAAGCTGGAATTCAGCGGGTTGTAGGGCTCGAGCTCTCCGAGGCGATGGTCGAAAAGGCAAAAGCCGAGCACAACGTCGAGGTGCTGCCCATACTTGTCGAAGACTACGCCGCATCGAAACCCGAAAAGTTCGATATGGTCGTGCTCAACGCGGTCCTCGAGCACGTGTACGACCCCGATTCGATGATCCGGGCGTGCACCGAGTTGCTTGCTGACGACGGCGCGCTCTATATCGACATTCCCAACGAGGATCATCTGTTGGCGCGAACGGCTACCGTTTTTTCGCGTCTGCGCCGTCGTCCTGATGCCTTCGTGCTCTCACCAACTTTCCCCCCGTACCACGTCTTCGGATTCACCCCGCGGTCGCTATGGGTTCTCCTCAGCAAATACGGGCTCGCCATCGAAGAGATCAAAGTGCACGGAGATACGTGGGTTCGGTCGCAGGGCGGCCTCAAGGATCGAGTGGCCGCTGGCGTAGGCACCGTCTTGAACGTGGCGGCTAACCTCAGTGGCAACGGCCACAATATGTTCGTGTGGGCCCGGTTCGACGATAGCATCGCGCCATCGACCATCCCTGAAAGCGTATCATGACGACTGCTCGAGAATTCCTGAAGCGGATCTTGTTGCCCAAAGGACGGGACGCCTGGCTCTTCAATCGCGAGACCCTTGGTTGGTTCGAGGACCAAAGCGTCGAGCTCGAAGCACCGCTGCCCTATCAAATCTTTCGAAGGTTCTGTTCGGTTCAGTTTCCGGTGTGGGGGCCGGTCTTCGGCGGGGATCTCTTTCTAAAGCTTCTTCGGAAGTTTCCCGGTTCCGAGGCCCCGGTCGTCGGTAAGGTCGCGGTCGATGACATGACGGTCTACGTCGATCTGCGGGACTCCCGCTTTCTTCAGATACCCAATGAGCTGCGAAGGAAGACCCGGGTCGCGAACGTGATTCCCTCTCTGCTGGGGCCCGGCGATACTTTCGTCGACGTGGGTGCCAACTATGGCGCACTCAGCGTCATCGCGTCGCGCGCGGTTCGTCCGATGGGCAAGACGATTTCAATTGAGCCGAACGGTGATGTGGCCTCTCTGCTGACCCGAACGCTGGCCGACTCGGCAGCGGCCGAGCATGAGGTTCACCAAGTGGGGTGCGACGAAACCCGCGGTCGGGCCGAAATGTTCGTGCCCGAAACGTCGGGCGCGGGAGGCTTCGTAGCCAGCTATTCGAATCAGGAAGGCGCCCATCGGTATACGTGCGAGCTCGTGCCTCTCGATGAGGTACTCGCGTCGCTCGAGCCGAAGGGTCGCGTGGTGCTCAAGATCGACGTGGAGGGCTTCGAGCTCAACGTACTCCGGGGAGCACGCAAGAGCCTTGCTCGGTTGCGGCCCACCATCCTTCTCGAGATCAATCCCAAGGCATTGAAGGCCAACCAGACATCGCTCGGGGAGCTCCAGGCCATCTTGACCGAGGCCGGTTATGTCGAGTTCGCAGATCTCAAAGAGCCCGACCGAACCACGCCGATCGCGGAGCTCGACTTCGAAGGCCACCGAGACATCCTGTTGCGAGCGCGGTAACACAGCATGAGGCCAGGCTCGGTCGTCAGCCCGGTGTGCTGAGGCGTCCCACGATTCCTGGCTGGTGGCCAACCATCGCGCTTCGAGGGTAAAAGCGAGTCCAGGCCACCATGACCATCCGTCGATTCCTCCTGCTTGCCGCGATTGTCGCCTCGGTGGCCGCGATCGTTTTGTGGCGTTCGTCGCGCGGCCCCGCGCCGGCGAACGGCGAAGCACCCAAAGAGCATCAGACATCTCGGAGCACCGACGATTCCAGAGGGCTGGGGCCGGCTCGCACTGCGCCGGTGCCCGCGACGGAGCGGGAAGAAGCGACCGAGGCGGCCCCAGCGGCGGCGGCGCAACGCGCTGCGCCCCCCTCCGGGGCTGCCCGTCTGTCCGGCCGGGTCGTCGCCCGGACCGGCGAGAGCATTCCGGGCGCCGAGGTCGCCCTGGCCGGTGAGGCCGATGATCCCGAGGCGCGGTCCAGTGAGCCTTCGAAGGCGTCGCCAGACGCCGTTAACGTTGTGATCACTGGCCGTGGCCCGGGCGGTACGCGGTCCAGTGAGCCATCGAAGGCGTCGCCAGACGCCGTTAACGTTGTGATCACCGACGTGGGTGGTGACTTCACCGTCGACCTCAAACCCGGCCTCTACCGGGTAACGTCCGTCAGCGCGCCCGGCTTCGCGCCGTTTCGGACACCCATCGTGTTCACTGCCGAAGCCGGCCGGACCATCGACGGGATCGTGATCGTGCTCGACGCGTACGCCGACCCGCGCGAAAGCCAGCTCGAGGAGACGGGCGATCTGCCTTTCGGCGGTCGGGTCGTGGACGCCGACGACCGGCCGGTGTCCGGGGCCGAGGTTTCGGCGCACAACCAACGGGGCACGTACGGCGCGACCAGCGGTACGGAGGGGCGCTTCGAGTTCGGCCCGGCTCCCGGGGGCGTGTTCGGCGTATACGCCGCTCGGGGCGAGTCGGTGAGTGACACCGTGCGAATCCAGGAAGGAACGTACGATGCGGTCCTGCGCTTGAACGCGATCGGCGGTTTCATAGCCGGGCGGGTGACGAATCCCGACGGCGACGCGCAATCCGGCTTCACCGTTTCGCTGTCGCGCCCGGTCGGTCGGCTCGAAGAGCGGCCACTCGAGCAGCGCCCGTTCGCCAGCGTGACCGGCGAATTCCGGATCGGCCCGATCGTGCCCGGCGACTATCGGGTGCGCGCGGACGCCTACGGTTTTGCGACGTCCGAGGCGAAGACGGTGAAGGTCATCGCCGGTGAGACGGCCGTCGCCGACCTTCAGCTCCGCCAAGGCGCGACCTTGACCGGCCAGGTCGTCGATGCGGCCGCCGGGACGCCGATCGTGGCCGCCGTCGTCAGCCTCGAGACGGCCTACTTCGATCGCCGAGAAACGAGAACCAACGCCGAGGGGCGCTTCGCCCTGGCGGGTCTGCCCCCTGGTCTCTTTTCGGTCCGAGCCACGGCGGAAGGATTTCATCGGCGATCGGCGTCGGGCTTGCGGGCCGTCGAGGGCCGATCGGTCGGGCCTGTTGAGATCCGCCTGAACGCTTTAGACAGCGTCGACGAAGAGCCTGAAGACCAGATCGTGGGTATCGGGGCGGCGCTCGGGGCGCAGGGTGACGCCCTCGTGGTGAATGACGTCATCGCAGGCGGCGGTGCGGCCGAGGCGGGCCTTCAGTCGGGAGACCTCATCCTGACCATCGACGGTCGAGCCGTCAGCGAGCTCGACTTCAACGGCGTCATCCAGCTCATCCGGGGGCCCGAGGGCAGCACGGTGCTGCTCACCATCCAACGCGACGGCGAGCTTCAGACCGTCAACGTTCCCCGCCGCTTCATTTCCAACTGATACGATCGCCTGGCCATGGCTCCTCGGCGATCGCTTCGGACCCTTCGCCGCCTCGGCGCGGTGTTCCTCATCGTCTTCGTCATCGCCATCCTCCTGTTGCTGGTCGCGCTGTCGGGCTCGCATGGTCACCTGCCGGCGATCATTGATGGGCAGTTCGATCCGGGGCCCGCGCTGACCGACCTCGATGTGAGCGCGAATCCCCCGCCCGGGCCACAGGTGCGGGTGCGGGTCACGGTCGACTCGAGCACAGTCGTTCGACGCGTTGACCCAAGTTATCTGTCGTTCGCGATCGATACCTCCGCCGTGGTTGGTGGCAAGTGGTGGGACCCGAAGGCCGAGAGTACCGAGCTCGGTTCCGGGACGGTGAACGCGCCGGTCTTCGACTTCGATCGGCCTCGGCTCGACGCGCTGACCCGCGCCCTCGCGCCGGCCTACCTGCGCATCGGTGGCTCGGAAGCCGACAAGGTCTACTATGATCTCAGCGGCTCCGGGCAAGAACAGGTGCCCGAGGGCTACGAGTCCGTGTTGACCCGCCCGCAGTGGGACTCGGTGAACGCGTTCGCCCGGCGCAACGGCTTGAGCCTGGTCATGACCCTCAACGCTGGGCCCTCATCCCGCGGGCCGGACAAACGATGGGTGCCCGACAACGCCGAAGCTCTCCTTCGGTACAGTCGATCGAGCGGCTTCGAGGTCGCGATGTGGGAGCTCGGCAATGAGCTGAACCTCTTCTGGTTCGTCTTTGGTTTGGGCGACCAGGTCTCGGCCGACGTGTACGCCGAAGACTTGCGGCGACTGCGGGCCGTGGTCGCCGACAGCTATCCGAACGCCCGCGTCAACGGCCAATCGGCCGCGTTCTGGCCGGTTCTCGGAGAGCCCCTGGGGGTTCGGTTCGGGTTTCAGGCGGCCTACGTCCGAAGGTCCGGCCAGGATACGGATACGCTCGGTTGGCACTATTATCCGCAACAGAGCCGGCGCGGACCCTTCGCTTCGCGGCGGGCGTCGCCCGGGCGATTGCTCGACCCTAACAACCTCGACGAGGTGGCGCACTGGGCCCAGCACAACGCCCGGCTCCGAGACGCGCACAGTCCGGGGCGACCGCTGTGGCTCGGCGAGACGGGCCACGCGCAGTTCGGGGGCGAACCAGGATTATCGGACCGGTACCTGGCGAGCTTGTGGTGGTTGGATCAACTCGGTCTGCTCGCCGTCCACGAGCACGATGTCGTGGTCAGGCAGACGTTGTGTGGATCTAACTACCAGATGATCACCGACGACACGCTCATGCCCCTGCCGGACTATTGGGCTTCCATTCTATGGAAGCGTTTGATGGGCCGAGGGGTCTTGGCGACGAAGGTATCCGGCTCGGACAAGGTCCGGGCGTACGCGCACCTCACGCCGGATCAAGCCGGAGTCACGGCGCTGATCATCAACCTCGACCACCAACGCGTAGCTCGGATCGAGGGTCTCGATCTCGAGGGCGCTCGGCTGTATGCAGTGACCTCAACCGACCTGTTCGGAACCCTGATTCGGTTGAATGGTGAACCGGTGTCGATGGTCGATGACACCACGCTCCCCGTCTTGGCGCCGGTACCCGCACCGTCGCCGCTGCTCGTTCATCCGTTGTCTTACACCTTCGTCACAGTAGGCCGATGACGTCATTCAGTGCCCATCGGCGAGAGGTATGTTACCGGGATCGTCAGTGATCCGCCGTGGCCACGACCGCACGTTGGGGAGCGGTTCGAGGTCGATTCCCGCCTCCAAAGCGGTGCGAACGGGTCGGCTGGTACGGCTTCCTCACGGCGTTCGTGCTGGCCCCGGCTCCCTGTTGCCCGAACCAGTTCATGAAGAAGCCGAACTCAAAGGTCCGAAAGATCAGCCTGGTGGGCAATGCGCGCCGGCGTCGATCCAGGCCCGAAAGAGCGCGGCGAGCGTGGCCTGGTCTCCCGGAGCGGACGAGAGGTGCTCGGGGGCGTTCCAGCCGTATGCCACGAAACTATCCGAGGCGATGAACTCGTGGAGCGCGTCGAGATCTCGCCCGCCGTGGTTCGCCGAGTCTTTGAGCTGCTGGCAGATCTTGCGAGGTGAGCGGCCGACCCATCCGGATCGAGCCGGCGCCAGATACCATTTTGGGCCGCCGGGTACGTTGAGATAGTTCGCCGTGCCGTGGCAGGTGGAGCAGTACTGACCCGGAGCGCCCAATCCGCTCGAAGCGCGCACCACCCATGGTTCGTGAAGCCGACCTTTGTCGCCCTGGAGGGGGCGCTCGGCTTGGGGGTGGCAGTTGATGCAGCGGGGATGCCGCAAGACCCGAGCGATTTCGCCAAAGAGGGCCTCCGCCCGTTCTTGGGGGTCTTGAATATCTTGAAAAGAGGTTGGGGCTCGGAGCGCATTTGCGGGCACGGGCGATGACCTTGATGCGGCAGGGTCGCCGACCGGATCGACGGCGGAGCGGCCGCCCCAGAAGAGGACCGTCACGACGATGACCAACAAGGCGAGGAACCCCAAGAACCAGGCCTTCATGATTCGATCCTCGTGGCGGCGTCGTGGATGGCGCGCCGAATTCGGACGTAGGTTGCGCAGCGGCATAGATTGCCGTTCATGCCGCGGTCGATATCGTCGTCGGTCGGTTTGGGAATCGCCTTCAGAATAGTTACGGCCGACATGATTTGGCCAGCCTGACAATAACCACACTGCGGGACATCGATGGCTTCCCAGGCCGAGCGCACGGCGTCGGCCTCGGGGCCGGAAAGGCCCTCGATGGTGGTGACCTCGGCGCCGCTCGCACTCTCGACGGGGGTTACGCAGGCTCGTTTGGGGAGGCCGTCGACGTGCACGGTGCACGCACCGCATTGGGCCACGCCGCAGCCATACTTGGTTCCGGTCAGCCCCAATTCGTCTCGAAGGACCCAGAGCAAAGGCGTGCCCGGCGCGGACCGGACCTCGTAGGTTCGTTGATTGACTCGCAAAGAAATGGTCATGAGCGGTACCTATCAGGCCGATCGTTTCGAACGACTGGGAAGTCGCTCTTTTGGTCCGAGGATGGGAAGCCGGCGGAGCCGCACGTTGGTGGCGGCAAAGATTGCGTTGGCCAGCGCGGGCGCGGCCGGAGGGGTGGCGGGCTCTCCAACGCCTCCCGGAGGGGCATCGGAGGGAACGATGTACACCTCGAAGGAACGAGGCGCTTCGTGGATGCGCATCAGCCGCCACGATGGAAAGTTCGCCTGCTCGACCACGCCATTCTTGGCCGTGATCTCGCCGTACAGCGCGTTGGAGAGGCCGTACAGGGTTCCACCTTCGATCTGGGCGGCCGTGTGCCGAGTGTTGACCACCGTGCCCGCATCGACCGCGGACCAAACCCCGGGAATGCGGATCCGACCGTCGTCGCTGATCGAAACCTCCACCACCGTGGCGACATAGGTGACGAACGACCGGTGCACCGCGATGCCGCGGCCGTGCCCAGCGGGCAGCGATTGCCCCCAACCGGCCATCTCGGCCGCTTTCTCGACGACGTGGGCCAGTCGCCCGGTGTCGATCGGATACTTGTCGAGAGGGCTCCCGTAGTTCTCGTACTTCGCGCCTTCGGTGTTGGGGTCGATGTGTCGAGGGGGCCCGATCAGCTCGAGCAGGTAGTCTTTCGGGTCGCGGTCAGCCTCGGCGGCCAGCTCGGCGACGAAGCTCTGGACCGCGAATGCATGATAGATGTTCGCCACCGACCGCAGCCAGCCGATGCGCACGTGCCCCTTGGCAGGACCACTCTCTAGCCGCAGGTTGCCGATGGCGAAGGGGGTGTCGGACGCGCCGAGCTGAAGCTCACCCCACGACGGATTCTCGGCCGCGGCATTGAACGTCGACGAGATGGGCGGAAAGACGGTTCGGTGGAGCCACGCCGTGCAGTCGCCGCGCTCGTCGAGGCCGGCCTCGAGGCGCTGCGCACTGACGGTGTGAAGGTACCCGTGCTGCAGGTCGTCTTCGCGCGTCCAGGTGACCTTGACGGGCTTTTGGACCGCTCGGGCGATCAGCGCGGCTTCGACCAAAAAGTCCGGCTTCGACTTCCGCCCGAAGCCGCCGCCGAGCCATGTGACGTTGACCTTCACACTGTCGACCGGGATTCCACACACGTCGGCGACCGTCTTGCGGGCGGCCTGCGGCGTTTGGGTGCAGCCCCAGCATTCGACGGTGTCACCCGTCCAGTGCGCGGTTGCGGACGGCGGCTCCATGGGGGATTGCGAAAGGTGGGGCACGTAGTACTCCGCCTCGACCCTCTTCGCCGCCGCCTCGAGGGCCGCGGTGACATCGCCGCGGTCGCGTCGCACTTCGCCCGGCTTGCGGGCCGTTTGAAACATGGCTTGTTCGAATACAGCCGAGTCGTACTCGGCGTTGGGACCGGCCGCCCACACGATCTCGAGCGCTCTTCGACCTTGGATGGCCGCCCAGGTCGTCTCGCCGACCACCGCGACGCCCCCCAGCGGTTTGAAGGCCGCGGGAGCGTCGAGCTTCGGCAGCTCGACGGTGGTGACGACACCCGGGACCTCGCGTGCCTTCCGGTCGTCGACGCGCTCGACGTAACCGAGAACCTGGGGTGGCCGGGCAACGACGGCGTGGAGCATGTCGGGCAGCCGCACGTCGATGCCAAACGTACCCTGACCACGCACGATCTGCGGCACGGTCAACGAAGGAGTGGGTTGGCCGATGTACCGCCAGCGGGACCGCGGCTTGAGCGGAACGGCCTTCAGGGGTGGCAAGTCGACCTTCGCCGCGGCCGACGCGAGCGCCCCGTAGCCAAGCCGCCGGCCCGATGGCTCATGCACGACCTCGTGCAGAACCGCGGAACAGGTCGACCGATCGACCTTCCAGTGGCGGGCAGCGGCTTGCTCTAGCATTCGCCGCATCGCCGCTCCGGTGATCCGCAAGCGCTCGAAGTTGTTTCGGACAGATCGGGAGCCGTCAGTGTTTTGACTACCATATCGAGGGTGCCCTTCGGCTTGAACCACGGTCACTCGGGACCAGTCTGCGTCGAGTTCGTCGGCAATGATCTGGGCCATCGCCGTCGTCACCTGCTGCCCCATCTCGGACCGATGGTTGGTGACCTCGACCGTGCCGTCGGGCCGGATGGTGACGAACAAGGAAGGCGTCGCGTCACCGCCGGGCGCGTTCTTGAGGGTCCCGTCATCCTCCTCGGCGAAGGCTCGACGAGACCACAGGGGTAAGCCGATCGCGAAGGCCCCGGTCGCCGCCCCGACGAAGCCTCGGCGGGTGAGCCGCCAAGTGTCTTGCTGCGAACGCGAAGCGCCAAGGTCCGCGGACAGGTCATCTGAAACAAACACGTGTGCCTCCTAGACAGGGTCCAACGCCGAGCGCAACCCACCGTCGATCATCCGCCGGCACTGTGGACCCGGAATTGTCATAGGAATGTCATGGCCTTCGAGTTTTTGTCGTATCCGGCCCTGGATCTTTGGCGGCTGGATGCCACACCGCGGCGTCGATTGAAGGCAGCTTGCGCGCGGTCGATCCGGACTCGTGAGCCCCTGCGCCGTCGTGTGACGCACAGCGCAGATTTGAAATTGGGCGTCACCGGGCGTAAGAATGGCGCCGTGATGAGACGAGCTTTCTTCTTCGCCTTGGCCGTGCTTCCGATCGCGTGTGCGTCCACGTCCGGGGCCGACCGTCCGGAGTGGGTCAACCGCCCCCGTGCGTACGACGACAACGATAGGATCCTCTACGCGGTTGGGGCCAAGAAGGGCATCAAGAATCCCGTGCTGCTCAAAACGGCGGCCGACAATCAGGCCCGGGCCGCCATGACCGCGATATTGAACACATATTCGGCTTCGCTGATGAAGGACTACATGTCGAGCACCTCGGCGAGCGCCGAGCCGGGCGCAACGTCGGAAGAGCAGCTCGTTGAGTCCGTCGTCAAGACGTTCTCGAACGGCTATCTGAGCGGCGTCGAGATCGTAGAAAACTGGCGGGATCCGAACGACGGCACCCTCTACTCGCTCGCGCGCCTCGACTTGAGCAACTTCTCGGAAGCGCTGTCGAAGGCCGAGGCCTTGAGCGATCGACTCCGCGAGCGGGTCCGCCGGTCGGCCGACCGAGCCTTCGCCGACCTCGATCGGGAGATCGAAAAGCAGGATTGACGACCGATGCTGGCGGCTGGACGATGCCGCGGCCATGCGAAGATTCCTGAGGGCGTTGGCCATCGTTGCGGCGCTGTTCGTTCTGATTCAGTTCGTACCGTACGGTCGTGCCCATCCCAACCCGCCCGTCGACGCCGAGCCGGCGTGGGCCTCCGATGAAACCAAAGCGTTGTTCGAACGGGCTTGCGGTGATTGCCACTCCCACGCGACCACTTGGCCCTGGTATGCGAACGTTGCGCCGGCGTCGTGGCTCGTAACCCACGACGTGCTCGAAGGCCGCGAGCACTTCAATGTATCGCGCTGGGGAAGCCAAAGTCACAACGAAGGGGATGATGCGGCCGAAGAGCTCGAGGAAGGCGAGATGCCGCCCGGGCTCTACGTGGCCGTACATCCAGAGGCGCGGCTCAGCGAGAAAGAAAAGGCCAAGCTCATCGAAGGCCTCAAAGCGACCTTCGGCGACGAGTCATCCCACGAAGAGGCTGAATAGCGATGCACCATGGGGCGCTCCCATCGCGCCGCGCCCCGACAGGCTCGATCGCCGTCCACGAATCCATCCACGAACCGTTGGCTGTGACATCGCTATGATATTCATGCTGTAGAGTCCGCCCCGCGTGCTCAGGCTACGGTCGGGTGCGGCGGAGGACTCATTGGATTTGACCAGTATAAGCATCCGGCACCCGGCCGCGGCGGCCGTGGGGGTCGCTTTGGTCATCGTCTTCGGTGCCCTGGCGATCGTCGGCTTGCCCATCCAGCTGCTGCCCGACTTGGAACGGCCCCAGATTCAGATCTTCAACAACTGGCGCGAAGCGGCCCCCGAAGAAATGGAGGCCAACATCATCGAGCCGCAAGAGCGCGTGCTTCGGAATACGCCGGGGGTCGAAGAGATGAGCTCGAACATCGGGCGCGGCTTCGGCAGCATCACGCTCACGTTCGATGTCGAGACCGACATGCAGCAGGCGCTCATCGATGTCGTCAACAACCTCAACCGGGCCCCTCCGCGCCCCGTCGATGCGGAGAATCCGTTCGTTGCGGCGGGCGCAGGCTTCAATGCGCCGACGACGGCCAGCCTACTCATTCGGCCTCTGCCCGACAACCCGAACAAGAATCTCTATAGCGAAGTGTATCAACGGGTCATCGAAGATGTGGTCGAGCCCCGTCTCAGCCGGATTTCCGGCGTTTCGCAGGTAAACCTGCAATCACGACGGGAGCGGCAGGTCCAGATCACCTTCGATCCCTTCCGCACCGCGGCGCTCGGCCTGTCGATCGGCGACGCTGCGAGGGCCATCGGTCGCGCCAATGATTCATCGGGCGGCTTCGCCTCCGTCGGGCGCCGTCGCTATACGGTTCGATATGCGGGTCAGTTCGAAGTCGACGATCTGGGCCGGATGATCGTCGGCTGGAGCGAAGGGCGCCCGGTGCAGCTCAGGGAGCTCGCCGAAGTCGAGGTTGGTCTCGACGAGACCCGCGGCTTCATCCGTCGCAACGGCTACCCGGCCTATTACATCACGGTTCAACGAACGCCCGATTCCAACACCGTCGACGTGCTCGACGAGATCAACGTTGCGCTTCGTGAGCTCAACGAGGGACCGCTGGCCGAGCTCGCGCTGACCATGGATCTTTCGTTCGATGCGTCGGTACACATCCGCCGGGCGCTCCGCTTGGTTCAGAACAACCTTGGGCTCGGCGTACTCCTCGCTCTCGCGGTGTTGTGGTACCTGCTGCGAGACATGCGCGCGATCCTCCTGATCGGCCTGAGTATTCCGATTTCGCTCCTGGTCGCTTTCGTCGCGCTCAAAGCGCTAGGCCTGACCCTCAACGTGATTTCTCTGGCCGGGCTGGCGTTTGCCGTCGGACTCGTGGTCGATGCCGCCATCATCGTGCAGGAGAATATCGTGCGATATCGGCACGGTGGCGATAGTCCTCAAGCGGCGGCCACCCGCGGCCCGGCACAGGTCAGTGGGGCGCTGCTGGCATCCACGGTGACCACAGTAGCGATCTTCGTGCCGGTACTGTTCATGCCCGGAATGGCCGGGCAGATGTTCTCCGATTTGGCCTTCACCCTGTCGGTGGCCGTGCTGGCGTCGTTCATCTGTGCGATGACCATCCTGCCGGTTGCGAGCGCAAGGTGGCTGACGTCGTCCAGCACCTCGGATCCCAAGGCGCATTGGTGGGACCTCACGACCCGTGTGGTCATGCGCTTGACGTCGACCCGAGTCCTTCGATGGGCGTGGATCGTCGTCCTCCTTGGCAGCTCGGTGGCGGTGACCGTCTACTTTGCGCCGAAAGCTGACTTTCTACCGTCCGCCAAGTCGGATGGCATCCAGTGCTTCTTCAACGTCGCTCCTGGAACCACTGTAGACGTATTCGAGCGAGAGATCGGCGACGAGATCGTCGAGCGGCTTCGTCCCCATATGGAGCACAATAAGGAGCCCTGGATTCTCGGCTACAACCTGTCGATGTTCGATAATTTCAATATACTCTACCTATATCCGTGGGACCCTGGCCAGATCGACGACTTCATCGCGCTCCTGCGCGATGAGCTGCTGGTAGGGCTCCCCGATACTCCAGCCTACGTCAGTCGAGCCTCTCTCCTCGGCATCGGGTTCTCGGGTGGGCGCACCATCAACGTCGATCTTCAGGGCTCGGACATTCGAGGCCTGATGCGGGCGGCGGAAGAAGGCCAACGGATCGTTCAAGAACTGATCCCGGGTGCGGTGGTGCGACCAGTGCCCGGATTGTCGTTGGCCGAACCCGAGCTGCGCTTGGTGCCGGTCGAGATCAATATGACGTCCGCCGGCCTCGACCATTTTTCACTTGCGCAGGCGGTAAGGGCGATGACCGGCGGCTTGTTCGTGGGCGAGTACTTCGACGGCAACGACCGCTTCGATGTCATCCTTCGCGCCGGCCAGTGGACGACCCCCGAAGAGCTCGCGGCCATGCCGCTCCATACCCCGCTGGGCGGCATTCAAACGGTCGGTGCGCTCACGGAAGTTCAGCGCACGGTGGGACCCACCCAACTTCTGCGGGAGGACGGGCAGCGGACGGTCTCGTTGCAGGTGCTTCCGCCGGAGACGACCACGGTGGAAGAAGCGCTCGGGATCCTTCGGCAACAAGCAGCGCCGCGCATTCGCGCATTTCTTCCGGAGGGGGCCGCCATCCGTCATCGGGGCAGCGCCGATAGACTGGAGGCGGCGTTGGACGACATGGGCCAAAACTTCCTGCTCGCGGTGTTCATCCTGTTCTTACTCATGGCCGCCATGTTTCGATCGGTATACGACAGCCTGCTCGTACTCCTGGTCATGCCCCTCGCCATGGCCGGCGGAATTGGGGCCCTTCGTTTATTGAACCTGGTGACCTATCAATCTCTCGACCTACTCACCATGATCGGCTTCATCATTTTGCTGGGGCTTGTCGTGAACAATGCGATCCTGCTCGTTGCGCAGACCCGCGATGGACAGGCCGAGGGCTTGTCGCTCGCAAGAGCGGTGGAAGATGCGGTTCGGGTCCGGGCCCGACCGATCTATTTGAGCACGCTTACTAGCATCTTCGGCATGTTGCCGTTGGCGCTGGTGCCCGGCACCGGCAGTGACGTCTACCGGGGCCTGGCCACGGTCATCGTGGGGGGGATGGTCGTCAGTGCAACATTCACTTTGGTATTGATGCCTTGCCTTCTCCGGGTTGGAGACGGGCGGGGCAAGACTTGGACGCCCCGGGGTCGGCTGTCGGCATCCGATGGCGACGCCGTCGAGGAGAATCGGTGATCATGATGCGTTCTGCTTTGGCCGGTCAAGGAAGACATCGAGCCAGGGATGGGTCGGCGTTGGTCGACGGCGTGCTGGTGGCCCTGACCGTGCTTGCCGCTCTTCATGTCAGCGCGACGGCGGCGCCGCGCCCCGTCCGCGTCGCAAAGGTCGAGGGGCGGGCGATCGTTGCCACGATTCCCGTGGCGGGGACGGTGCATAGTCGCAACGACCAGCAAATCACGGCGGGCATCGATGGTCAGATCGTAGCCGTCGCGGAGCCTGGAACCAAGGTGCGACGGGGCCAAGTGGTTGCCCGGCTCGACGAGACGCCGCTCAAGCTATTGTTGAAAGAGCAGCAGGCCCAAATCGGGAGAGCGCAGGCCCGACTGCGGTTTCTCGACGCGCAGCTCGCCCGCCAATCAGAGTTGCGCAAATCCAATCATGTGACCGACTTCGACCTGGAACAGGCGCAGCTCGACCGGTCGGTGGCGGTCAGCGATCTTCGCATAGCGAGAGCACGGGCCCGACAAACGAAAGACCGATTGCGCCGAGCGGCGGTTCGAGCTCAGTTCTCCGGTGTCGTGGTCGAACGGCAGCGCCGAGCCGGCGAAGATGTCGCTCGAGGTACGGTGTTGGCCCGCCTTGCCGACTTGCGGACGCTCGAGGTCCGGGCGCTGGTTCCGGTCAAGTACGGTGCTCGGCTCAAACGGAAGAGCACCGTCAACGTCTTCGCGTTCGAGCAGCGGTTTCGGGGGCGGATTCAGTCCATCGTGCCGTCGCTCAATCCGCGCGCTCAGACCATCGAGGTTCGGGTCGGGATTCCAAGACCAGCTCGACGTGAATTGACCATCGGACAGCTCGTCAGCGTTGCGGTGCCCATCCGGGGCCGCGACTCGAAGCAGACGTCGATCGCAGTGCCCCGAGACGCTCTGATCCTTCGTCAAGAAGGCGTCCACGTCTTTCGCATTCGAAGTGACAGCGTTGCCGAGCGGGTCGTCGTCGAGGCGGGTGACGGTGAGGGCGAGTGGGTGGCTGTAAGGGGGCCGCTAGAGGTCGGTGACTATGTGGCGGTTCGTGGCGCAGAGACGCTCAAGGATGGACAAGAGGTCGCAGTGATCGAAGAAGTGCCCACGACGCGAGTCAATTGATCGTCGGTCGGCCGTACGTCGCGTTCAGAACCCATCGACGTCCGCGCCTGGTGGGCCGACGTGAGCGGTAAGGCTGGCTAAGATCGGATCACGGCTCTGTGGTGGGTCGGTCGATTCCCGGGGCGCGTGCTCAGTTCCAGGTCGTAGCTTGCGGCGGGGGGTGGTCGAGGGGCCGCCGTGTTGGTGACTCGCCAAGGTCGAATTGGCTCAGTTCGTTCTTGAGATCCGTCGACATTCTGGAGAGTTCGTCGGCCGCAGACCGACACGCTTGCGCGGCCTGTGTCGACTCCATGAGGCCCGCGTCGACCCGTTGCGTGGCCGACACGACCCCGTTGGACTGTTGGGCGGCATTCACCATACTCCGCTCGATCTCACGGGTCGTCGCGCTTTGCTCCTCTACGGCCCCCGCGATCGTGTTCTGGTAGTCGCTGATCTCTTCGATCGTTTGGGCGACCCGCTCGATCGCTTGCACTGTCTGATCGGTGGCGTCGCGGATGGCCGCGACCCGCTGGGCGATGTCTTCGGTGGCCACCGCGGTGTTTTTGGCGAGCTCCTTGACCTCGTTGGCCACGACCGCGAACCCGCGACCGGCGTCTCCGGCCCGGGCGGCCTCGATCGTCGCATTCAGGGCGAGCAGGTTGGTTTGCTCCGCGATGGAGGTGATCATCCGAACGACCTTGCCGATCTGGGTGCTGCTCTCACCGAGCTGTCCAACCGTCTGCTTCACTTCGGAAACGGTTTGAACAGCGGAGCGCGCGACTTCGGCGGCACTGGACGCGCTGGTCGCGATCTCGGTGATGCTCGCGCTCATCTGCTGGGCGGCGGCAGAAACCGACTGAATGTTGTGATCGATCTCGACGGCCGCATGTCGCGCGTCGCTCGCCTCCCGGGCGACCTCGGAGACGGTTCGCTCCATCGTTTGGCTGACATCGTTGAGCGTTCGTGCCGCTTCGCTGACGCCGTCTGCGTTGCCGTCGACGCGGATCATGCTCTGACGAAGATTGGACAGTAGAGTCTGCAGACCGGTGCCCAACCGTCCGATCGCGTCGGTGCCGTTGACCGTGACCAAAGAGGAGAGGTTGCCGTTCGACGCGGCCTCCATGGGTCTGAGGAGGGCCTTCACGCCCTCGCTAATCCGATGTCGGGTGGCGACGGCATCGGTGATGTCGTAAGCAAATTTGGTAAGCCGCTGAAGTCGGCCGTTGTCGTCCCGGATCGGTACGTAGCTTGCCTGAATCCAGACGATTCGCCCGTCGGCGGTGACCCGCTCGAATTCGCCTTCGAGCGGCTCCCCACGGCCCAAACTGCGCCACATCTCGGCGTACTCCGGCGACGCCGCCAACTCCGGACGACAGAAGACGCGATGGTGCTGCCCGATGATATCGGTGGAGGTCTTCATGAGGTGATTGAAATTGTCGTTGGTCTCGAGGATCGTGCCGTCCGGTGAAAAAGAGATGACGGCCATGTTGCGGCTCATCGCGTCCACCTGTCGTGCGTACTCTACGTTTCGCGCGGCTGTTCGACGGATCTCCGTGACGTCGGTCCACTCCAAGTTGAATCCGTGGTGGGTGCCCGCTTCGTCAACGTCAGCCGTGACATAGAGCTCCAAGATCACGTCGGCGATCCGGATGTCGGTCCGGAAGGGGAGATTATCCGGGTTCGCGAGCACCTTACGTTGATGAGCGGAATGACGATGGAAGCGGTCGACACACTGACCGACGATGTCCTCCGCTTTGAAGTCGGGCCATACCGAGCGAAATGCTGCTTCGTTGTCGGCCAGAAGTTCGCGACTGGCGTCGTTGACGTAGGTGATGATGAAGTCGGAATCGACCATCATCAAAGCCGTGCGGGCGCTCTTGAGCGCGCGTGCGTGACGTTTAAGGGCCTCCACGCCCCATCCATCAGCTCCGCCGGCCTGGTGACTGCTCATGCCAGGTGTCGTCGACACGCCCTCTTCGGGCTTTAGAGCGAGTTGTGCTGAGTCAATAGAACTGTGCTCGTTTGGCGCAGGTGGACTCCGCGACTTCGAATCCGACACGGTCGGGTCCTCCATGAGGGCGCTTGCGTTCGGGGTCGGACTGACCTAAGTTGCGGTGCTCGGTTTGTGGCGCCCCGTCCGGTTGGAAAACGCGGTGCTTGCCGTTGGTCTGGGGCTCAGCGACGATCGTCGGGTGAAGTTCCGAGTGAAGTTCCTATCCGCATGCTTGGTTGGCTTGGCGGGTCTTACGTTCGCCTCGCCCGCGCAATGCGAAGAGACTCGCCTCACCGTTGGGGTTGGTACCGACGTTCCGTTGGGGCTGGGAGGTTTGGTTGACCTCGAGTTTGGGCCTCGGATCCGCCTCGGTGGCTCCGCGTTCTGGTTGCCTCCGGCGTACGTTGCGGTTTCCGACGAAGTCGCGCAGCAGCTCGGTGGATACAACGACCTGACCTCTGCCCTCGTTCGCGCAGCAACCGAGGACGCGCTGACCCTACGTTTTCGAGCCGGGTGGCGCCCGTTCTCCGATTCGAGCTTCTATATCGACGTGAACTACTCGCTCCTGGTTCTCGGGGGCGCCTTCACATCCGAGGATCTGCCGTCGGCCATCAACCGTACCCCGATGCAAGGGGGCGCGATGGGGTGGGATCTGGAGTCGACGGTGCACCAGGTAGGTTTCGAAGTCGGGTGGCGCTTCGAGCTTCGGGAGCGGCTTTCTCTGCGGGTGGGGATCGGCGCCTCGTTTACCGTCGCTGCCCACGTGGTGGCTGAGGCCCGAGACCCGGAGTTCCCGATGGTCGCAGCGGTGATCGAGGTGGAGGGCGCAGACTATCTCGAGTCGACCTATACTCAGTACGTACACGTCCCGGTGCTGACGGTGGCTCTCGGCTGGGACGTCTTCGACTCGGGGTCCTGAACCGCTGAAGCTGGCCGAAAGCGACGCGAAACGGGGTCGCCCCGGCCCGTTTTAGTCGTACCTGTGCATGCAGCGAGGTTGATGCATGCAAGCGTCGAGCGACGTCTCTACGTCCCCGTTGGCGGCGCGTGAACCCGCGATGGGGCCTCTAGGGGCCGATTTCGCGCCTCGGGGAATATCGGCGGCGCCATTCAAATGGCACGCGACGTGCGTAAGGGCTCGGCATGCAATCGGAGCGCGCCGAGCCTGTCCCGCCCACCCGACTGCCGCGGGGAGCTTCGATGGACCGTCCCGTCGTCCGGCGTCTCCCTCGTTGGATCGGGCCGGCGGCGGCGACGGCCGCGGTGCTCGGACTGCTGATCGTCGGGTACATGAGCTGGCGCCCCACCCGACGAACGCTGACGGTCGATTCGTCTCGGCTGTCGGTCGGAAGCGTCACCCGCGGGCGATTCGAGGACTACATTCCCGTCCGAGGACGAGTCGAGCCGGCCCGGACCATCTACCTAGACGCGGTGGAAGGCGGTCGAGTCGAACGGGTGCTCGTGGAGGACGGGGCGCACGTCAAAGTCGGACAGCCGCTCGTCGAGCTATCGAACACGTCGCTTCAGCTGGAGGTCATGGCTCGCGAGGCCGAGGTCGTCGAGCAGCTGAACTTCGTGCGCACCCAGGAGCTGGAGCTCGAGCGCAATCGGCTCGAGCACAAGCGCAACCTGGTTGAGATCGCCTACAACATCAAGCGGCTCACCCGCGAAGTCGAGCGGCAGGCGAAGCTGAAGACGCATATTCCGGTTGCGGAGCGCGAGCAGACCGAGGACGAGCTCGAGTATTGGAAACTTCGGCGGGCGGTGACCCGCGAGGCTCAGGCGACCGACGAACAGCTGCAAAAGGCGCAGGTGGCGCAGCTCAAAGCGGCCGCCGATCGTCTCCAGCAGAACCTCGCGCTGGCCAGAAAGAACCTCGACGGTCTCAATGTGCGCGCGCCGGTCGCCGGCAAGTTGACCGCCCTCAACGCCGAAGTCGGTCAGTCCCTAGACCGCGGGCAGCGAATCGGTCAAATCGATGACCCCGACGAGTTCAAGATCACCGCGCTGATCGACGAGTTCTACTTGCCTCGTGTCAGCGTCGGCCAGCGGGCGACCGTCCAGGTAGCGGACGCCACGTACGCGCTCACCAGTCGAAAGATCTATCCGCAAGTTCGCAACGGTCAGTTCGAAGTCGACTTTCAGTTCGACGATGATCAACCCGTCGGCGTACGCCGGGGCCAAACCTTGCAGGCTCGCCTGTCGCTGGGGGATCCGACCGAAAGCCTGCTGGTGCCCAACGGCGCATTCTATCAGGATACCGGCGGCCACTGGATGTTCGTCGTGGCCGACGGCGGCGACTTCGCCATTCGGCGCAATGTGCGCCTCGGTCGTCGCAACTTACGTTTCATCGAAGTGATCGACGGTCTCGAAGAGGGCGAGCGTGTCGTCGTGTCGCCATACACCAACTACCTGGACTCCGACCGACTCGAGCTGAGCGCGGCCGGTTCACGCTCGTACTGAGACCAATGAGGAGACAACCACCAATGATTGAGCTCAAGCAGATCAGCAAAGTCTACCGAACCGACGAGGTCGAGACCGTGGCCCTCGACGCCGTCGACATCAAGATCGAGCGGGGCGAGTTCGTGGCCGTCATGGGGCCTTCCGGCTGTGGCAAGTCTACGCTCTTGAACATCATCGGGATGCTCGATTCGCCCAGCGAGGGGAGCTTCATGTTCATGGGTGAAGAGGTCAGCCGGTAC
Organism: uncultured Myxococcales bacterium; assembly: GCA_964519665.1. GTDB lineage: Bacteria > Myxococcota > Kuafuiibacteriia > Kuafuiibacteriales > Kuafuiibacteriaceae > JANQQN01. Next base: position 35,147 of record CAZFIV010000034.1, read on the forward strand.
GGGGAGAGCCGGCTGGCCGATATTCGGAAGCGCAACATCGGTTTCATCTTCCAGAGCTTCAACCTGATCGACGAGTTGACGGTGGCTGAAAACGTCGGGCTCGCGCTTCTTTACCACGACACAACGCGGGCCGAGCGGCGCCGTCGGGTCAATGAGGTTATGGAGCGGGTGGGGATCGGGCACCGGGCCAAGCACTACCCACCGCAGCTGTCCGGTGGGCAGCAGCAGAGGGTCGCCGTGGCTCGCGCGGTGGTCGCGGAGGCCAATCTCATCCTGGCCGACGAGCCGACCGGCAACCTCGATACGGCGCACGGCCAAGAGGTCATGGAGGTACTCCAGGGCTTGAATGAAGACGGCGCCACGATCGTCATGGTAACCCACTCGCCGACCCACGCGGACTGTGCCAAGCGGACGATCCAGCTCGTCGACGGGCATGTCGTGTCGGAAGGCCTGCGAGTCGCGGTTTAGGAGGTCCTGGTCATGCTGGGGCACTATCTCACGACCGCTTACCGTAACCTATTGAAGAGCCCGCTCTACACGGCGCTCAACGTCGTCGGCCTGGCGATAGGTCTGGCCGCCTGTATCCTCATCCTGCTCTACGTTCGGGGCGAGTTTTCGTTCGATCGATGGGTGCCCGAAGGCGACCGAGTCGTTCGCATGCACACCCGGTTCGAGATTCCGGGCCGCGAGGCGATGCTGATCGAACAAGGCCCCGGGCCCGCTCTGAAGGCGGTGCAGTCGTACTTTCCGGAGATCGAGACGGGTACCCGCATCCATGTCCGGCGCCCCAAGGTGCAGCGAGACGACAAGTTGTTCTTCGATCGCATCTACCTGGTCGACCCGACCTTCTTCGAGGTGTTCGATATCCCGCTGGTCGAGGGCGATCGGGCCACCGCCCTCAACGATACGTCGTCGGTCATCCTGTCGGAGAGCGCGGCAAAGAAGTACTTCGGCGATGTTTCGCCGATCGGGAAGACGCTGGCGATCGATGACAACGTTCGAGATCGGGACTTCAAGGTGACGGGCGTTGTCGCCGACGCGCCCAAGAAGTCCCACTTGAAATGGGACATCATCGGCCGCTTCGAAGAATCCGAATTCAAGAAGCAACCATGGGTTGCGGAGCAATGGACGTCGGTCAACGTGTCGCTGTATTTCAAGCTTCAGCCCGGCGCCGATCCGGACCGAATCAACGCGGAGCTACCTACGTTTGAAGAGAAGACCGTGCCCGACGTGAAGTTCGGGGGTAGAGACTTTCCGACCCACGAATTCATGCAGCTCAGCGTGATGCCGCTGTTCGACCTGCACCTGCATTCTGTCAACAGCGTCAACATGAAGTCGCGGTACGGTGCGGTGCTGACTTTTGCCGCCGTGGCGGTCCTCATCTTGGTGATCGCGTGCATCAACTTCATGAATCTGGCCACGGCTCGAGCGAGTCAGCGGGCTCGTGAGGTCGCTCTCCGCAAGGTCGTAGGTGCGAGCCGCCGCGCCCTGATCGTTCAGTTCTTGAGCGAGTCGACGGTGCTCGCGCTAGTCTCGTTGTTGCTTGCGCTCGGCATCGTGCAGCTGGCGCTGCCGACCTACAACGCGTTCCTGGAGCGCGAGCTCACGCTCACTTTTGTTGGCGCCGACACGCTGATCCCATGGTTGGTTGCGCTGGTCATCTTCGTCGGTATCGTCGGTGGTCTGTATCCGGCCATGTATCTGTCGCGCTTTCGACCGGCGGCGGTCCTCAAGGCCAACAAGTCGAGCGATGCACATGGCTCGGGCTGGCTCCGAAGCACGCTGGTCGTGGTTCAGTTCGCGATCTCGATCGCCCTCATTATCTGTACGGCCGTGGTCTTCGGACAGTATCGCTATACCCAGACCAAAGACTTGGGTTTCGACAAGTCGGGACTCGTCGTGGTCCGGGGCCTCGGACGCAACGACGCCTCCCCCAAGGCCGAGATCATCAAGTCGGAGATCGAGGCTCTGACCGGAGTCTTGTCGGTGACCCGGTCATCCGACGTTCCCGGTGACTCGACCGAGAACAATGCCCCCATCCAACGACCGGGCGATACATCGGCGGAGCCGGTGGTGCTCGCCCAATACGGAGTCGACTGGGAATTCGTCGAGACCTACCGAATCAAGCTCAAGGCGGGGCGCTTCCTGGAGGAAGAACGTGCGCAAGACGATGCGGTCTTGGCATCACCGACCGAGGAGGAGGGCGCCCGCAAGCCCGATGGTCCACCCGAAAGAGCGATCTCGGTCGTGATCAACGAACGCGCGGTGCGGCGCCTCGGCTACGCTTCGGCAGAAGCGGCAGTGGGGCAGCAACTGAAGCTCGGTGGACCCAATCGAACGATGTTCGACATCGAGATCGTCGGGGTCATCGAGAACTTCCACTACCGAACGATTCGACAGGAGGTCAGGCCCACCATCTACCTGCGCAACGCCAAGTCGTTCGCCGAGTTGTCGATTCGCGTAGCGCCGGGGAAGGAGAGCGAAGTGATGGCCGCCATCGAAGCGGTGTGGAAGCGCCACCTCCCGGAAGTACCGTTCAAGAGCGAGTTCCTGGAGGAGACGCTGCGGTCGATGTACGCAGAAGAGAAGGCTCAAGCGCAGATGTTCGGAGCCTTCGCGGTGCTGGCGGTGATCATCGCCTGCATGGGGCTGTACGGTCTGGCATCGTTCACGGCCGCCCGCCGAACCAAAGAGATCGGAATACGCAAGGTTCTGGGAGCGTCCAGCTGGGCCATCGTTCGGCTGCTCGTGTGGCAGTTCTCGAAGCCCGTCCTGGTCGCGAACCTCATCGCGTGGCCCGTGGCTGCTTTCGTCATGCAGCGCTGGTTGTCTACATTCGAGTATCGCATCGATATCGAGCCGATGATTTTCGTCGTCGCTGGCGGGCTTGCCCTGCTGATTGCCTGGCTGACCGTGGGCGGCCACGCGTTTCGGGTTTCGCGCACGCGGCCCAGCCACGCCCTGCGCTACGAATAATCTCCCCCTACGACCGGACCGAGCGCCCCGAGCGCAAAACGGAGTGGCTTCGGGGGGAAAAGATGGCAAAACACGGCAAGCGTGAGGGGTCGGCGAAATCGAGTCTTATCGCTTCGAGCCTTGCGCTCGGGCTCGGCCGGTCCTGTAGCGGCATGCGTGGGGCTGGTTGTGTCGTTCGCGGCTTCGGCGGTGGCGGGTGAATCGGACGAGGTAACCTTCGACGAAGCGCTCGCGCTGGCCCCCCGGGCGCCGGCCGCGCGCGGCGACGAAGCCGCTCATGCGGCCCGAAGCAAGGGTGATGAGGGCATCGGTGGGACCGCGCAGGTGACCCAGGTGACCGCGATGCCGGGAGCGGTCCTGGCCCCCGACGAGGAACGGGGGTTCGACATCCAGGTCAGTTTCAGCCAGGGGTGGAACTTGGCCGACCTCGGCGAGGCCCGGCGGGGCGCCGCGCGCCACGAGCGGGCTGCGTTGGCCGCGCAGGCGCGGGCGGGCGCGCTTCGGGCGCGCTTGCGCGCCGCTCGCCGCTGGCTCGAGCTCCGCACGCTCGAGGTTCTCGACCGGGAGCTCGCGGCTCAGATCGAGCTCGCCGTCCAGTGGGTCGATTCGACCGCGCGCAGGGTCGAGCTCGGTTTCGCGACCGAGGCCGACCTCGCCGATGCGCGAGCCGCGCTCGCGACCGTCGAGCAGCGACGTTTCGTCATCGAGGGCGACAGATTCGAGGCCGCTAATCTGTTGGCGGTCGCCATGGGCCGCGAACCGCGACCGCTCCCCCGAACCGGGGGGCCGGTTCCCCGCCCTCGACTGCCGGCCATCGATGCCGTGCAGACGCAGGTCGCCTCGGCGCGCGAGCTACCCCAAGTGATCGCCCTGCGGCTGGCGGAGACCGCGGCGCGGGCGCGAGCGATCGAAGCGGCGGCCGCGTACGCGCCGGTTCTCCAGGTCGGAGGGCAGTTCGAGCGACCGCCTCCGGACGCGTGGGTCGCATACGGCATGGTCGGACTTCAGTTGACGGCCTTCGGTCAAGCCGACCGAGCGAAGTCGATCGCCGAGGCTGACGCGGCTCGGGCGGCGGTGCAGGCCGAGGCGGCCCAGCTACGAGCGCAGGCCGACCTGGCCGAAGCCCTTCACGAGGTCGAGCACACCCGGGAGCAGGTCGCACTCATCGAAAATAAACTCTTGCCGGCGGTGACGGCGCGGCGCGAACTGCGCGAACGCGCCCTCGCGGTCGGGGAAGGAACGCTCTTCGTCCTTCTCGAGGCTCGGCAGAACGAGCTGCAGGTCCGTGAGCTCGCAGCCCGGGCCCGAGGGGAGCGACTGTGGGCGGAAGTCCAGCTGTGGCTGCTGCTCGCCGAGTTGACGCCACCTTCGGAGGAATCGCCGTGAAAAGCTCCACCCGGATCCCCGGGCCCCGACCCCAACTCGCTCGGCCCTCTTGGCGCTGGACCCTGGGTACGGCCTTATGCTTCGCGGTTACGGGCTGCGCGGACAGTGGGCCCGTGCCCAACGAGGCGGCCGGACCGGCCGAGGTGCCGACGTGGAGCAGCGCGCCCAGTCGCTGGGTCGAGGTTCGGGTTCCGGAGGCAGCGTCGTTGCTCGAGGCGCCCGCGGTGACCCGAGCGACGGGCGCCACCGGCGAGGTCACGGTCACGTTGCGCGCGAAAGTAGAGCGTGTCCACGTCGCGGCGGGGTCGGTGGTCGAAAAGGGGCAGGCCATCGTCGACATCCGCTCCTCGGAGCTCGTCGAGGCGGCCGCAAGGTACTTGGGGGCCGTTCGCCAGCTCTGGCTGCATCGACAGCAGGCGGAACGACTCGACAAAGCGCACGCCGAGGGCTTGGTCCGGCGCGATGAGGTCTTTGCGGCCAAGGCGATGGTGGCTCGGCTTCGCGCCGACCGAGACCGCGCGGCGGGCACGCTCCGAGGGGCCGGGGTCGACCCCCGGACTGCGCGAGAGGTGGTCCGGCGGGGCTACATCACGTTATCGGCGCCGGTGGGCGGCGTCGTGATCGAGCTCGAGGCGCACCCTGGCGAGATCATCGAACCCGGTGGCGCTCCTTTCGCTCGGATTGCCGGCCGCAGTCCGGCTCGGATCGAAGTGCGGACCGCGACCCCTTGGCCGGCCGCCGACGGGCTGGTCTTCACGGGGGTCGATGGGCGCGACGTGCCGTTGTCAGCCAAGCCGGTGTCGTCGGTGGTCGATCCGCGCGACGGAACCTATCTGAATTGGTTTTCCCCGCTGCACGACCAGCGCCATCTGCCGGACGGTTTGCGCGGCACCGTGCGGATGACCGCCAGCCGGCGGGTGTGGCAGGTCCCGGTGGGCGCCGTAGCGCAAGCGAGCACCGGCGGCTTCGTCGTCCTTCGTCGCGACGACCGCCTGTCGCGAGTCCCGGTCGCCGTCGTGGCCAGCTCGGGTGCGGTGGCGTTCGTGTCGGGCGACCTCGAGGCGGGCCAACAAGTCGCGGCCGACGCCTCGGCCTATCCGACGCTCCTCGGAGCGCGTCGATGATCGACCAGCTGGTCCTCTTCGCGAATCGGCACTGCCGCTGGGTACTCGTCGCGGTGCTCGGGGCGGCGGTGACCGCGGCCGTGGTGGGGACTCAGCTGCGCTTTGACGCATTGCCCGACGTGACGGGCAAGCAGGTGATCGTTCTGACGCGCGCCCCGGGCTTGGTGCCCGAGGAGGTCGAGCGCCTGGTCACGAGGCCGGTCGAATACGCTCTGGCCGGGGTGCCGGGACTCGTCCGCCAACGCAGTATGAGTCGGTACGGCATCTCGTCGGTCACCGCGATCTTCGGAGACGACGCGGATCTGTTGCGGGCGCGGCAGCTCGTGCAAGAAAGATTGCAAGCGGTCGCCGCCGACCTGCCCCCCGGCACCGAGGCCCCGCAGCTCGGACCGCTCACCGGCGGGCTCGGTGAGATCTACCAGATGACGCTCACATCGCCTGAGCGGACCCCGGCCGAGTTGCTGGAGCTAGCCCAGATTCGGGTGGTGCCCTTGCTGGCGAGCGTATCGGGGGTCGTCGAGGTGAACTCGTGGGGCGGTGAGCGCCGCACGCTCGACGTCGTCGCCGATCCGACCCTCCTGGCGCAGCGAAGGATCACCCTCGAAGCCCTGGTCAAAGCCGTGAGCGCCGCGACCGGGCGAGTGCCCGGCGCGACCCTGGAGTCGGGCGAGGCCGGCGTTCTGCTTCGCGGGGTGGCGTGGCCGCGCGACGCCGACGAGCTGGCGGCGGCGGTCGTGCGGGTCGACGACAACGGCACCGTTGTTCGAATCGGCGATGTCGCTCGGGTTCAGGAAGGCGCCGAGCCCCGCATCGGAACCGCGACCGCGGACGGACAGGGCGAAACGGTCTACATCATGGTCCAGATGCTGCTCGAGGCCAACGCGCTCGAGGTCCTCGACGGCGTCGAGGCTCGGATGGCCGACGCGCGGCAGGTTCTGCCCCGCGACGTCCGGGTGCGGGTCGTGTACGACCGGGGCGACCTGGTCGAGGCCACCTTGGGCACGGTGTTCACCAACCTCTTCGAGGGCGGTCTGTTGGTCATCCTGGTCCTCTTCTTGACGCTGGGCAGCTTTCGAGCGGGCTTGGTGGTGGCATCGGTCATTCCGCTGTCGATGCTCGGTGCGGCCGCCGGCATGGTGCTGTTCGGCGTGCCCGGCAATCTGATGAGCCTGGGGGCGATCGACTTCGGACTGCTGGTCGACGGTGGCGTCGTGATGGTGGAAGCCGTCTTTCACGCGGTCGGTCGGCGCCCGGGCGCCTTGCCGAAGCGCGCGCTGACCTCCACGGTGGGTATGGCCCGCCCGGTCTTCTACTCCGTCCTCATCGTTCTGCTGGTGTACGTGCCCGTCCTGACCCTGCAAGGGGTCGAAGGCAAGATGTTCCGCCCGATGGCGCTGACCGTGGTTCTCGCGCTGGCGACCGCTTTGGTTCTGTCGCTCACGTACGTGCCGGCGGCGACGCAGTTCTTCTTGCGCGCGGCCGACATCCCGAAGCGAGAGCCCTTTGTCATTCGTCTGGCCAACCAGGCCTATGCGCCACTTCTTCGGCTGGCGATGGCCCGCCCGGCGGCGGTCGCGATCTTTGCGGCGGTCTTGCTCGGCCTGGGGATGGTGCTCTTTCTGAGGGCGGGGGTGGGCTTCATACCGCAGCTCGACGAGGGCGACCTGGTCGTCCAGACGACCCGATCGCCCGACATTCGGGTTCGAACGGCCGCGGAGATGGCGTCGCGCCTCGAGCAGCGGGTCATCGAATCGGTGCCCGAGGTGAAACATGTCGCGTCCCGGATCGGGAGCCCGGCGGTCGCCACCGATCTAATGGGGATCGAGCAGTCCGACGTGTTCATCGACGTCGCGCCCCGGGCGTCGTGGCGGGACGGCCTGACCCGGACCCAGCTCATCGAAGAGATCGAGGCGGCCATCGCGCAGGCGGCGCCCGTCGACGATGTCGGTTTCACCCAGCCGATCCAGATGCGGTTCAACGAACTCGTCGGCGGCAGCGTGACCGATGTGGCGGTCAGTTTATACGGCGAGGATCTCGACGAGCTTCACGGCCTTGCGAACCGAGCCCGCGAAGCCATCACGAACGTCTCGGGCGCCGAAGACGTTCGGGTCTTGGCCCCACCGGAGGTTCGTCTGCTCGAGGTGCGACCTCGCCCCCTCGAGGCGGCTCGCCAGGGGATGCGGACCTCCGAGGTGCTGATGCATGTTCAGGCTCTGCGAAGCGGGATCGAAGTGGGCGCGACGTATGACGGTCCGCTGCGGATCCCGGTTCGGGTCTTGCTCGGGGCTCCGGTCGACGCGCTGACGATCGGGTCAACATCGGTACCCACCCGCAACGGCACGTTGGTGCCGCTCGCGCGGATCGCCGAGGTGCGCCGGGTCAGAGGGCCCGCGTTGATCGACCATGAGATGGGGCTGCGCCGAGTGGTGGTGGGGTTCAACGTGCGGAGCCGAGACCTCGGGTCGGTGGTCACCGACGCCCGCGCCGCGGTGGCCGAGCGGATCGGCTCGCCGGAGGGGATCCGGGTCACTTGGGGCGGCCAGTACGAGAGCCTTCGGAGCGCCCGGGCTCGGCTCGCGGTCGTGATTCCGGTGGTCTTGGCCACGATCGTGCTCATGCTGCTGGTTCTGTTCCGCTCGGTGCGGCCGGCGCTCATCATTCTGCTCAATATACCCTTCGCGGCGGTCGGGGGTATTGTGGCGCTGAGCCTGCGAGGTTTGCCGGTCTCCGTGTCGGCCTCGATCGGCTTCATTGCGCTCAGCGGCATCGCTGTGCTCAATGGGGTCGTATTGGTACGAGCGCTCTTGGACGAGCAAGGCCGGGGTCGCTCGCTCGCCGACGCCGCCTACACTGCGGCGACGCTGCGGATGCGCCCGGTCCTGATGACCGCTCTCGTGGCTGCGCTCGGATTCGTGCCGATGATGCTGGCGAGTGGGGTCGGAGCCGAAGTGCAGCGACCGCTGGCAACGGTCGTGGTGGGGGGCCTGGTGACCTCGACGTTCTTGACGCTGGTCATTCTGCCGGCGCTCTTTCCTTGGCTCGGCCGCACCGAGGGCGCGTCGGCCCGCCGCTTCGAGGCCTTCGAAGGCTCGTCGCCGCCCGATTCGCCCGACCCGTACGATCCACCGGAAGAGCCCGAGACGTTGGGTGAGCCGCCCGTCCGTCCGGCGCCCACGTTGATCGAGCTGCCGGCCACGCGTCGTCTGCGCGGTGAGTGACCCCAACGACTGCCATAGTCGTATCGGCGGGGCTGACATGAGGTCGGCTTCGGCATACAGAGGGGAGGCTCGTCCGCCTTCGGGGACGGGACGCTCGTTTTGTGTGATCGGGGCGTGTTTTTACACCCCGAAGAGAGGGAATCATCGTGCCGAAACTCATTGCCACTCACGAAGTCAACGATGTCGAACACTGGTTGGCTTCGCCCAAGCGAGCCGAGGTCTTCGCTTCGGTCGCCACGAACATCTGTACCTATGTCGACCCGACGCATCCGAACCGGGTCGGCGTGTCGATGGAAGTCGACGACCTCAGCGCCTTCGAAGCGATGGTCAAGAGCGAGGTCGGCGCCGAAGCGATGAAGCACGACGGAGTCCGGCCCGAGACGTTGGTCGTTTTGATCGAACGCTAGCGACCGGCATCGGAGATTCGGTGAGCGCTCGTGTTTAGAGTTGCCTCCATCTTTGTCACCGCCGCGGTCATCGGTGGGTTGGGCAGCGCGTGCAGTCAGCCGGCCGAAGACCGGACGACCAACACGCGGAGCACGGCGTTCAGCGATCGAGCCGAGAAGCTCACCTTCCTGCTGAAGTATGTGAAGTGCCCGACGAGAGTTCTCGATACCGAGTTCTCGATCGTATTCAACGACAACAGCCACGGCCTGGTGCCGGGCCCTTCGGACTGGGTCATTCGCTACGCGGTTCGGGTCGACCGAGCAAAGACCGACGCCTGGCACGAAGGTGGTCGCCGAGTCGATCGGGACGCCGAGATGGAGCAGCGGTTCGAAGCGCTCTTCGAGCAACGCCCGCCATGGACCCGGACGAGCTCTCCTGCGTTCTACCAGCTCGGCTACGGTTCTCGGGCACTCGTCTATTCAAATGACGGCATCGTATACAAAGAGAGTACGACGCGCTGATGAGGTGGGTGTCCGTCCGCCGATTCGCGCGTCGACGCACCCCGACGGCTGCTTAATCGTCCATGGCTTCGAGCTCTGCCTCGAGGGTCTTTCGGTCGGAGCCGATGTCGGTCGGTTCGGCGGTCGTCGCGATCGGAGCGGCGCGCTGGTTTCGGGTGAGCCGGCGCCCGAGCACCAGTAGGAACCCGAGGCTCAACACCGTGACGAGCATCGGGACCAACCAGGAAGCGGCTGCGAAGCCGCGGTCGGTTTCGATAGCGAGGATTTGGTCGCCGTAGGTCGCGACATAGGTTTTCACGATCTCGTCTTCACCCCAACCGGCGGCGACCGCGTTCTTGATGACCGAGCGCTGGGCTCGAGCCCACCCGCAGGGGCCTTCGACGTCGATGGTCGATAGGCGGCAGTCTGGACACAACGAAATGAGGCGTCGACCGGCGGCTTCGGCGACGTCGCGTTGTTCGGGCGTGAGAGGGGCGACATTCGTTTCGGGCACACCGAGGGCCCGCGCGACGAGGGAGACCGGCGGTGCTCTTTCCGGTCGGGCCTCGGCGGCGGAGGGCGCGAACGATGCCAGCAGGACGAAGGCACGCGCACCGTGCGTCAACAGCGAAGAGTACGACACCATGCTTGAACCCTTTGAGCCTAACCTGACTCAAAGGGTTCGTCAGCGCGCTTGATGTACCGGATACCCAGCGACCGGGCGAGTCGGCTGACCACGAGGAGAATACATGGTGGCAAACATCACTGCGGCGTACATCGTCGCCACGGCGGTGTGGTCGGCGCCCCCGAGCGAGGCAAGCCCGGAGCCCCTGACGCTCGCGACGGCCATTTCCCGAGCCCAGGAAGCCCATCCGCAGGTTCAGGCCGCGCTCGAACGCGCCAAAGCGGCGAGTGCGCAGATCGATCGTATCAATGGTTCCTTCTTTCCCCGACTCGAGCTCAGCACGCGGTATGCCGTTACCAGCCTTCCGGCGGCAACCTTCGCCAATCTGGTCAATCAGGAGTCGATCAGCGGGCGCGGATTCACGCGATTCGAGGACTTCGATGACCTCCCCACGACCGACAACCTGGAGGCCAGCGGAGGGGTGAGCCTGCCCCTCTATGCGGGCGGGGTTCGGTTCGCGCGGCGGCGCGCGGCCCAGCATGGCCTCGAAGCGCTCGAACATCGAACCCAAGCCGTGCAGGCGGAGCTCGGCTTGGCCGTCGCGCGCACGTACTTCGACATTCGACGCGCTCGCGCCCGCCGGGAGGTCGCTCTGGCGGCGGTCGCCGCCTTCTCGAAGAACCTCGAGGTGGCCCGAAATCGTCGAGATGCAGGGTCGATGCTCGAGCAGGACGTTCTCAGCGTCGAGGTTCGGCTCGCCGAAGCCGAGCAGGCGGTCGTCGTGGCTGAACATGCGGTGGAGTTGGGCTTGCGAGCCCTGGAGACGCTGGTGGCGGCCGACGGACCCGTCGACGTGGTCGACGAACAGTCGGTGCTGGCGATTCCCGACGGTGAGGACGTGTCGCGACGACCTGGCCTGCTGGCTTGTCAAAGCGCCGTCGCGAGCGCCGACGACATGGTCGACGTCGCGCGAGGGGAGGCCCTGCCCCGGGTCGGCGCGTTCGGCCGGATCATCTTCAATCAAGGATTCGTCGAGGATACCGGCAACAGCGTCAGCTTTCTCGCCGGCGTCGGCGCCGAAGTCCGGCTGGGCCTGGATACGCTGGGCGCGGTGCGCTCGGCCCAGCGGGCCCGCGCGGCGAAGGTCGCGGACTGCACCCATTTGGAGGCCTCCTATCTTTTCGAGGCTCGACAGGCTCGCATTCGGATCAAAGACGCGGTCGGTCGCATCGAGGTCGCCCGACGTGAGATCGACCTCGCGTCCAAAGGCGCGGTGCTGGTGCGGGCCCGGTTCGAGGAGGGGCTCGCGCTCACCACGCAGCTGAATGAGTCGGAGACCGACTTGACGTCGGCCAAAGTTCGATGGGTCGACGCGGAGGCGGTTCGGGCGACCGCGATCGCCGAGCTCCGACGGGCCATGGGGCTACCCATCCTCTCAGAAGAACTCAAGCGACCAACCGACGGAGGAGACCGATGAGATACCTGTTGTTGATAATATTGATCGGGGCGGCGGGCGCCGCGACCGGGTGCCATGAGTCCCACGGGCCCCCGGCGCCGTCGGAGCCTCTCGCCACGGCTCGCGTTCGGACTCTGATGGTCGATGCGCGAGGGTTCGACGCTTATGAGCAGGTCGTAGGGACCGTCCGGGCCAAGGTTCGGGCCACCCTCGAAGCAAAGGTCAGCGGACGCATCCTGAAGATGCCCGTGGCGGTCGGTGACCGGGTCAGAAAAGGTCAGGTGGTCGCCCAACTCGACGCTCAGGAGATCAAGGCGAATCTCACCAAGGCCCGGGCTGTCTTGAGGCAGGCGAAGGCGGACCTCGACCGCTATACCCGTCTTCTTCAGCAGAAGTCGGTGACCCCGGCCGAGTTCGAGGCCGTGCAGGCGAAACACGCGGTTGCGGCGGCGACGGTCAATGAGGCCGAGACGCTGTTCAGCTACGCCCGGGTCACCGCGCCGTTCGACGGAGTCGTGACGCACAAGCTGGCCGACGTCGGAGACCTCGCGTCGCCCGGACGGCCGCTGGTGGAGATCGACGACCCCGGCACGCTTCGTCTGGAGGCAGCGGTACCGGAAGCGCTGAGCGGCTTCGTCGGGTTGGGCACGCCGATCTCGGTTCGTTTGTCTTCACTCGAAAAGACGGTCGACGGCATCGTGTCGGAAGTGGCACCGACCGCCGACCCGAACAGCCGGACGCTGCTGGTCAAGATCGACCTCGAGACCGTCAAAGGTCTGCGGGCCGGGCAGTTCGGTCGCGCGCTGGTGCCGACCGGCCGGACGAACATCGTTCGGGTGCCGACCGACGCGGTGGTCCGGCGGGGACAGCTCGAGATTCTGTTCATCGCCGTCGACAGCCGGGCGCAGCTGCGGCTGGTCAAGACCGGCAAGGTGTTCGGAGAGCAGGTCGAGATCGTGTCGGGGCTCGAACCCGGTGAGGCGGTGATCGTCACCAAGCCGAGCTCGTTGCGGGACGGTCAACCGATCGAGGTCGAGGTCGAGTCATGACTCAGCCGCTGGGCATCTCGGGCCGCGTGGCGGCCGCGTTCATCAACTCCAAGCTGACCCCGTTGGTCATCCTGACGTCCTTGGTGCTGGGGGTCGGCGCCACGGTGATGTTGCCCCGAGAAGAGGAGCCGCAGATCAAGGTGCCGATGATCGACGTCCTCGTCGGATTCCCGGGGGCGACGGCGAAGGAGGTCGAAGAGCGGGTCACCCGACCCGTCGAAGAGTTGCTGTGGGAAGTCGAGAAAGTCGAGTACGTGTACTCGATGAGTCAGCCCGAGCGGGCCCTGATCATCGTCCGATTCGAGGTCGGTGAGGAGCCCGAGCGAGCGCTGGTTCGGCTCAACCAAAAGCTGCAAGCGAACTACGACCGCATTCCTCACGGCGTGACGCCTCCCCTCATCAAGCCGAAGTCGATCGACGACGTTCCTATCTTGGGCCTGACGTTCAGCAGCCAACGCTACGACCACCTGACGCTCCGGCGCCTGGCGAAGCAGGTCGAAGGTACGCTGAAGGCGGTGCCCAACGTGGCCGAGACTCGCCTCATCGGGGGCTCGCAGCGCCGGGTTCGGGTGTTGCTCGACCCGGTACGACTCGCGGCGCGCGGATTGACACCGGCCGGGATCATTCCCGTGCTCCGTCAACAAAACCGGCAGTACCGGTCCGGCGGGCTGACGACCGAGAACCGCGAGGTCCTCATCGAGACGGGAGCCTTTCTGGCCAACGCGGAGGACGTCGGCAACGTGGTGGTCGGCGTGTCCGCCGGCCGTCCGGTCTATCTGCGGGAAGTCGCCGAGGTGGTCGACGGCGCCGAGGACCCGACGCAATACGTGTTCTTCGGCCTTGGGGCGGCCCGCGCCGCGGACGCCAACGAGAGCCCGGCGGTCACCCTGACGCTCGCCAAGAGGCCCGGCACGAACGCGGTCGCCGTCGCCGATGAGGTGTTGGGCCGGCTGAGCAAGCTGAAGGGCCTCATCATTCCGAGCGACGTGGACGTCACGGTGACCCGGCACTACGGCGAGACGGCGGCCGAGAAGTCCGACGAGCTCCTGTTTCATATGGGCATCGCGATCGTCAGTGTCTCGCTGCTCATCTTGGTGACGTTGGGGCTTCGCGAGTCGGGGGTGGTGCTGCTGGCCATTCCCTCGACGTTGGCCTTGACGTTGCTCGTGTTCTACCTGGGAGGCTTTACGCTCAACCGCATCACGCTGTTCGCCCTGATCTTCTCGATCGGCATCCTGGTCGACGACGCGATCGTCGTCGTCGAGAACGTGGTCCGTCACTTCCGGATGCCTGGGAACAAAGGGCGGCCGATGTGGCGTCTGGCCGTCGAGGCCGTGGACGAGGTCGGCAACCCCACCATCCTCGCCACGTTCACCGTGATCGCCAGCGTCTTGCCGATGGCGTTCGTCGGCGGGCTGATGGGGCCGTATATGCGACCGATCCCGATCGGCGCGAGCGCGGCCATGTTCTGGTCGTTGGTCATCGCATTCATCGTGACGCCTTGGGCCGCGGTGCGCTTGCTTCGACGCTATGGTGGACATGCACACGGTGACGGTGACGAGGCGCCTCAAGACTTCATGACCCGCGCTTATTACCGAGTGATGGGGCCGCTGATCGGCCATCGAGGCTGGCGCTGGAGCTTCCTGGTCGGCATTACGGTCCTCTTGCTCGGCGCCATGGCGATGGTCGGCGTGCAGTGGGTCAAAGTGAAGATGCTGCCCTTCGACAACAAGAGCGAGTTTCAGATCGTGCTCAACATGCCGGAGGGCAGCTCGCTCGAGCGGACGGCGCAGGCGGCCCGAGAGGTCGCGGCGGCGGTGCGGGTGGAGCCTGAAGTGTCCGACTACCAGGTCTACGTGGGAACCGCGGCTCCGTTCAACTTCAACGGCCTGGTTCGGCACTACTTCCTCCGACGAGGCGCGCACGTGGCCGATCTGCAGATCAATCTGACGCCCAAACACGAACGGTCGGCGCAGAGCCACGACATCGCCAAGCGTGTTCGGCCCAAAGTGGCGGAGATCGCCAAGAAGTACGGGGCGACGGTCGCGGTGGCGGAAGTTCCGCCGGGGCCGCCCGTCCTGCAGACCCTGGTCGCGGAGATCTATGGTCCGACTCCCGAAGACCGGCGAGCGCTCGCGGCCAGCGTACGAGAGATCTTCATGCAGAGCCCCGGGGTCGTCGACGTCGACTGGTACGTGGAGGACGACCAGACGGTGGCGCGCTTCGTGGTCGAAAAAGAGAAGGCGGCGCTCAACGGAATCAGCGCGCAGACGGTTTCGCAGACGCTCGCTATCTCCGTGGGCGGATACTCACTGGACCTCGTGCATCTTCCTCACGAACGGGAAGACGCCGACTTGGTGCTCGAGGTACCGCGACGGTTGCGGACCCTACCCGAGGACTTGCTCGGTATTCGGGTTCGGAGCGGTGACGCGAATGCCTTGCCGGAACCGGGCCGGGTCGGAGCGGGCGGATCGCCCTTGGTGCCGTTGCGGGAGCTCGTTCGGGTCGAGCGGAAGACCGACGAGAAGACCATCTACCACAAGAACCTAAAGCCGGTGACCTACGTCATCGCGGACGTGGCCGGCGCCGTCGAGAGCCCGGTGTACGCCATCTTCGACATGAACCAGCGCATCGCTGAGCTCGACGCGGCCGACTTTGGCGGTACAACCGGGCAGGTCAAGTTGCTGAATCTCGGCATGCCCGAGGTCGACATCGAGCCGGCCATCAAGTGGGACGGGGAGTGGCACATCACCCTCGAGGTGTTCAGAGACCTCGGCTTGGCGTTCGGCGTGGTGCTCATCCTGATCTACGTGTTGATGGTGGGCTGGTTCGGCTCGTTCGTGACCCCACTGATCGTGATGGCCGCGATCCCGTTCTCGTTGGTGGGCATTCTTCCGGCTCATGCCGGGATGGGCGCCTTTTTCACGGCGACGTCGATGATCGGCTTCATGGCCGGCGCCGGTATCGTCGTGCGCAACTCGATCATCCTCGTTGACTTCATCGAGCTGAGGCTGCGGCAAGGGATGCCCATCGCCGAAGCGGTGGTGGAAGCGGGGGCGGTTCGATTCCGACCGATGATGCTGACGGCGATGGCGGTGGTGGTCGGCGCGGGGGTCATCCTCTTCGACCCGATCTTTCAGGGCCTGGCGATCTCGCTCATGGCGGGTGAGTTGGCGTCGTTGCTGGTGAGCCGGATGGCCGTGCCCGTCCTGTACTACCTCGTCTATCAGAATCGACCGCCGATCGATGCGCCGGCCGAGGCCTGATCACGTGGCTAAGGCCGTCCGTTGTCGATGAACCGTTGATCTTGCGGAGTCGGCGTCGCGCAAGCCACCGGCTCGCGGGGCGGATGGGTCGACGCTGGGGGGCCCGACCCCGGCTCCCGCCCTCTACGTCACGGTCGCGACGTTGCCCGGTTGGGTGAGCCTTCACTCTACTCGTTCAAGACCGACCAGGCGCGTTCGATGTCGCGCGGTCGCAGATAGATGAGGCAGCCGAACAGGCCTTTCCGGCTCGCGATGGCCGTTGAAGAATAGACGTCGATCGACGCGTCGTACAGCTTTCGAAAGACCTCGTCGAGGGCGCCGATTCGATCTTCTCCTTCGACCAGCAGTGCGCAATGGGGACCTTCTAGGGTCAAGCCTTCCTTCTGGGCGGCCTGAATGAGGCGATCGCTGTCCTCGGGAAACAGTGTGCACAGCGTGTTGATGGGACCGGTCGGCGTCGCGCTGTAAGCAACGAGGTTGACCTCGTTTCTGGCGAGGGCCTCGAGCATGGCAGCGCCCGTCCCTGGACGCTCGGACACCGTCGAATGGAAGTACTCAACTTTTTTGGTCTGCAGCATTCGTGCACCTCCATCTCCATCTTCCCGCAACGAAGAAGAATGTGAAAGGACAATAGGCGCAGGCGTCGCTGCGTCGTATGCACGTATACGCCCCGCGAGGAGGGTATGCGCGTTGATCCACATCGTCACCGGCGGCTCGCGTAAGATCGGAGGTCCTTGACCGCAAAATAGATCGATCCAGGCTCCGCATGCCAGATTTCGGTCTGCATGCACCACCGTCGAGGTGCGTCGTTGGCGGGCCGAAAAAGCCGCTGCCGCCATCGAGCTGGGTCGGCCGGGATTCTTGACTTGCGCGTGACGCATACGAACTCGCATGCGCTGTGTCGTGACTCGATCGCTCGTCGTAGCCCTCGTCGGTCGAACTTCACCGAGCTGACAGGCGCTCACGCGAGCTCGCTGACCGCGGGCCGGGTTGCTTCAAGGCCTCGGCGAGCGCGCCGAGTTGCTCGGGCATGGCGTATCGGGGCTGGCCGAGGGCGACGAGCGGGATGTGCTCGAGCGCCGCCCCCGTCAACATCACTGGCACAAAGCGCGCAGGCCCGTAGTGCAGGTCTTCGCTGCACATCAACCGAACTTCTTGCGCGACGCCTCGGCCGGTCGGCGGCGTGCCGACCACGTTCTTCAACAGGTCTTCGACGCTCGCGCCGTAGTTCGGTGAGCACGCGAGCACAATCCAGTCGGCGCGCTGATAGGTCGAGACCACCCAGGTTGCAATGGTGCCGCCGCTCTCCTGATCTCGGTCCCACGTGATATTGACCCCTCGGATCCGCAGCGCGTGGACCAGCGACTCGACCTCCGCCGCGTCGGCGTGGCTGAAGCTGACCATCGCTAGGGGCCCGTCGGGGGGGCGCTCGGCGTTCGGTCGTTGTTCGTTGGCGACGTCGGTGGCGTCGGCGACGTCGGTGTCATCGGAGGCGAGGGCTAGCGCGGAAGGCGGCGCGCCGGGGATGGCCGCTTCGCTTCGGTCCAACCGCTCGATGGCCGCGTTGAAGACGATCTGATGCCGTGGTTCGGTCACTTCCGACAGGAGCGCGACCAGGATCCGCCGCAAAAGGTCGCCGGGCGGATCACCGGCCCGCTCCGCATTGATCACGAGATGGCGGGCGGTGGCGCGCATGCCGCCGGTGAGGACGACCCCGCCCAGGAAGTTCTGGCCGAAGGGCGCGTCGCGGAGCGCACCTTGCAACAGAGTGAGCGTCTGGGCGGGGTTCATGAGCACCGGCAGTTCGGACAGCGCTGCGACAAGCTCGGTTCGGACCTTTTCGGTGAGGGCCATAGACTGGCGATGCTACTCGATATGGGCTCGCTTCGCTCCTCGATGCGTCGATCCGATCGTCGCTCGCGGTGGGCGATGAATCGGCGTAGACTTTGCGGATGACCGTCTACTACTTCGAGGACTTGCCGCCCGGTCGGAGCTTCGACCTCGGTTCGTTTACCGTCTCCGAAGCGGAGATCATCGAATTTGCTCGCCAGTACGATCCCCAACCTTTTCACGTCGACCCCGAGGCCGCGGCGGCGTCGCCGTTCGGAGGGCTCATCGCCAGCGGTTGGCACACCTGTGCGCTCTACATGCGCCTATACGTCGATACGATCTTGTCTCGGTCCGATAGCCGGGGCTCGCCGGGCGTCGAAGAGGTCCGGTGGCTGGCGCCCGTTCGCCCCGGCGACACTCTTCACGGGCGAGTCGAGATCGTGGAGGCGAAAGCGTCCGAGAAGGATCCGACCCGGGGCACGGTGCTGATTCAGTCGGAGCTGCGCAATCAAGACGACATCGTGGTCATGCGCATGAAGGGCCGAGGGTTGTTCGGCCGCCGTCCGACTTAGCGCTGCGCCCGGAAGCTTCTCGGACGCGGGGAGGCCGCCGAGCGATCAGGGCGACGCTTTGTCGACGGCGAAGACAGAGTTATCCGTTCCGATAATGACCACCCCGTCGTCGACGACGATCATCTGCTGGACGCCGACCGTAAAAGGGGGAGCCTGCCAGTCGATCAGGGCCAACGTCTGGCTATTCACGGCGATAACTCGATGAGACTCGCCGTTGAGGATCAGATTCCCCGCCAGATAGGTGGTATCGTTATCGTTCACGAGGTGCTCGACCCGAGAGCGCTGTCGCTCGAACGGCAGCGTTACACTCGAGACCCTCGTCGAAACCGCATCGAACGCGGTCAGGGTCGGACCAAAGAAGATCCGCCCGCCCGCTTCCCCTAAGAAAGTCGAGGGGAGGTCTTGAGTAGAGTCCGCCCAGGTTTGGCGTACGCTCGGATCCGACATCATACCCACTTGGATCTCGTAGATGTCATAAGGCGCGAGATTGACCGGCCACTCGCCGTGCGCGACCAGTCCTCTGGACGTCACGGCAAGCTTTCCCCGAGCGCCCAGGGTGTCCAAGAACTCGGGCATGGTGAGAAAGGTCGCTCCCGAGATGAACTCGTTCACGACCGTCCACAAGAAGAAACCCGTCGCATCGTCGCGGACGAACAAACGATCCTGGACGAATGCGTACCCGCGATCGTCCCCGCTCGGCTGAGGAACGGATGCGTTGATGAAGTCGATGACCCGCGAACCGGTGTCCGTGAGCTCGATGAGCGCGAAACCGTCGCGGGCCTGACCACCGACGGTCGTAAAGTCTCCCCAGAGGGCGTACAGCGCACCCGACTCTGAAGGGACGGGGACTGACACGAGCTGCCTGGGGGTTCCGTCGTTGGGGGGCAAGGCGACCGGTTCGAGCGACCCCGTCGTCGGATCCCACAGCGCCCCTGCGTTGTCGAAAGTCGCGGACACCGGCGCGGCGGCCATGAGCCGAGAACCATTCGTCGCGAGGCCCAACGACAATCGGGTCGGAACCCTTCGCAGGGCGAAGCTTCGTTGGCTCGGTTCAATCGCGAACTCCGGGCTCGACACGTTGATCGTTCGGGTCGCCGAATCGAGCGTTACCCGGACCACTCCGGCGTCCGTGAATCCCAGGTCGGGCGGTCCCACCGCCGTTAGCGATGGATCTCCATAGTTCCAGCGCGTAACGCTGCCGTCCGACAGGATTTCGAAGAACGCGTCGGTGCCGAGGGGTTGAGGGTCTGCGTCGACGCTCGTCGCTCGCGCCAATATGTGGTCCCCGACCTTGACCAAGGTCACCGGACCCGACGCGAATACGCGGCCCCCCGGCACCTCCGTTCCGGCCGCGAGGTCCCACGCGAGAATCACGTTGCCTTCGGAGGCATAGCCGAATGCGGTCGATCCGACCACGATGACTTTAAGCAAGATGTTGCTGTAACCCGTAAAAGCGTTGACCTCGGCGCCGGTAGTCTTGTCGAAGGCGACGAAGTCGGTCCTCGTCGTATCGAAACCGAAGCCGAGCAGGACGACATGTTCGCTTCCGACGCTGAGAGACCTGCCGCCGTCCTGTCCGAAGACCTCGATATTAAAACGAACGGCGTTGGTCGCGAGGTCGATCGCAACGAACCGAAACCCGGACGGGCCATTGCCGACCGCGTACAAGACGTCTCCGTCGACCTTGGCGTCGATGTGTGTGAGAGCCGGCGGAAGCGCCTGACAGAAGTCCGGGTCGACCTCGAGCTGGGCGTTGAGGCGCGCCCACCCCGAGCAGGGCTGCCCACCGATCGAAGTGAAGTCCCCGCCGAGGATCCAACCCGTGTCCGCGCTGCCGACGAATTCGACCGTTCCGCCGGTGGGCAGCGGTGCGCAGTCGGTCCACCCGCTCGCGTCGTAGACCCGAACCCCCTGCGTGGTCTCTGCCCATTCATGGTCCCCGGGAATCCAGATCCTCGATCCCAGCGGTCGAGGTGCTTCGGTGACGGACGACTGAAGCTGCCAACGAAAGTCATATCCTCCGCGCCCTTCGCAGAGGGCGGGCACCCCGATCGATGTGGGCAGGTTCACCGCGAGGTTGACCGCCTGACAGCTGATGCCGTCGCCGACGAATCCCGGGCGGCATTGGCATTCGATGGTCTCGCCCGCTTCGGAGCAGGTCGCATTGACGTCGCAACCCCCGTTGTTCACGGCGCACCCAGTGGGGGAGGGGTTCGGCGCCGACGGACGATCGACCGGGAACTCGATCGGGTCGCAGCTGGTGTCCGCACCGGCGGGGTCGTCGCCCGCACCGTTGATCTCGAGGGCTGCACACGGAACGCAAGCGCCGGCCTCGACCCGATAGTCGGTGGGGCACCGCGGCCCATCGCAGGTGGTATCGGGCCCCCGCGGGTTGTCTTCAGCTACATTGATGTCGCTTCCGGAGCAAGCCACGCACTGACCGTCGGCCACGCGTTCGTCGGGCCCGCACAGGGGCGGAATGCAGGTCGTGTCGGTGCCGCTGGGGTCATCGCCGGGGGGATTCGTCTCGCCGGACGGGCACGCTACGCAGGCCCCGCCATCCACCCGTTCGTCGGCGGCGCAGAGTCCGGGCAGCGTGGCGTCGTCCGACCGAAAGTGGGCCGTGCACCGCAGATCGGAATCGAGCCGGCCTTCGAACTCCGGGGGCCGGCCGCGGCAATCCCCCGTCCATTCGACGAACACCTCGCCCTCGGCGGGGGTCGCCCGAAACCGGACCGGTGCTCGGGCCGCGCCGATCCCCGTCACGAAGGCGGTCAGCAGGTTGGCCTGAAGCGCCGGTTGCCGAAAGATAGCCGCTTCGGCGGTGCCCTTTCCTTCGACGCCCACCCCGAGTTGACGGAAGTCTTGGACCGGGCGGAAGACGAGCTCGACGAAGATCGTGTCTCCGGGCTCGGCGCGGCAGTCGAGCCGGGCCGAGTCGAAGGGGTTCTCTTGGCACCGGCGGAACGCGTCTTCGGTTCGGCGTTCGAACAAGTCGAGCTCTCCGACCGGCGATGCGTCGGGAAGCCCTCGAAAGCTGACCGTCGTCGCCCCCCCACTCGCCAGCTCGAAGCAGATCCCCGGCTGACCGTCCCGCTCGCACCGTTTCGCGCTCTTCGACCTGGAAACCCCAGTGGTTACCTGCTCGGGGTTCCACTCGAGGCTCTGGGTGCCGTCGAGCACCGTGACCTCGTCGAACAACACCCGAGCCGTCCCCGGCCCGTCCGCCGTCACCGCTACGAATAACGTGTTGTCGTCGCCCCCGCAGGCCGTGATGAACAGAGCCAGCGTCCATCCTGGCCACAGTCGCTTGATCATTGACATCTTCCCCTTCGCACCAGCCGCCGCCCACGCCCGTGCCTCCGGCGACAGCGGCGCCCCACGTTTCTCGGTCAAGAGACCCGGACCTTTCAATTCGATCGGACAGATTCTTGCCGAAGTGCCCTCGCCGGGTCCGGGTGGCCGCGGCGTAGCCGATCGATGGCCGGGAAGGGCCGGGAAAGGGTTCGATGGTGGCTCGTACTTCGATGGCTACGTAGGGTTGGGCGATGTCTTCGTGCGCGTGAGCCATCGCACGCTGTTGATCTTCCGATCGAATCGAGCCGTAAGCGTCTCTTAGGCGCAGTGACATCGATGGGCATTCTCCAAAGCGCTGTTCCGAGCGCGACACGGAGGGCCGTCCAGTCAGGGGCGAAGTTCATGACGAAGCGAATGTGGCTAGGATGGATGCTAGCGTGGGCTCTCACGGCCTGCGGGGGCGATGACAAGACGTTGTTCGTAGCGGTGACGGCGGACGGGCCGGGGACGGCTCGGGTGTTGTTCGACGAGGTCGCGGTGCTCGACGGCGCGAGCAGCCTCGAGTGGAATCCGGAGCAGGTCACCTCGGTGTTCTCGAAAGCCGAGCGAGCCCGTCGGTGCGAGCGATCCGGGGCGGCCGGGATTTGCGTCACGCTGAAGGATGGGGCGTCGACGAACGTCAGCATCCAGGGGCTACCCGACGCGTCCCCTCTCGGTGAGCTCGACGTCTTCGAGCGCCGGACCCAGGATGCCCTCCGGGGCTGCCAGGAGAGTCCGTTCGACTCGACTCGCTTGGAGTGCCGCGTTCAGGGCGGAGCGGAGATCTTCGTCGAGCTCGTCTTCCGCCCGGTCCAGGAGTTTCGGGCCCTCGGGGTGGGGGTCGAGGGCAAGGGCGTCGCGGAGGCAGCCGTATTTCGACAACCAGCGTTGCGGGCTGACCTGCTCACGTCTTTTGTCACCGGCTTTGGCGCCGCCCAATCGCCGGTTCGGTTTCGCGCCACCCCGGCGGAGGGCGAAGTCTTCGTCGAGTGGACCGGCGATTGCCGGGGGCGGTCGCCCGAATTCGACAGCCGGCTGGATTTCGATCTTCGGTGTACCGCCCACTTTCGGTCGGAAGACACCACGCTGCCCGGTCTGTGCGCCGAGGACGAGCGGGTCGAAAGCGGCGCTTGCGTGGCGTGCCCAACCGGTGCGATCAAGCCCGCCGGCGATGATCCCAACGGGACCGACACCACCTGCATAGCCCCCCTCTGTGCGGCGGACGAGCGGGTCGAGGCGGGCCAGTGCGTCGCCTGCACTGCGGGCGAGACGAATCAGGCCGACGACAACCCTCGAGGCCCGGACACCACGTGCGACGGGCCGCGGTGCCCGACCGATTTCCGGGTGCAGGCGGGGGCCTGTGTTCGTTGCGGGGCCCAGGAGATCAATGACGCCGGCGATGATCCCACCGGCCCGGACACCGTCTGCGACCAGGCTGAAACGCCCCCCCAGGCCCCTCCGGGCTCCCCCCCGCCCACTGACGCATGCGCGGTGAACAACGGCGGATGCGATGCCAACGCGACTTGCAGCGAATCGGGCGGGGCCGTCCAGTGCCAGTGTCGTCCAGGATTCGTGGGCGATGGCATCATTTGTCAGCCGGCCGGTGTGAGCGTGAGTCTTCCTCAGACGACGGGGGTTCCGGCCACCTGCCAAGGACGCGGCTACGATTTTCAGTGGATTCGAGTGCAGGGCACCGGGGACCCGGTCGCGCGGCTCGGATCCCGAATATGGATTCCAGGGGCCCAAACCTGGGAAGAGGATGATTCGGCGGTCCGGGTCTATGACGCCAGCGCGGGCTGGGTGGACTGTACGCCGCTGCCCGACAGCTTCGTCAGTTCCGTTCATCGCGATGGCACCGGCGGATGGATTCTGGGAGGAGACTTCGATACAATCGGAGGGCAGCCCTGTTCGGGATGGGTGCGACTCAACGATCAGCTCGAGATCGACGTCGACTTCTGCCAAGCGCTCCCCCCCGGCCTTTCGAACGATAGGAGTGAGGTCGAAGGTGGCGTCCTGTACGCGGTCGGGGAGTCTGCCAGCGGATCCCGCCTCTTTGCCTTGGAGCTCGAAACGAACGTGCTTCGATTCCCACCCGTGCCGCTCGTGGATATCGATTCGAGTCGCGGTCTGAGCGTCGGCGACGACCACGTCGTGGTCATCGGGCATGGCTTGACGGAGCCCAGCACTCTCGCCGCGTTCGACAAAATCACCGGCGCGTCGGTCGGCGACTTCCCGGTGATCATCGGCTCCACCCCGCGCGAAATGTGGGCCGTGGGAACAACGGCGTTCGTGTACTTCAACGATGCCGCCGAAATCCGGGGCTGGGACATCGCCACCCGTATCCAGTCTTCACTGTTGTCGGTGTCGGCCTCGCCCTCCGTTTTGACCGAACGGGTCGGGGGCCGATATTTCGTTCAGGCGGATCCGCTCGGCGCGGAGGGGCTCGGAACGGACGACTACTTTGAAGTCTTTGCGGATGGCAGCGTTGCGCGCTGGAATCTGGGCGACCCATCCCTCACCAGGATTAGCGCCCCCGATCTGGGCATCACCGATTCCGGCGTCGTACGCGTAACGCTCGACCCGACGACCCGAACCATCAACCCGACCGGCCCGGAATTCGAGGTTCCGGAGAGCGGGCGCATCCGGGTGGCGGTGGACGGCTCGCGGCTGCTGTCGCTCACCCGGTTGCGCTCCACCTTCAACTTTCCGGGGGCCCTCTTGGACCCGACGACCGGGGCGCTCGAACCGATCGTTATCGAGAACGACGGCCAGATCGAAGAGTCGGCGCCGGTGGCGTCCGACCACGAGAATCTCGTTGCGGTGTGGGGGACCTTCTCGACGGTGGGCGGGCAAAGCCGCGATGGATTCGCGCTCGTCGAGCTCACCGAAACCGGGCCCCAGGTCCTCGACTTCACGCACCCGGCCGTACCTCGGCCGGTTGCATCCAACTTCCGCACGCGCAGGTACGCGTTCTTTGGGGGCCGGCTTTACGTTCGAGAGAATAGCTTGAGTTCAAACAACTCTACCTTCGCGGAGTACTTTTCCACCACCGATCCGGGCGCGGGGTCGAGTCCACTGCCGGGTCTGACCACTCCTAGTCAGCTAAGAGCCAATTTGTCGGTGACGTCGCGCGGGTTGATCGCTCACGGGGGCTTTTTCGACAGCGTCACGCGGGACTACGATATCTACGATCTCCAACCCGGGACGGGTACGGACCCCACGCAGCAGCAAGCCTGGGCTGACCAGGCTCCGTTTGGAGATATCCCGACGACCTTCCTCGGAGAAGCTGGAGGTCAGATTTTCTTCGGCCCGGCATTCACGGTCTTCGATGCCGCCACTACGCGGCTGAGGACGCCGAGCCTGCCCTTCGATCAGGTCGCCTCCGTTATCGTCGGTATGGCGATTGACGGGGATACGTTGTACCTTGCGGGGAGCCCGATCGTCGTCAATGGTGAATCCCGCCTGGTCGTTGCGATGAATGCCCAAACCTTTGCGCTTCTCGACTGGAATCCTCCGGAGATCACTCGGAATGTCCGGGACCTGACCGTCTTCGACGATCGCATCGTGGTCATTCTGCCCGATGGTTCCGGCGTGTCGGTTGATAAGGCGTCTCCCTGACTACTCTTTGCGTTTCTGGGTTGTCGTGGTCTTTCGTTTCTCTATGCTTGGAGTTCTTCAGTAGATTGATTGTGCCTTCGGGGGTTGATCGGGCTTTGAGGTTGCCTTCTTTGACGGCCGGGTGCGGATGGGTTCTTGTCAGGGAAGCGGCGAAGACCGGGTGTTTGGCCTTTGAGAGACTTCCGCATTCGCCTCCTTTGGGGGCCCCGGTCTGTTTGTGCTTCAAAAGGATGGCGTCGGGCCCTACACGTTCCCTGATAAGAACCCTTCCGCGCCCGGCCTGCGCTGGCTTTCTTTCTTTCTTTCTTTCTTGCTTGGCTTGGTTTGAGTCTGCTTTGGGTGCGCTTTTGTTTTTGGGGTTGGGTGTTGTTGTT
>CAZFIV010000035.1:0-60114 GCA_964519665.1 uncultured Myxococcales bacterium
GCACCATCCGGATTCCGGTGCACATGATCGAGACGATCAACAAGCTGATCCGGACTTCTCGCTATCTCGTGCAGGAGCTCGGCCGTGAGCCGACCCCCGAAGAGATCGCCGAGAAGATGGAGCTGCCGCTCGACAAGGTGCGAAAGGTCCTCAAGATCGCGAAGGAGCCGATCTCTCTCGAGACGCCGATCGGCGAAGAGGAAGACTCGCATCTGGGCGACTTCATCGAAGACAAGACCGCGGTCTCCCCGAGCGAAGCGGTCATGGGCATGAACCTCGCCGAACAAACCCGGCGGGTCTTGGCTACGCTCACGCCCCGAGAAGAGAAGGTCCTCCGGATGCGCTTCGGCATCGGCGAGAAGTCCGACCACACCCTCGAAGAGGTGGGTCAAGACTTCGAGGTCACCCGCGAGCGTATTCGACAGATCGAAGCGAAGGCGCTTCGCAAGCTCCGGCACCCGTCGCGCGCCAAGCGCCTCAAAGCCTTCGTCGAGGGCTAACGGCACCCCGCCCGCCGGCGATTTGCCCGCCTTGCCGAGGCGACCCGCTGTCCGCCGCGAGCGCTCAAACTGTAGGCTGTTCCCGGGTAAGCGGGCGCAGAGCTGAAAAAGCAGCGCCCCGGTGGAGGTCGGGCCGGCCCCCCTGGCTATCGGCTGTTCGCGGGAAGCGGGCGGGCACCGCATCGCCCTCGAAGCGCCTCGGCTTGAGGCGGCCTCAGCGCCAGCCCCCGGCCGTCCCCCCTCCCTGCTCATCCGGCCTCCCGCGGCACCGAACTAACGAGCGACATGGGACACCTCATCGCGCTCGCAATGGCGCTGGTCGCGGCTGACGGCATCAGCATCGACCTCGACGCTATCGAGTTTGGGGCCGACCCCGAGCCGACCATCTGCTGGATGGCGCCGAGAAAGTTCAGCCGAGAACATCGGATTCGGCTCGAGCGAGCCATCGTCCGGGCGGCGATGGTGACCCGCCCTGCCCACGTGACCTACCCCGTCCGACGGGTGCGCTCCCTCGAGGACTTCACTGAAGGGTGCCGGGGGTTCGTCCGCGTCCACATCAAGGTTCGGGGTCGGCGACAAGCCCGGGTCGTGGTCCGCCTGAAAGACACCGATGGCGGCCTCGATGTCCGGGTCGCGAGCTTCGGAGTCGCGCTCCGGAGTCTCAAGCGCCAGCACTTCGAGTCGGCCTGGCGGAAGGCGTGGGAAGGCTTCGCGCCGCCGGCTCCGCCGCCGCCCCCCGAGCCTCCTCCCGAGCCCCCCTCCAAGCCGTACTTCGACGGTGAGCTGACCGGAGAAGCGGCCACCTTCGTGCCACCCGAAGCACCGCCCGAAGGGCCGCTCGTATCGGTATGGATCGACGCCGGGTGGACGGGTCGACGCCTGCAAGACGCCCCGGGTGTCGAGCAGTCGGATGCCAGCATGCCGAGCGCCGGAGGGCGGCTGACCCTGCACGGCGCTCGTATCTTTCGATGGCCCTCGCGCCACGAGCTCGATTTGACCATCGGCTACTGGCGTCGCTTCGTGAGCGGAGACCAGGGTGGTTTTCCGCTCTCCGTCCTCGCGGACCGGGCCGAAGCCACCGCTCGCTACCGCTATCAGCTCGGGTCGTTCGGCCCCCGGGTCGGCCCCAGCGTGGGCTACGCGTTCACCCGCTTCGAGAGCAATGGTACCTCGGTGCTGTCGACCCGCTTTTCAGTCCTTCGGGCCGGGATCGCCGTGTCGCAGCCCGTGTGGCGCTGGTCGACCGCCGGTGGCCTGTGGCTCGAGGCCGATGCGTCCGCCCGGTGGAATCCCGGCGGGGGGACCGATCTAGGCTTCGACGTCGGGGGAGGCGCCGTGGTCCGCCTCGACTGGGGGCTGATGTTCGCCGTCGAGGCGCGATGGACCCAGCAGCCGGGTGAAGTCTCGGGCACCGCGTTCGTCGACGAGACCCTGGAGACCTTGGCGGCCGTGGGGTGGGCGCTGTGAGGCGGGGACTTTGGCGTCAACCCGGCGCGACGACCTCGGCTCGGCTGGCCGCGCTCTTGCTCGCCCTCGCCGGCGCCACGGAGGGCCGTGCCCAGACCTGCGACGACGTCGACCGCGACGGCGACGGCTTCGCGTGCAATGTCGGCGACTGCAACGATGCTGACCGCACCGTCTTTCCCGGCGCGCCCGAGCTGTGCGACGGCAGCGACAACG
This sequence comes from uncultured Myxococcales bacterium, assembly GCA_964519665.1. Lineage (GTDB taxonomy): Bacteria > Myxococcota > Kuafuiibacteriia > Kuafuiibacteriales > Kuafuiibacteriaceae > JANQQN01. Next base: position 2,181 of record CAZFIV010000035.1, read on the forward strand.
ACTGCAACGGCGTGATCGACGACGCACCCGACGCCGACGGAGACGGGCTCAACGTCTGCGAGGGCGACTGCGACGACAACGACCCGGCGGTCCGCCCGGGACTCGCAGAGGTCTGCGACGGCAAAGACAACGACTGCAGTCCCGGGACCCGTGACGACGCCCTCCGCCGGGACTGCTACTTTGGCCCGCCCGGCACCGAAGGCGTCGGCGTGTGCCGAGGGGGCCAGGAGCGCTGCGACGGCCAAGCCTGGGAGGGCGTCTGTGGCGGCGAGGTCGTGCCTTCACCCGAACAGTGCGACGACGTCGATCACGACTGCGACGGCAACAACTACAACGGGATCCCCGACGCCGACGGCGACGGCGTGGTGGTCTGCCAGGACTGCGACGACAACAACGCCGCTCGCTTCCCCGGCAACCCGGAGGTGTGCGACGGCCTCGACAACGACTGCTCTCCGACCACTCGCGACGCCGACCTCTCCCGCAGCTGCTATTCCGGCCCCCCCGGCACCCGCAACGTGGGCCTGTGCCGCGGCGGAACCGAGGCCTGCGGCCCGAACGGCTGGAGCGGGGTGTGCTCGGGGGAGGTTCTCCCATCGCCCGAGCAGTGTGACGACACCGATCACGACTGCGACGGCTCCACCCTGAACGATCAACCCGACGCCGACGGCGACGGGGCCGTCGTCTGCGTCGACTGCGACGACAATGATCCGCTCCGCTTTCCGGGCAATCCCGAGGTCTGCGACGGCCGCGACAACGACTGCGACCCCTCCTCCGTGGACTCCGAGCTGACCCGAGCGTGTTTTCCGAGCCCCACCGGCGAGCCGGGGGTCGGGCTGTGCCGAGCGGGGACGGAGACCTGCGCCGGCAGCAGCTGGGGGGCGTGCACGGGTGCCGTCCTGCCCGCGCCCGAGCAGTGCGACGACGTCGACCACGACTGTGACGGCGAACCGTTCAACGGCTTTCCGAACGTCGACGGCGATCCGGTTCCGGCGTGTCGAGGCGACTGCGACGACAGCGACCCGACCGTTTATCCGGGGGCGCCCGAGCTCTGCGACGGCCGCGACAACGACTGCAACCTCGAGGCCGACGAAGACTTCGACGAAGACGGCGACGGCTTCACCACCTGCGCCGTCCCCATCCCCGACTGCAACGACGCCGACGAAACGATCTTCCCGGGTGCCCCCGAGGTCTGTGACGGCATCGACCAAGACTGTAATGGCGAGCGCGACGACGGCTTCGCCGATGCCGACAACGACGGGGTGGTGGTCTGTCTGGACTGCAACGACAACGACGACGAGATGCGCCCGGGTCTCAGCGAGACCTGCGATGGCAAAGACAACGACTGCGACGGCCTGACTGACGAGCGCAACCGAGCCGGCGCCCCGCTTCGGCGCAGCTGCTACAACGGCCCCCCAGGCACCAACGGCATTGGCGAGTGCCAAAGCGGCCGGGTGGAGTGCACCGACGGCGACTGGCCGTCGACGTGCCCGGGAGAGGTGCTCCCGATCCCCGAGACGTGCAACCAGCGGGACGACGACTGCAACGGCCAGACCGACGAAACCTTCGACGCTGACAACGACGGCTTCTCGACCTGCGGGCCCAACCCGGACTGCGACGACAACGACCCCGAGCGCCGTCCGGGCCGCGGCGAGACTTGCGATGGCAAAGACAACGACTGCGACGGGGACACCGACGAGCGTCCGGACGGCTCGCCCTTGACCGCCCCGTGTTACACCGGCGCGCCGGGCACCGAAGACGTGGGCATCTGCCAGGCCGGGTACCAGCTGTGCCAGGGCGCCTCGGGCTTCGGGGGCGCGTGCATCGACGAGGTCGTGCCCGCCCCGACCGATACCTGCGATGGCCGCGACGATGACTGCGACGGCGAGGTCGACGAGGCGTTCGACGCCGACGGCGACGGCGTCACCCCCTGCGGCGGCGACTGCAACGATACCAACCCCGACATCCGCCCGGGCGCCCTCGAGGTCTGCAACAACGTCGACGACGACTGCGACGGCAACATCGACGGCAACGACACCGCCTGCTACACCGGTCCGACGGGCACCGCGACCGTCGGCGCGTGCCGCCCGGGAATCGCGGTGTGCGTGGCCGGCGCCCCCGGAACGTGCGTCGGCGAGATCTTGCCCCAGCCCGAAACGTGCGACGGCATCGATAACGACTGCGACGGCGACGTCGATGAGGGCTTCGACGCGGACGGCGACGGGGTCTCCAGCTGCGACGGAGACTGCGACGACGACAACCCGTTCATCGCCCCCGGGCTGCTCGAGCGCTGCGACTGCGCGGACAACGACTGCGACGGGGACATCGACGAGAACGGCTTCGGCGGCTCGATCTGCGAGCAGGGGGCTTGCCACGACTTCGACGCCGACGGCTACACCAACTGCGACGGCGACTGCGCCGACACTTCGCCCACCAGTTTTCCGGGGGCCCCCGAGATCTGCGGCGACGGCATCGACAATGACTGTGACGGGATCGTCGACGAAGACGTCGACGAGGATCAGGACGGCGTGACCACCTGCGAGGGCGACTGCGACGACCGCTTCGCGGCCATCCGACCGGACGCGGTCGAGGTGTGCGACGGGTTCGACAACGACTGCGACGGGCGCATCGACGAAGGGTTCGACCAGGACAACGACTTCGTCACCGTCTGCGCGGGCGACTGCGACGACCGCGACCCGAGCCGAAGCCCCTTGAGAAAGGAGGTCTGCGGCAACGACATCGACGATGACTGCGACGGGGTCGTCGACCCTGACACGGACGCCGACGGCGACGGTTTCACCCTCTGCGACGGAGACTGCAACGACTTCAACAGCTCGGTGTATCCGACCGCCGACGAGGTCTGCGACGGGCAGGACAACGACTGCGATTTCGAGACCGACGAAGGGTTCGATGTCGACAACGACAACTTCGCGGTCTGTTTTGGCGACTGCGACGACAGCAACCCGAACATCCAACCCTTCGCCCGCGAGGTCGTCGACGGGGTCGACAACAACTGCAACGGCCAGATCGACGAAGGCCAAGACGACGCCGATGAGGACGGCTTCACTTTCTTGTGCGGGGACTGCAACGACGCCAACCCAGCCATCAATCCTCAGTCGACCGACATCTGCGACGGGGTCGACAACGACTGCGACGGCCGGATCGACCAGACGCCTCGGGGCGCCATCAGCTGTGAGACCTGCAACGACGTCGACCAGGACGGCGTGACCGACTGCGAAGGGGACTGCGCCGACGACGACCCGCTCGTGCATCCCGGCATCACCGAGGTGTGCAACGGGCGCGACGATGACTGCGACGGGACGGTCGACCGAGACCGGTTCACCGGCATGAACCTCTGTTTGTCGAACGAAGGCCCGGGCCCCACCCCCGACGCGGGCCCGGTCGACGGCGGCGGCGGCAGCAGCGACGACGGCGACGACCCCGGCGGGGCCAACCCTCCCGACGCGGGTGTCGACCCCACCGGGACCCGCGAGCAAGCCATTGAAGCCGCAGACTTCGGGTGCAGCGGCTGCGCCACCGGCCCGATGCCCCGAACCTCGGCGTGGTGGTCGCTCGTGGTCATCGGTCTCATCAGCGCCTTTCGCACCATGTACCGGCGAGGCCGACCTTCCCCGCCCATGACGGGCGCAACAAACGCATCGAGGCCTGAGGCGGACCCATCGGAACACGACGCCCCAGAGCCCTCACCGCAGCCGGTCAAGCAAGCACGGTTGACCAGGATCATGAGTTGGCTGCTCGCCGCCGGCTTGGGCGCGTCGTCGAGCGCCTGCACCGAGGCCGAGCTCAGCACCCCGCCGAGCCTCGAGGACAAACGACCGGTGGCCGATGCGGGCCTCGGCGATCGTGGCCCCGACGGTTCGCTCCCCGATCCGAGCGGCGCCATCGACGCGGGCTTCTTCGACGGAGGCGCGGCCGACGCCGGCTCGATGGACACCGGTCCGATCGCCTACCTCGGCGGCCCCTGCCGAATCGTGGGCCCCGGCCGCACCACCTTGACGTCCATGCCCAACCGGAGCTTTCAGGTCGCCCTTCACGACGGGACCGACGCCCAACCCGTCGACGACCTCGACGCGCTCGCGTTGACCGACCTCGAGCGAGGTCTGTTCGGCTTCGTCTTCGAGGCGCCGCTGGACGCCGACCTCGACCCGGAAGACCCCCAGGTCGCAAGCCAGTGGCTCGACCGGTACGTCGACCCGTTGTTCAGCCGTCCGCTGCCCGGCGTCATCGGCATCGCCGACCGGGTCGATGAGCGCCTGCGGCAAGCGTTCCGTCGCCGGCGCCGCCCCGCCGCTCGGACCCTGCGGACGGTCACCATGGTCAACGAGGTCTCGCCGTCGCAGGTGAGGGCCGGCGCACTGTCCGAGCTGACCTCGACGCCCCTGGTGAACCTCGGTGAGTTGCCGCAACCGGAAACACTCGCCGCCACTCGAAACCTGACCGTAGCCGCGTACGCCGAGAGCATCGCCTCGCCGGCGAGGATCCGGGCGGTGGTCGCCCTCGCCGACGAAGCGAAGACCGCGTCGGTGGCCACCCGATTGTCCGACCTGGCGACCGGCAGCCATCTCGGTCCGACCGGCCTGCCGGTTCAGGTCGCTTGCACCACCGCGGTCGCCGAGGCCCTCCGGGTGGACTTCGTGTGGGTGGTCGACAACTCCGCGTCGATGCTCGAAGAGCAAGAAGCGTTGTCGGCAACCGCCGATCAGTTTTTCTCGGCCCTGGCCCGATCCGGAATCGACTTTCGCCTCGGTGTAGTAACCACCGACGGCGAAGCCTTGCGGGGCGGCGGCTTCACCGAAGATGTCGACGCGTTCCGGCAGCGGGTCCGGGTGGGCATCAACGGCAACGGCCGCGAAGCCGGCCTCGAGTTTGCGGTGCGCGCCGTCCAGCGGGCCCGCACCTCTACCGACGCGACGAACCGCCTGCGCGACGACGCCGTCTCGGTGGTCGTGTTTTTCAGCGACGAAGACAGCACCAACCTCTCGCCGCCCTCCGACTACGCCGACGCGCTGTCCGACGAAGGCATCCTGGCCTTCGCGGTCGTAGGCCCCCGGCCCCGGGGCTGCCTGGCGATCGGGCGCGGGCTCGCCCGCCGCGGCGAAAGCTACATCCAGGTCGCGGAAGCCTTGGGCGGCTCGAGCGCGTCGATCTGCGCCGAAGACCTCTCGGAACCGATCGACGAGATCCTGCTCGCGGCCGGGGGCGCCGCCTCGCAAACGGTCCTCAACGCCCTGCCGATCGCCGGCTCGATCGAGGTCGCCACCGCCGACGGCCTCATCACTCGCAGCCGCCTCGAAGGCTTCGACTACGAACCGTCGGCCAACACCGTCCTGTTCTTCGGCCGCGCCTCCCCTCCCGTCGGCACCGAGTTCCGCATCAGCTTCAACGCCTTCGTCGAACCCGTTCGCTAGTCGCCGACGCCCCGGCGGTGTTGCCGCTAAGTTGCGGAGGCAGGCTCGTAGGCCTCGGCGACGAAGATCCGCCAGTCGTCGTCGATCCGCCGGCAAAGGTAAACCGACCGAAAGACGATGGGTGCATCGGTCGTCTCGAGCTTCCATTCGAGATCCACGACCGCGCCGGCAGCGCTGGTGCGATGAAAGTAGCCGGCGGTGAACTCACCGTTGACGTACCCCAGTTCTTGAAGGCGGTCGCAGTACTCCTGAAACTTCGCGATCAGCGTTCCCTTGGTCTTGAACACGTGAGGTCCGAGAGCGTCGTACACGGCGGCCGGAAGCAGGTAATGCTCGGCGATCTCGTTGGCGTCGAAGGTGTTGAAGGCGTCGCGATAGCGGTTGAAAAACGCTACGAGGGAGTCCGGCATGGCCGTCTCTGGTCTGCCTGACCCGGGGCGTCGTGTCACCTCCGCGGGTCACCGCGGCGCCCCATCTTCCCCTCGGCTCTCGCGGCGGGCGCGCTCGAACTGCCGCTTGAGCTCTTCGGGCGTCGGCAGGCCGAGGTCGATGGCTCGAGGCCGCTCGCCGCCTTCGGCGCCGGGCGGGCGGGCGCGTTCGGCGACCCGATTCACCACCGCGAAGCGAATCTGACCAGGTTTGGGGAGCCCGACCTTGAGCGCTCGCAGCACGTCGTCGGGCAGCTGCCGTTCGACCCGCGCGCGCTCCGGAGCGCCGCCATAGATGTCTAGGATGATGACATCCCGCTCCTGGCCGATCGCCTTGACCCGAACCGCTGCCGCTTTCGTCGCTTCGAAGTAGACGTCGAGGAGCCGGCGTGCTTCCGACTCGAGCTCGACGGCGAGCTGCGCCCGGAGCCGGAGCCCCTCCCAACTGACCTGGGTGGGCAGATAGACGGTGGCTTCGGCGGCCACGTCCTGCAGGGTCTCGATCTGCGCCCGGGCGTCCGCGATCTTCTTCCTCAACTCGGCGGATCCACAGAAGCTCGAAGTCTTGGCGACCTCGGTCGCGGCCCGAGGCATAGGCACCCGCTGAGGCTCGAAGTCGATCGGGACCCGGTCGATCGGCACTTTGACCAGCTCGACCTTCCACCCTCGGCCCGACGTGTTGACCGGCAGCAGGGCCGCCAACTGCAACAGCGGCGGCAGGGCGGCCAGGTCGCGGGCGCGCGCCGCCGCCTGAACGAATGATCGTTCGGGCAGAACGACCGTCCAAACGGTCTCCGTGACGGGGGGGCGCGTCGGGTCGTCGCTCGGCAACCGCCGCTGCCCCCTGCTCAGCTGGGCGCCCGATATCGTGGCCACCCGCGCTTGAAGGGCCGCGGTGATTTCGTCGTCGGCCATGTTCAAGCCGTAGCGGGTCAGGAAGGCCTTCGTGACTTTCTCGGCGCGCGCCGCGTCTTGCTTGAGCTTCGGAGCGAACTTCGCGCGGGCCCGAGCCATGCCGAGCGCACGCTGGTGGTCGAGCAGGAGGTCTCGCAGCTGCTCACACTCTCGACCGTCGTCGCACGCCGAGCCGGCGAGCAGCGCAACCATGACCGACAGCCGCCGCCCTACGCGCCAGACGACTGACGCCCGCCGCCCTGCGCGCCGGACGACTGACAGCCGCCGCCCTGCGCGCCAGACGACTGACAGCCGCCGCCCTGCGCGCCAGACGACTGACGGCCGCCGTCCTGCGCGCCAGACGGCTGACGGCCGCCGCCCTGCGCGCCGGACGACTGACGGCCGCCGCCCCGCGCGTAGGGCGGCGAGCGCGGTGGTCACCGTAGCGCCTCTTCGAGCGCGGTCGCTGCGTTGGTCTTCGCGTCGCGGTACTTCACGATCAGCGGCGTCGCGATCTGAAGGCCGTGCTCCTCGGCAAACCCCCCGGGCAGCTTGCGCGCACCGGGCACCACCACCGCCCCTTCGGGAATCACGAGCGGCTGCTCGCCTTGACGAGCGTGCACGACGCCGTTCACCAGGTCGTACACCTTCGTCGAGCCGTTGAGAACGACGCCGGTGCCGAGGACCGCCCGCGTTCGGACGATGGTACCCTCGTACACCCCGCAGTTGCCGCCGACCATGACGTCGTCTTCGACGATCACCGGCAGCGCCCCCACCGGCTCGAGCACCCCGCCGATCATCGCCCCCGCCGACAGGTGCACCCGCTCGCCGATCTGCGCGCAGGACCCGACCAGCGCGTGGCTATCGACCATGGTCGATGCACCGACAAAAGCACCGATGTTGATGTACGACGGGGGCATCATCACCACCCCCTCCCCCACGTAGGCGCCGTCGCGGATCGCCGAGCCCCCGGGCACGAGGCGAACCTTGCTGGTCATGAACAGCTGGCGCTGAGGCAGAGTCTGCTTATCGAAGAAGTTGAACCGACAGTAGCCCTCTTGCTCGAGGATCTGGCCCAACCTGAAGCCCGCGAGCAGCGATTTCTTGTACCACTCGTTGACCGTCCACGTGCCGTCTTCGCCGCGCTCCGCACAGCGGATCAGCCCGAGGTTCGTGGCCTCGCGCATCTCGGCGAACAGGGCTCTATCTTGGGGTTCGTACTGATCGGGGGCTTTTTCGCCCAGTTCTTTGAGGAGCTCGACGAGTTCCGAGGTCGGCCGCGGCATGGGCTCCGAATAGGGCGCTCCGGGCCACACCGTCAACCCAACGATAGCGAGGCCAGACCATCCAACCCTGCGCCATCAACCCGAGACCGGCCCGAAAGAGCCGAAGACTCCGGCCCCGATTTGAATCCGAGGATCAGCGCAGGATCTCGATCGACTGCAGCACGACGTCCTCGAGGGGACGGTCGTTGGGATCGGTGGGGACGTTCTCGATGGCGTGCACGATGTCCATCCCGTTCACGACCTCACCGAAGACCGAGTGGCGATTGTCGAGGTGCGGGGTCGGGACGGTCGTGATGAAGAACTGGCTGCCGTTGGTGCCCGGCCCGGCGTTGGCCATCGAGAGGATGCCGGGCTTGTCGTGCTTGAGCGATGCGACGAATTCGTCGGGGAATCGGTAACCGGGGCCGCCGCGGCCGGTGCCCTGGGGATCGCCGCCCTGCAGCATGAAGTTCTTGATGATGCGGTGGAAGATCACGTCTTTGTACAGCGGCCCGGTGCCCCCCGACCACGGGATCGTGCCTTCGGCGAGGCCGACGAAGTTCCCCACCGTCTTCGGCACGAGGTCCGAGAAGAGTTTGACCTCGATGTCGCCCTTATTGGTCTTGAGGACGGCGCCCTTGACGTCACTGACATCCGGAAATTGCGGTACGTTGCTCATGGTTCACTCCTTGTCGGTGCGCTCCGCCGACCACCTGGTGCTCCGCCGGATCCCTTGAGGGCGCGGCGGCCACTGGTCACCGAGGCGTCGACGATCGCACGGCCGAGCCCTATCGCGGACCCTTGGCGACGTCCAGCCGAACGGGCGTCGGTGGTTCGTTCAGAGTTCGTTCAGGTTCGGATACGGGCCGGCGACTTTCCGAGGGAGGGCGGGCGAGCCGAGGGAGGGCGGGCGAGCCGAGGGAGGGCGGGCGAGCCGGGGAAGGGCCGGCGAAGCATCGGCGGATCAGCCGGCGGTGGCGTCGCCGCCGGCCTTCGGCGCCTGGTGGACCACGATCTGATTGAACGGAATCTCGATGTTAGCCTCGTTCAGGGCGTTGTAGGCCGCGACCTTCGCGTTGTGCAGCGCCGGCCACCAGTCGGGCGTATTGGCGAACGCGGTCGCCGTCAGGTCGACCGAGCTCGAACCGAAGCCCGTCAGCACCACGGCGGGCTCCGGATCCTCGATGATCAGGTCGGTCTTCTTGAGCGCTGCGATGAGGACCTCTTTGGCGTGATCGATGTTGGTACCGTAGGCGACACCGATCTCGACCACCACCCGGCGGGTGCCGAGGGCGGTAAAGTTGGTGATGACCGCGCCTGTCACCTGGCTGTTGGGCACGATGATCTTGTGGTTGTTGGGCGTCATCAGCGTCGTGGCGAACAAGCCGATATCGCTCACCTTGCCGGTGTGACCAGCGACTTCGGCTACGTCATCGAGCTTGAAGGGTCGGAAGAACAGGATCAGGACGCCGCTCGCGAAGTTCGACAGCGTCCCTTGCAGAGCGAGGCCAACCGCGATGCCGGCAGACGCGAAGATCGCGACCAAGCTCGTGGTCTCGATGCCCAGTTGACCGAGCGCGGCGATGACCGCGATGACGAGAATCGTATACTGCGCGATGCTTCCCAGGAACCGGGCGAGCGCCTCGTCGACCTTGCCGGTCCGGGCCGCCCGCGTCACCAGGCCGTTGACGTAGCCGGCGATCATCCAGCCGACGACTGCGATGAGCAGCGCGAAGGCGATATTGCCAATCGTTCCGAGGGCGAAGCCAAGAAGTGTGTCTGGAGCCATACCGATGACGTAGCGAAAACCTCGACCTAAGGCGAGCACCAAGCCGCATCATTGTTCCCGCGCCTCAATATTCAGGCTTATTTCCGATCGGTTCCCGCGTTCGGGACTACATTCGAGCCTTTTTGAACCGATATATCCGAGGTGGGATGAGCCTTCCGCTCGTCAGCGTCGACCGCCTTCAGCCCGGAGTGTTCATCGAGCTCGACCTCCCGTGGCATCGGCACCCGTTTCTCTTCAACCGATTCCGGATCAAGGACGAAGAAGACATCGAGATCCTCCGCGACCTCGGGCTGAGGTCCGTTCGGTTCGACCCACGAAAGAGCGAAGCCCAGCCTCGACCTCGGCCGCGCCCCCGCTTCCCTCGGGCCCGCAAGGACGTCGAACCGATGGCCGCCGACAAGCGCCAGCGCATCGAACGGCTTCGCGAACGACGCGAGCGCTACAACCGCTGCGACAAGCAGTTTCGACGGCAGGTGCAGTCCGCAAAGTCGATGATGAGCGACATCCGAGCCCGCCCCCAGCAGGCCATGAAGCAGGCCACCCTGCTCGTCAGCGAGATGGCCGACGTGCTGTCGGCCGAGGGTGAGCTGATGGTCCACCTGATGGGCGACCAGACCGCGCACGAAACGGTTTATTTTCATTCGTTGAACGTCGCGGTCCTGGCGATGATGTTGGGCGAGAGAGTGGGGCTCGACGGCGACGCGCTTCGAGTGGTCGGACTCGGGGCCCTGTTCCACGATGTGGGCCAGCAGCGGATACCGCACTCTGTCCTTCACAAGCCGACCCCGTGGACCCGCGCCGAGCGCGAATTCGTGCAGCAGCACCCCCACTACGGCGTCGAGATCGCCAAGAAGATCAATGCGTTTCCGGAAGCGGCGCTGACGATCATCGAGCAGCACCACGAACTGGGCGACGGTTCGGGCTATCCGCTTCAGCTGGAAGCGAAAGAGATCTCGAACCTCACGAAGGTCGTCCAGGTCGCGAACGTTTACGACAACCTCTGCAACCCCCACAACGTTCGGAAGGCCAAGTCGCCCCACCAGGCGCTGTCGTACATGCTCGCGTACCAGAACCGTCAGCTCGACCCCCAACTGATTCAGGCCTTCGTCAAATCCCTCGGCGTCTACCCGCCGGGATCGGTGGTCCGGCTCTCCAACGACATGCTGGGGATCGTCATATCGGTCGACCAGCAAGACCTGCTCAACCCCAGCCTGCTGGTCTACGATCCCGCGGTCCCCAAGTCGGAGGCGCTGGTGGTCGACTTGGTCACCGAGCCCGATGTGTCGATCGTCGCCGAAGTGCCCGTCGGTGATCTCACCCCCGAGGTGGTGAACTACCTCAGCCCTCGAACCCGAGTGAGCTACTACTTTGACGCGGCGCAGCCGTCCAAGTTGGATCGCCGCTAGCGGGTTACCCCCGCAGTTGGGGCGCATCGGTCAAAAAGGCCATCTATGGTCGTCAGCTACGGCTGACTTCGCTTGCGGCCTGACCTACCGGTCTTGGGTAGACCATGTCCAAAGCGACCACGACCGAAACTCTAGAGTCCGTCGCCATCCGGTTTGCCGGCGACTCGGGTGACGGTATGCAGCTCACCGGCGGCCAGTTCACGGCCACCACCGCGCTCGCCGGCAACGACCTGGCGACCTTTCCTGACTATCCAGCCGAGATCCGGGCTCCCGCGGGGTCGCTGTTCGGGGTGTCGGGCTTCCAGATCAACTTCTCGGGCCGGGAGGTCTACACCCCCGGCGATGTCGCCGACGTCCTGGTCGCGATGAATCCCGCCGCGCTCAAGACCAATCTGCCCGACCTCAAGCGAGGGGGCATCCTGATCCTCAACACCGAGGCCTTTTCGAGCCGGAACCTCACGCTGGCCAAGTACGAGTCCAACCCGCTCGAAGACCACAGCCTCGACGCGTACCGAGTCTTTCCGGTCGACATCACGGGCATGGCCGAAGGGGCGGTCGCCGAGCTGGGTCTCGCCAAGAAGGACGCGGTGCGCACCAAGAACTTCTTCGCCCTCGGCATCATCTATTGGATGTTCAATCGTCCTCTCGAGCACAGCGAAGAGTGGATTCATACCAAGTTCGGTCCACGCGACCCGAAGATCGCCCAGGCCAACGTCAAAGCGCTCCGGGCCGGCTACTACTACGGGGAGACCGCCGAGGCCTTCCAGCACAACTACGTCGTCAACAAGGCCGAGCTCGAGCCGGGCATTTATCGCAACATCACCGGCAACGAAGCCCTGAGCTTGGGGTTCCTGGCCGCCTCCGAGCTGAGCGGGCTGGGGTTGTTCCTCGGCTCGTATCCGATCACGCCCGCGTCCGACATCTTGCACACCCTGTCGCGGCACAAGAATCTCGGCGTCCGCACGTTTCAGGCCGAAGATGAGATCGCCGCCATCTGCGCCGCCATGGGATCCGCGTACGCGGGCGCGATCGGCCTCACCACCACGAGCGGCCCCGGTCTGGCCCTCAAGTCGGAGGCCCTGAACCTCGCCGTGATGCTCGAGCTGCCCTTGGTCGTGGTGAACGTTCAGCGCGGTGGGCCGTCGACCGGCCTTCCCACCAAGACCGAGCAATCCGATCTGCTTCAGGTCTTGTTCGGGCGCAACGGCGAATCGCCGGTGCCCGTCTTGGCACCCGCCAGCCCTGGGGACTGCTTTCACACCGCCATCGAGGCGGTCCGGATCGCCATCGAATCGATGACCCCGGTCGTGCTGATATCGGATGGCTACCTCGCCAACGGCGCGTCCCCGTGGAAGATCCCTCAAATGTCGGAGCTCCCCCGAATCGACGTGAAATTCCGGGTCGACCCCGAAGGCTACCAGCCTTACCAGCGAGACGAAAAGCTGGCCCGGCCGTGGGTGATCCCAGGTACGCCGGGTCTCGAACACCGGATCGGCGGGCTCGAAAAGGAAGACGGCACCGGCAACGTATCCTACGACCCGATCAACCACGAGCACATGGTGCGCACCCGCGCCGAGAAGATCGCGAAGATCGCCGAACGACTCCCCCCGACCGATGTTCATGGCGCCGACCACGGGTTGGCGGTGGTCGGATGGGGTGGCACGTACGGGGCGCTTCGGGCCGGTGTAGAGCTAGCGTTGGCCCAAGGGGTCAACGTCGCCCACATTCATCTGCGCCATCTGAACCCGTTTCCGAATGACCTCGACCAGATTCTCGGTCGCTACGACCGCGTGCTCGTCCCGGAGCTGAATCTCGGACAACTCGCGCTCCTGTTGCGGGCTCGGCTGGGGCCCGACCGGGTGCTTCAGTACAACAAAGTTCAGGGCCGGCCGTTCGGCGAACACGAGATGCTCGAAGCGATTCTCGAGCACACCAAGGAGAACTGAGATGCCCCCCGAGACCTATCCTCAAGTTCAGCCCTCAGACCCGAGCCAGCTGGACCGCAAAGACTTCCAGAGCGACCAAGACATCCGTTGGTGCCCGGGCTGCGGGGACTACTCGATTCTCGCCCAAGTTCAGCGGGTCTTGCCGGAGCTGGGTATTCCGAAGGAGCGCCACGTGTTCGTGAGCGGGATCGGCTGCTCGAGCCGCTTTCCGTACTACATGAACACTTTCGGAGTTCACTCCATCCATGGTCGGGCGCCGGCGCTCGCCACCGGCATCAAGGCCTTCGACCCCGACTTGACGGTCTGGGTGATCACCGGCGATGGCGACGGCCTGAGCATCGGCGGCAACCACCTGATTCACGCGCTCCGCCGCAACATCGGCCTCAAGATCATTCTCTTCAACAACCGCATCTACGGACTCACCAAGGGCCAGTACAGCCCGACGTCGGAGACGGGAAAGAAGACCAAGAGCACGCCCATGGGGTCGATCGACAATCCGTTCTGCCCGACCTCGGTCGCACTGGGCGCGCGGGCGAGCTTCGTGGCCCGCACGGTGGACGGTGACGCCAAGCACCTGCAGGCCATGCTGCGGCGGATGGCGGCCCACGAAGGGAGCGCCTTTCTCGAGGTCTTCCAGAACTGCGTCATCTTCAACGACGGCGCATTCAACTTCCTCGGCGACAAACGCACCCGCATCCAAAACGTGCTCCTCCTCGAGCACGGAAAACCACTGCGGTGGGGCAAAGACGGCGCCAAAGGCCTGGTGATGGACACGGCGACGTTCCGCCCCCGGGTCGTTGACGTCGACGACGTCGACGAGGCGCAGCTGATCGTTCACGACGAGACCAATCCGATGCTCGCTCAGGTGCTGTCGATGCTCGAGGCACCCGAGTTCCCGACCCCGATGGGGGTGATTCGATCGGAGGAGACGATGACCTACGAAGCCCGAATGGCCGACCAAATCGCGCAGGCCCGGGCCAAAAAGCCCGGCGGGTCCGTGCAAGCCTTGTTGGAACAAGCCGACACCTGGACCGTTTGACATCCCGGCCCCCATCTTCGACAAACCGCGCGGCGATGACGCCAGCGCAGCGACTCCTCGACGCCCTCAAGTCCGACCGCCAGGTTGTCGCGCCCTACATCAGCGGGGCGCTCCGCGCTCAGATCGCCGCCGAGTTGGTCATTCGCGGCCAGCAAGTCGTATTGCTGGGCCGAGACCAGACCGACGCCGAGGCTTTGTACCGCGACCTCGCGTTCATGTTCGGAACGACCGACGACCGCGCGATCGACGATGGCCTGTTCTTTCTCGGCGCCGACGATAAGAACCCTTACGAGGAATACTCCCCCGACGTCCGCGCGGTGATGGAGCGGCTCGGCACCCTGTATTACCTCGCCAAAGAGCCCGAGCGAGTTCGCGCCCTGGTCGTCACTCCCCACGCCCTCGCCCGTCGGTTCGTCCCGCCCGACTACTTCGATCGCGCCGGCGACTACGTGATGGCCGGCTCCGACATCGACCGCGACGAGCTGATGGGCCGCCTCACCCGGTGTGGATACAATCCGGTGAGCACCGTCGAAGACCAAGGAACGTTCAGCGTTCGCGGCGGGATCATCGACATCTACTCCCCCCAGCGCTCGCTCCCGATCCGCCTTGACCTGTTTGGCGACGAAGTCGAATCGATCCGGCTGTTCGACCCCGAGACCCAGCGAAACAAAGACGCGGTCGAGGACGCGATGCTCCTTCCCGTCCGGGAGATCGCTTTCGACGCGACCGCCGTCGAGTTGGCCCGCACGACCATCGAACAGCTGTCCGAGGAGTACCCGATTCCGTCGCGCCGGCTGAATGCGGTCCTCGACGACATCGACAACCACATCTTTTTCTTTGGCATCGAGAGCCTACTGCCAGCGTTTCATCCGAAGGGACTGGTGGGCATCGATGCCTACCTGCCCGCCGATGCGGTCTACCTGCACCCGGAGCGGGAGCCGATCGTCGAATTCGCCGAGACCTTTTGGGACCAAGCCGACCTCGCCTACCAACGCGCCAAGGCGCAGCACAACATAACCCTGCCTCCGACCGCACACTTGGTCGAACCCGAAGACGTCTGGTCGACCGCGGTCGCCGATAAGAAGCGCATCGCTCTGCCCGAAGTGGTCGTCGGAACCGACGACACTCTGAAACTGCGGTTCGAGAGCACCGACGACCTGCGCGGCGAGATCCTCAAGGCAACCCGTAAGCCCGATCAGTCCGAAGAGCCGAGCGACATCATGGCCCCGCTGGTGCGGAGGCTGAAGCAGTGGCGCGGCGACCGGCTCACGACCTTCATCGCGTGCCACACCCGCGGTCAGGCCGAGCGCCTCAAGGAGCTGCTCACCCCCAAGAAGGTCGAGGTTCGGCTTCTCCAAATGCCGTTCTCGGTGGAGCGCTTCATGCAGTCACGCTCGCCGAGCGAAGCCCAGGACAGGGGGCTGACCACGCTTCGCGACCGCTCGGTCCACGCCTGGCTGGTCCTCGGCGACGTATCGGGCGGCTTCGTAGTGCCCGAAGCGCAGCTGGCGCTGGTGTCGGAAGAGGAGATCTTCGGCCAGCGCATGAAGCGCCGAAAGCGCCGGTCAGCGGCGGCGAGCGAATTCGTCACCGATCTGAAAGAGCTGGAGGCCGGCGACTTCGTGGTTCACGTCGACTTCGGGGTGGGCCAGTACCACGGCCTCACGAAGCTCGCGGTGAACGGGGTCGAAAGCGACTACCTCAGCATCGAATACAAGGGCAAAGACAAGCTCTACTTGCCCGTTCATCGGCTGCGGCTGATCTCCAAATACGCGACGCCGGTCGACGGCCGGCAACCGGCGCTCGACAAACTCGGCGGCACGGCCTGGGCGAACACCAAGCGCAAGGTGAAGGATACCTTGCTCAAGATGGCCGCCGAGCTGGTCCGGCTGTACGCGGTCCGCCAAACTGTCGAGGGGCAGGCGCTGCCCGCCCCCGACGAAGTATTTCGGCAGTTCGAGGCCGAGTTTCCGTTCGACCCCACACCGGACCAGCAAAAGGCGATCGACGACGTCATCGTCGACATGCAGAAACCCACTCCAATGGACCGCTTGATCTGCGGCGACGTCGGCTACGGCAAGACCGAGGTCGCCATGCGGGCCGCGATGCTCGCCGTCATGGGCGGTAAGCAGGTGGCCTTGCTCGTGCCCACCACCGTACTGGCGGCTCAGCACTACCAGTCGTTTTCCGAGCGGTTCAAGAACTACCCGGTCAAGATCGCCTTGGTCTCTCGATTCCAGTCGAAAGACCAAATCAAGCAAGCCCTCAAAGAAGCGAAGGCCAACTCGATCGATATCCTGATCGGAACTCACCGACTCCTATCCAAGGACGTGACGATGAGTCGGCTCGGCCTCTTGATCATCGACGAGGAGCATCGGTTCGGGGTTCGACACAAAGAGGCGCTCAAGAAGTATCGAGCCACGGTGCACGTCCTCGCCCTTTCGGCGACTCCGATCCCCCGAACGCTTCATATGGGGTTCATGGGCGTGAGAGACATGTCGATGATCGCGACCGCCCCCGTCGACCGGCTCGCGGTCAAGACCGAAGTTCACCGCTTCTCGGAAGACATCATTCGCGAGGCGGTCCTGCGCGAGATTCGGCGGGGGGGCCAGTGCTTCGTCGTCCACAACCGCGTCTCCTCGATCGCCGCCTTCGCCACGATGCTCGAGCGTCTGGTGCCTGAAGCCCGGGTCGGGATCGGACACGGTCAAATGGACGAAGAGCGCCTCGAAAAAGTCATGGTCGACTTCATGGAGAAGAAGTTCAACGTGCTGTTGGCCACCACCATCATCGAGTCGGGCATCGACATCCCCAACGCGAATACGATCATCATCAACCGCGCCGACCGCATGGGTCTCGCCCAGTTGTACCAGCTCCGAGGCCGGGTCGGCCGCTCGAAGACCCGCGGCTTCGCGCATTTCCTCATCCCGGCCGGCAATCTCTCGAAGAAAGCCCGGGCCCGCATCAACGTCCTGCAGCGGTTTACCGAGCTCGGAGCGGGCTTCAAGGTCGCGTCCAAAGACTTGGAGATCCGGGGGGCGGGCAACCTGCTCGGGAAAGCCCAGTCAGGAACGATCGCGCAGGTGGGCTTCGACATGTACCAAGCGCTTCTCCAAGAGGCGATCGCCGAGCTGAAGGGCGCGGCCCACCAGAGTCTCCGAGAGCCAGAGATCCAGCTGCCGATCACGGCGCTGATCCCCGATCGGTACGTCAAGGAGCCGAGCGCCCGGCTTCAGTTCTACCAGCGGTTCAACGCCGCCGATACCGACGACGCGGCCTACGATGTCCTGCAAGAAGTGACCGATCTGTACGGAAATCCGCCGGCCGAGGTCGAAAACTTGGCCCAACTGATGCTCATCAAGCAGCGATTGTGGCGAGTGGGCGCGGTCGGGCTCGACTACGGGGCGCAAACCAAGGCGATGCCACCTCGAATCGTGGTTCGGTTCGACGACCAATCGGCGGGCATTACTCCCGAGCAACTCGTGAAGTATGTGCAAGGCGATGCGCGGCGCCGCAAAATGACCCCCGACGGTCGCCTGCTAGTTCACTTGCGACCTTTCGAAGATGCGACCGATATTCTCGCACAAGCCAAGGACCAACTCGACGAACTCCAGCGACTCAAGCATCGAGCGACGGCCTGACGTGGTAGGATGAAGCCTCCATCATGCAGACCTGGGGTCGTTACACCGTCTTCGCGTGCATCGAGCGCACCTACCTGAATGAGGTCTACGACGCCTATTTGCCGATCGCCGCCGACCTGTTTCGGCGGGTACATATTCGAAAGCCCTCCGCCGTGCCCGAGGCACCGAGGGCCATCGTTCAACACGCCCGCCAAGCCGTTCAACTCGCTCACGGCAACATCTCTCCGATTCTCGAGATGTCGTACGCCGACGGGATCCCGCTCGTCGTCTCCGAAGGCGTACCGGGCCGCGCGCTGCGGTCGCTGATCTCGCGAAGCCAGGGGCGAGA
Source organism: uncultured Myxococcales bacterium (assembly GCA_964519665.1). Classification (GTDB taxonomy): domain Bacteria; phylum Myxococcota; class Kuafuiibacteriia; order Kuafuiibacteriales; family Kuafuiibacteriaceae; genus JANQQN01. Next base: position 20,343 of record CAZFIV010000035.1, read on the forward strand.
AGTCGGGCTCGACGTGAACGCTTGCCTGTACATCGCCGTCCAGATCCTCGAAGCGCTCAGCCACACCCACCGGCACGCAGAGCCGGGCGGAGGGCTGCTCGGTCTGGTTCACCGCGACGTTCGCCCCGAGACGGTGTGGGTCGGATTCGATGGCGCGGTCCGCCTCGAGGGGTTCGGCTTCTCGGTTCACCACCGCATGCCCAACCATCCGTTGCCGCCTCGCCTCGACCCGCCCTACTGGTCGCCGGAGCTCGCCGCCGGCCGCCCGGTCGACCATCGAAGCGACCTCTTTTCGGTGGGAGCCATCCTGTACGAGATGCTCGCGGGCGGCTTTGCTTGGCCCGGCGCGACGGCCGAAGAACGTTGGCGCAGTGTGCAGTCCGCGAACGTAGCCCCGCTGAGCCACGCGGTCCCCCACCTGTCGGCCGACCTGCTTCGAGCGGTCGATTCAGCCCTGTCGGTCGACCCGGAGCGCCGCCCCCCGTCAGCGACCGTCTTCCGGGACGAACTCGCACGCCTTCTTCACCGCAGCGAGCCCGCTTATGGGTCGGCGCGGTTGTCGAGCGCGGTCGCGATGGTCCTCGGCGAGGAGGCGGACGAAGACCGGGCCCGGGCGGCCGAAGCCGTCCACCAGCTCACCCACTTGGAGCCCGGCCTGGTCATCCGACCTCCCTCCGCTCCGCCCGCCCCGGCCCCTCCACCGGCCATCGAGCCCGTCGCCGACGCCCCCGCCGAGATGCCGGAGACTCGGCGCTTACCGCCTCCACCACCGGCGCCGACCCAAGACCTCGGGTCCAGCGAAGCGGAGTCGTGGCGGGATACGGCGCCTTTTTCGACTCAGCATTTGGAATCATCGGACGCCTTCGAGCCTTTCGACAGCGCGTCGTCAGAAGACGTCCCGGTCGACGAGAACGTCGCCCGCCTCGATGCGCCGGCTCGCGCCGAGTCCCGGGCCCAAAACCGTTCGGTATCGCCGCCCCCGGCGATCGAAGAGCCCGATGCCGCCGCCGCCATGGCCGACGCCTTCACGGCGGTGCCTTCGGACGTGCGGGCGCCGCCCTCATCGCCTATCTCGTCTGCGGTGCCTCCGGCCGGCCCCGCACCCCAGCCAGCGAGCCCGTCGAGTCGACCGGAGCGAGCGGACACTGCTCCAGCCCCGCCCGGTCTCCTGCGTCGATTCGGGACGATCGCTGCCGTGTTCGCGCTGGTTGGCCTCGTCGCCTGGTGGGTGAGCCCCCCATCGGTCCGGCGAAAGGCCAGCCGGCTGGCGCGACTGGCGGTTATCGGACGGAAGCCCGGAGGGGTTCTTGTCGTCGAATCGATACCACCGGGCGCGGAGCTGGTGCTCGACGACGAAGAAACCGGTCAGATGACGCCGGTGAAGCTCGAAGACCTGGAGTCCGAAGTCACCCATCGTCTGGCTTTCCGCCTCGGCGGTGAGGTCGTCCGGACCACCACCGTGAGCATTCGAGCCCGCCAGAAGCAGACACTTCGCATCATCCTGAATGCCGCGGTGGCGAACTACCGGATCGAGACCATCCCGAGCGAGGCGAAAGTTTCGGTCGGCGGTCGGCCGGCCTCGTTTACGCCGACGTCGGTCATCCTTCCCGCTGACCGCGAGACGAAGATCACCGTCGATAAGTTGGGGTATGTGTCTCACTCCTGGACACTGGTCCCGGCGGCCGGCGAAGCCCGCAAGCTCGAGCATACCTTCGAAAAAACTGACGAGTTGCGGGCGGCGGAAGCCGAAGAAGCTGCCCAGCGAAAGGCCGCGGGCATCGACGCTGGCCTGCCGCCTCGCGAAGCCGGACGCTGACTGAAACGAGACTCCGCTATTCGGCGGCTGTGTACCGAACCAGGCTTCGAATGCAAGAACGCGCACTTCCTCGGTGTGCCCGGACGTAGATCACACCTGCACTGCGCGCGGCCGACGACAGGAGCCGGTCGGGGCCCGAGGCCTGAAACCCGAGCCCCCCGAAGACCAACTGATACTTACCTTGCACCATCTCATCGACGAGGGCATCGAGTCGACGCGCCTCGGCGAGCGCCCAGTGCACCTCGGTGGCGCTGAGAACCGACTTGATTCGTTCCAGCTCGGAGGGGTCCCGCCGAGCGCTCACCAAGACCACCGCCTGATCTCGAAACTTATCCCGCACCGCTTCCGGCAAGCGGCCGTTGGGCCAAGCCTCGGGGCGGCGGGGCTTCGCGTCGCCTTCGCGTCCCAGCTCGGTCGCCCACGGCTGGCGGGGCACGTACGCCGGATCCAGCAGGCGGGCCGGTCCGACGAGAGCGCTCCCGCGGCGAGCGGCCCACCACCGCAACCGACCTGCCAAGCGCGCCCATCGGTCCGGCGACACATCGGTGTTTCGCAGCCAGCGAAGAGTCTGCGTCCAGCGGAGAAACTGGGCGGCATCCGGGCGGGCTCCGGCGTCGCGGGGCTCGGCGAAGCGTTCGAGCGGCCCGCCGACCGCCTCGACATCGGCCTGGAGCTCGTCGAGCACCCCCTCGGGGTCGACCGGCGCCGGGTCGAGAGCTTCGACGTCCGACCAACCGTAGGCGTCGGCGGCCCGGTCGCGTTCGGACGCCTCGTGCTGGGCCAGCACCTTTTCGGCCAGGTCGGCGGCTCGGCCCCAGGTCGCCGCCGGCGCTCCGAGGATGTTCCTGGGCAGGTCACTAGGCTGCATATTGAGCTGCAGCGCAGTCACACTCCCCGGCCAGAAGGCCTTGCCGATCTCGGTCAGCTGTCGAGAGATCGCCGCCACATCGTCTCGAATGCGGCCGTTATCCTGAAAATGATCGGTGTGGGCCCGCGCTTCACAGATCCAGGCCAGAATGGCCAACCGCATCCGGTCGGGCGCCGATAGGCCCAGCTCTTCCCGAGCGTCGCGAATGCGGTCCGAGAGACACGCCAGGGCCTCGAGCGACGACGAGAAGTCGGGCGGAGGAGGAGCGGGCGCCGGACGAACCAGGGCCGGACCCGACGACGGCCCTGCGACGCGATCGGCGATCGCCGGCGCCGGCGTTATGCGGAGCGCCTCGGTCGTCCGAGCTTGATCGAGCAATGCCTGAGCCAAGGCGGACGGGCAGGCCTGCTTCAGCGCGTCGTCGAGCGCCTCGTCTTCATTGCGACCACGACCCAACCACTGGTCGCTGTCGCTCCGCAGCCAGCACTCGACCCACTCGCCATGAGCGAAGGTCGCGACGTACCCGTAGGCCGCCAGAAAGTCCGTGGCGCTATCGGCCATCAATTCCGCCTACCTTGCCCGTTTCACGGTCGCAAGCCAACGGCGTTCCCCGACTCGAACCCGACTCGTTTGGTGCGCAGGCTCGATCGGGTCCAGTTCGCTTGTTCACGCCGGCTCCCTAGCTCAGCATACGACCGTCGGCGTAGGGAACGACGGATGACTCGCTGCAGCTGGTGCACACTGCAGGGAAGCTTGCAGAAGTCCGGAGGCACCCGTCGGCAGGGACCCCGCCGAGGTCCGGACTCGTTGACCGCTGGCTGGGCTTCCGACAAGACCGCGTGGTCTTGAGTGTTCGGAGTCTGGGGCGGCGTCGGCACCGCCGAGCGAGGCGTCTAGCTACAGGCCAAGGTCCGCCTTTAGGGCTTCCGCCTTATCGGTCTTTTCCCAAGTGAACTCGGGGTTGCCGAAATGGCCATAGGCTGCGGTCTTCGAGTAAACGGGCTTCAGGAGGTCGAGGCTCTCGATGATCCCGCGGGGCGTGAGCTGGAAGTTCCGGCGAACCGCTTCCGCGATCTTCGTCTCCTCTGCCGTTCCCGTACCGAAGGTATCGACAAGAACCGATACCGGTTCCACTACGCCGATGGCATAGGCTAGCTGAACCTCACACCGGCTCGCAGCGCCCGAAGCCACGACATTCTTCGCCACGTAGCGGGCCATGTAGGCGGCGGAGCGGTCGACCTTCGATGGGTCTTTCCCGGAGAACGCTCCACCGCCGTGACGACCCATACCGCCGTAGGTATCGACGATGATCTTCCGGCCGGTCAGCCCCGCATCACCGTGGGGGCCACCAACCACGAAACGACCGGTGGGATTGATGTGGAAGATGCAGTCGTTGGTCAACAGGTCGCCGGGGAGCACCTTTTTGACCACTTCCTCCATCACCGCCTCCCGAAGCTGCTCATTGGAAACATCCTCGTCGTGCTGTGTGGAAACCACGACCGTACCGATGTTCTTGGGCTTGCCGCCGACGTAGTTGACGGTGACCTGGCCTTTTCCGTCCGGGCGCAGAAAGGGCACGATGCCTTGCTTGCGAACTTCGGTCAGGCGGCGCATCAGGTTGTGCGCGAACATGATCGGAGCCGGCATCAGCTCCGGAGTTTCGTCGACGGCAAAGCCAAACATCATGCCTTGGTCGCCGGCCCCGGTCTCGCCGTCCGCGCGATCGACGCCCTGGTTGATGTCGGGTGACTGTTTGTTGATACCGTTGAGCACGCCGCAGGATTTGTAATCAAAACCCATGGCGGAGTCGTTGTAGCCGATTCGCTGAATGGCGCCGCGGACGATGTCCTGGACATCGATGATACTCTTACTCGTCACCTCGCCGCCAAGGATCACCTGACCCGTCATGACCATCGTCTCCACGGCGACGCGAGAACGAGGGTCCGGTCCGATCAAGGCATCCAGAACTGCATCAGAAATCTGGTCGCACACCTTGTCCGGATGACCTTCATTCACGGATTCTGAGGTGAAGACGTAGTCGGATAGAGTCATACTTTGTGGTCTCCTTTGATAGAGGTGCCGCAGTAGGGGATCGCGGCCGGTGTCAATCACGAGTCGGCTAGCGAATCCTACGGGTCCGGTCAACCGGCGGTTCCTTGCCCGGGGTACCGGGTCAAGCTAATGTCCATCGCCGGTGAGCGACCAGCTGTCATCCACCCCTGCAGACCTGCGCAGAGACGTCTGCAAAGCCCTCACCCGGGTCGTGAGAAAGAGCAAGCTCTCGGCGGCGATCGACCCGAAAGCGTTCTTCATGATGCTGAACGCGAACTACGCCGTCCTGTATCGAGACAACCTCTTCGACCTCACGCCCGTATGGCAAGCGCTCGCAGCTCAGCATTCTACGGCGGATCTCGCTGGTCTCTTCATCCGGTTCTCGGAGGCGCTGCACGAGCGCGGACTGCGCGTGGTGATGCCACCGCAGGTCGCGAATCTCACGCCGGAAGAGCAGAAGCTGCACCTCGAAGCCTTCGAGAACCAGCCGGCCGACAGCAACGAAGCGGAGGTCGTCGCGCTGACCGATGAGCTCGACGCGCTGACTGGGGATGCCGGTCCGGCGCCGATGCTCGAGCTGAACACCGGCGATCTGCGTCCCTACATCGGTCCGGAGACTCGACGCGATATCATCCAGGCGGTCGTCCAGTCGGTGAAAGCGGCGCCGATCGGTGAGCGGGTCGACGGCTCGCAGCTCGCCTATCTGGTCGACAACAACTTCGATGCCTTGTGCGACGGCGCGAGTTTCGATCTGGAGCCGGTGTTTCAAGGGCTGCGCGACCTCGGCAACGTGGCCGACCGCGACCTGTACTTGGCCTCGACGGTCCTTCGAGAGGCCTTGCACCCCCATCAGATCGAGGTCCGGCACCAAACACTCGATGTCAGCGAAGCCGAGGCCCGTCAGCTGATTCAACAGTATGCTCGCGCCAAACAACAAGCGAAACGGGACGCGGTATTGGCGGTCACCCATACCATCGATACCCCCTCTCCACCGCCCACCGAGACCGTTGATCAGCAGCCGCGGGCCGAAGCGCGTCGCACTGAACTGCGTCGCCTCGGGCTGGGACAGGGCGACCGTCGGACCCTTCAGCGCATTCGAGCCGCCGTCCTGATCACGGTTTTCTTGATCGTGGCGACCCCCGCCTATCTGTTTCGATCAACACGCCCCTTGTCGGTGAATCCGTACGAAGGGACGATTCCGCTCAAGAGCGCGCGCCTTCGCAACGGCCTGTTCGTCGGTGAGCTCGACGATGAGAAGTGGTGGCCCCTGCCGCTCGAACAACGAGAAGACCGGCTTCGGAAGTTTCAGGTCGTCGTTCGTGCCCAGGGATTCGCGCCCGACCTGCAGGTTCGGGACGCAAAGGACCGGCTGGTTATCACCACCGTCGGACCAGGCCACTTGCGGGGGTCGCCCTTCTTCATGCGTGGGCGCGCCGACGGCTCGCTGATCGTCCCGCCTGACTACTCCGACGCTCAGGATACTTCGCCGAAGATAACCCCCCAGAAGGAACCGGATTCCGAAGACCAACCCGAACCGGAGCCGTAAGACCGCTGCCCGCGAGAACGCGACGCCACGACTACTGGAAAAGATCGGGCGCCCACTCTCGGAGTCGCTCGGTCAGGGCCTCTTCGATCGCCGCCGCCGTCGACATTCGAAGCGCCTGCTCGGCGAAGGTCGAGCACGCCGCAACGTCGAGGCGACGCAGCATGCGTTTGACGACCGGGATCGCGCTCGCGGTCATCGACAGTTGGCGGAGCCCCAACCCGATGAGCAATGGCGTATGAAATGGGTCGGCGGCCATCTCGCCGCAGATGCTGACCGGCAAGCCATGGGTTTCGCCAACCTCGCACGTCCGCTTGATGAGTCGCAAGATGGCCGGGTCACAGGGTCGATACAGGTACGCGACGTCGCGATTGCCGCGATCGGTCGCCAGCGCGTACTGAATGAGATCATTGGTGCCGATGGCGAAGAAGTCGCAGTGCTCGGCCAGCAGGTCGGCGATGATCACCGACGCGGGGGTCTCGATCATGATTCCGACCGGCAACGACTCGTCGAACGACACCTTGGATTGTTGCAGGTTGGTCTGCACCTGTCGGATCAGAGAACGCGCCTCGATGACTTCCTCGACGGTCGTCACCATCGGCAGCAAGCATCGAACCTGCCCCACCGCGCTGGCCCGGAGGATGCCCTCGAGCTGTTCCCGAAACAGATCGGGGTGCTTCAGCGAGACTCGGATCGCGCGCAGGCCGAGCGCGGGATTGGTGTGTGCATCGACCGTAGGGGGCCCCGAAGCGGCCAAGGACGGACCGCTGCCTTCCCGAATGAACTTGTCTCCCCCGATATCGATGGTCCGAATCGTAATCGGGCGACCTTGCAGGCCGCGCACGACCCCACTGTAGACGTCGAAGTGCCCCATCGGCCCCTGCAAGTTCGGCCGTTCCAGATACAGAAACTCGGTCCGGTACAGCCCGACGCCTTCCGCTCCGTTTTCGATGAGCGCATCGACCTCCTGGGACACTTCGATGTTGCCGAGGAGGGCCACCGAAACCCCGTCCTGGGTCTGGGCGGGTAACTCGCGGTCGCCCATCAACGCCTGCGCCTCGGCCTGGCGGCGCTTGTGCAGGTGTTGATACTGAGCGCGACTCTGCTCGTCGGGCCGCAGGATGATTTGCCCCGTTTGACCGTCGACGATAACCTCGTCACCCGTCCCCGCGTCGCTCATGACGCCTCGGGCATTCAAGACACACGGCACGTTCATCGCGCGGGCCAGAATCGCGGTGTGCGAAGTTCGACCTCCGCCTTCGGTCACGAAGGCGAGGGCCCGGTATCGAGCCAAACTCACCGTGTCGGCCGGCGAAAGGTCGTACGCGACCACGATGGCTTCATCAGAGAGGCGATCGATAAGGTCGGGCTCGGCGCCCACGAGATTGCGAAGCACCCGGTCGCCGACGAAATCGATGTCGCTCCGGCGCTCCCGGAAGTAGTCTTGGTCGAGCCGGTCGAACAGGGCCTTGAGATTCTTGATCGTCTCCTTGAGCGCCCACTCGGCATTCTTGCCCTCCTCCATGATTCGGCGCCGGGTCGCCTCCTGCAACTCGGCGTCCCGCAGAATCATCGAATGGGCCTGCAGCAAGACACCCACCTGGTCGAGGCCGGCCGCCTCGCTGCGCGTCAGGAGTCCTTCGAACTGCCGCTCGGACGCGGAGATCGCGCCCTCTAAGCGGGCGAGCTCCCGCTCCCGACGTTCGGGCGGAAGATGGTAGTGCGGGACGGCCACTCGTCGGCGGTCGACGATGTGCACTCGCCCCATGGCAATGCCGGCGCAGACCCCAAGACCGCGAAAACGCATCGTGCTCATGGGCCCCCCCCGATGCGCGAGGGCGCTCCCTCTTGGAAGCCATTGGCGAACAGGTCACGGAGGGCGGTGAGCGCCTCGCCGGCCCCCGGTCCCGTAACGACGACCCTCAACCGGGTGCCCGCCGCGGCCCCCAGCGCCGTCAGGCCGAGCAGACTCTTCGCGTTGACCATGTTGTCGTCACGGCCGATCTCGATGTGATTGGGCAGCCGGTTGCAAAGCGCAGCCAGGACATGCGCTGCTCGCAAGTGCAGCCCCCGCTCGTTGACGATCTCGAACTCGCCCTCTGCGAAGGCCGGGTCGTCGGCTACCGACGACCGACCGAGCCCCTCGATCACGACCGGCTCATCGTCGGGCAAGGATTGCAGGGTGACGACCATCCCTCGGCTTTGAATGCGTTGAATGGCGGCGACCTCATCGGGACCGAGAAACACGGCCGGAAGATACTCCTGCCGGCCCGGTGCCTCGGGAAGATGACCGACGTGAATGGTCGACGGAACGAATCCGGCCGCGACGGCTCGTTCGACGGCAGCCAGGCCCGAAAAAAGAACCATCGTGTTCACATCGACGTCGCGCACGAGCTCCGCGACCTCCGACTCCGCTGCAAATACGACGTTCTGTACCTCACGGGCCGCCATTTCGATGATGTGCCGACGGCGCGTATCGCCGGCGACGGTCGCATCGGCGACGATGATGCGCTGGAGGTTCTTCGCCGGAACCCAAGCGTTGACGACCGTCGCGTGAACGAGTCGCGGGTCGACCCGACAAATGACGTACGGTTCAGACATCGTGCTCACGCTCCTTGAGAATCTCGCTCGCGACGAGAATGTTCCGCTGCCCGTAGAACTTGAGGAGCTGGGCGAGGCTCTGCAGGTCGGTCGCCGCCGGTCGAGCACCGCTCAGCTTCAGTAACATCGGAAGGTTGCAGCCAGTGACGATCTCGACCCGATGGCGTCCGACCAAGCGAAGCGCCACGTTGGCAGCCGTACCTCCGAACATGTCGGCGAGGATCAGGACGCCGTCGCCGCCTTCGACTCGCGCGACCGCGTCGCGGATGCGCTCCTCCATCGACGGCAGACCCTCGTGGCGAGAGATCGCCAGCGCCTCTGCCTTATCGAAGGCCCCGACGATCTCCGCCGCCGTATCAAGCAGGGCCCGAGCCAGATCTCCGTGGCTGACGAGTAACAAGCCGATCACCGGGATCAGCCTACCAAAACTCCTCGCTGCACGTCGCGATGACTAACCTTGACCCGTCCTCCTCGCTCCGACATCCACACCCCCACCCGATTCGCCAGGGCCACGGACCGGTGTCGGCCCCCCGTGCATCCGATGGCGACGGTCAGATACGCCTTGCCCTCGGCCTCGTACCTCGGAAGTAAATATTCGAGCAGCGGGAGAAAATGCTCCAGGAAGCCGGCCGTTTCCGGTCTTTCCAGTACGTAGGCGGCGACCTCGGGATCGTTGCCCGTTTTGTGCTTGAGGGACTCGTTGAAGTACGGGTTCGGTAGGAATCGTACATCGATGACGAGGTCGGCTTGCGGTGGGACACCATACTTAAATCCGAATGACATCACGGTCACCGACAGCCGGCGTCCCTCGGATTCTTGCGCAAAGGCGTGTTCGACCTCGCGCTTCAGATCGTGCACCGACATGGCGCTGGTATCGACCGACGTAGTCGCGGCCTGCCGTAACGGCTCCAGCAGCGCTCGCTCGGCTGCGATCCCGCCTTCGACCGAGCCGTCGGGGCTCAGCGGATGTCGGCGTCGAGTCTCCGAATATCGCCGCGCCAGCACGGCGTCGGCGGCGTCGAGGAACACGAGGTCAACCTCGTGGCCTCGAACTCGGATGTCTTCGAGCGCCGCCGGTACCGACGCCAAAACCCCTGACAGATTGGATTCGATGTGGCCTTGGTAGGTTCGCGCGTCGACCACCAATGCAACTTTAGAAAGTTCGTCGGACGCGCCGAAGAGCTCCACGAGCTTATCGAGCAACCCGATCGGTAAGTTGTCGATGGCGTAAAAACCAGCATCTTCGAGTGCCCGGAGGGCTGTCGACTTGCCGGAACCCCCCATTCCTGTCATCACCACGATCTTCATCGATCACTCGACCTCGTCTTCGATGTGGTCAGTCACTTCCGTCAACGGCGCAATCCGACGCAACTGAGGTTTCGAACGCTCGGTCTCCGGGAGGGTCGCCGACATCCTCTGTCGCCATCGAACGGCCCCATCCTCGAGCGCGTGAGAGATTCGATCGTTGAGGTCGTGGGCGGCGTGATGTCCCCGGAGCTGAAGCAGAAAGTTCCTGGCCGCGACTTCGACGATCCCCGCCACGTTGCGACCAGGCGACACCGGCACCAGTAGCGACCGGACCGAAACACCCAGGATTTCTTTGCTACGCTCTTCCAGGCCGGTGCGGTCGTACACGCCGTCGGGGGACCACGGCTCGAGCTGGATATGCAGCTCCACGCGCTTGTGCTCCCGCGTCGCCGCAACCCCGAACAACTCGACAATGTTGATGATCCCGAGGCCGCGAACTTCGATCAGATTCTGAATCAAAGACGAAGCCTGGCCCACCAGATCTTCGCCTCGGCGGCGAATCTCCACCACGTCGTCGGCGACCAGACGATGTCCGCGCGACACGAGGTCCAAGGCGCATTCACTCTTGCCGATTCCCGATTCACCGGTCAGCAGCACCCCAACGCCGCTGACGTCGACCAGGACGCCGTGAATGCTGCATCGGGGGGACAACAGGTCGTCGAGGTACGCCAGGACCCGCCGGATACAGAGCGAAGAGGTCATCTTCGTTCGAAACAGGGGCGTACCGTCGACTCGGCACGCTTCGATCAATTCGATCGGAGGCGTCAGCCCTTTCGTAATCAGCAGGCAGGCCACTTTACACCTCAGCAGCCCCTCGACCCCGATCCGTCGCCCGATGGGCGATAGCGTGTCCAGGTATGAAAGCTCCGTTTCACCTAGGATTTGGACGCGGTCGCCGTGAATGAAGGACGTGAACCCGGCCAGGGCGAGGCCCGGCTTCTGGATGCGCGACGATCTCAGGCGACGCTCGAGACCTTGTTCGCCGGCCAACAGTTCGAGACCGATGGGAGCACGGGTATGCTCCCAAAAACCCCTGACGGTGATCTCTTCCACGGGTGCCTCCTGCCCCCACCCTCAGTGGTGGGCAAGGGACAACCGATTTTAACCGAGCTCCCGATCTTTGTCGCGGATCAGCGGCCAAACCTCGTGGGGGGAAGCCGTACGTAGGGTGCGCAAGAACTCTGTCTCCTTGAACAACCGGGATGCCCGAGCCAGAGCCTTCAAGTGAAGGGTGGCGCGGCCGGACGGCGACAGGAGCCCCATGAAGAGGTAACAAGGCGCACCGTCGCGAGCGCCGAAGTCGACCCCCGCTACGGAGCGACCGAAGCAGGCGACTGCGCCGTTCAGGGCCGGCAGCTTGCCGTGAGGGATGGCGAGCCCATGACCGACACCGGTCGACCCGATGTTCTCCCGTTCGACCAGCACGCGGATCGCGGTGTCCGAGGATACATCGGGCCGAACCCTGACGATCCCAGCGACGAGCTCACGCAGGACGGCGTCCCGGTCTCGAGCCTCGAGGTCCGGGACGATGAGATCTTCCGACAGGAAGTCGACGATTCTCATCGTTCGGGACGCTACTAGGCCCCATGCTCCCCAGCAAGCCGAACCAGTCGATGAGATCCCGCTTACGGGTTAGGCCGCCGCTTGGTGGGCCTCGATTAACCCGTATTGGCCGTCCGGAAGCCGATACATCACGTTGACCTCCTGGCTCTCGGCGTTGGTGAACACGAGGAACTGAGCGTCGAGGAGATCCATCTGCATGACCGCCTCGTCCGTGTTCAGGACGCGAGCGACGATCGTCTCGGTGCGAACCACCTTGGTCGTGGCCGGTTCATCCACGAAGGCGGACGGGGTCAGCGCCAGTATCTGGTGACCGAGACGCCGACCGTTGCCGGGCCGCTCTCGCTGGCTGTGTAGTCGCCCGCGGTACCTCTTGACCTGGCGCGCGATGCGCTCGACCGCCGCGTCTATCGACGCGTACAGGTCTTCGGACTTGTCGGTGCCTCTCAACCGGACCGAGCCGTCAGTGATCAGTTCGATGTGAGCCTCGTGCTGATGCTTCTCCACGGAGAGCGTTATCAGCGCTTCCCCTCCTCGCTCCAGAAGTCTTGAAAGCTTCGCCACGCGATCTTGGACGTACGCCCGAATCGATTCACTGGCCTTCATGTGGCGGAAAGTCACCGAACACTCCATGCGCATCACCTCTCGTGCCCGGAAACCCGGGCGTGAACGCGCCGGGCCCAGGTCGGTCTAAAGAATCTTCCTTCGCTTCGACGACGACAGAATGCCCATGCTCTCGCGATACTTCGCGACAGTACGACGGGCGATCGTGATGTTCTCCTTCTTGAGTAGCTCGACCAGCGCCTGATCGGAGTACGGGCGCTTGGCGTTTTCGCTGTCGATCAGTTGCTTGAGTCGATGCTTGACCGAGGTACTGGCGACGTCGCCGTCGCCCCCCGTGATCGAGCTGTTGAAGAAGTATTTCAGCTCGAAGATGCCTTGCGGCGTATGAACGTATTTATTGGTGGTGACCCGCGAGATCGTCGATTCGTGCATGCCGATGTCTTCGGCGACATCGCGCAGGATCAGAGGCTTGAGGTGCTCGATGCCCTTCTCGAAAAAGTCCCGCTGGAATTTCAGGATCGACTGCATGACCTTATAAATCGTGCGCTGGCGCTGGTGAATGGAGCGGATCAGCCACTGGGCCGACCGCAGCTTTTCTTGCACGTAATTCTTGGCCGCCCCGTTCATGCCGTCGCTGAGCGCGGTCCGATAATACTTGGAGACGCGAAGCATCGGCATGCCATCTTCGTTCTGAACGATGACGAACTCGTCTCCGATTCGGTAGACGTAGATGTCTGGGGTTATGTAAATCGAGCTTTCGCCACCGAAGTTGCGCGCCGGCCGAGGGTCGAGGCGCTGGATGACCGCCAACGCGGCCGCTACTTCGCTGATCTCGACCTCTTCTTTCTTGGCGATCGCCTGGTAGTTTCGCTTCTCGAGCTCGAGGAGGTACTCGTCGACCAGCTTCTCGGCGAGCTTGTTCGTATTGCCTTGTTGGCCGAGCTGGATCTTGAGGCACTCGGTGATGTCTCGAGCCGCGATGCCCGCGGGCTCGAACTGCTGTACCAGCCCCAACACGCGCTCGACGTGGTCGACCGACACCCCGAGTCGAATGGCGATGTCCTCGGTTGGTCTCGACCCGGCCAAGAACCCGTTGTCGTCGAGGGCGCCGATGATCTCGAGCGCGATCTGCCGATCCGCTTCGACGACCTGGGCGAGATTCAGCTGCCAAACCAAGTGCTCGTACAGGGTCTCCTCGGTGGAGACCGTCTGCTCGAGGTTAGGTACGTCCTCCGGGGAATCACGCCGGATGCCACCACCCGCAGGGGCCGAGTTGTACTGCTCGAGCCACTGCTGCCAGTCGATGTCCATGGCGTTGTCTTCGCCACCTGACACTTCCTTCGCCCGGTCGGTCTCCACCCGCTCCGTGGTCTGCTGCGGATCCAAACCTGAGACCTGCGCTTCGTGAGCGACGGCGGCCGGGTCTTCTCGGAGTTCCTCTTCGAGCGCCGGATTCTGCTCGAGCTCGGCGTTGATCGCGTCGAGCAATTCCATCCGGTTTAGCTGCAGGAGCCGAATGGCCTGCTGCAGCTGCGGGGTCATCACCAGCGACTGCTGGAGCTTGAGATTTATACTCTGCCGAAGCTCGAGCATTACTGTGCCGACGCTAGCACGAGGACGCGGCCAGCTTCAAACTGCCCACCCGCGAATGGCCCGATCTCTGCATAAATCAATTTATGGCCCGATACGTGCTTGACAGAACGGCAAGAAGATTATCGGCCCTCAGGTTCATACCGAAAACCGGGCCCGAGGTATTGCGCGACCACTGATTCGCTGCGGGTCACGGATTCGGGTGATCCTTCGGCAACGACTCGCCCCTCGCTCAAGACGTACACCCGATCGCACACGGAAAGGGTTGCTCGCGCTTGATGGTCCGTGACGAGAACGGCCAGCTCGGTCCCCTTGAGGCTCTCGAGGTGCGCCTGGAGCTCGGCGACGCCGATAGGGTCGACGCCGGCGAACGGCTCGTCGAGCAGAAGCCATCGAGGGCGTACGATGAGACTTCGCGCCAGTTCGAGCCGGCGCCGCTCTCCCCCCGACAGGCGGTCCGTAAGATCACCGGCCCGGGCACCGAGGTCGAATCGAGCGAGCTCGGCCTCGATCCGATCATGGATGTCCGTTCGAGTAAGCTTTGGCTGGAGGCAGAGTACGGCCTCCAGGTTGCCTCGAACCGTAAGACCCCGGAACGCCGAGGCCTCCTGAGTCAGGTATCCGAGACCTCGTCGGGCCCGCTGGTGCAGGGGAAGCCTGGTCACGTCCTCTTCCCCCAGCCGAACCTGACCCTCGTCGGCCTTCACGAGGCCAGCCATGATCGCGAAGCAGGTCGTCTTTCCAGCGCCGTTGGGGCCTAGCAAGCCCACGATTTCACCAAGTTGCGCTTGCAGGCTGACGTCGCGCACCACCTCTCGGCGACCGAAGCGCTTGTGAAGCCCGTGAGCGACGAGGGTCATGGGGTTAACACGGGGCGGGGGCACGGCCGGCCGGCCGGCGGAGGGGCTGATGTGCCCGGCGACCAGCTCAGACGACTCCGGGCCCCGGTGACCTCGAGGCGTTCGGTCCGAAGGTCGAAGATCATCCGGGGACCGGCGAGCATCCCGCCTTTTTGCCACACCACGACGTTCCCCTGGAATGTCAGTCGCCGTTCCGAAGCACGAAAGTCAACTTGCGAGGCGGTCACCTGAGTCCCATCGCGCTTACGGATCACCACCCGACCCTTACAGAGGAGCTCCTCGATCGATCCGTCCGCGTACTTCGCCTCAAGCCGGTCGCAGCACAATACGAAGTCTCCGCTTCGGATCACGACGTTTCCGTGCGCCGACCCTCGGCCCCCGGCCAGGTCGAGCACCATACCGCCCTCGGCTGAGATCTCGAATGGTTCTTCGCGGGGATCAGGGTCCCGGTCGGTGCCCGCCCCCCACAGCACCAACAGCACCCCCAACCCGGCTGTCCAACCCACCTGACCATGGGACCGTCGACGGTCCCCGTCCGTCAACGGGTGCGGTCGCCCAGCTGGGTGAGGGCGGCGGCTGGGGCCGCGGTTCAATATCGAGCTCTGCGGTTCCGCCTACCTAGTCGGCCACCCGGTCGGCCACCCGGTCGGCCACCCGATCGATCGCCCCGGCGCGCCGCGAAAAGCGGGGCGGACCCACCGGCGTGACCATCCGCTGACCTTTTGTCGACCATCGCCGGCTTCCCGTGGCTTGTTGGGCGTGGTCTAACTCCAGCGGGAGGCCTCTTGAGTCGTCAGATCCGGGTGTTTCTTTCTTCGACCTTCCGCGACATGCAAGAGGAGCGGGAAGAGCTCATCAAGCAGGTGTTCCCAGGCCTGCGCCGCTACGGTCGGCAACGCGGAGTGGACTTGGTGGAAGTCGATCTTCGCTGGGGGATCACGGAGGCCCAGGCCAATCGGGGCGAAGTATTGGCCCTGTGCATCCAAGAGATCGACAAGTGCCGCCCATACTTCATCGGCATCTTGGGGGAGCGGTACGGAACCGTGCCGGAGGGGCTTGTCGACGAACCTTGGGCCCTTCCCGGCGCGAGCATCACCCACATGGAGGTCAACTGGGCGGCCTTTCGCCCGGGAGTGAATACCGACCGGACGTTCTTCTTCTTCAAGCGCCAAGCGGCTGGACCGGAACCTCAGCGGGCTCTCAAGAGTGAGATTCGAGCCGCGGGGCTTTCGGTCGAAGAATACGACGACCCCGACGACCTCGGTCAGAGGGTGGAGCGCGCCCTCAAAAAGGCGATCGACAGCGACTTCCCCGAAGCGAAGACCCCGACGTGGTTAGACCTAGAGCGGGAAGCCATGGTCTCGTTTCAAACGAGCCGTTCGCAGGTCTATGTACCGCGACCGGAATGGTTGGCTCGCCTCGACGGTCCGGGTTCGGTCGTGGTGACCGGTCCATCGGGAAGCGGAAAGTCGAGCCTGTTGGCCAACTGGGCCGCCGGGTCGACGACCCGGGTGTTCGATCACTTCTTTGGGGCCAGCCCCGAGGGCACGAGCGCCGATCGGGTGATTCATCGACTGCTCGCCGAGGTCGGCGACGAAGTACCCCCGGATCCTGCCGACCACCGGGCCGCCGTCTTTCCTTCCTTGGCCGCCGCCGCCCCGCTGACCCTGGTGCTCGACGCGGTAGAGCACGTCGACGACATCTCCTGGCTCCCGGATCCGTTGCCGGAAGGCGTCCGAATCATCGCCTCCGGCCGCCCCGGACCGGCCCTCGATAGTTTGCTTCGGCGCGGCTACCCGTCGCTGCACCTCACCGGCCTCACCCCCGAAGACCGGCAGGAGATCGTTACCCGGGCCCTGGCCCGTCATGGCAAGACGCTCAGCGAACCGCGCTTGTCGCGCATCGCCCATGCCGACCAAACGGCGAACCCATTGTTTCTGCGCACGCTGACCGACGAGCTTCGCCTGCTCGGAGACCACGAAGCCCTCGACCACGCCATCGACCGCATGCTCGAAGCGCCCGACGCCATGACGCTCTTCGACCGGGTCCTGGAGCGTCTCGAGTCGGATTACGAACAGGAGTATCTCGGCCTCGTGGGCGCCACCCTGTCGGCGATCGCGGCCGCTCGGCGCGGCTTGAGCGAGCCCGAAATCATTGGGTTCCTCGCCGTCGCGCCCATCCACTGGGCCCCCCTGTCTTCCGCCCTCGAAGGCGCGTTGATGAACCGAGCCGGCGTCCTGACGTTCTTTCACGAAGAGCTCAGAGCAGCCGTCCGCGCTCGGTACACCCCGACCGACAAGCTCCTCAAGGAGCAACGCGAAGCGCTGATTCGGTACTTTCTCGAGCAAACCATCGACGACCGAGTCGCCGAGGAGTTGCCGTGGCTTCAACACGAGGTCGGCGACACCGAAGGCCTGGTGCGCAGCCTGACCAACCTCGACTTGTTTCTCAACTTGCAGCTGGAGGGCGAGCTACAGGATCTCGTCCGATGGTGGCGCTCCGTCGACGGCGATCCGGCTGAGGGATACCTGAGCGCTCTCGCCGATTTCGCCGCCACATCGCCGCCGCCGCTGCAACACGCGGCGGCCCGGCACCGCGTCGCGCGGTTCCTGCAAATGGTATCGCGGCTCAATGCCGCCCTCCCCTTGTTCGACGAAGCGCGACGCCTGTACGAGCAGGCGCTCGAGCCCGGCGACCCGACCCTCGGCGTCATCGCGAACGATCACGGTTTGGCGCTGTTCATCGCGGGTCGGTACGCCCAGGCCGAACCGCTCTTTCGGCGCGCGCTCGAGATCACCGGCGACGTCGGCGGCATCCTTCACAACCTGGCCGAGATCCTCCTGAGAAGAAGCGAGCCCGTCGAAGCCGAGGGCGTCGCGCGGCGAGCGGTCGAGGCCCACCGAGCGCAACTCGGCCGGCACGAGCTCACTGCGACTTCGATGCAAAATCTCGCCCGCGCGCGGATGGAACAAGGCGACCTGGAAGGCGCCGATATCATCTTGACCGAAGCGCTCGACATGGTCGAAGGCCCGCCGAGCCGAGCTTTGGCGCTCGCCCTGTCGAACCTCGGCAACCTTCGGTTGCGGCAAGGTCGCCTGCAAGACTCGGAGACCACCCTCAAACGGAGCATCGACATCTCGCGCGAGGTTCTGGGCGAAGCCCACCCTCACGCCGCGGCGACGTTGAGCGCTTTGGCGGGCACCTTGTTCTTCGCGGGGCGAGAACCCGAAGCCGAAGGCGCGTACCGGGAGTCGATCGAACTCGTCGAGCGCTATCTCGGTCCGAATCATCCCAACCTGAACAACTCCCTGGTCGCGCTGGCCAACCTTCATCTTCGTCGAGGCGAAGCTGAAGAGGCCGACACACTCGCCGGCCGGGCGCTGGCGATCGCGGAACGAGAGTTCGGACCGGACAGCGTCGACGCCGCCAATGCGCTGCAATCCCTTGCCGCCGCCGCCGCGAGCCAGGGCGACTACGACCGGGCGTCGAACCTGGCGTTTCGAGCCAGCAAGCTGCATGAGGATGCGCTCGGCGTGAACCACGCGGCGACAAACCGATCGTGGGATATGGTGGCGCACCTCGGCCGGTCTCTGCTCGACGCCGAAGACCCCGTCCGCGCCGAGCCCCTCCTCCGAGCCACGCTGGCCCGGACCGAGCGACGCCTGGGCCCGACGCATCCGCAGATCGGCCCCGACCTATGGAATCTCGCCCGGACCTTGATCGACCTCGGGCGGCACTCGGAAGCCGTGCCGTTGCTCGAACGAGAGCTCCAGCTTCTGGTCGCCAGCAAGGGACCCCAGGACGAAGAAACGGTGGCCAGCCGAAACAACCTGGCCGCTGTTCGACGCGCCGCCGAACGAAAGAAGTAATGGATGGGCCCTCGCGACGTCGCGGGCGGCACGGCCTCGATCACCGGGCCCAGCGATCATGAATCCAGGTCCACTGGTCGGGCTGACGACGAATGGCCGACTCCAACTCGCTGGTGAGCGTCCGCGTAAGCGCCAGCCGCCGAGCCTCGACACCGCCCGGACCAGGCAAGGGGACCCGAACCACTCGAATCCGGTGCCGAGCATCCTGTTCTCGACATATGGTGACCACCAGCACCGGACGCTCGCCGCGGAGCGCCAACGCCGCCGCCGCGACCGGCGTGCGGGCAGGCCGCCCGAAAAAGGGGACATCGACGGAGGCGACGTCCGTGCGCTGATCGATCAGCAGGCCGAGCACCGCCCCTCGCCGAAGAGCACGCACCATCCGCGCGGGCGTGCTGGACCGACCCCGCTCGATCACCTCGATACCGGCGGCCGCGCGTCGCGCGGCCAACCATCGACCGAGGTACGGGTTGCGCATGGGCCGCACGACCGTCACGCCGTCGATGCCGGCGGCGACGATCCGATGGGCCATCAGCTCCCAGTTGCCGATGTGACCGGTCACCAGGATGACCCCTTTGCCCTCATCGACCGCTTCCTGAAGGCGCCGAGCATCGTCAGGGGGCAGCTGCACCCACCGCTCGAGTCGGCAGCGCGAAACCGGCAGCTGCATGACTTCACCGAGCCATCGGCCCAGGTGGCTGTACGTGCCCCGAGCCAGGATTTCCGCTTCGGCGCCGTCGAGTTGAAAGGCCGACGCGATCTGCTCTCGCGCCAATCGGGCCCTTCGGACGTCGAATCGGTAGGCCAAACGTCCCAGAGCACCGCCGACGGCCAACGCCCAGGCGAACGGAACGACTCGAAGGACCGCAGCCAGGAGCAGCAGCACGGTGAACACGAGTCGCCGCTTGACGCTTTTGTACACGCTGGTCGGCGCGAGGCTGTACGGCGCGGGTGGACGCCAGCGTAAACCCGAGAGGCGCAGGCCTGGGGGGCCGACGCCTCTCAGGCTCCGCGACTGAGCCTCAGGCTCGCCGCGACGCCACATCGACCCGCTTGCGTCCATCATCTCGAGTCCCCTATCCACTTCGCCTTGGACGCCGAGCGGGTGTGATCCCGGCTCTGGTCATCAAGAATATTCATCCTCGTCGTAAACCGGATCATCATAGTACGGACCGTTTGGCGGTATGTCGGGGACAGGCGGTGCCTCGCCGGCTTCGTCCGCTCCCTCGGCGTCATCGTCGCCCCAATAGCAGAACGTGAACTTCAGAAATCTCGGGCTCACCTTGCCCCGGGCAGCGAGCTTTTCGACCCGGTACAGCACGAGATCCTGAAGGCGACGGTGTTTACGTTCGTCGATCGGGTGGTTTTCGGTGATTCGGTAGACGTAGTTGCGCAACAGTCGCCCGTGCGACCTCGGAATCCGCTGCGCCAACTGTTGAACGAAGGATGGCCGCTCGGCCCGCAAGGCCATGGCCAGCCGAAACAGCCCCGCCTTGTGAAACAGCTCGCGCTGGAACTCTTCTTTGGCGCCCCCCACGCCGCTTTGGGCGGCGACCAAGTCGAGGCCCAGGAGGATGCGAGACAGGAAGCTGTTAGCCTCGTCGATGGCCATCGCGTCCCGGTCGTCGGTCTCCTTGACCGCCCCGATCAGCTCTTCGGCCGCGTGTCGCCCGAGCACGTGGCAAAGCTCGGCCAGCTTGCGCTTTCCGATCGTCAGAAAAGCCGCCGCGAGCTGTTCGATACCCAGCGCCCGAATCAACTGAGTCAGCTCTCGGGCGTCGAGCAGAGCGATGTCCTTGAAGTAGAAATTGGTCGGCTCGCCCGGCGGCGCCGGCATCGTCACGAACCGCGATTCGAACTTCTGACGCACGATGCGCATGATTTCGCTCCTCACGACGCGAAGCTCTTCGCGGGGCGGCACGCGGTCACGAACCTCGGAGGGCAATTGCTGCAGGATTCGGCTCCGAGCGCTCGCCGACAGCTGAGCCAAGATGATGCCGATCGTGTGGGGCTGCTCGCCCCGGATGCCGGCCAACAACCAGGTCGGGTCGATCGCTTCCAGCCCGACCAGGCCCGCGAACTGGATCTGACGGCGCATCTCGCGCACGACCACCGCCGCCCGGCGGTCGCCGTCGAGCTGCATGATCTGTTCGGCCTTCTCTTGAAGCATGAAGGCGTCGTCGTCTGGAAGGAGCTCGAGCAGGTGCAGGTCGTCCGGGCCGCCCTGCGTAAAGATGGTCGTCAACAACATCGAGAGCCGCGGCGGGAGCGGGTAGAACAGGTTTCCGACCGCGCCCAGACCCATCCCGTTCATCGTCGACGCACCTCGCGGGGCCTACTTGCGAACTTGGGCGAACTGCGCCGTCAGACGGGTGAGGTCTTTTCGGTAGCGCATGGCCCGCAAAACCGCGACGACGGCCAGACCAGCGAGCAAACCGGCCACGATCACCGCACCGAGCACGAGATTGATGACGCTCCGACGGTAGCCTTTGCACACCATCAGGCCGATCACGGCCTCTTTCTCGCACGCGCGCGCCGAGTCAAACACATCGGACACCATCGCCGCGTCGGACCCGACCGTTCCGCCAGAGCCCGCCGATCCCGAACCGGGGCTTCGAACCAACTGCACGCTCACCTCCGAGGCTCGCAGCTCGGGCAGCTTGGCCTGTACGAACTGCTGAAACTCGCGGCTGGTCATGGGGGGGGCGTCGTTCTCGTCGGCGGCATAGATCACGATCACCGATGCCTTGGGCCGCGGTCGCGCTTCGTTGACGTCGCGCAGCGGATTGTCTTCGGGAATCGATACCGCGACCTGCACGTCGATGACCCGTGGCACCTTTCGCAACGCGTTGACCAGGTCGCCCTCGATCCCCACGACCCTTTTGGCGCGCTGCTGTTCCGTCGTCGGGATCATTCCCGAACTTTCGAACATCTGAGCGGTATCGGGCCGCGGGGTCTCCGGAAGATTGTGCTCCTCAAGCACCATGAGCGCCGCCGCACTCTGGTCTTGAGGCACGAGGACATTAAACCGAAGTTCCCGGGAATCTTCATCCTTCACCTTGACGGCGTCGAGCCCTTCAGCCTTCAGGAGAACCAACATTCGGTTCGCGGAGCGCTCCACCTGCTGGTGGGCGATCGTCTCTCGAGCGCATCCGCTCAACAGAGCCAAACCGATCAGCATCGCAGAAGAGACAAAACGCGCCGGGTGCACGGCTAGGGTGCTTAACATGCCACCGCCGACGCGACAAAGGCTCGCCGCAGGGTGTCCGAAAGCCCGCTGACCGGCGCCCGGTCAGCCGTACCCGAAGTCGTACGCGAGGACGCCCCCGGGTCGAGGCGGGATCGCCGAATGCCCGCCGTCGTGATCAGCGCTTTTGCATCCACGAGCCCAGAAACTGCTTGATGGCCGGGTGCTCGCTCTGCCGAATGGCGCTCGGCGGACCATATTCCACGATCTGCCCGCCGTAGAGAAACGCGACGTTGTCCGCGATGTTGAAAGCCGACGAGATGTCGTGGCTGATTACGACGCTCGTCACACCAAGCTTGTCTTTGGCGTAGATGATCGACTCGTCGACGTAGTCGGTGGTGATCGGGTCGAGTCCGGTGGTCGGTTCGTCGTAGAGCACGATCTTCGGGTCCAAGATGATCGCGCGGGCGAGCCCCACCCGCTTGCGCATGCCGCCCGAAAGGTCGGCCGGATACTTCGCCTCGATGCCTTCGAGTCCGAACATGGCGAGCTTTTCTTCGACCAGCTCGGCCACTCGACGCGGCTTGAGGTCTTTTCGGTGTTCGCGGAGCGGAAAGGCGACGTTGTCGAGGACCGTCATGGAATCGAAGAGCGCGGCGGACTGAAAGACCATGCCGAACTTGGCCCGCAGTCGAGTCAAGGGTCGGCCCGTCAGGGCCGAGAGCTCCTCGCCTTCGACCCACACTTGCCCTTCGTCCGGTTTGAGCAGGCCGATCAGGTGCTTCATCAGCACTGACTTGCCGCTGCCCGAACCACCGAGGATCACGGTGGTGGTGCCTTCCGGAAAGGCGATGTTCACCCCGCGGAGCACGTGGTTGTCGCGGAACCGCTTGTGCAGGTTCTCGGTTCGAATGAGAGCGGATGGGTCCGTCACGAGCCACCGCAGTCTACGACCAGCACCGGCGTTTTGCCGAGCCCGCGAAGCAGGTCGAGCGGCGACATACCAGTTGAGCGCTTGGGCTGATGCATATTTCCGGTCGCCGGCTTCAACGGATGCAGGGCTACCGCTATGCCTACCAGGGCATCGGAAAACGCCGACGGCAACTCGCCGGTGCTTTCGCGCGTGGCGGCCGGGTCGGCTTCGCATAGGGCAGCCCCTAAGACGTCGGAAGGGCCATAGCCGTACCGCTGGTGGACGGATACGCTGCGCCCGTGGCGAGCAGTGGCCAGAGCTCGGAGCGGATCATCGGGATCGACCTCGGCATGACTTCGGTCATCGCCGCTTACATCCCGGGGGCTGGACAGCTCCCGGCGGTCATCCCCTCCGAGAAAGGGCAGCCCACCCTTGCGTCGGTCGTAGGGTTCAAAGAGGGTGTGCGGCCGGTCGTCGGCCGGGCCGCCCACGACATGCTCACCACGCGACCGGAGTGGGCGGTCACCGGCATCAAGCGGCTGCTGGGGAGGGCCCATGCGAGTCAGGCGGTTCGGGACCTCGACGCCCGGGTCGGCTTCAAAGTGGTGTCCGCCGAAGACGGTGAGGCCGCCGTCCAGATCGGTGATCGGGTGATCCGCATCCCTGAAGTCGCGGGCATCTTGCTCGACCAAGTGCGGCGATTCGCCGAAAAGCACTTGGGCGAGGCGGTCCGCCAGTGCGTGGTTGCGGTACCCGCGTATTTTAACGAGCTCCAAAAGAACGCGGTCCGGGAAGCAGCCCAGTTGGCGGGCTTACAGGTCCGCAAGCTGGTCCACGAGCCTACCGCCGTCGCTCTCGCCTACGGCTACAACAAAGGCGGCGACGCCCGGATCGTCATCGTCGACGTCGGTGGCGTGCGGCTGGATGTTTCGGTGATGGAGATCGCCGGCAACGTCTTCGACGTCGTGGCCACGGGCGGGGATCCATATCTGGGGGGCGCCAATATCGACGCGCGCATCGCGGAGTGGATTCTCGCCAACATCAAGAAGAAGCATGGCCGAGACCTCACAACCGAGCCTCGCCTGCTCCAAAAGGTGCGGACCGCGGCCGAACAAGCGAAGCGCGAGCTCTCCCGCTGCCGGGCGGTCGACCTGCAGATCCCGTTGGCCGTCGGCACCAAAGAAAAGAAGGCAAAGCTCGGGCTGCTCCGTCTGCATCTGTCGACCGTCGAAGATCTCGCCCAAGACATCGTGCGTCGGGTGCTCGACACCACCCGACGCACCCTCGCCGACCGCGGGCTTCAGGTGTCTGAAATCGACGATGTGCTCCTCGTCGGCGGCGCGACTCGGATGCCGCTCCTCAAGCGGCAGATCGAAGAGTTTTTCGGCAAGCCGGCCCGCGCCAACCTCCCTCCGGAAGAAGTCGTCGCCCTGGGCTCCGCCTTGCTGGCGGATAGTCTTCGGCGCGACCATCACAGCCGAAATGACGTCGTCGAGCAGTCGATCGGGATCGCGCTCGCCGATGGCCGTTATATGCGGATCATCGATAAGGACTCGAAGCTGCCGATCACCCGCCGGGTCATGATCCCTACCGTTCGCGACCAGCAGCGGTCGTTGGAAGTCGATATCTTCCAGGGCGATGACGAGGACATCCTCGACGCGACCTATCTCGGCACCATCGTCTACCAACACGTGCCGTCCGCGAAAGCAGGTGAGGCGAAGGTCATCGTCGATATGTCGATGGACGTCGATCGCACCCTCAAGCTCAGCTCGCCCGAAGACGGGCGCGACAACGAGTTCTTCGAGTTCAAGACCCTCGGCCACGCCGCTCGACAAGGCGACCCGAACCCCTTCTTGAGCGTCGCTCAGGGCGCACCGACCGCTCCGGCGACGTGACGTCCGGTCTTCCTCGCCCCTGAGCCCCTCCGGGACGCCCGGCTCGGCTTGCGATGGTCATCCGCGGGTGTTGGTATCCAGCGGTATGCCGTCGCTCGATCTCCACTTCGTCCGCCGCCAATTCCCCGCCTTCGACGAGCCGTCGCTCGAAGGCGGGCGCTTCTTCGGGAACGCGGGCGGCTCGTACGCGTGCAGTCCCGTCGTCGACGGATGGGTTCGGTATTACCGCACCACGAAGCTCCAGCCGTACGGCTTCGCAACCCCTCGACCGGCCGCTCCCGTAGCTTCTTGCCGCTCTCACTGCACTTGCAGCGACGACAGGACTTGCCTCATGGCGTCCGGGATGGGGCTCGGTCGCTCCGTGGACCGGTCGACATATACGTGAACGAATCGCCCATCGGCGCAGCTGCTCTCTTCGTCGTTTCGAAAGATTCCGATCTCGTACTGAACACTGGTATTGCCCACCCGGACCACTCGCAGGCCTACCGCCACCCGGTCCGGGAACGACAAGGGTCGTTCGTAGCGGCATGTCGACTCGACGACGTAGCCTATCGTATCACCCCCGTGGATATCGAGGACACCTCGTTCGATGAGGAAGCGGTTCACTGCGGTGTCGAAGTACGAATAGTAGACCACGTTATTCACATGACCGTAGATGTCGTTGTCCATCCAGCGGGTGGTCAGCTCGATGAACGCTCGATAGTCGGACCGATGGGGCATGATGCTCTCACCAACAGGTCATCGCGTCGCGGTAAAGGTCGGCCAAGCATCCCTCGTCGACCGGAATGGGGGCATTCTTGAGCAAGCGCTGCTGAACGATGGCGCCGGCGGTCAGCGCGGGAACGTCGTGGTCGGCGTAACCGACCCCGGCCACGCCATTGGGCATGCTGCACGCCTTCATCATCCGCGCCAGCTGCTCGGCGAGGATCGGTCCGGAGTCGACGGCTCGAGCGCCGACCGCATCGGCGCCCAGAAGCGTCGCCGCCTCGAGGTGGCGTTCGGGATGCGTCTCGGCGGTCGCCCGAAACACCGCCGGCGCATTCACGATGACCGAGACCCCGTGGGGCACCATGGGTTCATCGCCCGGGTAGGACGGCGGAGTGTACGTCTTGACCAAACCCGCGACCGAGTAGGCCATGCCGTGGGGCAGATGCACGCCGGCGTTGCCAAATGCGATCCCGGCGAGCGTCGCCGCCCACATCATCTTTTCGCGCGCCTCGCGGTCGTTCGCGTCGGTGGTGGCGCGCACGAGGTGTTGGCCGCACAGCCGAAGCGCTTCTCGGCATCCCATATCGCTCCATGGATTCGCGCCCTGACTCATCGGGCGAGCAGCCCCTGCCGGTCGATGGGTAAACGGCCGCGCCGTGTAGGACTCGAGGGCGTGGGACAATACGTCGAAACCCGAAGCAGCGACCACGAACCCCGGCAGGGTGTCGGTGGCCACCGGGTCGATCAACGCTCGGGTGGGCTTGAGGAGCGGGTGCGCGATGCCCGTCTTGGCCTCCAGCTCGAGCAGGTCGAACACGGCGATCCCGGTACACTCGGAGCCGGTACCCGACGTAGTCGGACACGCGATGTGCGGTTTCAGGGGCCCGGGAACCGGGCGCCCGAGCCCGACCGGAGCGTTGACGTAGTCGAGGAAGTCGGCCGGGTGAGTGGCGTACAGATTAGCGGCCTTCGCCGTGTCGATGACCGACCCTCCGCCCAACGAAACAAAGCCGTCGAAATCGCCTTCGGTCGCGAACCGAACCGCCTCCCTGAACGAGACATCGGTCGGCTCGACCCGGACTTGGTCGTAAACCTCGCGATCGATGCCCGCCGCCTGCAACGACTGCAAGACGGTCTGCATCAGCTCGAGGGCAGCCACGCGGGCGTCCGTCATGACCGCGACCCGCCGCAGACCGAGCCGGGCCGCCTGAGCGCCAACCTCATTCAGACACCCGCGGCCGAAGGTGATCGCAGTCGTGTCGACCGAGAAAGCGCTCTCGTTTCCCTCTATGAGCTCGTATAGATGACAGCAGGGCATGACCCGAGACCGTACTCGGGTTCGGCGACCACGGATATCCCAAATCGACCGAACGCGGTGCGGCGCGTCCTCCGCGCCGAAGTTGCAGGCATCGGGCGGCCAGCGCAGAACTGCCCGCTTGCGGCTCGCGCCGGCATCGGTCACCCTGCAGAGCACTGATGCCGCCCACCTCCACGACCTCGACGACCGCCGCTTCGGACCATACCCAGCGACCCGGGTGGTCCGCGCTGATGAACCGGATGCATGAAATCAAGGATCTCGATGGCATCGTCGGTCTCGTAGAGTGGGAGGACGAGACCTACGCGCCCCCCGGGGCTCGACTAGCCCGAGGGCCTCAGCTGGCCACCCTCGAGGCGATTCGCCACCGCAAGCTCCTCGACCCCGAACTGCGCGACCTCCTGGCGACCGTCACTCCGCTCACGCCCGAGGAGCGCGCGTTGGTCGATCGTCTGCGTCGCCAGGTCGACCGAGCGACGCGGGTGCCCGAAGACCTGGTCAAGGCACTCGCCGAGGCCAAATCGGCCGCGGTGACGGCTTGGCAGAACGCCCGGGCCGAAGCCAAGTTCGAGCGATTCGCGCCGCACCTCGAACGCTTGCTGCCCCTGATTCGGGAGCGTGCCGCCGCCCTGCGGGTCGCTGACCAGTCGGCGTACGACGCCCTGCTCGACGAGTACGAACCCGAGATGACCACCGCTCAGCTGCGGCCGGTACTGGAAGCGCTCCGAGAAGGACTGATCCCGCTGGTCGAGCGGCTGTCAGCCGCGCCCCCGCCCACCGACGACTTTTTGCGCCAACGATTCGATGACCAGCAGCAGTGGCAATTCACCTTGCGCCTGCTCAATGACCTCGGGTTCGACTTCGAGCACGGGCGGCAGGATCGCTCGACCCACCCCTTCACGGCGACCGTGAACGAACGCGACGTCCGGGTCACCACTCGAATCGATGAGTCGAACATCATGAGCGCGATATCGTCGACCGTGCACGAATGCGGGCACGCCCTGTACGAGCAAGGCTTTGACCCCGACCATTTCCGAACCTACCTGGCCTCCGCGGCCAGCATGGGCCTTCACGAGTCCCAGTCCCGCTTGTGGGAGAATCAAGTCGGCCTGGGCCAACCGTTTTGGCAGTACTACCTGCCGGCGTTGAAAGAGGCGTTCCCGACCCAGCTCGGGGATGTCCACCTCGACGCCTTCTGGCGAGCGATCAACCGAGTGCGGCCTTCGCTGATCCGCGTCGACGCCGACGAGGTCACGTACAACTTGCACATTCTGCTTCGCTTCGAGCTCGAGCTGGCCTTGATCGACGGCGGGCTGACCGTCCGCGATCTGCCCGCGGCGTGGAGCGACACGCTTCAAAGGCTCCTCGGCCTTCGCCCCGCCAACGACGCCGAGGGCTGTCTGCAAGACATTCACTGGTCGATGGCCGCGTTCGGCTACTTTCCCACCTACACACTCGGCAATCTTTACGCAGCGCAGCTATTCGAAGCATTCGCGCGGTCGCACCCCGAAGCCAGCTCCGATTTTGCGGCCGGTCGTTTCCAGCCTCTGCTCGACTGGCTTCGGAAGCACGTTCACCGGCGCGGCCACACCGCAGCCGCCCAAACCATCGTGCACGAAGCGGTAGGCGCGCCCCTTTCAGTCGAGCCGCTGCTCAACTATCTGCGGGCGAAGTACGCCCAGCTGTACGGTCTCGACCTGACGCCATAGGGCCCGCCACCGCGATCACCAGCGCCACCAAGAAGGGAACCACCCGTTCCACGGCGCCGTTCTTGGTCGCCTCGAACGAATGGGCGATGACGCTCAACGCGAACCCGGTGGTCATGGCAGCGAGGGTTCGGACCGGCGGCACCGGTCCACGAAGCAGCGTCACCAGGAGCAGCGGCCCGAAGGCCGCACCGAGCGCCGTCCAAGCGAAGAGAACCCGATTGAAGATCTCGGGCGGTCCGTACAGAGCAGCCACCGCTGCGCCTCCGCTCAACAAAACGATCACCAGCCGGGAGCTCAGGACAAGGCGCCGCCGACCGAGCCCAAGGTCATGGGTCACCGCCGAGGCCGCGACCAACAGCTGGCTGTCCGCGGTCGACATGATCGCCGACAGGACGGCCGCCAACATGACGCCCGCGACGACCGGGCTGAAGAGCTCCTGGGTCGTCGTGATGAACACCACCTCGTACTTGATATCGGGCAGGAGGACCCGGCCTGCCCATCCCAACAGGAGCATGCCGGCGTAAACGACGACCGCCCATGCGATGGCGACCCACCGCGCGATGCGCACGGCTCGCTCGTCTCGCAACGCCATGAACCGGTTCACCACATGGGGCTGGCCGGGATAGCCGATCCCGATCCCGAGGAACCCGAGGATGAAACCGATCGCGGCCGCCGGCGCCATTCCATGGGTCAGACTGGCGTACCCGGGTTCATCGACCGAGAACAGCGCCTCGAAGCCGACCGTGGCCACCGCTGCCGTCGGCAGCAGGATGGCGGTCGCCGCCATCAACAGCCCCTGGAGGGTGTCGGTGAGACTGACGGCCCAAAACCCGCCCAAGAGGGTGTAAATGACCACGATGACGCTTCCGACGAAGATACTCTCGCGCATCGGCAGCGCGAACGTTTCGTTGAAGACCTTGCCCGCCCCGAGGAACTGGGCGGCGACGTACGCGCACAACGAGACCAGGATCATGACCGAGCCGAGCACCACCACCCGGCGGTCTCCGCGGGCGAGCAATTCGGTCACCGTCAGTGCGCGGGTGTGAAGGCTGAGCCGGCGAAGTCGAGGCGCGACCAACCACCAGTTCAAAACGAAGCCGCCCACGCAAGCCGGAAACAGCCATATCGCGCCCAAACCCAGCCTGTAGGCCGCACCGCTTACGCCGAGGAGGGTCCAGACCGACGACGAACTCGCCGAAGCGCTGACTGCGGCCACCACGGGGCCGAGCCCCCGCCCCCCCAGGAAGAAGTCCTCACCGGTGCGGGTCCGCCGCTGAGCCCAGATGCCCAGGGCGATCAACACGAGCTTGTACACCACCAGCGTGACCAAAACGGCGCGGGTCGACGACGACATATCCGCGCGCTTTTACCGACAGTGTCATGACCTCAACAAGCCTCGGTTGCTCCCATGATGCGGCCATGACAGTAGGTCGGAGCGATGAGAGGTTCATGGCTCTTGATCGCGGGCGCCGTTGCGCTCGGCGCACCGAACGTCCACGCTCAAAACCCGGGGTCGAGTAGCCGACCGCTTTCGCCGCCGGAGGTCCTGATGATGACGGTCAGCCGCGATGGCGACCTGGTCAGTCTGTCTTTGGGCGCAGCGACCCGAAGCATCGCCCTGAGCGCCATCGGTACAAGCGATGAATGGGCTCGCCAAGTCCCGGATGGTCGAACCCGAGTGCATGTGGTGGTCGCGGATAAGGCGGAGGCTTTGTTCGAGGTCTACGCTCGCGGCCGCGTTTCGGTGCCCGAGGCCCTGGTCGAAGACGCCACCGTGGTGATGCCGTCCCCTGACCAAGCCGCCTTCGAAGTGAGCGTACCGAACCTCGATCGCCCGGTTCCGCTCTTCTTTCGCCTCGATGAGACTCCGAAAGTCGTCCTGCGCGACGGCTTTGGTTTCGTAACGAAAGGCCTCGGATCCCGCAACGAAGGCTCCGTGTCCGGAGATGTGACCATCCAGGCCGGAGAACCCAGCCACCT
Organism: uncultured Myxococcales bacterium; assembly: GCA_964519665.1. GTDB lineage: Bacteria > Myxococcota > Kuafuiibacteriia > Kuafuiibacteriales > Kuafuiibacteriaceae > JANQQN01. The sequence goes on from CAZFIV010000035.1 coordinate 50,681, forward strand.
GCTCGTGATGCATTTGGATTGGGCTGGGACTCGCCTGTTCGGGTTGATCGGCGGCAAGTCCCGCACGGTATTCATTCCCATCAACCGGATCACGTCCGCCTCCATCGTTCGACGAGCGTCCCGCGACGCGCAGGAGGTCAGCTTGAGCGAAGCGGTCCACCTCCATATCGAGTGGAAGGTGCCGCCCAACGCCAAGGACCGAGCGAAGCTGCGCCCCTACAGTATCGCGTCGGCAAAGATCACGGCCCGAGTCTCGCCCGCGGAGCGGGTCGAGCTCAGCATTCTCGATGCCGTGATCCGAGCCCATCAGTCACCCGACGCTCAGGCCCCAAGGTTCGTCTGCTGCTATGCCGGCAGCAGCCTGGCCGGCTTTCTACGTTTCTCGTCGGACGGCACCCTGAGCAGCGACCGCTGCGACACGTCGCGAAAGTGCTCCGGTGACGAAGTAGAGGCCTTCGACCGGATGGAGTGAGCACCGCCGTCGACCGTCGGTGCCCACGCCAGCTGTGCAGGTGCGTGCAACGGGGGGCGGCTGCGGTGGGCGCATGGCCTTGCAACCGGATTTGTGGAGCGCCAGGGTCGGCACGCAATGTGCGTTGACCGGTCAGCGATGGGAAATCCGGTCGTCAACAAGAACTCAACGCGATCCTCCGGTCCGGCTCTGCGCACGCGGACCGCCGCCCAACCTGCGGGCGGCCGCACCGCCGCACCTAAAGAGAAAGGTGCGAAGCCCGAACGGGGCCTCGTGGACCGGATGAAGAATCAGGTGCGCCAAGCTCAGGATGGCGACCCGGAGGCCATTCGCCGGCTCGAAGAGCTCGCTAAGCAGAACCAAGAGCTGTTCAAGCGGTTTCAGGCATTGATGAACGGCCAAGGTCCAAACCCGGGCCCCAGTCCCGCTCCGAATCCGGGGCCCGACAACCCTGGCCCCCAGCCAGCTCCCAACCCCGCTCCCGCGCCGGGGCCGGGGCCGGGGCCGGGGCCGGAGCCGGCGCCCGCCCCGGGTCCCGCGCCCGGACCCGCACCTTCGGGGGGATGCGCAAACTGCGGAGGCGCCAACCAGGGGGCGGCCGGCGAAGGCATCGGTAACCAGCTCATGGAGTTGTTGATGATGATCCTGCAGCTCCTTCAGCAAAAAGATGGCGGAGACGAGAATCCGGATGCGGCCGGCGCGGATCCGCTGACCGCGCTAAGTCGAATGCTCGGCATGGACCCGCAGCAGCTCCAACAAATGCTCATGACTGACCCGATGCAGGCGCTGCAAGCCATCTCGGAACAGACCGGCCTCGATCTGTCGCCGCTGATGAGTCAACGGGGACCGGCGACGTGACCGCGACGCGGTCGGCCCGGCCGTCGGCGGGATCCCGGCCGCCGGCCGGGCCCACGGACGGCCGCAAGCCGGTCCGGTCGGCTCGCTCGCAAGATCGGCAGCCCGGCCCCGGCGGTCGAGTGCCTGCTCATAAGGCAGGCCCGACGGCGACCGCCGGCGTGAAGCGATCGAACTCGACCGGCGAGGTCTCCACGCCGTCGCTGAATCCGGGGGCGCCGGTCTCCGCGAAGAGACAACTGACGGACCGCATCCGAGAGGTCGAAGCCCAGCAGTACATGCTGCAGAACATGATGCTTGGGCAAATGAATCGACTGCTCGAGCGCGGTCCGGAGGGCTCCGCCCTTCGCAACTTCGCGGCGAACATCTTCACTGGCTTTCGCCAGGGCGGCGCCGGCAACTGCGTCACCGTCGCCGCGATCAAGGCCGGCATGACCCGCTTCGGGACGGGAGGGATCTTCGAGCAAGTCGTTCGCGCGAGGGACGGTAGCTGGAACATCCTCATGCGGGATGGATACCGGTTGAACCTCAAACAGCAGGAGATCGACTGGGCGCGGGGCCTGTCGCGGTTCCACGGCTCGAACAAGGCCCTGCTCGATCGCGCGGTCTTCTACTATGCGGCCGCCACGAAGCGAGCGATGTACGAGAACAACGACGGCTGGGGACGCCGGAGCTTTTCTGCCGCGGCGCAAACGCTCAACAACGGTGAGATGACCACCGAAGGCCTGCATTTTCTGGGCCTGGACCGGTACGTACAGCGCATCAGCGTGGCCCAGATGCATCGATACAACGCCGTGGTCGCCTCGAACACCGGCCACGCGATGTGGGTTTCGGGCGGTATCGTAGAGCGGTACGGCCGAGGTCAGCGCGGCCGATTCGGCATCAATCGGGCCTGGGCCATCTGAAGGGACCACCGGCCACCGGGCCTACGGCCCGCCTCGCCGCACCAAGACCATGCCCCACCCGTACAGCGAGCCTTTTCGATAACCCTCGATCTTGGCCTTCTGTCCGCCCGGATGAATCCGAATCCGGCTAATGTATTTGTTGCGGCTATCCGGATCCACGAAGATGCCATCCCGCCATTCGCCCTTGCGGGACCCTCGCTTGAAGCCCCACCCGATCGTGAGGCCAACCAGTTCCTTGCCATCAAGGCCTTCCGGACAGCCGACGCACCGCCCCGTCGGCTGCTTGCCGGTGTTGAGGACGGTCACGACCCGGGCCTGGAGCCGGCCGGTGACGGTACGTTCCAACTTGATCACGAAACGGGGCTGACCCGAGTAAGGGGCTAGGGTGGCCCAATATCCCTCACCCACGAAGGCTGGCTCCGCCCCGCCCAGCGGCGGAGAGCTCAACGCAAGCCCCACGGCAACGACGAGCGTCGATAGCATGGGGTTCATCGTCCAGATTTCGACAGCCGAGTCAAAGGTCGCGCCACCTTGACGCGACCAGCGTTGCCCGCGATTTTCCGTCGCCGATGCCGATCTTGCAGGGCGCGGTCACTTTTGCCCGGTTCTCGGCCGCTGAATCGAAGCAGCGCCCCAAAGACCTACGCCGATCCTTGGCGCGCGATCTGCGCGGCGAGAGCTTTCAACCCCTTGATACGCTGGGAGAACAAGAACGAGCGACCGGCTGGGTCGAGCTCTACGACCACGAGAGCGTCGAGCTCCCCCCGGCCCGTTTCTTGTTCGGCCCCCATTTGATGGTGACCTATCGAGTCGACCAGCGACGGGTTCCGGCGGCCCTCGTCAAGCGTACCCTCGACGATTGGGCCAAAGACTATGCTCAGCGCCAAGGTCGGCCTCCGAAGCGAACTGAACGCACCGAACAGAAGGAGTTGATCATTAAAGGTCTCCGCAAACAGGCCTTCGTCACCACCAAGACCTTCGATGTGTCGTGGAACCTCGACACGAACGAAGTTTTGGTGTGGTCGTCGGCCCGCAAGACCATCGACGAGATCCAGGTCGCGCTCGAAGAGACCTTCGATCTGCAGCTGACGACCCGCTCGCCCGGAAGACTCGCCGAAGCCTCGAACGCTTCGCCCGTCGTCCTCGCCCCTACGATCGACCTGTTCGGCGTCGACTTCGCTCCCCAGGAAGGCAACCATGGCGAAGCATAAGTCTGACCCACGCTTCTCGAGCGGCGAAGTCGGCGTCGACGGGGCACCGACCGAACAGCCCGAGGATCCCGCCGATCGCGAGCGTGCAGCGGCCATCGAAGGCTTGGCACGCAACCGAGCCTACCTGGGTCGCGAGTTCCTGACCTGGGTGTTGTGGGCCTCCAACGCCGGTAAGCCTTTGTGCGAATATGAAGGGGCACCGGTCACGGTGCTGCTGGTTGGTAAAGTCGTCCTGCGCGGGCTGGCCGGAGAGGCCACCGAACTGGCGGTGAAAGGTCATCAATCAGCCTACGCACCCGTCGTCCGGTTCGCGATCGACCGGGGCTTACTGATCCACGTCGCTCGTCTTCGCATGCAGTGGGGTGAACGGCTCTACGAAGCGACCATCGACGCCGAGTTCTTGGATATCAAGAGTGCGACGGTGCCGGTGGTCGAGTCCGCCGCCCGCGAAGACGACGAAGGAGCCGAGAACCGGCTCGAGGTTTGCGAACACATCGGGCACCTCGTCGAAGCGCTGTGGTCTTCCTTCATGGCCGTCCGGACCCGTCCCGAGTGGAAACGAAAGACCGTGCCCGCCATGAAGGCATGGCTCGGCGAACCTGTCGCGAACGTCTGAGCCCGAACCGGATACAGACGCCACGATGCTAAGTTCTGGGGCCGGCCAGCGCCACTACCCTCGCCCCCGCGACCGACGGCGCTCCCGGGGGCGTCGCTCCCGGAAAAAAATCCGCTCCTCTTCGACCCGCTGCACCCGCCCCACCGGGACTTGGCCCAATATTCGCCCCGGCTCCGGTCCGAGCTCGACCCGCTGCCCGTTGCGCAACCGGATGGCGCCGATGCCCATGTCTTCGGCCAAGTCGGCGTGAGCATCGAGCTTGGGGGGCGTACCGTGAACCGGAAGAACCCACGAGGGTCGAACCCACTCGTAAAAGGTCCGCAACTCGTCCTGGCGAGGATGACCGCTCACGTGAACGAACGCATCCTGGTCCGTAATCACCTCGACACCCTTCTTTTCGAGCATTCGTATCAGCCGCTCTACCGAGTCCTCGCAGCCCGGAATGACTCGCGAGCTGAACACGACGGTGTCGCCCTCCTCGAGGTAGACGAATTGATGCTCATCGGCGGCGATGCGCGCCAGACCAGCCTTCGGCTCGCCTTGACTGCCCGTACACAGCATCAGCACTCGTTCCGGCGGTAAGTAGCCGTACATCCGAAACGGCACCACCCGGGGCAGCGACTGCAGATAGCCGGCCTTCTGAGCGGCGGCGACCGTCCGCTCGAGCGAGCGGCCAACGAAGACGAGGTCGCGGCCGAGCTCTTCGGCGACATGGCCCAGCGTCTCGACGCGGGCGACGTTAGAGCTGAAGAAAGGGACGGCGATCCGCCCCTTACGGTCGAGGAACACCCGGCGAAGAGCCCCCGGCAGGTCACCTTCCGACAGCGTCCAGCCGGGAATGTCGGCGTTGGTCGAATCACTGACCACCACATCGATGCCCTCTTGAGCCACGCGCTTGAGGGCCGGCTCATCGGTTAGGGAACCCACGACAGGGTCGGGATCGAGCTTCCAGTCGCCCGTGTGCAGAACCGTGCCGCCAGCCGTACGAATGACCAAGGCTCCCATCTCCACCGTCGAGTGAGTCAGCGGGATCCGCTCCAGATCGAAGGGCCCGATTCGGAAGCGAGCATCCTCTTCGAGCAATCGCACCGGGACCTTCCCGAGGAGACCGGCCTCTTCGAGCGGCCCCTCCAGCATCGCCGCCGCGAACGGCGTGGCGTAGACCGGGACCCGCAACCGTGGCCAAAGATCGGCCACGGCACCCAAGTGGTCTTGGTGGGCATGGGTGACCACGATCGCTTCCAGCCGATGGCGCCGCTCTTCGATAAATGCGGGGTCGGGATAAAGGACGACCTGATCGTCGTCGGGCGTTCGTTCGAACATCACCCCGGCGTCGACCATCAGCCAGCGACCTTCAGTCGAGTAGAGGTTCAGATTCATCCCGATCTCCCCGGTTCCACCGAGCGGGACGAATTCGAGGGTAGGTCGGCCAGCCACACTACTGTCTTAGCCGGGGACGAGCCGAACGCCCACATTCTCGACGCTCATGCGTCGAATCAGCGCGCATACATGTCGTCGAACGAGATCGATTTGCGCTCCCAGACCCACTCTCGAGCAAGTTTTTTGGAGGTCTTGTCCTCCGTCAGCCGTCGAGGGGCCGATTGACCGCTGGATGATTTCGCGAATGCAAAGGCGCCAACACCCAACCCAACGGTCAGAACGGCGGCCGAAACGAAGACTCGAGCATAATTCTTGTTCATCGTGGTGTATCTCCTGCACAGTTTCAGAGCAGGTCGCGTGCCAAGTATGACAATCTGAATTTACTCAGGAATCGGTCGCCAAAAGCCATCCTTAGCAACCTGTCTCCTGCACCGGGGCTCCCGGGGCGCAAGGAGAGCACTGCGGCTCCGGCCTCGGCGGCGAAAGTTCCGAGCCAGGACCGCTCGACGGCGAGAACGCGAGCGGAGCCTGCGGAGCGATGACAAGGCTGCAGCGCTGGATGACCGGGCGCACATAGCCGAACCGCGAAGCGGATCGGTATTCGTGCGAAGCACAATCAGTCCTCGGGGTGCGGATCGATTCGGACGATGTCGCCGAACCACGGCAGCAGGACATAGTGGCGCCCCAACGCGTCGGTCTGGGTGAACGAGGGCATCCCGTCACCGATGACCCAAGCGCCGGGGAGGAACCGGTCGTTCTCCGAATCGAGAAGGGCCACGATCGCTTCGCGTCGACCGTCGTTGATGGTCTGCATGCCGACCGCCAGCTTGATGGGACCGTCCCAGTCAGCGAGTCGCATCATCACCTGCGCCTCTTCACCCGCCGGGTGCGCCATCCGTTCGATCGTTCCATCCCGGTCGACGACCATGGCCGGCGCGTACCCCCGCGCCGTCAGCAGGAGTCGGTCCGGCCCCAGAGGAAGCAGCGTGTACAGGACATTCTTGACGATGTCTTCTTCCGGCACCTGGTGGCTTACCGAAGGCTCGCTTGCGCCGTTGTCGAACCAGCCGACGCTGGCGCTGATCTCGGCCACGATCGCGTATTCGTCGGAGCGGGTAACCGCAGCCGAAAAGCTCCGCCGCCATTCACTGAGCTTGACCGGCGGCCGGGCGACCAGGGTCTCCGGATCGATGGGGATAACGATAGTGCCCGGAAGATTGGTCTCGTTACGGTTGTCGTACATGACCAACCAGACCTCCTCCGAATCCGGGGGTCTCAGGATCACTTCCGGTCGAAACCCAAGCGAAAAGCCGGTGGGCAATTCGGTCTGATTCACCTCCGCGTCGCCGACGGGCTTGCTGTCGAGCAACCGGCCATCGCGATCGAATCGACCGATCTGCCAGCCGTTCTGCACGGCATGGGCGCCCAAAAACGTTTGGCCCCCGGGGTCCGCAGATAACGCCTGAGCGCACCCCACGCCGGGGACGATGCGGGTGTCGAGGCTCTCCGCATCTATCAAATAGAACAGGCCGGAATCAACCGTGCACTTGAACTCGTCTTCGGCCGAGGGCCCGCTCACGATCACCCGGCCATCCAGCAGCGTCATGCCGGAGGCGTACCCGGTCCGCATCGAACGAGCTCCGATCCAGACCCGCTCGTTGACGAAGGCCGGTACGAGAGGGCCTCCTTCCGCCCATTTCTTGCGGAGCGCGGTGAATGGGGCCGGCACGTTTCGGGCATCGCGATAGATGTGGATCCGGCACTGCCGCTCGGCATCCGCGGTACACTCGAACGAAGCCGTCGAATAGGCATCCGGGGCCGTCTCGCACGCCCCGGCACCGTCACGATAGACGGCACACCCCTGACCGTGGGCATCGACGGTGACCTGGACTTCTCCGCCTCCACACTGACCGAGGTCGAGCACGACGGTACACGCATCGACGGTCCGGACCACGGGACGGCATCGCCGATCGAAGCACGTGACATCGACCGCCCAATCGCCGGGAGCGGTGTGTGGACAGGTACTGGCGACCATGGAAGTCGAAATGGCCGGAAGAAGGTCGGGCGAGACGGGCACCGCGCCTTGGGACGAAACAACGACCGCGAAACTCGGCGCGGGAAGTCGGTTTGTGCAGCCTACAGCCCCCTGAAGCCGGTCGCCAGAGCCGACCAAGTCAGGATAGGGGGCAAGCTGAGCGTCGGTGAACCCAACGAGCACCGTGGTGTCGTTGGATTCCGCAAACACCGGCAAGCTCGACGTCCAGGGCACCAAAGCCGAGCCGTCGATGACCGCGTCGTCGGCATCGAGGCGAACCACACCACCGACCGCGATATCTGGAGGAACCTCGACGCGGACGTCCTCCAACGGTGAGCAGACCGTTACGCCGACGCTCACGAGGATCGCCAAGCACGGCAGAAGGAACCGGGCCAGGCGTCTCATGTCAGCCACCCTGGGCCAGCGCCGAGACCGCATAGGTCAGACCCCCGGCGGCGAGGCCCGCCAGCCAGGTCATCCAGAGGGGGACGTCCTCCGACTCGAGCCACCAAGCGCCTGCGGACCAGGTCGCGCCGGTGCTGATCATGGCCAGCCCGAGCGAAGAGATCTGAAGTCCGGGTGGGTTGATATCGTCGGGGTTGGTGGTCGGCGCCTGACCGGGATCGAAGCCCAGCGTGGGCGCCCCGAGGCCTGGACAGTCCGGCTCACCCTCGCGAACGATACACACCCCTTCGACATCCTGCGCCTGGGCGAACCCGATGCCGGTGACCACGACCCCGGCCGCGAGCAGGCCGAGGCCTCCCCAGCGGGTGATCGTCCGAGAGGCCGGCGTCTCTTTGGGCGGCCCAAACCAATCGAGCTTGGCTTGACCACCGACGGGCACCTGGACCACCTCCCGAACTTCGTGGTCATCGGGGCCCCGAATCACGACCTCTCGGAGACCGGCGCGCAGCGGTCCGATCTCGGTCACATCGTCGGTCGTCGTCGTTACCTCGTTTCGGTCGATCTCCACCGTCAATCCGGCCTCCGTGCCTTCGATGAGCAGTCGCCCAGAGGGCCACCAGCGTCCCTTCTCGACGAGCGGATCCCGGAGCGTCTCCCGCACAACCTTGTCGAAATAGGCGTCGACCTGACCGGGTTCGCTGCTGTCGACCACGATCGGCCGGCTTTGAGGCGTCGAGCGAAAGATCCAGTCCTCGACCCGTTCGCGCCAGTCTGCGTCGGTTCGGGGAGCCGTTCGGTAGATCCGCCGAACGGCTTCGATGTCGAGCATGAGCGTGTAGAGGCGATCCTGCCCTGGCGAGACGGGTTGGCCGACCACCAGCCACGCATATTGCACCGGTTGGTCGTTACGGCCGTGCGCATCCGCGACCACGCGGGCCCAACACGTCATCCGCTGGCGGGCCCCGCACCGCGCGAGCCGTCCGGGGTCTACGTTCACCCGCTCCGGACGCAGGACCTCGAGGTCGGTCCTCCACTCAATAGCCGCACTGGCCGATTCGAGCAGCGTCGAGTACGGAACCGAAAGCGTTCGTCCGGGCGGCGTGAGCATGACCAGGACGGTCGGCACCCGCGCCCGGACGACCTCCGCCGCTTCGGCGATCCGTCCGCCGACCGGCGTCGATGTCGCGACGACAAGCAGCGAAACGGCATGGCGCTTCCATCCGAGGTGGAACGTCCGAAGCAATCCGTCCGAGCGGAACCGCAACATTGGTAGACCTTACCTTCCTTCTTCCTGGGACCGAATTCCGGTAAGGCCCCCGTTCAAACCGTGCGTGCGATTCTCCCGCACACGGCGTACCAAAGAGATCTCGGACCGTCGCATAGCGCCGCCTCCGGATAGCGCGTCGTGCCGCGCAGGCGATACAGCTCTCCCGGTACGACTCTCGTCGCATCATGCGCTTTTGACACCCGGCTTCAGGACCCTGGGTCTGTTCGATGCCCGGGGGCCTGCTACCCGGCGCTCCGACGCTTACCGGGAGGGGACTGACTCCCCCTG